>NZ_OZ038524.1:477500-1077500 GCF_964036635.1 Tenacibaculum dicentrarchi
GCTTGGAAGCAGCCATTCATTTAAAGAGTGCGTAACAGCTCACTAGTCGAGCGGTTTTGCATGGATAATAATCGGGCATAAACATATTACCGAAGCTATGGATTTATACTTTGTATAAGTGGTAGGGGAGCATTCTATTTGCGCCGAAGGTGTTCTGTAAGGAATGCTGGAGCGGATAGAAAAGAAAATGTAGGCATAAGTAACGATAAAGGGGGCGAGAAACCCCCTCACCGAAAGACTAAGGTTTCCTCAGCGATGCTAATCAGCTGAGGGTTAGTCGGGTCCTAAGGCGAATCCGAAGGGAGTAGTCGATGGATAACAGGTTAATATTCCTGTACTTCTTATAATTGCGATGGGGTGACGGAGTAATGAAAGCACCGCGAACTGACGGAATAGTTCGTTGAAGCATGTAGCTATTAGAACAGTAGGCAAATCCGCTGATCTAGGTGAAATGTGATAGTACAACAAATCTTCGGATGCGTTGATAGTGTGCCTAAAGGCTTCCAAGAAAAACCTCTAAGCTTCAGATTATGAGAACCCGTACCGTAAACCGACACAGGTAGTTGGGATGAGAATTCTAAGGTGCTCGAGTGATTCATGGCTAAGGAACTAGGCAAAATCGACCCGTAACTTCGGGAGAAGGGTCGCCCATCTTCGGATGGGCCGCAGTGAAAAGGTCCAGGCGACTGTTTATCAAAAACACAGGGCTTTGCTAAATTGAAAGATGATGTATAAGGCCTGACACCTGCCCGGTGCTGGAAGGTTAAGTGGAGTTGTTAGCTTCGGCGAAGCAATGAAATGAAGCCCCAGTAAACGGCGGCCGTAACTATAACGGTCCTAAGGTAGCGAAATTCCTTGTCGGGTAAGTTCCGACCTGCACGAATGGTGCAACGATCTGGACACTGTCTCAGCCATGAGCTCGGTGAAATTGTAGTATCGGTGAAGATGCCGATTACCCGCAGCGGGACGAAAAGACCCCGTGAACCTTTACTATAGCTTCGTATTGGTTTTGGATAAGTAATGTGTAGGATAGGTGGGAGACTATGAAGCGGCGTCGCTAGGCGTTGTGGAGTTGTCCTTGAAATACCACCCTTTGCTTATCTAGAATCTAACTCAGCAATGAGAACAGTGCGTGGTGGGTAGTTTGACTGGGGTGGTCGCCTCCAAAAGAGTAACGGAGGCTTCTAAAGGTTCCCTCAGCACGTTTGGTAACCGTGCGTAGAGTGCAATGGCATAAGGGAGCTTGACTGAGAGACATACAGGTCGATCAGGTACGAAAGTAGAGCATAGTGATCCGGTGGTTCCGCATGGAAGGGCCATCGCTCAAAGGATAAAAGGTACTCCGGGGATAACAGGCTGATCTCCCCCAAGAGCTCACATCGACGGGGGGGTTTGGCACCTCGATGTCGGCTCGTCACATCCTGGGGCTGGAGAAGGTCCCAAGGGTTGGGCTGTTCGCCCATTAAAGTGGCACGCGAGCTGGGTTCAGAACGTCGTGAGACAGTTCGGTCTCTATCTGCTGTGGGCGTTAGAAATTTGAGTGGATTTGACTTTAGTACGAGAGGACCGAGTTGAACTAACCTCTGGTGTATCTGTTGTTCCGCCAGGAGCATTGCAGAGTAGCTACGTTGGGAAGGGATAAGCGCTGAAAGCATATAAGCGCGAAACCCACCACAAGATGAGATTTCTTTAAAGGGTCGTGGAAGATTACCACGTTGATAGGATACAGGTGTAAAGGCAGTAATGTCATAGCCGAGTATTACTAATAACCCATAGGCTTATGTAGAAAGTCTTGCGCTCGTAAGGGCGCAAGCGAAACTCTTTTGATTATTTACGATGTAATTTTTACCAATATGTTAACTTATACAGTTGAAATATACTGAAACGATTTAAGGTGATTATCGCAATGGGGCTCACCTCTTTCCATCCCGAACAGAGAAGTTAAGCCCATTTGCGCCGATGGTACTGCCAATGGTGGGAGAGTAGGTCGTTGCCTTTCTTTGAAACCTCAATCTTTTTAGATTGAGGTTTTTTTTGTGTCTTATTTTTTTGTTTTTCTAAAAAAAATATAAAGATTAGTTTATTTACCCAAAGTTAAAATTCTTATTAAATAGTAGTGAGTTAGACCTCACAGGTTTTAAAACCTGTGAGGTCTTTTTTGTTTTATCGTAGTTCCCTTTTTGATGGGATGCTGAACTAACTAAATTAAGCATGACGTTTGTTTAATTTTTGAAGGAAAAAATTACTCGTACTCGGACTAACAGGGTAGAGATTGGTGGAATTATAATTGATGTATCGATTTATGAAAATTAGCAAAAATGCCTAGCCCCGATTGAAGCTTTGTTTGAGCTCTTTTTTTGATTTTTCTTCAAAAAAAAGCGAGTGCGGAAAGCGGGAAATTGCTTCAAAAAATAGAAATGTCTTGCACTAAATTGAACTAGAAATGGTAAAATTATAATTTTTTAAACTAAAAGAACCTGTCGTATTCAATATTTTATTTAATTAGATAGCGATTTTTATGATCCTCTTTTTTATTGTTAAGCTTTTTTAAATAATAATTTTCTTGATTTTATGTCAAAAAGCAGCGGATAAAAGGCTTTTTTTTATTCATTCTAAATTTTTTATAAAAAATAATTCGCATTTGTATAGTGTTTAAGAAAATACATTAACCTGTAGTTCAGATTATTACATTATGAGTTCCATAGTATTTTAAATGAAAGAGTTGTTAGTATTATATAATTGTTAAAATAATGTGAATTTCAATCTTTATTTAGAATAAATAAATATAAATTTGCGCAAAAATAATCAAAACATGTTGTTTAGTAAATCTATTAGGGGTAATAAAATATTCTTTATTAAAAGTATTCTGCTCTTCTTTTGTTTAAATTTTAGTTTCTTTTTGTCGGCACAAAATGTATCTATAGGTGGTGGTGGAAGTACTGGTGATAATTCTGTTATTAATATTCGAAAAAGTAATAATTATAGTCAGATTATTTATTTAGGTTCGGAGATAAAACAAAGCGGAAAAATAGAAAGTCTTACTTTTAAATTAAATACAACTGGTAATATAGATATTAGTTCATTTAGAAATTGGACAGTTCGATTAAAGTTAATTTCAAGAAGATCAAGTGAATTTGATTACGGTAGAGGTCAGACTGTTAAGAAATTTAGTGGATTTACTGAGGTATTTAATGGGAGTATTCAATACGATAAGAATACAGGCTATGTAAAAATCCCTTTTAGTTCTAGTTTTAATTACGTTAAACATAAAAATTTAGTCGTAGAAATTACAGAAAATACCCCTGGAGCAATGTACATACCATATTACCCTCCTACTCCTTCGCCTAAATTTAAGGTTTTTTGGCCGGGTGGAGATAGATTTGGTTATAGAACTGCATATAGTTATATTACTCATGATCAAATTAGGTATGGTTTACTAAAAGAAAATTCTACTCCTCAAGTAATCATAGGGTTTAAAGCTGTTGTAAATACTCCGCCTGTAAAAGCATCGGAATTACATTCTACTCTTAGTGTTGACAAGCCTGTAATTGGGGCTAATAATAAAGAGATAGCTACGATTACTGTTGTTCTAAAAGATAAAGATGGGAAAAAATTAAATAAATCGGGAGGGAAATTAAGTTTTTCACCTGTTGGCATTTCAAATATTACAGATAATGGGGATGGTACTTATACTGCTAAATTTAAAACAAACACTCCTAATGATTATAGTTTTACAGCTACTATTACTAGTGCCGATAAAACCAAAGTAACAATAAAAACTCCTGCAAATATTAAAGCTACTAAAGTTATGGAGGTTACTGTAGGTACTGGTGGTTGTGGACAATCGGTACAATCTAACAGTCCTGCAAAATATGATAACGGAAGTTGGAATGGCGGCAAAAAAAATAGTTGGTCGCTAATGTTATATAAGGCAAGTGATCTAAATAATTTAGCAGGAAAATTAACTACGATTGGTTTTTATACTGATTGTAAAAATAAAGCATATAAACGTGCTAAAAAACAGCGTGTTTATGTAAAGGAGGTTAGCGAAAACGAAATTACAAATAATAGCCATCCTGATTTGAGTACTTTTACAAAAGTATTTGATGGTGAATATACTTGGAAATCAGGTGCTAGTTTTGATACTTCTAGAAGTGATATTACACTAACGGAAGAGTTTGTGTATTCTGGAACAAAAAATTTATTAGTCTATTACGAAAATGAGTCAGGAATAGCAATGGGTATGTTTAGTTCTATTTCATTTTTATGGGATAATAAAGGAGAGAATAGAGTTGCTTATGCTGGATATAAAAACAATAGTAAAAAAACGACTAAAGGAACTATTTCTAAAGAGCTTCCTATTGCTTATTTTAAATTTAGCCCCGCGTCAATACCAATACAGCCTGTAATCAGCATGCAAAACCCGGCAGAGGCGAGTATTTGTGAAAATAACAGTTTTACTTTTTCAGATATAAGTGTTACTGAAAATCCAAATTTAAAATGGACAACAGATGGTTCGGGTACTTTTGAAGATGATGCCAAATTGTTATCAAAATATACACCTAGCGATCAAGATGTTATTAAAGGTTTTGTTACGCTTAGTTTAACAGCTACAAAAGGAAAATTAAGCGATACTAAAACGTTTAAATTAAATATTCAAGCCGAAGCAAAAAGTGCAGGATTAGATGGAGCATTAACTGTTTGTAAAGGAATAAATCCTACAAATGATGAGTTATTCGCTGCTTTAAAAGGAAATCCTGAATTGGGTGGAACTTGGACAAAAAACGGCTTGGTACATACCTACACACAAACTACTAATTTAGGTTGTAATAATAAATCTGCAAGTGTAACTGTTGATGAAGAATCCGATGCAAAAAGCGCAGGATTAGATGGAGCATTAACTGTTTGTAAAGGAATAAATCCTACAAATGATGAATTATTCGCTGCATTAAAAGGAAATCCTGAATTGGGTGGAACTTGGACAAAAAATGGATTGGTACATACCTACACACAAACTACTAATTTAGGTTGTAATAATAAATCAGCAAGTGTAACTGTTGATGAAGAATCCGATGCAAAAAGTGCAGGATTAGACGGAAGATTAACTGTTTGTAAAGGAATAAATCCTACAAATGATGAGTTATTCGCTGCTTTAAAAGGAAATCCTGAATTGGGTGGAACTTGGGCAGAAAATGGCTTGATACATACCTACACACAAACTACTAATTTAGGTTGTAATAATAAATCTGCAAGTGTAACTGTTGATGAAGAATCCGATGCAAAAAGTGCAGGATTAGACGGAGCATTAACTGTTTGTAAAGGAACAAATCCTACAAATGATGAATTATTCGCTGCTTTAAAAGGAAATCCTGAATTGGGTGGAACTTGGGCAGAAAATGGCTTGATACATACCTACACACAAACTACTAATTTAGGTTGTAATAATAAATCTGCAAGTGTAACTGTTGATGAAGAATCCGAAGCAAAAAGTGCAGGATTAGATGGAACATTAACTGTTTGTAAAGGAATAAATCCTACAAATGATGAATTATTCGCTGCTTTAAAAGGAAATCCTGAATTGGGTGGAACTTGGACAAAAAATGGATTGGTACATACCTACACACAAACTACTAATTTAGGTTGTAACAATAAATCTGCAAGTGTAACTGTTGATGAAGAATCCGATGCAAAAAGTGCAGGATTAGATGGAGCATTAACTGTTTGTAAAGGAATAAATCCTACAAATGATGAGTTATTCGCTGCTTTAAAAGGAAATCCTGAATTGGGTGGAACTTGGGCAGAAAATGGCTTGATACATACCTACACACAAACTACTAATTTAGGTTGTAATAATAAATCAGCAAGTGTAACTGTTGATGAAGAATCCGATGCAAAAAGTGCAGGATTAGACGGAAGATTAACTGTTTGTAAGGGAACAAATCCTACAAATGATGAGTTATTTGCTGCTTTAAAAGGAAATCCTGAATTGGGTGGAACTTGGGCAGAAAATGGCTTGATACATACCTACACACAAACTACTAATTTAGGTTGTAATAATAAATCTGCAAGTGTAACTGTTGATGAAGAATCCGATGCAAAAAGTGCAGGATTAGACGGAAGATTAACTGTTTGTAAAGGAATAAATCCTACAAATGATGAATTATTCGCTGCTTTAAAAGGAAATCCTGAATTGGGTGGAACTTGGACAAAAAACGGCTTGGTACATACCTACACACAAACTACTAATTTAGGTTGTAATAATAAATCTGCAAGTGTAACTGTTGATGAAGAATCCGAAGCAAAAAGCGCAGGATTAGATGGAGCATTAACTGTTTGTAAAGGAATAAATCCTACAAATGATGAATTATTCGCTGCTTTAAAAGGAAATCCTGAATTGGGTGGAACTTGGACAAAAAATGGATTGGTACATACCTACACACAAACTACTAATTTAGGTTGTAATAATAAATCTGCAAGTGTAACTGTTGATGAAGAATCCGAAGCAAAAAGCGCAGGATTAGATGGAGCATTAACTGTTTGTAAAGGAACAAATCCTACAAATGATGAATTATTCGCTGCTTTAAAAGGAAATCCTGAATTGGGTGGAACTTGGACAAAAAACGGCTTGACACATACCTACACACAAACTACTAATTTAGGTTGTAATAATAAATCAGCAAGTGTAACTGTTGATGAAGAATCCGATGCAAAAAGTGCAGGATTAGACGGAAGATTAACTGTTTGTAAAGGAATAAATCCTACAAATGATGAATTATTCGCTGCTTTAAAAGGAAATCCTGAATTGGGTGGAACTTGGACAAAAAACGGATTGGTACATACGTATACACAAACTACTAATTTAGGTTGTAATAATAAATCAGCAAGTGTAACTGTTGATGAAGAATCCGATGCAAAAAGTGCAGGATTAGATGGAACATTAACTGTTTGTAAAGGAATAAATCCTACAAATGATGAATTATTTCAAGCATTAAAAGGAAATCCTGAATTGGGTGGAACTTGGACAAAAAACGGCTTGATACATACCTACACACAAACTACTAATTTAGGTTGTAATAATAAATCAGCAAGTGTAACTGTTGATGAAGAATCCGAAGCAAAAAGTGCAGGATTAGATGGAACATTAACTGTTTGTAAAGGAATAAATCCTACAAATGATGAATTATTTCAAGCATTAAAAGGAAATCCTGAATTGGGTGGAACTTGGACAAAAAACGGATTGGTACATACCTACACACAAACTACTAATTTAGGTTGTAATCCGAAATCTGCAAGTGTAACTGTTACTGAAGATACAGCAAGAAATGCTGGTGAAAATGGAATGTTAACTGTTTGTAAAGGAACAGTTTTAACAGAAAAACAATTGTTCGATGCTTTAGAAGGTTCTCCTGATCTTGGTGGAACTTGGACATCAAACGGCTTAATATATACCTATACACAGGTAGCTAGTTTGGGATGTAATCCTAATTCTTCAAGAGTAATTGTGATGGAGCAATCCGAAGCAAAAAGTGCCGGAACAGATGGAACTTTAACTGTTTGTAAAGGAACAAATCCTACGGGGAAACAATTATTTGATGCTTTAGGAGGTTCTCCTGAAACTGGCGGAACATGGAGGAATAATGGCTTAGTACATACCTATACACAAACTACAAGTTTAGGTTGTAATCCGAAAAAAGCAACTATTACAGTTAAAGAAGAAACGGATGTTAAAAGTGCTGGTGAAGATGGTGTTTTATCAATATTACAGGGTTATGAGCCAACGGAAGAAGATTTATTCACAGCCTTAAAGGGATTCCCTGATACGGATGGTTCTTGGTCTAAAAACAATAGTAATACTTACACTTATACTGTAACATCGACCAGCCCATGTACAAAAAATAAAACAGCTACAATTCGTGTAAAAAGGAATCAAGAAGTGGCTAATGGATTTTCACCAAATGGTGATGGTGTGAATGATACTTGGATAGTACTGCCAGATGTTGCAAATAAATATCCAAAGAATATTATGCGTATTTACAACAGACACGGGAATTTAGTGTATAAGGCGCTTACCTATAATAATGATTGGGATGGTACTTCTAACGGAAAAATAACGATAAATAAAGAATCAAAACTTCCCGTAGGTTCTTATGTCTATATTTTAGAGTTAAACAACGCTACAAAAAAGGTTTTAAAAGGCTGGGTTTATATAAATTACTAAACAAAAATGATGTTATTAAAAAAATTAACCTTCGTGCTATTAATCACGTTGTCTTACACGGGTATTGCTCAAAACAATGTAGATTATTCATTGTATAATTATAGTTTAAACTTAATAAATCCTGCTTTTGCAGGGCAAAAAAATAATACGGAATTATTAATTTCATCTAGAAAACAATGGTCAGGAATTCCTGATTCACCAAAAACAAGTACTTTTTCTTTAAATATTCCATTAAAAGGAGCTGTAGGGCTAGGTTTAAGTGTGGTTAACGATAAAATATTTGTGTTTAATCAAACGGTTGTAGCTTTAGATTTTTCTTACAAGCTTAAAATGTCTAGAGATCACGATTTATTATTTGGTATAAAAGCCAAAGGAAATATCTATAGTGGTAGCATTGATAAAATTAGAACAGCGCAAAGTAATGATGCATTATTTTCGGTGCCTATTAATAAATTTAACCCAAACTTTAGTATTGGAGCTGCTATTGTTCATGAAGATTATTACACTCATTTATATATTGATAATTTACTGACCGATAATCTGTATGAATTAAAAAGAAAATCAAAAAATAAAAACCATTATAATGTTAATATAGGTGGTGGATATACATTCGAATTAAACGAAATATTAAAATTAACACCATCGGTTTTGGTTCGTTTTATTGAGGGTGCGCCTTTGTCTTTTGATGTAAATACGGTTTTAAATATAAAAGAGCTTTATAATGTAGGAATGTCATATTCATGGAATAATTCAGTTCAATTAAATAGCTTAATATCGGCAACAAAATGGTTTGATATCGGCTATGGATACAACTTATATTTAAATGATTTAAGTACCTATCAAAATGGAACGCATGAAATATTGCTTCGTTTTAATATAGATGAAATATTATAAACGACATCACCTTTGATAAATAGACTCTTACAACTCCTTATAAAAGAATAAAAATATGCGTTATAGTAAATACTCTGGGACAAAAAAAATGTTCGTTTTAAAAAATACCCTACTCTTTTTTTGTTTAATTTTTAGCTTCTTTTTATCGGCACAAAAAATTAGTGTTGGTAACAATGAAGGTGTAAGTGAAAACATGCCTCTTGCTTTGCATAAAAATGGTAATTATAGTCAATTTATATATCTAGGTTCTGAAATTAAAACATCGGGAAATATTAAAAGTCTTACATTTAAATTAAATACTACAGGTAATTTAAACATTGCTTCTTTCAATAGATGGACATTAGGGTTGAAAGAAATTGCTGCTAAAACAACGGAGCTTAGCACTTTTAGAAATTCAGTAACTCCCTTTACTGGTTTTACACGAGTATTTGACGGAAATATACAATATAACCAAGCTAACGGAGAGGTAACGGTTGTTTTTTCGACTCCCTTTAAATACAATCATACTAAAAATTTAGTGGTTGAAATTAATGAAAATTCGGGAGGGCAGATGCCGTATGATTATAATAAACCTACTCCTAAATTTCAAATTTTTTGGACAGCTGGCTATCGTGCAGGTTATAGAAATAAATATGGATATGTAGGTAGTGATCACTCATATTATGGCTTACTTAAAGAGCGTAAAGTACCTAGGGTAATTATCGGATTTAAGCAAGATCAAGTTACGCCGCCTGTAATTACTATGCAAAACCCGGCAGAAGCTAGTGTTTGTAAAAATAATAGTTTTGTTTTTTCTGATGTAAGTGTTACCGAAAACCCAAATTTAAAATGGACAACAGATGGTTCTGGTGTTTTTGAAGATGATACCAAATTATTATCAAAATACACACCTAGCGAGCAAGATGCGACTAAAGGTTTTGTAACCCTTACATTAACGGCTACAAAAGAGTCAGTTACAGCGACTAAAACCTTTAAATTGAGTATTCAATCCGAAGCAAAAAGTGCCGGAACAGATGGAACTTTAACTGTTTGTAAAGGAACAAATCCTACGGGGAAACAATTATTTGATGCTTTAGGAGGTTCTCCTGAAACAGGTGGAGTTTGGGTTTCAATCGGCTTAGTACACACTTATACACAAACTACAAGTTTAGGTTGTAATCCGAAAAAAGCAACTATTACAGTTAAAGAAGAAACGGATGTTAAAAGCGCTGGTGAAGATGGTGTTTTATCAATATTAAAAGATTATGAGCCTACTGAAGAGGAGCTTTTTGCAGCCTTAAATGGCTTTGCAACTACTGATGGTTCTTGGGTTAAAAAGAACAGTAATACCTATATTTATACAATCACTTCAACAAGCCCGTGTGTAAAAAACACCAGCGCTACAATTCGTGTAAAAAGGAATCAGAAAACGACAAACGCATTTTCGCCAAACGGTGATGGCGTGAATGATACTTGGATGATATTAGCAGATATTGCAAATAAATACCCAAAGAATAAGATGTGTATTTATAACAGACACGGGAATTTAGTGTATAAGGCGCTTAGGTATAACAATGATTGGGACGGTACTTCTAACGGAAAAATAACACTAAGCAAAAAATCAAAACTTCCTGCAGGTTCTTATGTCTATATTTTAGAGTTAAACAACGCTACAAAAAAGGTTTTAAAAGGCTGGGTTTATATAAATTACTAAACAAAAATGATGTTATTAAAAAAATTAACCTTCGTGCTATTAATCACGTTGGCTTACACGGGTATTGCTCAAAACAATGTAGATTATTCATTGTATAATTATAGTTTAAACTTAATAAATCCTGCTTTTGCAGGGCAAAAAAATAATACGGAATTATTAATTTCATCTAGAAAACAATGGTCAGGAATTCCTGATTCACCAAAAACAAGTACTTTTTCTTTAAATATTCCATTAAAAGGAGCTGTAGGGCTAGGTTTAAGTGTGGTTAACGATAAAATATTTGTGTTTAATCAAACGGTTGTAGCTTTAGATTTTTCTTACAAGCTTAAAATGTCTAGAGATCACGATTTATTATTTGGTATAAAAGCCAAAGGAAATATCTATAGTGGTAGCATTGATAAAATTAGAACAGCGCAAAGTAATGATGCATTATTTTCGGTGCCTATTAATAAATTTAACCCAAACTTTAGTATTGGAGCTGCTATTGTTCATGAAGATTATTACACTCATTTATATATTGATAATTTATTGACTGATAATCTGTATGAGTTAAAAAGAAAATCAAAAAATAAAAACCATTATAATGTTAATATAGGCGGTGGATATACATTCGAATTAAACGAAATATTAAAATTAACACCATCGGTTTTGGTTCGTTTTATTGAGGGTGCGCCTTTGTCTTTTGATGTAAATACGGTTTTAAATATAAAAGAGCTTTATAATGTAGGAATGTCATATTCATGGAATAATTCAGTTCAATTAAATAGCTTAATATCGGCAACAAAATGGTTTGATATTGGCTACGGATACAACTTATATTTAAATGATTTAAGTACCTATCAAAACGGAACGCATGAAGTATTGCTTCGTTTTAATATAGATGAAATATTATAGTAAAATAAACGATGTTAACAAACAGCCTCTTAAAATATTTTAAGAGGTTTTTTTATGAGTTGAATAGTTATATAAAAAAAAATAGCTATTTTAAGCCTTGTAATTTTTATGATTTTTTGTCTATTATAAAGCCGTAATTTATACTAACAATTATCATGAAAAAGTAATTTTAATTATTCTAGTTTTGCAAAAAAATAAAATAAAAATGAATAAAGCTGTTTATATTGCTGCAAGTGAAGCTAATTCAGGTAAATCAATGCTGAGTTTAGGTTTGATGCAATTATTGCTCAGAAAAAAACCTAAGGTTGGTTATTTTAGGCCTATTATAGATAATCCGATAGCAGGTAAAAAAGACAATCATATAAATACCGTTCTTAATTATTTTAAAATTAAGTGTGCTTATGACGATTGTTATGCTTTTACACGATCAGATTTAATCAATAAATTAAATGATGATAAAGAAGATGAAGTTATTGGTGAAATTATTGAAAAATATAAAATTTTAGAAGAACAAAATGATTTTGTAATAGTAGAAGGAACTGATTTTTCAGACCACGGAGCTGTTATTGAAATGGATTTAAATGTTTTAATTGCTAAAAATTTAGGGATTCCTGTAATTATAGTTTCTGGCGGATTAAATAAAACATTAGGTGATTTTATTCAGGGTTTACGCTTAACCTACGATTCTTTTGTAAACAAAGATGTTAAAGTAATTTCGGTTGTCGCTAATAAAATTGAAGAATCGAATATTGATATTATCATTAAAGAAGTTGGAAAAAACTTACCAAAAGATATTTCTATTAATGCAATCCCTATCAATAAAAAATTAAATAACCCAACCATTAAAGAGCTTTCAGATAGAATTGATGCTAAAGTTTTATTTGGTGAAAATTATTTAAATAATATTACTGGCGATATAAAAGTAGGAGCCATGCAATTGGCAAATTATTTGCATCATTTAACGGAAGATTGTGTAATTGTTACTCCTGCCGATAGGTCTGATATTTTATTAGGAACGTTACAGGCAAATATTTCAACGAATTACCCGCCAATTTCTGGGGTTGTTTTAACAGGGGGAATTGAACTAAATCCATCAATAATTAAATTAATTGAAGGTTTAGAGAAAACCGTACCTATTTTATGGGTAAAAGAAGGAACTTTTGCAGTTACTACAAAATTAGGAAATGTAAGAGCGCATATTTACGCCGAAAACGTTGATAAAATAAAAAGATCTATCAATATTTTTGAAAAATATGTAGATGTTGCCGCTTTAAATGAAAAATTAATAACCTATAAAGGAACCGATGTTCTTACGCCAAGAATGTTTCAATATAATTTATTGAAAAAAGCAAAACAGGTTAAAAAACACATTGTGTTACCTGAAGGAAATGATGATAGAATATTAATTGCAGCATCACAACTTCAAAAAACAGGAGTCGTTAAATTAACTATTTTAGGAAAAAAAGTACTTATTCAGGCAGCTGTAAAACGTTTAAATATTTCTTTTGATTTTGATGAAATTGATATTATAAATCCTATTGAATCGGATTATTTTAGTGATTTTTCAAATACTTTATTCGAATTAAGAAAACACAAAGGGTTAAGTCCTGCTATGGCAGAAGACTTAATGGCTGATGTTTCTTATTTTGGAACCATGATGGTACATAAAGGTTTGGCTGACGGAATGGTTTCAGGAGCTGCACATACTACGCAACACACCATAAAACCGGCATTACAATTTATTAAAACAAAACCTGGATATTCGGTAGTTTCATCAATATTTTTTATGTGTTTAGAAGATAGAGTATCTATTTTTGGCGATTGTGCAATTAACCCAAATCCAACGGCGATACAATTGGCAGAAATTGCTATTTCATCGGCAGATTCGAGTATTGCCTTCGGAATTGACCCGAAAATAGCGATGTTATCGTACTCATCAGGCGCTTCAGGAAAAGGTGAAGATGTCGATACTGTTCGAGAAGCAACAGCGATTATCAAACAAAAAAGACCCGATTTAAAAGTAGAAGGTCCTATTCAATATGACGCGGCTGTAGATCCATCTATCGGAAAAAAGAAAATGCCAGATTCAAAAGTAGCAGGGCAAGCAAACGTGTTAATTTTCCCTGATTTAAATACAGGAAATAATACTTATAAAGCCGTGCAAAGAGAAACAGGAGCTTTGGCAATCGGACCAATGTTACAAGGTTTAAATAAACCTGTAAACGATTTAAGTAGAGGGTGTACTGTTGATGATATTTTTAATACCATAATTTTAACCGCAATTCAAGCACAAGATCAATAAGCTTTCTAATACAAAATAAAACATGAAAATATTAGTTATAAATTCAGGTAGTTCATCAATAAAATATCAATTAATTCAAATGCCACAACAGCAGGTTATTTGTGCAGGTTTAGTTGAAAGAATTGGCTTGAAAAAAAGCGTTGTTCATTATAAATCAGAAGAAAATAAAAGTAAAGAAATTTCTGATATTAAAAATCATAAAGAAGGTTTACAAAAAGTAGTTAATTTATTATTAGATGAAAAAATAGGCGTACTTACCAGTACAAATCAAATAAATGTCGTGGCCCACAGAGTTGTTCATGGTGGTGATTCTTTCAAAAAAACAGCCGTAGCAACTTCAGAAGTTAAAAAGAAAATTGAAGAGTTATTTTCATTAGCACCGCTTCATAATCCTGCAAATTTAGAAGGAATACAGGTTGCCGAAACTATTTTTACAGATGCTATTCAAGTGGCAGCTTTTGACACGGCATTTCATCAAACCATTCCTGAAAAAGCGCATAAATTTTCTATTCCCAATAAATTTTTAACAGAAAATAAAATAAGATTATACGGTTTTCACGGAACAAGTCATAAATATGTTTCTGAAAAAGCCATCGAATATTTGCATAAAAACAACTGTTTACAGCAAGAAAAATCTAAAATTATAAGCATTCATTTAGGAAACGGTTGTAGTATTACGGCTATTGAAAATGGAATTAGTATTGACCATAGCTTAGGTTTTAGCCCTGTTACAGGTTTAATTATGGGTTCTCGTTCGGGTGATATTGACCATTCGTTAATTTTCTATTTAATAGAAAATTTAGGCTATGATGCTAAATATGTATCAGATATGTTGCAAAAGCAAAGCGGAATGTTAGGTTTAACAGGTTTTAGCGATTTGCGTGATATTGAAGATGCGGCTGAAAAAGGCGATAAAAATTGTCAGTTAGCCCTCGATATGAATGCTTATAGAATTAAAAAATATATAGGTTCTTATATTGCGGTCATGAATGGTGTTGATGCGATTGTTTTTACCGCTGGAATTGGCGAAAATTCAATACTTATCAGAAAATTAACCTGTACAGGGTTAGAATATTTTGGTATTGAGTTAGATGAAAATAAAAATGATGTAAAAGCCAGAGAATTAACAGAAATTCATAAAGAAACATCCAAGGTAAAAGTATTGGTAATTCCAACCAATGAAGAATTAGAAATAGCAACACAAGCATACGATTTATTACAATAAATGAATTACAAAAACACGTATTTAGTTACCATTCAGTATTTAGGATTTCGTTTTCATGGCTGGCAAAAACAGCCAAATTTAAAAACGGGGCATTTATTTTTAGATAAAACGTTAAAATTTATTTTTAAAGGAATCCGCTTAAAAAGTTTGGGGGTCGGTAGAACCGATGCAAGAGTATCGGCTACTCATTTTGCATTTCAATTATTTATTGACGAAACCGTAGATTTTGAGCAGTTTATGATTGATTTCAATGCAAACGCTCCAGGTGATATGCGGGCATTAAAAATTGAAAATATTGATAAAAAATTCAATATAATTCAGCATCCGAAGCTAAAAGAATATCGCTATTATTTTTCTTATGGCGAAAAAAATCATCCGTATGCCGCACCTTTTTTAACTCGTTTTAGAGATGATTTAAATATCGAAATAATGAAAGAAGGCGCGAAATTATTTGAGGGTTTTCATAATTTTAAAAGATATTGTACAAAACCATCCGAAGAAACAAAGGTGGAAAGAACAATTGAATATTGTCGCATTGAAAAAAACACCGAATTAACAGCTTCTTTTTTTCCTAAGGAAAGTTTTGTCTTAATTGTTAGGGGGGAAGGTTTTTTAAGAAATCAAATCCGTTTAATAATGGGCGGATTACACAGTTTAGGAAAAGGAGAATATGATTTAGAATTTATAAAAGATAGTTTAAATCCTGAAACAGACATTGAATTTATTAAAAATATCGCACCCGCTTCAGGATTACACTTGCATAAACTAGATTTTAAAAAACTAGTTTAAAGATGGTTTAATTTTTAGAAGATAAATTTTTCTTAGTTTTGAAGCTCTAGTTTTTGGATTTAAAAACTTTAAATTCAATCTTGTTACTCGAAAATGATTTACTTCGTACTTTTCACTAATTACAAAACCATCTTCTTTAATAGTTTCCAAAGAAACATTTCGAATCAAAAGCCACACTTCTTTATCCATCTTTTTTAATGTTTGTTTGGTCAGATGAGGAGTGTTTCTTTGTGTGTAAAAATCAAATATCCAACAAATATCATCTTCATATAAAAAAACATCGTCTAAATTTATGCTATCATTTTTATTGACAATTTCAGCAATTTTGATACCACCCTGATATTCTAATAATTCAGGGTAAAAATAAGAATTTAGTATGAAATTGACCAAAATCATCAATAAAACGGAGTTTATGACTATTTTATTGGGAAAATCTTCGTTTTTAAAGATACTCAATAAAAGAAATAATAATAAAATAAAACTCACTAATATGATTAAAATATTTGGTGTGTTAAAAGTGAAAAATAACAGTAAAAAACTGATAATAACAATTAACGATGTTAGGAAATAAACAATTCCAGTAAATATTTTTAATGTTTTTTGTTGCGTATCTTTCTTTAAATTATATAAAATCCCTGCCGTAAAAACAGCTAATAAAGGCAATAACGGGTTTAAATAATGTGGCAATTTGAATTTAGAAAAACTGATGATAAGAAGTGTTATTAAAACACTCCCAATAGTTAGAAATTCGATTCCTGAGGTTTTTTTACAGTTGTTTTTTATCCATTTTTTTAATTGATAAAACATTCCGTAATACATTAAAAATGCCCACGGTAAAAATACCCAAAGCAAGGAATGAAAAAAGAAAAAATAATCGGGGCTACTTTGATTAAAACCTTTTGCTGTAGCTCTATTTACATTTTGTTTCCATAAAATAAATTCAACACCTTCCCAACCAAATTGAATATAATACGCATATAAAACAGGCGTAATACTTAAAAAGAAAACCAAAAAAGCCAATAGTATTTTATACGAAAAAAGTACTTTGTATTTTTTAGTATAGATAATTTGACTAAAAATTGCAAAAACAATAATGGCAACACCATAAAAACCTTTTGTTGAAAAAGAAATTCCCATGGCAATTGCTCCCAAAACAATATTGACTGTTTTTTTAGTCGATACATATTCAAATAATTGCCATATCGCAAAAATGGTAGCACCTGTTAAAATAGCATCTGTACGCACATCATGATTGGCTAAAATAATAGATTGACTTGTTAAAAAAATCAATGAACCGTAGTGTGCAACGCTTTTATCATATAGTTTTTTAGTTAATTGAAAAACTGAATATGCACCAATTATTGTCGCCAATATAGACGGAATTCGATATGCCCATTGGTGTAATCCGAAAATTTTAAAGGAAAGTCCTGCTAACCAAAAGTGCATGTGAGGTTTATCTAAATACGGATTTTCACCTTTTAATAATTCAGCAAAATTATCGGATAAAAACATACGCATTCCCATGGTTGCATGTTGTGCCGAATCATTTGCCATTAAAGGAATAAACATTCCTATAAAATAAACGAATCCTAGTAAAATATATAAATATTTACGATTTTTTTGCTCGTAAAAAAAGCTCATTAAATAATTTTTCATTTTATAGAAGTTGTTTTTAAATCTAATTTATAAAGGATAAAAAATACGCCAACTAAAGATAATAATGCCGTAATAATGTTAAAAGAAAGTCCGATACTAATGGCAATGGCTTCATCAGTTCCTAAAAAATTAGAAGCTTTTAAAAAAACATATTCTCTTGCACCAAAACCAGCAAACGAAACGACAGAGAGTACCGAAGAAATTAAAAAAGTGAAACAATATCCTAAAATATTGGCAACATTTAATTTAAAAGCAAGCATAAAACTAATAATTGTTCCTAGTTGAAATAATTGAATTATTATCGAATAGAAAAAACTACGGCTATAATAGTCGTTTATTTTTTTGAAAATTCGTGCTAAAATTATTTTTCCCAAGAAAAATGACAATACACAAGCAATAATTCCAATTATCAAAATTAATGAATTTGAGAAAAATAAATAACTCGACATTAACAGTACTAAAATTAAAATAGCCAATAAACCGATTAATCTATCGATAAAAACACATTGTGTGAGTTGTTTGGCTTTCCACCCGAATTTTTTATGTAGGATAAAGACTTTATAAGCATCACCTCCAACACCTCCAGGAATGAAAAAATTATAGAACATTCCAACAAAATAAAGTTTTAAATTGCTGGAATGTTTTAATAAAAAATCATTTTGATGAAAAATATAATTTAATCGAATTGATGATATAAATTGTGAAAAAACAAATAAAACAATTGATAATAAAAGATAAAAAGTATCTGAATTTTTATATAAAGCGACTATTTGATTAAAATCAATTTTTGTAAACACAAAGTACAATAGCAGAAAACTTATGCCAATTTTTGCAATTGTTTTAAATAATTTTTTATGCACTGGTATGAATTTTTCGAATTGCGTAAGGGCGTTTGCTTTGCGACTCGTAATAAGTTCTCATTAATAAATCGGCAATAATACCAACGGTGAAAAACTGAATGCTGATAACCACAAAAATTACCCCAACAATTAATAACGGTCGTCCCCAAATATTTTCTCCTAAAAGTTTTAAAATAAGTAAGTAAAAGTTAATTCCTAAGCCGATAAGCATAAAAAATAATCCGAAATTACCAAATAAATGAATTGGGCGTTGTAGGTATTTTCTTTGGAAGATAATTAAGACAATATCGTTAATTACTTTGATAGTTCTACCTAATCCGTATTTTGAAACACCGTGCATTCTAGCGTGATGTTTTACAGGGACTTGGGCAATTTTAGCACCATTCAAATGTGCTAATAAATTAATAAAACGGTGCATTTCACCATATAAATTTAAACTTTTGGCAATATCTTTCTTGAAAACTTTAATCGCACAACCTTGGTCTTTTAAATCTAAACGAGTGGCTTTTCTGATTAAAAAATTTGCAATTTTTGAAGGGAAAGTTTTAAAAATAGAATCTTTTCTTTTGGCTCTAACTCCTGTAACTACGTCCCAATCTTCACTGTGTGCTTTTTCAATCATGTGCGGAATATCCGAAGGGTCATTTTGCATATCGCCATCAAGGGTTACCACATAATCACCTTTTGCATAATCGAGACCTGCTGCTAACGCTAAACTTTGTCCGTAATTTTTACGAAGTTCGATAAGCACTACATTTGGATTTTTCATATCATTGATTTTTTTCTTGGTACTATCGGTAGAAAAATCATCAATAAAAATTATTTCATAATCAAAACCTTGTAAACTATCATCGATTCCTTTTGTTAAAGGAATTACGTTATCTTCCTCGTTATATACGGGGATAAGAACAGAGATACAACCAAAGTTTTTTTTGTTAGCTAGCATAGATAATTATTTTGTGGGGCAAATTTACTATAATTTAGGATAACTTACGATAAAGATTTAGAGTAACGAACCTTATTATGTATCCTTTAAAATTAATTTCTCAAAATACTTCTTGAAATCACTATTTTTTGAATTTCTGAAGTTCCTTCGTAAATTTGTGTGATTTTTGCATCACGCATTAAACGTTCTACATGATATTCTTTCACAAAACCATTTCCTCCATGAATTTGCACGGCTTCTACCGATTGTTCCATTGCCACTTTTGAGGCATATAACTTTGCCATTGCTCCAGAAGTATCATAATTATTTCCTTGGTCTTTGTCCCAACCAGCTTTCATTACTAACATTCTAGCGGCTTGAATTTCGGTATACATATCAGCAAGTTTAAAAGCAATTGCTTGATGATTGCAAATTTCTGTACCAAAAGTTTTACGTTCTTTTGAATATTTTAAGGCTAATTCATATGCTCCAGAAGCGATTCCTAAAGCCTGAGCCGCAATTCCGATTCTTCCTCCAGCTAAAGTTTTCATGGCGAATTTAAAGCCAAAACCATCTTCACCAATTCTATTTTCTTTAGGAACTTTTACGTTGTTAAATTGCAAGGTATGCGTGTCTGAGCCACGGATTCCTAATTTATCTTCTTTCGGACCAATGTGAAAACCTTCTGTTCCTTTTTCAACGATAAAAGCATTGATTCCTTTGTGTTTTTTACTGCGGTCGGTTTGTGCGATGACTAAATACACATCGGCACGCCCACCGTTTGTAATCCAGTTTTTTGTTCCGTTTATTAGATAATGGTCCTCTTTTTCTTGGGCAGTGGTGGCTTGTGAAGTTGCATCAGAACCGGCCTCGGGTTCACTCAAACAAAATGCTCCGATTTGTTGTCCGCTTGCTAATTTTGTTAAATACTTTTGTTTTTGCTCCTCAGTTCCAAAAGCTTCTAACCCATAACACACTAACGAATTATTTACAGAAACCATTACTGATGCCGACGCGTCAATTTTAGACAATTCTTCCATAATTAAAATATATGAAATGGCATCCATACCGCTTCCGCCATATTTTGGATGCACCATAATTCCCATAAAACCAAGCTCCCCCATTTTTTTTACTAAAGAATCAGGAAATTCTTGTTTATTATCTCTTTCAATTACGCCTGGTAATAATTCGGTTTGAGCAAAATCGCGCGCGGCATCACGAATCATGATATGTTCTTCTGTTAAGTTAAAATCCATAATTAATAATTGTTTAATAATTGTTAAATTCGTAAAAAGTTCATCCAAAGATACTTTTTTAATAGCGTATTTTTAGCGGTGTTTTATTATTTTTACAGATATGAATGATGATTTTTATTTTATAATAGGTTTGATGTCAGGAACATCATTAGATGGAATTGATTTGGTTTTTGTTAAATTTGATAAAAAAAACCATAAGAATTTTGAAATTTTGGCATCGGAAACAATTCCTTATACCCATACTTGGAAACATAAATTACAAATGGCTATTTCTTTTTCTAAAGATGCTTTAATTCGTTTAGATATTGAATATGCAGTTTTATTATCAGAAGAAATTAATGGATTTATCAAAAAAAATAAAATATATAATATTGATTTTATTGCCTCGCACGGGCATACTATTTTACATCAACCAGATGATGGAATTACGCTTCAAATAGGGAGTGGTAAAATTATTTCAGAAAAAACGAATCAAAAAGTAATTTGCGATTTTAGAACCCAAGATGTTTTTTTAGGCGGTCAAGGTGCACCGCTTGTTCCTATTGGTGATGAATTACTATTTTCGGAGTATGATTTTTGCGTAAATTTAGGTGGTTTTGCCAATGTTTCGTATCAGCAAAAAAATCAAGATAATACTCGAATTGCTTTTGATATTTGCCCTGTAAATATTGTGTTGAATCATTATGTGCAAAAATTAGGATTTGAATATGACGATAAAGGCAAAATTGCTAAATCGGCAATAATAAATCAAGCATTATTAGCAAAATTAAATTCCTTAGATTTTTATAAAAAATCAGCACCAAAATCGTTAGGATTGGAGTGGGTTCGAAAAATTATTTTTCCATTAATTGACGCATCAGAAAAAAACATTCCTATTATTTTACGAACTTTTATTGAACACTCGGCTTTTCAAATTGGTAAAATAATTCATAAAAACGACGCTATTTTAATAACAGGAGGTGGTGTTTTTAACGATTTCTTAATAAATAGAATTTCATTTTATGCAGAACAAAAAATTGAAATCCCATCAAAAGGACTTATTAATTACAAAGAAGCCTTAATTTTCGCTTTCTTAGGGTTGTTACGTGCTGGAAATCAGGTAAATTGTTTGAAGAGTGTTACAGGTGCAAAAAAAGACCATTCTTCGGGTGTTATTTTTAATAAATAGCTATTTATTTTTAAAATAAAAAATTGTTACCTATCATTTTTTTATAGTAAATTTGTGACAGTGTCTTTTTAAACTAAGTATAATAATTCAAAAAATAATTTAAATGAATCAACTTTAACTTCGCTCAATAGCGTATTTCAAAAACAAAACAGTAGCAACTTTAAGGTAAACATTTATTAAATACATAATTATGAAAGAATTATTAAAAATATACGAAAACAAAGAGCCAGAAATCGTTTTTCACTGGAAAGATAAAGAAACAGAAGCTGAAGGATGGACAGTTATCAATTCTTTAAGAGGTGGTGCAGCAGGTGGTGGAACCAGAATGCGTAAAGGTTTAAATAAAAATGAAGTATTATCATTAGCAAAAACAATGGAAGTGAAATTTACTGTTTCAGGACCTGCTATTGGTGGTGCAAAGTCAGGAATTAACTTCGACCCTAACGACCCTCGAAAAAGAGGTGTTTTAGAACGTTGGTATAAAGCGGTAACACCTTTATTAAAACATTATTATGGAACAGGTGGCGATTTAAATGTTGATGCCGATAAAGATGTAATTCCTTTAACAGAAAGCTGTGGTGTTTGGCATCCGCAGGAAGGAATTTTTAACGGTCATTTTAAACCAACTGAAGCCGATAAAATTAATAGAATTGGGCAATTACGTCAAGGAGTAATTAAAGTAATTGAAGATAAGCAATTTTCACCTGATTTATCAAAAAAATATACCGTTGCAGATATGCTAACAGGTTATGGTGTTGCTGAAGCAGTAAAACATTATTATAATCTTTATGGAGGAAATATTACTGATAAAAGAGCCATTGTTCAAGGATTTGGAAATGTAGGGTCGGCAGCTGCTTATTATTTAACACAATTAGGTGCTAAAGTAGTTGGTATTATTGATAGAGAAGGTGGTATTATTAATGAAGCTGGTTTTTCTATGGAAGAAATCACAGCGTTATTTTTAGCAAAAGACGGTAATAAATTGGTGTCTGATAAAATGATTCCTTTTGATGAAATTAATGAAAAAATTTGGAATGTGTCAGCCGAAATATTTGTGCCAGCAGCAGCTTCAAGGTTAGTTTCTCAAGACCAAGTACAAAAAATGATTGATACAGGTTTAGAAGTAATATCGCCAGGGGCAAATGTTCCTTTTGCTGATAAAGAAATTTTCTTCGGATCTATAATGGAATATACCGATAATCATGTAAGTTTATTGCCTGATTTTATTTCTAATTGTGGTATTGCTAGAGTCTTTGCTTACTTAATGGAAGCAAAAGTAGCTTTACCAATGGAAGATAAGGCTATTTTTGACGATACTTCAAACACGATAAAAAAAGCATTACAACGAACCTTTTCTAAAAGTGGTTCGAAAACAAAAATTTGTTCAACAGCTTTTGAAATTGCTCTAAAAGAGTTGGTTTAAAGGCACAATAAATAAAAATGATGTTTAAATATTTTTTAGGGAACAGCCCTAAGTGGTTTAAAATAACCATGCTTAGTTTTTTAGTTTTTAACGTGTTTTCTTTCTTTGTATTAGGGAAAACGATAACCGCTTGGCTTTTTATAGCAGAGTTTATTTTTACCTTAGCCATGGCGTTAAAATGTTACCCACTTTTAACAGGAGGTTTGCTAGCTATTCAGGCAGTTGCATTGGGCTTAACCACCGCTAAAAATGCCTATCATGAAGTAGCTCAGAATTTAGAAGTAGTATTACTTTTGGTATTTATGGTTGCGGGTATTTATTTTATGAAACCTTTGCTAATGTTTATTTTTAGTAAGGTTTTTACAAAAATAAAATCGAAAGTATTATTATCATTATTATTTGTGTTTTTAGCGGCAGTTTTATCGGCATTTTTAGATGCTTTAACTGTAACAGCGGTATTAATTAGCGTTGCTGTTGGTTTTTATGGTGTGTATCACAAAATACATTCGAGTTCCTCAGATTATGACCATGATGGAGTTTTAGATAGAAAAGAATTAAGTGGTGAAACCTTAGAGCAATTCCGTAGTTTTTTACGTAGTTTAATTATGCACGGTGTTGTTGGTACAGCTCTTGGAGGAGTTTGTACCTTAGTTGGTGAGCCTCAAAATTTACTAATAGGTGAACGATTAGGTTGGGATTTTGTACAGTTTTTCTTAAAAATGGCGCCAATTACCTTACCTGTTTTAGCCGCAGGTATGGCAACAACAGTTGTTTTAGAATTAACAGGTGCGTTTGGTTTTGGGCAAAAACTACCAACTGTAGCGGCAAATATTATCAGTAAATATACCGAAGAAGAAGATGCTAAAAGAACAGCTAAAGAAAAATATGCTTTAATTGTTCAAGGAGTATCGGCAATATTATTAATTGCAGGTTTGGCGTTACATATTGCTCCTGTTGGTTTTATAGGTTTGGCATTAATTATTGTGCAAACAGCCTTTATTGGTATTACTGATGAGCATCAATTAGGACCTGCTTTTGAAGAAGCATTACCTTTTACAGGATTATTAGTAGTCTTTTTTGTAGTAGTAGCAATGATTCATGATCAGCATTTATTTAGTCCAATAATTCACTGGGCGTTAAGTCAAGACCCAGCATCACAACCAGGATTGTTTTATGTAGCTAACGGGTTTTTATCAGCAATTAGCGATAATGTATTTGTAGCAACCGTATATATTGGTGAGGTAGAACAGGCTTTTAAAAATGGCGATATAACAAGAGAACATTTTGAAAAATTAGCCATTGCAATTAATACAGGTACTAATTTACCAAGTGTTGCAACACCTAATGGGCAAGCGGCGTTTTTATTTCTATTAACATCATCATTAGCACCTTTAATTAATTTATCGTATGGTAAAATGGTGAAAATGGCATTTCCTTATACTATAGTTTTAGGGGGGTTAGGATATTTAATGGTAAAGCTATTATTGTCTTAAAATAAATAAAAAAAATAGTGTATTTTTAAATCCTGAATATATATTCAGGATTTTTTTAGTATTATATAAAATAAAATGACGTTCATGTTTGCATACATTCAAGAAAAAACACAGTTAGTTGATGGGGTATCAGCTGAAAAAACATTATCGATTATTCAGTTAATTAAAGACGGAGGGCTAGGAGGTCAAATTATTATTGCTATCCTATTTGTTTTATTAGCTGTAGCATTATACATTTATTTTGAGCGATTTTTTGCCATTAAAGCAGCTTCAAAAGTAGATAAAAATTTTATGGATGAAATTAGAAATTTTGTAACAAGTGGTAATTTAGAAAGTGCCAAAGAATTGTGTAAAAACACCAATTCACCTAACGCAAGATTAATTGCTAAAGGAATTTCAAGAATTGGAAAACCCTTAGAAGATATTAATAAAGCCATTGAAAATGCTGGGAAATTAGAAGTTTATAAACTTGAAAGAAATGTTTCAGTAATAGCAACTATTGCAGGAGCAGCTCCTATGATTGGGTTTTTAGGAACAGTAATTGGAATGATTATTGCCATTCATGAAATAGCAAACTCAGGTGGACAAATCGATATTAAATTATTATCTGACGGATTATATACCGCTATGACAACCACCGTTGCAGGGTTAATTGTAGGGATTGTAGCTTATATAACTTACAATCATTTGGTGGTTCGTACCGATAAGGTGGTGTATCAAATGGAAGCCGTATCGGTTGATTTTTTAGATTTATTAAACGAACCTGCATAAAATGAATTTAAAGGGAAGAAATAAAGTAGATCCAAGTTTTAATATGTCGTCAATGACGGATATTGTTTTTTTATTGTTGATATTTTTTATGTTAACATCAACCTTAGTAACGGTAAATGCCATTGATGTTTTATTACCGAAAGGAGGAGGTAAAACAGAAAATAGTACATCAATCGCTGTAAGTATTACTGAAAATTCTGATTTTTATATTGATAAAACAAAAGTAAATACTGATAATTTAGAACAAATAATATTAACTAAAGTTGGTTCTGATAAAAAGAAAACAGTTGTTATCAGAGGCGATCAAAACGTAGCATATAAAAATGTAATGAAAGTAATTGATATCGCCAATAGAAATAAATTAAAAATGATTTTAGCCGTAAAGGCGAAGTAATTATTTAAGTATATTTTCAACTTGTTTTTGATAAATGAGTGTAAAAATAGTATCGATGAAAATATTAGAAACAGCACATAAACGAAAATCAGCAGTAATTACGGCTCTTATTTTGATGCTTTTATTATTCGGAATTTTTAATTTTGGAATGAAATATTTAGATCCACCAATAGAATATGGTATAGCCATTAATTTAGGTACTTCGGATATTGGTAGCGGTGAGCCTGTTCAAGAAACTCAAGTGTCATCCGAAGAGATTGAAGAAGAATTTCAAGAAGAAATTTTTGAAGAACAAGCAAGCGAAGCATCCGAAGAAATTCAAGAAGATGTTATTACAGATGATACGGCAGAAGATGTTCCTGTTGTTGAAAAAACAACATTAAAAAAAGAAGTTAAAGAACATGTAAAAGAAGATTCTAAAGAAAAAAAAAAAGAAATAAAGCCGAAGAAGAAAAAACCAAGTCCATCAAAAGCTGCTACCGATGCTTTGAATAGTTTGTTAAACGGAACATCAAAAAACGGAACGAAAAAAGGAGAGGGTAACGACACTAAGTCGGGCGTAAAAGGAGATAAAGACGGAAAAGCTTCTTCATCTAAATATTACGGTAATTCAGGTGGTGGCTCTGGGGGTAATTATAATTTAGCGGGTAGAAAGGCCTTATCAAAACCAATAAAAAAACCAAATTGTCAGGAAGAGGGTACAATTGTGGTTAGCATTGAAGTAAATAAAAATGGAAAAGTGATTAAAGCACAAACTGGTGGTTTAAAAGGTAGTACAAGTTCAGCTCCTTGTTTGGAAAAAGCAGCCAAAGAAGCTGCTTTGAAAACAACTTGGAATGCCGATGGAAACGCCCCATCAAAACAAAGAGGAACCATTATCTATAAGTTCTCTTTATCGCAATAAATAGCAGATTCTTTAAAATTAATACAAGCTTTTGAAATGATATCGAAAGCTTGTAAAATAATATATTAAATGACATATCAAGAAACCTTAGATTGGATGTTTTCACAATTACCAATGTATCAAAAACAAGGTAAAACAGCTTTTAAAAAAGACTTAACAAATAGCATTGCTTTAAGTAAAGAATTAGATAGTCCTGAAAAAAAAGTTAAAACAATTCACGTAGGAGGAACTAACGGGAAAGGCTCTACAAGCCATCTGATTGCTTCAGTTTTACAAGAAGCAGGTTATAAGGTAGGTTTATATACGTCGCCGCATCTTAAAAATTTTACAGAACGTATTCGAATTAACGGGCAGGAAATTAAGCAAGAAAGTGTTGTTGACTTTATTTCTGAAAACAAACAGTTTTTAGAAGCTCAAAAATTATCGTTTTTTGAAATGACTGTAGGCATGGCTTTTGATTATTTTGCCAAACAAAAAGTAGATATTGCTGTTATTGAAGTAGGATTAGGAGGTAGGTTAGACTCTACAAATATTATTACTCCAGAAGTTTCGGTAATTACCAATATCGGTTTAGATCATACGCAGTTTTTAGGTGAAACATTACCCGAAATAGCGTATGAAAAAGCAGGGATTATAAAAGAAAACACACCTGTTGTTATTGGAGAGCGTCAGAAAGAAGTTGAAAAGGTTTTTATAGATAAAGCAAATGAGTGTAATACAAAAATAGTATTTGCTTCTGATCAGGATTATAGTTATAAAACCGATTTGTTAGGGGATTATCAATCGAAGAATGTAAAAACAGCCGTTAAAGCGATTAGTCAATTAAAAGATTTTGTTATTTCTGAACAAAACATCAAAAATGGATTATTACAAGTTGTAAAAAACACTAATTTAAAAGGTCGTTGGCAAATTTTACAGCAACATCCTAAAGTAATTTGTGATACTGCGCATAATAAAGAGGGCTTAATTTATACTTTGGGACAACTTAAAAAGGAACAATATAAAAATTTACACATTGTTTTAGGTGTAGTTTCTGATAAAGACCTAGCAGCTATTTTACCGATGTTTCCTCAAAATGCGAGGTATTATTTTTGTAAACCAAATATTATACGAGGATTATCAGAAAAAAAATTAAAAGGCACAGCTGAGGTGTTTAATTTAATAGGAGAATTGTTTAGTTCTGTAAATGAGGCTTTTGAATCGGCAAAAACACAGGCAAACTCCGAAGATTGTATTTATATTGGTGGAAGTACCTTTGTTGTTGCAGAAATTTTATAAAAATAACTGAAAAAAAGTTTTGTCAATCTAAATAAGAGTTATATATTTGCACCCGCAATTAGCGTATAGGGCGCGTAGCTCAGTTGGTTCAGAGCACTTGGTTTACACCCAAGGGGTCAGGGGTTCGAATCCCTTCGCGCCCACCAAAACACCTAAGGTTAATTGCATAGTAGGGCGCGTAGCTCAGTTGGTTCAGAGCACTTGGTTTACACCCAAGGGGTCAGGGGTTCGAATCCCTTCGCGCCCACATAAATTATCGAATAAAAGTCCCGAAAAATATTTTGGGCGCGTAGCTCAGTTGGTTCAGAGCACTTGGTTTACACCCAAGGGGTCAGGGGTTCGAATCCCTTCGCGCCCACAAAAAGTCTCATCATTTTGATGAGACTTTTTTTTGGTGTACAGTTAAATAGTATTTATATGAAATACTTACTGCAAAAATATTTTAATATGCTGAAAAATATTTGTTTTTAAATAGATAAAAGTATATTTGCAATGGAAAAATAAAAAGAATATTTAGTTAGGTTTATTTTTTTGTTAAAAAAGTTAAAAGAAAAGTAGATGAATATAGCGGTTATAGGTTCAGGTTATGTAGGTTTAGTATCAGGTGCGTGTTTTTCAGAAATGGGTAATAAAGTAACTTGTGTAGATATAGATCAAAAAAAAATAGATAAATTACACCAAGGAATTATACCTATTTATGAGCCAGGGTTAGAGAAGATGGTATTGAAAAATATTACTCAAAAAAATTTATTTTTTACCACAAAGTTAGAAGATGTTATTAATGACGTAGCTATTGTTTTTATTGCAGTAGGAACACCTATGGGCGATGATGGTTCCGCTGATTTACAATATGTTTTATCAGTAGCTAAAGAAATAGGTGCTAAAATGACAAAAAGACTTGTTGTTGTTGATAAATCAACTGTGCCAATTGGAACAGCTGATAAAGTAAGAGCTACCATTCAAAAAGAATTAGATGTAAGGAATTTAGATATTACTTTTGATGTAGTTTCAAATCCTGAATTTTTAAAAGAAGGAGACGCTATTAGTGACTTTATGAAGCCTGATAGAGTTGTTATTGGTGCAGAAACAGAATATGCTTTTGAAAAAATGAGACAGTTATATACACCGTTTACAATGTCGCACGAGCGTTTTATATCGATGGATATTCGTTCGGCAGAAATGACAAAATATGCTGCAAATGCAATGTTAGCTACTAAAATTTCATTTATGAATGAAATAGCTAATATCTGTGAAAAAGTAGGTGCGGATGTAAATAATGTACGTGTAGGAATTGGTTCTGATAGTCGAATTGGATATAGCTTTATCTATCCAGGAGCAGGTTATGGAGGTTCTTGTTTTCCAAAAGATGTGAAAGCATTAAAAAAAATAGCTGAAGAAAATGGGTACGATGCACAATTAATTACATCAGTAGAAGAAGTAAATAATCGTCAGAAATTTGTAATCGCAGAGAAAATAATAAAAAGATTTGGTGAAGACTTATCAGGATTAACATTTGCACTTTGGGGATTAGCATTTAAACCAGGAACAGATGACATGCGAGAATCACCAGCGATTTACGTTGTAAAAGAATTAATTAAAAGAGGTGCTAAAGTAAAAGCTTATGACCCTAAAGCAATGGAAGAAGCAGAGCATTTTTATTTAAAAGATGTTGAAGGTGTTTCTTATTTTGAATCGAAATATGATGTTTTAAAAGAAGCAGCAGCTTTAATTATGTTAACAGAATGGAAAGAATTCCGTTCGCCAGATTTTACCGAAATTAAACAACAATTAAATGCGCCAATTATTTTTGATGGAAGAAATCAATATAATGTATTTAATTTAGAAGAAAAAGGTTTTGAATATTATCAAATAGGAAAAAACTAATGAAAGTTTTAGTTACAGGAGCAGCAGGTTTTATAGGGTTTCATTTAAGTAAAAGACTTTTAGAAAAAGGTTTTGAGGTTATTGGTATAGATAATATCAATGATTACTACGATGTAAATCTTAAATATTCTCGATTAAAAGAACTCGGAATAAACAGAGAGAAAGCTCATGTTTTTTATCAAGAAACAAAGAGTATTTCTATGGGTAATTTTAAATTTATCCGACTTAATTTAGAAGATAAGACAGAATTATCAGCTCTTTTTGAAAAAGAAAAATTTGATGTTATTTGTAATTTAGCTGCACAAGCAGGAGTTCGTTATAGTATTGAGAATCCTGATGCGTATATACAAAGTAATATCGTAGGTTTTTTAAATATATTAGAATGTTGTCGTTATAATGATATTAAACATTTAGTGTATGCGAGTAGTTCAAGTGTATATGGTGCTAATAAAAAAGTGCCTTTTGAGACTTCTGATAATGTAGATCATCCTGTAAGTTTATATGCAGCGACTAAAAAAAGTAATGAATTAATGGCGCATACTTACAGTCATTTATATAAAATACCAACAACAGGTTTACGCTTTTTTACTGTTTATGGACCTTGGGGAAGACCTGATATGGCACCTTTTCTATTTGCTGATGCAATGACGAATAATCGTGCTATAAAAGTGTTTAATCATGGTGATATGGAGCGTGATTTTACATATATCGATGATATTGTTACAGGAATTGAAAAAATAATTTCAAAATCAATCGATGAAGTAAAAAATAGAAGTTTGTATAAAATATATAATATCGGAAATAATAATTCAGTAAAATTATTAGATTTTATATCAGAAATAGAAAAAAACCTTTGTAAGGTATCTAAAAAAGAGATGTTACCAATGCAATCAGGTGATGTACAGAGAACATGGGCAAATGTAGATGAATTAATAAAAGATTATAATTACAAGCCTAGTACATCTTTAGTAAAAGGGATTAAAGAGTTTATAAATTGGTTTAAAATTTTTGAAATTGAAAAATAATAAAATAGTAAAAGTGATAAAAGTTGTTTTTATACTTTTTATTACCTTTTTTAGTATGGTAACATACGCTCAGTCTACACAATTAAATAATTTAGAAGTTGATAGTCTTTCAGATAAACAAGTAGCAAGCTATCGAGATAAAATTAAAAATCAAGGATATACCTTAGAGCAAGCCTTAGTCATTGCAAAAACGAAGGGTATGTCTGAAATACAGGCTGATAAATTAAAAACTAGAATTCTTAATTTAGGTACTGTTAATAGTGAAAATTCAAAAGAAACTGTTAAAAAAACAACAGGTGTTCAAGATGATATATATTTTGGTTTAACAGGAAAAAAAGGCGAAGCGCAAGAAACAACTAAACTTTTTGGGTATGATTTTTTTAATAATCCAAATATATCATTTACACCAAATTTAAATATAGCAAGCCCTGAAAATTATATTATAGGATCTGGCGATGTTATTTCTATAGATTTATGGGGGGCATCAGAGGCTAATTACGAGAAAAAAGTAAACAAGCAAGGAGCTATAAATATTCAAGGAGTTGGTTATATTCATTTAGTAGGTTTGCCAATTAAAGCAGCCAAATCAAAAATCAAAAATTATTTAAAGAGAATTTATGCAGGAATAACATCTTCTTCAACTAGTTACAATAAAGTGAATATAGCTGTTTCTATAAAAGAGGTCAGAAATGTTCAGGTGAATATTGTAGGAGAGGTAAAAGTACCAGGTTCTTATTCATTAAGTGCTTTTTCAACAGTTTTAAACTCATTGTATGCAGCTGGAGGTCCAACGAAAAATGGAACACTTAGAAACATTAGACTTTTTAGGTCGGGAACTAAAATTGCCGATTTTGATTTTTATAATTTTCTATTAAACGGAGAAGAAACAGGCAACATAACGATTCAAGATCAAGATGTTATTATTGTTAAACCTTATGAAAAGTTAGTAACTATTGAAGGAGCTGTTAAAAGACCTGGTTTATATGAAATGAAGGCTAGTGAAACAGTTTCAGATTTATTAAACTATTGTAGTGGATTTGCATCAAATGCCTATAAACAAAATATCGTTATAGAAAGAATAAATGGTATTCAAAAAGAAATAGTAGAAATACCAGAAACAAAATTATCTATAGAAAGTTTAAAAGATGGGGATTTTATAAAAATTAATAAAGTTTCCGATAATTTTTCAAATAAAATTAGCATAAAAGGAGCTGTTTTTCAACCAGGGAATTATGAATATATTGAAAATTTATCGATAACAGCTTTATTAAATAAGGCGGAAGGAATAACAAAAGATGCTTTTTTAGATAGAGGAATCATTACAAGAACTTATGATGAAACAAATAAAGAGACTATTTCTTTTTCGTTAAAAGAAAATAATGATAAGTTATTTTTAAAACAAAATGATGAAGTTTATATCTTTAGTAAAGAAGAGTTAAAAGAAAAAGAATTTATCACTATTAATGGTGCTGTAAATAAAGGTAGTAAGTTTGATTTTACACAAGGAATGCAAATAGAAGATTTAATCGTACTTGCAGGAGGGTTAAAAGATGGTGCTGATGTAAAAAAAATAGATGTTTCAAGAAGGTTAAAAGATGGAAGTTTTGAAACAATAAGTAAAAACTTTAATCTTAGTGCAAATACAAGCCTAGAAGGAACAGCTAGTAATCATTTTATATTGAAGCCTTTTGATATAATATCAGTTCGTTATTTAAAAGGATATACTAAGCAAAAAACGGTATTTATCAAAGGAGAAACAAATTTTGAAGGTGAGTATTCAATCGGTTTAAAAAATGAAAAAATATCGGATTTAATTAAAAAAGCAGGAGGCTTAACTAAATTTGCCTATGTTGAAGGAGCTTTTTTAACTAGAAAAAATAATACAAAAGAAGATAAAAAGCAATCAGAAATGCTTGCTGAATTTGCTAAAAAAGATACAATAGGTATTGTAAATAAGGGTATAAAGAGTAAAAAAACATTTAAAATCGGAATTAACTTACAAAAGATTTTAGCAAAAGGCGGGGCATCATCAAAATATAATTTAATTTTAGAAGAAGGAGATGAGCTTTTTATTCCATCAGAAAGGCAAACGGTAAAGGTAGAAGGTGAGGTTTTATCGCCATCTTTAGTTAGGTATGATAAGAGAAAAGGTTTTAAATATTACATAGAAAATTCAGGAGGTTTTTCTGCAAAAGCAAAGAAAAATAGGGCGTATGTAATTCATGCTAATGGCGATATTAAAACAACAAAACACTTTTTATTTTTTAAATCATATCCAAAAGTAAAGCCAGGCTCTATAATTTTAGTTCCTAATAAACCTCAAAATGTTAAGAGAGTTTCAACTCAAGAAGTTATTGCAATAACTTCAGGTTTAGCTACTTTAGGAATTTTAGTGAAAACATTAACAGATAAAAAATAGTACCTAACATATTATAAAATAGGAATAAAAAAAGTAACATACAGTTTTTAATGTATGTTACTTTTTTATGGTAATAATGAATAAGTTTTTAAGGTTAGTATTATATTAGTGAAATTTAACGTAATAAAAAAAAACATTTTTATATAGTTCTTTTTAATTATCTGAGGATAAAAATTCTTATCATTTATTTAAATAAAAAGTTGATAATCTTAAAATAAAAAAATGAGTAAAGAAATATGTATTGTAGGATTAGGATATGTAGGTTTACCTTTAGCACATGCTTTTGCTGCAAATAAATTTAAAGTTGTAGGTTTTGATATCAATAATGAAAGAATAGAAGAGTTAAAAAGAGGATACGACCGAACCTTCGAAATTAATGAAAATCAACTAAGTGCAGTAAAAAAATCAATAAAATACACTTCTAAAGTAGTTGATATTTCATCGGCAACTATTTTTATAGTAACAGTTCCTACACCTATTGATAAAAGTAATCGTCCCGATTTAACACCTTTAATTAATTCATCACAATTAGTGGGAAGTGTTTTGAAAACAGGAGATATTGTTATTTATGAATCTACAGTTTATCCTGGTGTTACCGAAGAAATATGTGTTCCTGAACTTGAAAAAATATCTACTTTAAAATTTAATAAAGATTTTTTCTGCGGATATAGTCCTGAGCGAATTAATCCAGGTGATAAAGAACGTACTGTTACTAAAATTTTAAAAGTTACTTCGGGGTCAACTCCTGAAATAGCAACTGAAATTGATGAGTTGTATAAGTCAATAATTGTTGCAGGCACACATAAAGCGTCTAGTATTAAGGTTGCCGAAGCGAGTAAAGTTATTGAAAATACACAAAGAGATGTAAACATTGCTTTAATTAATGAATTGGCATTGATTTTTGATACCATGAACATTGATACCAACGAGGTTTTAGAGGCAGCAGCAACAAAATGGAACTTTATAAAATTATCTCCAGGGCTTGTCGGCGGACATTGTATTGGTGTAGATCCGTATTATTTAACCTTTAAAGCTGAAGAATTAGGCTACAAACCAAACTTAATTTTAGGTGCTAGGCAAATTAACAATGGTATGGGGAAATATATTGCTGAACATACAGTTAAAGTAATGATTTCCAGTGATAAAAAAATAAACAAATCATCAGTTTTAGTTTTAGGAGTTACTTTTAAAGAGGATTGCCCTGATATGAGAAATACAAAAGTGGTAGATATTATTTCTGAATTAAAAAATTATGGATGTAATGTAGATGTGTATGATCCGTGGATAGATCCTAATGGAAATTATAATAGCTACAAACACGGTATTATTGAAAACCCTTTTAAAGGAACTAAAAAATATGATTCAATTGTTGTGGCGGTTGCTCATAAACAATTTAAAGAATTAACAAGGGCTGATTATCAAAGAATATCAAAAGATATACCTGTAATAATGGATATAAAAGGAATAGTAAAAAATCCAAGTTGGAGATTATAAAATGAAAAATTTTGCATTAATAGGAGCTTCAGGATATATTGCTCCAAGACACATGAAGGCGATAAAGGAAACAGGAAATAACTTAATTGTAGCCTTAGACCCTTACGATGGCATCGGAATAATGGATAGTAATTTTCCGCAAGCAGATTTTTTTACAGAATTTGAAAAATTTGATAGCTTTATAGATACTTGGCATAGAAATAATAAAAGCAAACGAATTGATTATATATCTGTTTGTTCACCTAATTATTTACATGATTCTCATATTCGATTTGCTTTAAAAAATGGTGCTGATGCAATTTCAGAAAAACCGTTAGTTTTAAACCCTGAAAACATCAATCAGTTAAAAATTATTGAACAAGAAACAGGTAAAAAAGTATATAATATTCTTCAACTAAGATTGCATCCTTCAATTATAGCATTAAAAGAAAAAGTTGCTAAAGAATTAAAAGAAACCCCATCAAAAATATATGATATTGATTTAACTTATTTGACCTCTAGAGGTAAATGGTATTTTGCTTCTTGGAAAGGAAATCAAGAAAAATCAGGTGGTATTGCTTCTAATATCGGGGTTCATTTTTATGATATGTTATGCTGGGTTTTTGGCGATGTTCAAGAGAATATCGTACATTTAAAACAGGCAGATACCAATGCAGGAAGTTTTAAATTAAAAAATGCCAATGTACGTTGGTTTTTATCAATCAATTATAAGTATCTTCCAAAAGAGGTTAAAGCAAATGGATTAACTACTTTTAGATCGATAACCATTGATGGTCAAGAAATAGAATTCAGTGGTGGCTTTACAGATTTACACACCCGTAGTTATGAAGAAATTTTAAAAGGAAATGGTTTTGGTTTAAATGAAGCTTATGGTTCTATAAAAACAGTTACTAGTATTAGAAATTCAAAAGCTATTGGTTTAAAAGGAGATTATCACCCATTTTGTAAAAATGTAATTAATGAGTAACTTTTTTATACATAAGTCTTCATTTATAGACGAAGATGTGCAAATTGGTAATGGTACTAAAGTATGGCATTTTAGTCATATTTTAGCGAAGACGAATATAGGTTCAAATTGTTCTTTTGGGCAAAATTGTGTTGTTGGTCCTAATGTAACAATAGGAAATGGGGTAAAAGTACAAAATAACGTATCTATTTATGAAGGCGTTGAAGTTGAAGATGATGTTTTCTTAGGTCCTTCTATGGTTTTTACCAATATTATTAATCCTAGGAGTTTTATTGTTCGAAAAGACGAATTTAAGAAAACATTACTAAAAAAAGGTTGTTCAATAGGAGCAAATGCAACGATTATCTGTGGTGTTACTATTGGAGAATATGCCTTGGTTGGTGCAGGTACGGTTGTTAATAAAGATGTTAAGCCATACGCGCTAATAGTAGGTGTGCCAGGAAAACAAATAGGTTGGGTGAGTAAAGCAGGAAATACTTTAAAATTTAATAAAAGTGGTAAAGCTGTTGATTTATATGACAATAGTGTGTATTACATCATAAATAAACAAGTAGTTCAACAATAATCATAATTTATTTTAACAAAAAAAAATGATTATTTTATCTGTGATTATTAGTGGGGTATTGCCTATAATTTTACTATTTTTATAAATTATATTTTTTGTTTCTTTCATGAATTATTATTTATATTTGTCTCAATTACTCATACTGATTTTATTGTGCTTTTCATTTTTTAATATTGTATAAAATATATAATATCGGAAATAATAATTCAGTAAAATTATTAGATTTTATATCAGAAATAGAAAAAAACCTTTGTAAGGTATCTAAAAAAGAGATGTTACCAATGCAATCAGGTGATGTACAGAGAACATGGGCAAATGTAGATGAATTAATAAAAGATTATAATTACAAGCCTAGTACATCTTTAGTAAAAGTGATTAAAGAGTTTATAAATTGGTTTAAAATTTTTGAAATTGAAAAATAATAAAATAGTAAAAGTGATAAAAGTTGTTTTTATACTTTTTATTACCTTTTTTAGTATGGTAACATACGCTCAGTCTACACAATTAAATAATTTAGAAGTTGATAGTCTTTCAGATAAACAAGTAGCAAGCTATCGAGATAAAATTAAAAATCAAGGATATACCTTAGAGCAAGCCTTAGTCATTGCAAAAACGAAGGGTATGTCTGAAATACAGGCTGATAAATTAAAAACTAGAATTCTTAATTTAGGTACTGTTAATAGTGAAAATTCAAAAGAAACTGTTAAAAAAACAACAGGTGTTCAAGATGATATATATTTTGGTTTAACAGGAAAAAAAGGCGAAGCGCAAGAAACAACTAAACTTTTTGGGTATGATTTTTTTAATAATCCAAATATATCATTTACACCAAATTTAAATATAGCAAGCCCTGAAAATTATATTATAGGATCTGGCGATGTTATTTCTATAGATTTATGGGGGGCATCAGAGGCTAATTACGAGAAAAAAGTAAACAAGCAAGGAGCTATAAATATTCAAGGAGTTGGTTATATTCATTTAGTAGGTTTGCCAATTAAAGCAGCCAAATCAAAAATCAAAAATTATTTAAAGAGAATTTATGCAGGAATAACATCTTCTTCAACTAGTTACAATAAAGTGAATATAGCTGTTTCTATAAAAGAGGTCAGAAATGTTCAGGTGAATATTGTAGGAGAGGTAAAAGTACCAGGTTCTTATTCATTAAGTGCTTTTTCAACAGTTTTAAACTCATTGTATGCAGCTGGAGGTCCAACGAAAAATGGAACACTTAGAAACATTAGACTTTTTAGGTCGGGAACTAAAATTGCCGATTTTGATTTTTATAATTTTCTATTAAACGGAGAAGAAACAGGCAACATAACGATTCAAGATCAAGATGTTATTATTGTTAAACCTTATGAAAAGTTAGTAACTATTGAAGGAGCTGTTAAAAGACCTGGTTTATATGAAATGAAGGCTAGTGAAACAGTTTCAGATTTATTAAACTATTGTAGTGGATTTGCATCAAATGCCTATAAACAAAATATCGTTATAGAAAGAATAAATGGTATTCAAAAAGAAATAGTAGAAATACCAGAAACAAAATTATCTATAGAAAGTTTAAAAGATGGGGATTTTATAAAAATTAATAAAGTTTCCGATAATTTTTCAAATAAAATTAGCATAAAAGGAGCTGTTTTTCAACCAGGGAATTATGAATATATTGAAAATTTATCGATAACAGCTTTATTAAATAAGGCGGAAGGAATAACAAAAGATGCTTTTTTAGATAGAGGAATCATTACAAGAACTTATGATGAAACAAATAAAGAGACTATTTCTTTTTCGTTAAAAGAAAATAATGATAAGTTATTTTTAAAACAAAATGATGAAGTTTATATCTTTAGTAAAGAAGAGTTAAAAGAAAAAGAATTTATCACTATTAATGGTGCTGTAAATAAAGGTAGTAAGTTTGATTTTACACAAGGAATGCAAATAGAAGATTTAATCGTACTTGCAGGAGGGTTAAAAGATGGTGCTGATGTAAAAAAAATAGATGTTTCAAGAAGGTTAAAAGATGGAAGTTTTGAAACAATAAGTAAAAACTTTAATCTTAGTGCAAATACAAGCCTAGAAGGAACAGCTAGTAATCATTTTATATTGAAGCCTTTTGATATAATATCAGTTCGTTATTTAAAAGGATATACTAAGCAAAAAACGGTATTTATCAAAGGAGAAACAAATTTTGAAGGTGAGTATTCAATCGGTTTAAAAAATGAAAAAATATCGGATTTAATTAAAAAAGCAGGAGGCTTAACTAAATTTGCCTATGTTGAAGGAGCTTTTTTAACTAGAAAAAATAATACAAAAGAAGATAAAAAGCAATCAGAAATGCTTGCTGAATTTGCTAAAAAAGATACAATAGGTATTGTAAATAAGGGTATAAAGAGTAAAAAAACATTTAAAATCGGAATTAACTTACAAAAGATTTTAGCAAAAGGCGGGGCATCATCAAAATATAATTTAATTTTAGAAGAAGGAGATGAGCTTTTTATTCCATCAGAAAGGCAAACGGTAAAGGTAGAAGGTGAGGTTTTATCGCCATCTTTAGTTAGGTATGATAAGAGAAAAGGTTTTAAATATTACATAGAAAATTCAGGAGGTTTTTCTGCAAAAGCAAAGAAAAATAGGGCGTATGTAATTCATGCTAATGGCGATATTAAAACAACAAAACACTTTTTATTTTTTAAATCATATCCAAAAGTAAAGCCAGGCTCTATAATTTTAGTTCCTAATAAACCTCAAAATGTTAAGAGAGTTTCAACTCAAGAAGTTATTGCAATAACTTCAGGTTTAGCTACTTTAGGAATTTTAGTGAAAACATTAACAGATAAATAAATAAATAAATAAAAATGAAAGAAGATAGATTAGATATATCTGTATTTGTATTAAAATTTTACAAGGAAAAAAAAATAATAATAAAAATATTTACGTTGTTTTTTTTGTTAACTGTTATTTATGCTTTCTTTATTCATAAAAAAAGTTATCAATCGAAAATAGTATTTATACCTCAAGTTTCTCAACAGAGTTCTTTATTATCTAGTTTAGGTGGGGTTGCTGCTTTAACAGGTATTAATATTGGAGGTAGAAAAAGTGAAGTAATATCACCATTAATATATTCAAAAATAATTACAAGTAAACCTTTTTTAGACAAAATGTCTAGAAGTAAAATTTCAATTATAATTGAAGATAAACTTAAGGAAATTTCTTACAGGGAGTATTACAAAAGTTTACCTGTTTCATTTATTTCTAGAATAAAAAATATATTTATCTCTGAAAAAAAGAAAGAATCACATAATAACTTAGTTGATGGTAAAATAAAAATTTATAGTAAAACAGAGTTAAATATTTTTAAAAGCATCAGTCAAATATTAAGGTTAGAGTATGACTCGAAAGAAAATATAGTTTCAATAGAGTCTTCTTTTGCTGAAGCTTTACCTTCATCAGAATTGGTGTTTAATGCTGTTAATATTTTAAAAGATGAAATAAGAATATTTAAAACACAAAAAAGAGCTAATGAGTTAGAATTTATAGAGCAAAGATATGAGGAAAATAATAAAAAATTTAAAATAGCTGAAATTGAATTAGCCTCTTTTGAAGATAAAAATCAATATTTAAAAAGCTCAAGAGCTAAAATTAAGTTATTACACTTAAAATCTAAATATAATTTATTATTTAATATTTGCAGTGAGTTACAAAATAAAATTGAAACAAAAAAAATTCAGTTAAAAGAAGAAACTCCTTTTATTTCTGTAATAGAGCCTATTTCTATCCCGACTAAAAAATCAGGATTAAGACTTAGTTTAATTTTAGTTATAGGTTTGTTTTTAAATTTATTTATAATCATCTTCTATGTTTTTATAAAAGATTTCTATGCTAAAGTAAAAAATAATTTGAACTCTGATAAACAATAATATTTCTTTAAAATAAAAGTTTTATTAGCAATAAATTTGATGAAGAAAATAACCAAAATAATAAAATCTAATTCCTCTATATTTAAAAATTTTTCGTTTTTAGCAGTTTTACAAATTTTTAATTTAGTATTACCATTATTAACATACCCTTATCTAATTAGTATTTTAGGTGCTGAATATTTTGGACTTATATCATTTTCCATTGCTACAATTACTTACTTTAATGTTGTTGTAGATTATGGTTTTAATTTAACAGCAACTAGAGAAATTTCAATAAATAGAGATAACTTAGATAAGCTTACAGAAATTTTTAGTAGTGTTATTTCAATAAAAATAATATTAATGACAATTTGTTTTTTAATATTACTAATACTTATTTTATTCTTTGAACTTTTTAATTCAAACACAAGTATTTACTTATGTACTTTTGGAATTGTTGTAGGTCAGGTATTGTTTCCTGTTTGGTTTTTTCAAGGAATGGAAAAAATGAAATATATAACCTACCTTAATGTTATTTCTAAAACTATTTTTACAATAGCAATATTTGTATTTATTAACGAAAAAGAAGATATTTTATTAGTCCCTATTTTTAATTCATCGGGAGCTATTTTATCGGGTATTTTATCTTTTTTTATTTTAAAAAAATATTTTAAAATAAAATTTAAATTTCAAAGTTTTTTAACCTTAAAGAAATATTTAGTTGATGGTTGGAATATTTTTATAATAGATTTTTTGCCAAATCTTTATAATAACTTTTCTGTTTTTTTCTTAGGAATTTTTGCACCTCTTGAAATTGTAGGTTTTTATGCCTTAGCTATGAAGTTAGTAGGTGTTCTTAATAGTTTTATTTATGTAATTAGAAATGTTACTTATCCTTATTTAATTAAAGATCAAACAAAAATTAATGTTATTTCAAAAATAATAATAACAGTTGGTCTTATTTTTTCTGTTTGTGTTTTTATTTTTTCTAAATTAATTGTTCCTTTAGTTTTTGGGAAAACAGGAGAAGAAAGTTTAATTTTCTTATATATATTAGGATTAAGTCCTTTATTCCTTTCGATAACAATTTCTTATGGTGCTAATAGATTACTAGTAATGAAAAAAGATAAGATAATGAGAAATATTACCATACAATATTCTTTAATAGGTTTTGTTTTAGCTTTAATACTAATACCTATTTATGGAGCTTATGGAGCAGCATTTACGGTTGTAATAACAAGATTAATTATGTCAGTTTTAACGTATAAAAAAGGTGTGAAAATATGAAAAAAGAAATAATAACAATAGTTGGAGGAGGAAGTAGTGCTCATGTATTAATACCCTTTTTAACAAGTCCTTCCCGCACGATAAATTTATTAACTAGACAGCCTGAAAAATGGAATCATAATATTGAAACAGAATTACAGAATAATGAAGGTGATGTATTAAATGTTTATCACGGAGATATAGATACTATTTCAGATAAACCTGAAGATGTAATAACTAATGCTGATATTATAATATTATGTATGCCCGTTTATCAATATTATAATGCTTTAAATAGAATAGCTCCACATATTAAAAAAAATAAAGCTCTTTTAGGTACTATATATGGGCAAGGAGGTTTTAATTGGATGGTTGAATCAATAAAAAATAATTTTAATTTACCTAATTTAAATTATTTTGCACTTGGGTTAATACCTTGGATATCAAGAACTAATTTGTATGGAGCAAAGGGTATTACTTATGGTTCTAAAGAATTAAATTGTATAGCATTTAATGATAGTACAGAGTTTGCCAAAAGAAAGGATTTTTTAAATGATTTGTGTTATAATTTTTTTGGTAAAGGTAAATTTGTAGAGTCGGAAAATTTTATATCCTTAACACTTTCTGTAGATAATCAAATTATACATCCGTCTAGAATGTATGGATTATTTTTAACTGATGGAGGCGTATGGGACTCAGAAAAAGATGTACCTTATTTTTATAAGGATTATAATAAAATATCAGCAGACTTATTAGAAGGATTAGATAGTGATTATACTCTTATAAGAGAGAGAATAAAAAAAATATTTAGAGATCAAAATTTTGACTATATGTTAGATTATCTATCACTTGAAAGGCTTTCTTATGGTTCAGAAAATACGAATATCATATCTTCTTTCGTTAATTCAAAGACTCTTGGAGCAATAAAAACACCTGTACAAAAAGAGGTAAATGAAACTTATAGTTTAAATAAAAATCATAGATTTTTCTTTGATGATATATACAATGGTATTATTATAGCTAAATGGTTTTCAGAAGAACTTAATATTAAAGTTGAAATGATTGACAAAATTTTAAGATGGGCAGAGGTAGTGCTAGATGAAAAGTTTTTAACAGAGGACGGAAAAATTAATTATGAAAATAAAAAATTAGGAGTTCCAACTTATTATGGTATCAATAAATTGGAAAACGCTATAAATTAATTATGAAATTAGGTATTTTAACAGATTTTTATAAACATCACGAGTTATACGAGAAGAGTTGTATTGAATTAGGAATTGATTATGTTATAATCGATTTTCTATCATCAAATTGGCTAAATAATATTAAAGAAAATTTAGACTGTGATGGATATTTAGTTCGCCCATCTCATGATTTTCAAGAACACAATGATGTGTATATGGAGCGATTGTTTTTTTTAAATAATACTTTAAATAAAAAAATATATCCTAGTTATAATGAATTAAAGCTATATGAAAATAAAAGAAATATGGCTAGTTGGTTACAAATAAATGATATTTGCCACCCAGAAACAAAAGTTTTTTTAAATAAAGAAGAAGCTTTAAATTATATTGATAATACTGAATTACCTGTTGTCTTTAAATCAAATACAGGTGCTGGTTCGACAGGTGTTGAAATTGTCAAAAATAAAAAGAAGGCTTATAAAATAATTAAAAATATTTTCGGCAGGTTTAATCCTTTATTAACACTTGGTAATCCTAAGAAAAAGAAAAAATTTAATATTACGATACCTCTCTATGGAGATGTGCAAAAACACGTTGTTTTAATCCAAAAATTCCATGAAATAAAGTGGGAATGGAGAATTATAAAAATTGGAAACTCTTACTTTGGACATCAGAAATTATTAGATGGAGAGTTTGCTAGTGGTACAGGAAAAGTTGGTTGGGTAAAACCTCCAATACACCTTTTAAAATTAGTTAAAAATATTTGTGAAAAAGGTAATTTTTATTCTATGGCTATTGATGTTTTTGAAACGAAAAAAGACGAGTTTATGGTTAATGAATTGCAATCTATTTTTGGGTCATATTTAGAGTATCAGATGTTAGTTGATGGAAAAAAAGGAAGATATAAATTCATTAATAATGATTTTGTTTTTGAAGAAGGAATCTTTAATAAACTTGGAAGTAATTTGTTAAGAGTTGAACATTTTGTTAAAATAATAAAAGATATTGAATAAATATAGATGATAGCATATTTTGTATATAAATTAGATAGTTATAGTGGAGCTGCTCAGCAAGCTTTACTTTTAGCAAAAACGATAAATCAAAAAATTTTAATATTTAATCATAATAATGGTAAATACAAAGTATCTAAAGTAGATGATTTAATAGAGGTTGTTGATTTACCGTCAAATAGTTTAATAAAAGCTATAATTATCTTGTATAAAACTATTACAAAAAAAATTAATATATATCATTTTCATGGGTTTTTTACGATTGGTTTATTTTTAGGTATTTTTACAAAAAGAAAATTAATTCTAAAAACAACATTATTAGGTAGCGATGATTTTAAGTCATTAAAAGAAAGTAAAAGATGGCGGATTAATAAGTTTTTATTGAAGCATATTGATTTTAATATCGTTTTATCAAAAAAACTTAAGGAAATTAATTCAAATTATATAGATAAAACTAAAATTAGGTTAATACCAAATGGAGTTTTACTTCAAAATAACTTAATGTCTATAGAACAAAAGAAACAAAACTTCTGCTACGTAGGTTTAGTTTGTGAGCGTAAGCGTACATATGAAAGTATATTATACTTTATTCAAAATTATTCAAAAATAAATAATGCTTTTTTTACTATAGTAGGACCTTATAAAAATGTAAAAAATAATCCCGAATTTGATGAAAACTATGTTAAGAAATGTTTTGATTTAATAAAGGAAAATAAAATGGAGGATAGAATAAGTTTTACAGGACTTATTTCTAAAAAAGAAACACAGAATATTTTAAATAAATCAAAATGTTTATTGTTTTTTTCTTCAAAAGAAGGGTTACCTAATGTAGTTTTAGAGGCTATGTCTAATAACTGTGTTCCTATAACAAGTGAATTAGATGGTGTAATTTCAGAAATTTTTAATCATAAAGAAGCAGGGTTTATTTTAAATGATACTTTTGATAAAGTACCTATTAATTTAATAGATCAAATTTTATTGAAAAAAAAGCCATTTTTAGTAATGAAACAAAAATATGATATCAACTTAATAGCAAACCAATATAAGTTAATTTATGAAAATAGATAAGATTAATTTTAATTTATTGATTTTAATCTTTATATTATTTCCTTTTTGGCAAATAGTTACAGCACAAATCAACTTTTTTTTGAAAATACCTTTATCTGTTTTAACATCTATAAAGTATCTTTTAGTTTTTTTATCTATCTTTTTATTTTTGTTTAAAATTTATATAAATAATAAAATAGATATAAGAAGAAATTCTATTTTACTAGGAATTTATGTTTTTTATGTTTTTTGTCATTTAATAGGCTCTGGTAGTTTATTTTTAAAAATGGATGGATTTAAATTTGAGTTTATATTTCCTTTTTTAGCCCTTCTTATTTTTAATAGTAATTACTCTGAAACAAGAAATTTTGATATATTAATAAAAATTCTTTTTTATCAAGGTATAATTACTTTAGTCGTTGGTTTTCTCGAGTTTTTTGATCAAAATATTTTAACTTTTTTATACAGAAAAAGCTTAGATGATATTCCTCATATTAATTGGTTTTCAGTCCAACGATTAATGTCTACCGCAGGAAATCCAATTAATTTAGGAGCTACTTTATCAATATGGATAGTAGCTTATTTATATATATTAAACAATCGAGGTAAACTTTTAATAAAAATATTTTACCCAGTAATTTTATTATTAACTTTTTTTATTGTTTCTATGACTTTAAGTAGAACATCTTTAATTGTTTTTATTCTTACAGCTTTTTTATCTCTTTTTCTCATTATAGAAGGGTTTTTTAATAGGGTAGTTTTTGTAAGTTTAATATCTTTAATATTACTTTCAATTATAGGGTTTTTACTAGAAGGAGTTAATATTGATTTAGTATTATCAAGGTTTCAAAACCTTTTTGAAGCTAAAGAATATACATCTAATGCAAGAGTTATTAACTGGAATAATGCTTTTGATAAGATGGATTTTATAGAATATATATGGGGTAAAGGTATAGGTACATCTACACCAAAAGCAGAGTATGTTAAAAATTATAATGGGGTTATGATTGAAAACGGATTCATATCGACCTTTATTAATTATGGTATAATAGGATTATTGATGTATTTATTATTAACAATACGTTTTTTTTATTTATCAATTAAGTTAAAAAGTAAAAATAAAGGACTAGGTTTATTCTTATTATTATTTTTAGTTGTATTTTGTTTTTTTAATATGTCTAATGATTATAATAGAAACTTACCTTATATGATGTATTTTTGGGTTTTTTATATTGTATCTGAAATAGAATTTGAAAAAATAAAAAATAAATAAATAAACTAATGACAGTTGATATATTAATATCTACAATCAGTTCAAATGTGAAAAATATTCCAATGATTTTATTAAATCAAAGAGCGGATGTTTTCTATATTGTTTCAATTCAAAAATTAAACGACACTTCTTATGATATTCCTAGTATTTTAAAAGAGAGAGAAGATGTAAAATTAGTTTTTTGTGAAAAAGGAGGATTGTCTTTGAATCGTAATAATTGTCTTAAAAACGCAAAATCAGATATTTGTGTAATTGCAGATGATGATGTACGTTATAAAGACTCTTATATTGATGAGTTAAAAGATAAGTTTATAAAAGATACTACATTAGATATTTTATCAGGGAAAATTAAAACAAATCCTGGTGAACAAGAGTATAAAGAGTATAAAAAAGAATCGAAAAAAATAACCTTTTTTAATTTCAAAAACATTAGTAGTGTTGAAATAGCATTTAGAAGAAAAAGTATCATAGATAATAATTTAACTTTTGATCAGAATTTCGGATTAGGTTCTCCTAAATATTCAACTGGAGGTGAAGAAAGTATTTTTATACGAGATGCTATATTTAAAAAATTGAAAATAGTTTATTTTCCTTTTTATTTAGTGAACCATCCTTATGAGAGTTCTGGGAAAATTAATAAGTTTGATCAAAAATTAATGACTTTTTTAGGAGGGTATTCTAGAAGACTTTTTGGACTCGTAGGATTTATATTTTTCTTTTATTTTTTAATTAGGCATCGCAGTAAAATAAAATCGGTTAAACATTCAATCTATTTTTTTGTTTGTTTTTTTAAAGGTTTTTTTGATATAAAATAATTTCAATACATTTTTTTAAGATATAAATTGTTAAATGAATAACAAAGTTTCCATAATAACGCCATCTTACAATTCTGAAAAATTTATTTCAGAAACCATTGAAGGAATACTAAATCAAAGCTATACCAACTGGGAATTATTAATAACAGATGATGGTTCTACTGATAAAACAATCGATATTGTAAAAGAGTATCAAAAAAAAACAGATAGAATAAAACTTTTTCAGCTTGAAGAAAATGGTGGAGCAGGAATAGCTAGAAATAATTCTATTAAAAATGCTACAGGTAGATTTATTGCTTTTTGTGATAGTGATGATGTATGGAAAAGTGATAAACTAGAAAAACAACTAAGCTTTATGCTTAAAAAAGATTTATCTTTTACCTACTGTGCATATCAAAAAATGGATGAAAAAGGTGTTAAAGGGGCAGAAATTTTTCCACCTCAAAAAACAACCTTTAATAGTTTATTAAAAACATGTACAATAGGATGTTTAACAGCTATTTATGATACTGATAGGCTAGGTAAAAGATATATGCCTACTATTAGAAAAAGACAGGATTACGGCTTATGGCTTACTATTTTTAAAGATATAAAACACACTGAGGGTATTTATGATGAAGTTTTAGCCTATTATAGAGTAAGATCAAATTCTATATCGAGTAATAAATTTAAAGCAGCTTCATATCATTATAAAGTTTTAAGAGAATGTGGTGAAGTTAGTTTTATTAAATCGGTGTATTACTTTATATACTATTCAATTAATGGGGTAGTTAAATATTTAAAATAATAAATGAAAGGCATAATTTTAGCAGGCGGATCAGGAACACGCTTATACCCCATAACAAAAGGCGTATCAAAACAATTACTTCCTGTGTACGATAAACCGATGATTTATTATCCGTTATCCGTTTTGATGCTTGCAGGAATTAAAGAAATTCTTATTATTTCAACACCTGATGATTTACCTAATTTTAAAAAATTATTAGGCGATGGAAGCGATTTAGGAATCAATTTAAAATATGCTGAACAACCATCTCCAGATGGATTAGCACAAGCTTTTATCATTGGTGAAAAATTTATAGGAAATGATGATGTTTCCTTAATTTTAGGCGATAATATTTTTTACGGTCACGGATTGCCAGAAATGTTAGCATCCGCAATTCATAATGTTCAAAATGATAAAAAAGCAACTATTTTCGGCTATTATGTAAAAGATGCAAAACGTTACGGAGTCGTTGATTTTGATGATAATGGAAACGCAATATCAATTATTGAAAAACCTAAAAATCCGAAGTCAAATTATGCAGTTGTTGGATTGTATTTTTACCCGAATAATGTTATCAAAATAGCAAAAAAAGTAGTTCCTTCAGAAAGAGGAGAGCTAGAAATTACGTCTGTAAATCAACAGTATTTAGAAGATAATCAGCTAAAAGTTCAACTTATGGGACGTGGTTTTGCTTGGCTCGATACAGGTACACACGATTCATTATTAGAGGCAAGTCAATTTATTGAAACCATCGAAAAACGACAAGGTTTAAAAGTAGCTTGTTTGGAAGAAATTGCTTTATATATGGGGTATATATCCAAAGAAAAAGTACGTGAACTTGCCGAACCTTTAAAAAAGAATGGCTACGGACAGTATTTATTAAACTTAGTAAAATAATTAATATAGTCTAATGAAGTTTATTAAAACAGAAATTGCTGATGTGGTTATTATTGAACCAACTATTTTTAAAGATGAAAGAGGTTATTTTTATGAATCGTTTAGTCAAGAAAAATTCAACGCAAATATTGGCGAAAATATAGGTGCGACTAATTTTATTCAAGATAACGAATCAAAATCTACTTTTGGAGTTTTAAGAGGTTTGCATTTTCAAAAACCACCCTTTGCACAAGCAAAATTAGTGCGATGTAATAAAGGAAAAGTATTAGATGTTGTAGTCGATTTACGTAAAAAATCAGCTACTTACGGTAAACACGTTAGCGTTTTTTTATCCGAAGAAAATAAAAAACAATTATTTGTTCCAAGAGGTTTTGCTCATGGTTTTGTGGTGTTATCCGAAGAAGCTATTTTTTCGTATAAAGTAGATAATAAATACGCTCCTTCGCATGAAGATGGTATTTTATGGAACGATAAAACACTTAATATTGATTGGAATATAAGCCAAGAAAAAATAATTTTATCAGCAAAAGATGAAATTTTAGGAACATTTGAAAACTTTGATTCTCCTTTTTAATTAAATACTTTAAGAATTGTAAATTTGAAATCTATCTTATAAACAATTCTTTTAATGAAAAGTATTTTAATTACAGGCGGTGCAGGATTTATTGGTTCACATGTTGTTCGATTATTTTCGAATAAATATCCAACATATCAAATTATTAATTTAGATGCTTTAACCTATGCAGGAAATCTAGATAATTTAACAGATATAGAAGATAATGTAAACTACACTTTTATAAAAGGAGATATTTGTGATGAAGTTTTAGTCAAAAATATTTTTGAAGATTATAATATAGATGCTGTAATTCATTTAGCTGCAGAATCGCATGTTGACCGTTCTATTTCAGACCCATTTTCGTTTGTTAAAACCAATGTTTTTGGAACTTTAAACCTGTTAGAAAATGCCAAAAATAGTTGGAAAGATAATTTTGAAGACAAATTATTTTATCATATTTCTACAGATGAAGTTTATGGAAGTTTAAAAGAAACAGGTTTTTTTACTGAAAAAACAGCGTATGACCCTCATTCACCTTATTCAGCATCAAAAGCATCATCTGACCATTTTGTAAGAGCTTTTAATGATACGTATGGTTTACCAATTGTAATTTCTAATTGTTCTAATAATTATGGACCAAATCAATTTCCAGAGAAATTAATTCCTCTTTTTATCGATAACATCATCAATAAAAAAATGTTGCCCGTTTACGGAAAAGGCGAAAATATTAGAGATTGGCTATATGTAGAAGACCATGCAATGGCAATTGATGTAATTTTTCATCAAGGAAAAACAGGTGAAACCTATAATATAGGAGGCGATAATGAATGGAAAAATATCGATTTAATTAAGTTATTAATTAAAGAAGTAGATATTTTATTAGGTAGAAAATTAGGAACTTCAAATAATTTAATAACATATGTTACTGATAGGGCAGGACATGATTATCGATATGCTATTGATTCATCAAAATTACAAAAAGATTTAGGTTGGAAGCCTTCTTTACAATTTGAAGAAGGTATTCAAAAAACAATTCAATGGTATTTGAATAATCAAGAATGGTTAAAGAGTATAAATGAAAAGAATAGAATTTTTTAAGAATTAAAAGATATAATATCATTTATTTTTAAGTTAAAATTAACTTACTTTTGTGTTTAAAAAAATTAGTTATGTTTTTTACCTATTTAAGTTTATTTCTTATAAGTGCTTTTTTTATTACTTATTTAGTTATACCAAAAATTATAAAGGTTGTTTTTTATAAAAAATTATTTGATGAGCCTAATAGTCGAAGCTCTCATAAGAAGATAACTCCAACGTTAGGTGGTGTAGCTTTTTTTATAACAATAATTATCTCTTTTTTCTTCTTGAAAAAATGGGACACAGATGGTTTCAGTACTGGTTTAATGGTTAGTTTAACGGTCTTATTTATTATAGGTTTAAAAGATGATTTAATAGAAATATCAGCAAAAACAAAGGCTTTAGCTCAAATATTAGCAATTTCATTTTTAGTTTATGACAATAACTTAGAAATAGAATCATTAGGTGGTTTTTTAGGAATAACACAAATTGATTACTGGATTTATATTATATTTATTTATTTTTCAATTTTTTTCATACTAAATTCATATAATTTAATAGACGGTGTGGATGGTTTAGCATCATCAGTAGGTATAACTATTTTTACTTTTTTAGGTGTCTTTTTTTATTTATTGAATCAAGATTATTATTGTTTTTTATGTGTTGTTATAGTTGGTACTTTATTGGCTTTTTTACGTTTCAATTTATCTGAGAATAAAAAGATTTTTATGGGAGATACTGGTTCTATGATTATGGGATTTTTAATAGGAGTATTAGCTTTTAAAGTATTAACATTTCAAGCAGAAATTGAAGAGTTAGGTATACCATCAGAAAATCTATTTTTAATACTATTATCTATAATATCAATACCTGTTTTAGATACAGTAAGAGTTTTTATTATTCGTATAATAAACAAAAAAAGCTTCTTTATAGCAGATAGAAATCATATTCATCATATTTTTGTTGATCAAGGCTTTTCTCATAGAAAAACAACTTTATTTATTGTTTGTATTAATTTAATATTTACTATAATTATTTATTTTTTATCATTGATACTTAATAGTTTTTTCTTATTAATTATCTTTTTTTTATTAAGTATTTTGTTTTATTCTATTATTTATCGTTTAAAATTAAAACAAAAATTGAAATTATCTAAGTAATAAAATTTTTAAATATCATAAAAAAAGCGCACATTTTAAATGTGCGCTTTTTTATGTTGCTTAATTTAAATTGTTTATTTTAGTCTAGTTAAGCTAAGATCTTTATTATATTTTACAATAAACAAACCTTTATTACTCATAATTTCTGAGCTCTTTTGATAATCAAATTTGTTTTCTAAACGCAGTGAAACACCTTCTTTAAAAGTATCGGTTAAGGCTTTTCCTGAAGCTAAACGCATTAAAACATCATAGGTTATATCAAAACCTTTAATGGCATAATCTGAAGGAATTGTATTGTTTTTTTTGTAATATTTTTTATTGAAAGTTATTACATCTTTTGAATATTCATCAGTAAAAGCATCTGATACATATGTAAAATCAACACTTGCTAGTTTATTATTTTCTATTTTATTGTAAGATTTATGTTTTTCTACAGCAAAAACATGCACTTTTACATTATCAGGAATACCAATCATACTGTTTAAAACATCGGCAATAGCAACATTATCATCAGAAGTTATAAGTACCCAGTTGTCTTTTTTGGCGCTCATTTTACTAGTAAATAATGTCTTTTTAATATAACCTTTCTTAGGTTTTAAAACATGTATGTTTTTAATAGAATCGTGGCTTTTTAATTGGGCTACAATTTTATTTATTTTACTATTAGAAGCTATTTTTCCATCGCCAACTACAAAAATTTGCTGTCCGTTATAGGTTTCTTTTAAGTAAGAAATTAAATAATCGGTATAGTTATTTTTATCGGGTGCTGTTTTAATTAGTTTTTTTGCTGAAAATTTATGTTGACTCTTAGAAAAGTGAGGAAACATAACAGGAGCATTAATTTTACTAGCAACAGTTTCTGCTTTATCAGCATAAAAAGGACCAATAACCACATCAGTATCTTTTAATTTATCTTTAGCTAATATTGAAGTAATGTTTTTACCTCTATTTCCGGTATCAAAAATATTTACATGTACATTAATTCCTTGTTTTTGAATAGAATCGATGGCTATTTCAGTACCTAAATAAAATTCAGTAACCATATTGGCTAATTTAGCTGAACTATTTTTTTCTTTACTAAAAATATCAGTAGCGGTAGTTTCAGTGTATTCTTTTGCTTTAAAAGGAAGTAAAATAGTTAAGTTAATACTTGTATTTTCTTCAATATTATCTTTGTAAAAAGAATAATTTTCGTTTGGATTTATTTCTTCAATTGGTTTTATTTTTAATAACTGGCCAACGGTTAATTCGTTGTTTGCTATTTCGGTATATTCAGGGTTTAGTTGAACTAAGTTTTGCTTAGAAATATTATAAAAACGTGTTAAGCTATACACTGTTTCTTTACTTTTTACGGTGTGTGTTAAAAAGTTTTTAAGAACAGTTTCTTTATCAATAGCTATTGTTTTGGCGATTGCTTTTACTTTTAAAACCTGTCCAACACTTAAAATATTTTTTTCAATACCAGGGTGTTTTGGGTTCCATTTTATTAAATCATCTTTAGAAATACCATATTTTTTAGTAATTCGATACACTGTTTCTTGCGCATTAACTGTATGTGTTTTGTATTCATATACGGTTTGTTTAAAAACAGTTTCACTAGGAGTGGTAGGTATGTTTTGAGTATCGGTTTTTACAGAGGTAGCTGAATTTTCGGGTTCAGTACTACTTGTAACAACCTCTTTAGTACTATTAGACGAAGGAGTTCCTTTTTTTATTTCAATATTAGGAATAATAATAACTGTATTGGCACTCGGTCGTCTATCAACATGAGGATTTAAACGTAATAAATCCCTGGTTTTCATATCCAATCGCTTGGCAATTTGGCGTATTGTTTCACCTTGCTGAACCTTATAAGATACATACCTTTTCTGCTGACCACAAGAAACGGTAAAGGTTAAAATGCAAATTAAAAGTAAAAATTGTAACTTCTTCATCTAGTAGCTTTTTAGTGTAAGGAATTTATTCCCATTCAATTGTAGCAGGTGGTTTAGAGCTTATATCGTACACAACTCGATTAACACCTTTTACATTATTTATTATTTTGTTTGATGTTTTTTGTAAAAATTCATAAGGTAAATTTACCCAATCAGCAGTCATACCATCAGTACTTTCAACAGCACGTAAAGCAACCACTTTTTCATAAGTTCTTTCATCACCCATAACCCCAACAGAGTTTACTGGTAATAAAATTGCTCCTGCTTGCCATACTTTGTCGTATAAACCGTCTTCTTTTAATCCGTTTATAAAAACAGCATCTACTTCTTGTAAAATACGTACTTTTTCTTCGGTAATGTCACCTAAAATACGAATTGCTAATCCAGGTCCAGGGAATGGATGACGACCTAATAAATCTTTATCAATACCCATAGAAGCTCCTACACGACGAACTTCATCTTTAAAAATCATTCTTAAAGGTTCAACTATTTTTAGTTTCATAAAGTCAGGTAAACCACCTACATTATGATGACTTTTAATAGTTGCTGATGGACCTCCGTTTACAGAAACAGATTCAATTACATCAGGGTAAATAGTTCCTTGTGCTAACCATTTAGCATCATCAATTTGGTTTGCTTCATCATCAAAAACATCAATAAAAACTTTACCAATTGCTTTACGTTTTTCTTCAGGGTCACTTAATCCTGCAAGTTCATTCATAAAACGTGCCGAAGCGTCAACACCTTTTACATTTAAGCCCATACCTTCGTATTGTTTTAATACATCGGTATATTCATTTTTACGTAATAAACCATTGTTAACAAAAATACAGTGTAAGTTTGCACCAATTGCTTTGTGTAATAATACTGCTGCTACTGTAGAGTCTACACCACCAGATAATCCTAAAACTACTTTGTCATTTCCTACTTTTGCTTTAATATTAGCTACTGTTTCATCAACAAAAGAGTCAGGTGTCCAAGTTTGTGCTACTTCTGCAATATCTACTAAGAAGTTTTGTAATAATTGTTTTCCGTCAGTAGAGTGGTATACTTCTGGATGAAATTGAATAGCGTATGTTGATTCACCTTCAATTTTATAAGCAGCATTTTCTACATCATTTGTGCTTGCTAATAAAGTTCCGTTAGTTGGTAAGTTTTTAATAGTATCTGAATGACTCATCCAAACTTGACTTCCTATTGAAATTCCTTTAAGAAACGCTTCTCCTTCTTTTACAAAAGATAAATTCGCTCTACCATATTCTCTGGTATTTGAAGGCGCTACTAATCCACCTGAAAAGTGGGCTAAGTATTGCGCTCCATAACAAACAGCTAATACAGGTTTTTTACCTCTAATTTCTGTTAAATCTGGATGTAAAACAGCTTCTGAACGAACAGAATTTGGGCTACCAGATAAAATTACGGCTTTAAAGTCGTTTAAATTTGTTGGAATTTTGTTATACGGATGAATTTCACAGTAAATGTTCAATTCTCTCACTCGGCGGGCAATAAGCTGTGTGTATTGCGATCCGAAATCTAAAATAAGTACGTTGTGTTGTTGCATGCGCAAAAATAGTACTTAGATTTCAGATTTTAAGTATTTGATTTTAGATTTTTTAAACTTTTTTCAAGGTTTTTTAATAGCGATACACAATAGCGTTTATATTCATTCCTGATCCTACGGATGCAAGCATAATTACATCACCTTTTTTTACTTGCTGATGTTCGATATTTCCTTTTAAAACCAAGTCTAATAGTGTTGGTACGGTTGCCACAGAGCTATTTCCTAGGGTACGAATACTCATTGGCATTATTTTTTTGGGCACAGGTTTTTTATAAAGACGATAAAAACGTTTGATAATTGCTTCGTCCATTTTTTCGTTAGCTTGATGGATAAATATTTTTTTAACCTCGTCAATTTCAACCTCACTTTTATCTAAAGCTGTTTTCATGGCTTTTGGTACATTATTAAGTGCAAATTCATAAATTTTACGCCCGTGCATTTTTATGTAACGAGTATTTTCTTCAGAATTATTTTTTTTCTGATTAAAAGATTTTCCAAAAAATAAAAAATAGGCTTCTTCTTTGGTGAATGTTTGGGTAGCGTGGCTTAAAATTCCGCTACTAGAATTTTCTTTCTCTTCTAAAATACATGCTCCAGCACCATCACTATAAATCATAGAATCTCTGTCGTAAGCATCAATAACTCTTGATAATGTTTCACTACCAATAACCAAACATTTTTTGGCAATTCCTGCGTTAATAAAGGCTTGTGCCTGAATAACACCTTGCACCCATCCAGGGCATCCGAATAAAAGATCGTAGGCAACACAGTTTGGGTTTTCTATTTTTAATAAATGTTTTACACGGCTTGCCAAACTAGGCAACATATCACTTTGAACAGCCTCTTTTTTAACATCACCAAAATTATGAGCAAAAATGATATAGTCTAAACTTTCAGGGTTAATATTGGCATTTTCTATGGCTTTTTTAGCTGCTAAATAACCTAAATCAGATGATTGATAGTCATCATTGGCATATCGACGTTCTTCAATACCTGTTATTGATTTGAATTTTTCAATAATGATATCGTTCGGGCTACTAAAAGATGTTCCATCAGCATTTAAAAAAGAATTTTCTAAAAATTGATTGTTTTCTTTTTTTATAACAGGGATATATGAACCTGTTCCTGTAATTACTGCTGATGTCATCTTAATTATTTTAGTTATTTTTTCTGTAAAATTGTAAAAACATACAAGTAAAGCATTTTAAGTGTAAAAAACACTTTAATTACTTTTCTATTTATTATAATTATGTTTTCCTTATAAAATAATCTTTTAGTTGCTTATTTCATAGATAAATAACGTTTTTTTTACATTTTCAATATTATTTTTTTATAGGTATTCACTATCAAAAGAAAAAGGAAGTAAAGAAAGTAGTGAGGTTGTTTTTATAATTTTTCCAACTTCTCCCATAAATAAAACTTCCATCGGTTCTTTTTGGTTAATTTCATACTCCGATAAGGTTTGCCTACAAGCACCACAAGGACCTATAGGTTTGTCTACTGTCATGTTTTGAGAAGCAGCAGTAATGGCAAGTTTTTTAATCTTGACCCCAGGAAATTCAGATCCTACACGCCAAACACCAACTCTTTCAGCGCACATTCCTGAAGGATATGCTGCACTTTCTTGGTTGTTTCCTAAAACAATTTCATCGTTTTCTAGTAAAAAAGCGGCGCCAACGTTAAATTTAGAATAAGGCGCATAAGCTTTGGCTCTTGCTTCTATGGCTTTATTCATTAATAAGGTATCTTGTTCTGTTAATTCTGTTGTGTTTTCAAAAATGGTAACAGTTGTTTTTAAGTCTATTTTTTCCATAAAAAAATTATATTAGTCAAAAAAGCAGTCTAAACGACTGCTTTTATAGTATTTGATACGAAGCTATTTAATAAAATTGAAATTTATAAGTTGTCATAAATTTCTCCTAAATCAAATGATAAAGAAAAACGTAACGTATTTTCTAGAGGGTTATTAACCTGTGATGTGTTTACTAAATAAGACAAATCTAAGGTAAAGGCTTTGGCGGTAAAACCTGTTCCTAAACTTAAAAATTGTCGTTGCCCTTTTTCTTTACTTTCATGAAAGTAACCAGCCCTAAGAGCAAAGGCATTATTGTATATATATTCAGTTCCTAATGCCCAGGTAGTTTCTTGAAGTTCTTCACTAAAGTCTCTATCGCCTAAAGAAGTAAACATTCCTTCTATCCAGCCTCTACTAGAAGCAGCACTACTTGAAGGAACTAATAATTTGGTAAATTCTAAGTTTAAACCAACGGTATTTTCACTATTTAAGATGAAGTCAAAACCACCACCAAACTTAGCATTTGTAGGTATAAAATATTCTTCACCAGGAGTATAGGCAACCTTCGGGCCAATATTTGCAATATTGAAACCTAAACGGTATCGTCCATTAAAATTCCCATAATTTCTTTCTTCAGATTGATAAAAACCAGAAATGTCTACAGCAAAAGCACTAACAGCACCTGTGTTATTGTCATTAACATCTAAGTTTGAATTGATGTATTTTAAGCCAACTCCCATTGAAAATTTTTCACTTAATTTCATTGAATAAATTCCTGTAATTGAAAATTCATTCGGGTTTTTGTACCCTAAGTCACGTATTCCTCCGCCTACTTTTACTTCATTAAGATCTATTTGACCAAGAGAGAAGTATTTAAGATCTACTCCAAAAGCAGAGTTTTCTTGAAACCTATTTACATAGGAAATATTCCCTACAAAAATATCGTCGGTTAAATTTCGTAGCCAAGGGGTATAGTTTAAACCAATATTTATTTTATTTTTATTAAAGGCTGTTTTAGCTGGGTTATGAAAAATAGAAAAAGCATCTGCTGAGGTTGCTACTCCTACGTCTCCCATACCTCCTGCACGTGCATCAGATGAAATTAATAAAAAAGGGGTTGCTGTTGTAATTTGTGCTTTTACTTGAGGGGCAAAGAAAGCAAGAAACAAAAAAAATGATAATTTTTTCATGTAAGGGTTTGGTTATTAAATTTAACAAATATAGAATATATTTATTAAAAGTTAAATTTGTTTTTTATAAAGCTTAAACGTCATAAAAAAAAAAAAAGTATGTAAACAGTAATTATTTATTGTTTTTATAATAAAAAAAGTTACTTTTATATGAAATTTTGATATTAATAACATAATAAATATATAAAAGGAACGTTTGTACTCTATAAGAGTAAGGCTCTTTTATGTTTCAATTTATAAATAAATTAGTTGTTAGGAATTAGAAATATTGTAAATTGCGCCAGCCTTAAAATAGTTAAAAACACATGAAAAGCACGTTAAAATTATTTAGTTTATTGGTTATCACAGTATTATTGGTTGCTTCCTGTAAGAGCAATAGTGGTGGTTCAAGTAAATCTTCATTAACCGGATGGAATTTTAATGACCCTAATTACGGAGGTTATATAAAAGGAGAAGATAAAAAAGGAAAAGAAACTCCTCCAGGAATGACACATATAGAAGGTGGAAGCTTTACTATGGGGCTAGTGCAAGATGATGTAATGTTTGACTGGAATACTACTCCTCAAAAAATGCACGTTCGGTCTTTTTATATGGATGAAACAGAGGTTACAAATGCAGAATATGGTTTGTTTATGCAATATACCAAAGATGTTTTCCCTCCAAAAGACCCTCAGTTTAAAAATATTTATCAATCTGTTTTACCAGATACGTTAGTTTGGAGAAAAGGATTAGGTAATACTAATTTACTGTCAGAAAGTTATTTAAGACATCCTTCGTATGCCGAATATCCTGTTGTAGGAGTAAGTTGGTTACAAGCTAGTAAATACTGTAAATGGCGTACGAATGCCGTAAATTTAAAAATATTAATGGATAAAGGTGTTATTAAAAATATCTTTAAAGAAGATTCATTAAGCTTTAAAGGTAAGAATAATTTTGATACTGATACTTATTTAACTAATCCTTACGCGTTGTTCGATGGAGATTCTACTATTTATAAAAAAGGAATTCCTGTACCAAGAAAAAAAGGAGCTCCAAGACCTGATAAAGATAAGTTTTCAGGAAGACAAGTTACTTCATCAGATGGTATTTTAGCACAAAAATTTAGACTTCCAACAGAAGTTGAATGGGAATATGCTGCAAAAGCAATTTTTGAAAACCGTGAATATAACAATATCCGTGGAAGAAAAAAATACGCTTGGAACGGTAAATATACACGTGATAGAGATAAAAGAAGAAGAGGAGATCAATTAGGAAACTTTAAGCAAGGAAAAGGAGATTATAGTGGTATCGCAGGTTGGAGTAGTGATATGGCAGATATTCCTAATGCAGCAGCAAGTTACCCTCCAAATGCTTTTGGTTTATTTGACATGTCAGGTAATGTAGCCGAATGGGTACAAGATGTATACCGTCCTATTATTGATTCTGAAGCAAATGATTTTAACTATTTTAGAGGGAATATTTTTACTAAAAAATTAATAAATCAAGATGGTAAAGTCGTTATTGTTGGCGATGAAATGGGCGAAATTGAATACGATACTCTAGAAAATGGAAGAATCGTACCTAAAGAATTACCTGGTAGTGTTAAGTTTATCCCTATTACAAAGGAAGATACTTACATGAGAAGAAACTATAATTTAGCGGATAATTCAAGTTTAGGTGATGGAGATCAAGCTTCTTCAAAAGATTATCAATTAGAAAAAGACCAATTAGGAGAGATGTCAAGAATGTACAACTCACCTGAAAAGCCTGAAGCAGATAGAGATTCGTTAGGAAACGTAGTTAATAACTATAAATACGATTCAAAAAACAGAGCAACTTTAATTAGTGATAAATCTAGAGTTTATAAAGGTGGTTCATGGGCAGATAGAGAGTATTGGTTAGATCCAGCTCAAAGAAGGTATTTCCCTGAATATATGGCTACGAATTTTATCGGATTTAGATGTGCTACTGATAAAATGGGACCTATGATGTTAAATAAGCGTAAGACTGCTACACCAAGGTATTCAATGAATAAAAGATAAACAATTAAATATTTTATATACTAAAACCTCATTGAATTTTCAATGAGGTTTTTTATTTTTGCACAATGAAAATAGCTGATTTATATACCCTATATATTCAACATGGTTTAGTTGATACCGATACTAGAAATATTAGAGAAAATACCTTGTTTTTTGCTTTAAAAGGGATGAACTTTAATGGTAATAAGTTTGCAGAGCAAGCCTTAAAAAAAGGCGCTAAATTTGCTATTATTGATGAAGTAGCATTTAAAACATCTGACAAAACTATTTTAGTTGAAGATGTGTTAAAAACCCTGCAAGATTTATCGAGTTATCATCGAAAAAAATTAGGAATACCTATCATAGCAATAACAGGTAGCAATGGAAAAACAACTACTAAAGAGTTAATTAACGTTGTATTGTCGTCAACCTATAAAACGATTGCAACAATCGGTAATTTGAATAATCATATAGGAGTTCCTTTAACGTTATTATCAATGACGAAAAAGACTGAAATAGGTATTGTTGAAATGGGTGCAAATCATCCTAATGAAATTGCTTTTTTAACGAAAATTATACAGCCAGATTTTGGATACATTACTAATTTTGGAAGCGCACATCTAGAAGGTTTTGGGTCGTTAGAAGGTGTTATAAAAGCAAAATCAGAATTATATGATTTTCTTATCAAGAACAATAAAAATATTTTTGTAAACCCGAAAGATGCTATTCAAGTAGCTAAAACTAAAGATGCAAATGCTGTTTTGTTTGAAAAATCTATTGGTTTTATAAGGGCAAATCCTTTTGTAAAATTATCTTTTGCATCATTAGAAATACAAAGTAATTTAATAGGAGCATATAATTTTTCAAATATATCAGCCGCTATTACAATAGGAGATTATTTTAAGATATCTAAAGAAAAAATTAAAGCGTCTATAGAGAAATATACCTCATCAAATAATCGTTCACAAGTTATTAAAACTCAAAATAACAGTATTATTTTAGATGCCTATAATGCCAATCCAACGAGTATGAAAGTGGCGTTAGAAAGCTTTAATATTTTAGATGCAAAACATAAAACGGTTATTTTAGGAGATATGTTTGAGTTAGGAAATTACAGTAAAAGAGCCCATCAAACTATTGTAGATTTAACGCTTAGTTTTAATTTTGATAAGGCATTTTTTGTAGGTGAAAATTTTAATAAAACCGAAATTAAGTGTCAAATAAAAGATGAAATAAAGTGTCAAAAATGTATAAGTTTTGAAGCACTGAAAGAATATTTACAAAAAATCCCTGTAAAAGAAAGTACTATTTTAATAAAAGGTTCTAGAGGTATGGCGTTGGAAAGAATTGTAAAATATAGTTAAATAGTGATTTTATTGTAAAAAAATAAAACTCCATTAAAGTGGAGTTTTATTTTATATAAAGTAACATTAAATTTTAGTCATTTGTTTCTTCATCATTTGCATTTGCTCCTTTAACATACCATGTTTGTCTAACTTTTTAGCTTCATTCATTAAAAGAGTTGCTTCTCGTTTTCGACGTTTGGTCATGGCTATTCCTGCTAATTGTAATTTTGCCATAGCTAAATCATGATCCATTGCTAAGCCTAATTGAACAGCTTTTTTTAGGAATTTTTCAGCCTGTGTTATGTTTGTTTGACTTAACATAATTCCTTGCAGATAATTAAAATATCCTTCTTGTTTTTGAATTAATGCTGTTGATGGTTCTTTAATATAGTCTAACCATTTTTTAGTTCCTTCAAAATTTTGTTTACGTAATTGCATAAATGCAAGTAAAATAAATTCATTTTTAAAGTAGAAAAACACGAAAATACCTGCTAATAAAAGAATCGAAATTCCATTCATTATATGAAATTGAGCAAATTCATAAATAGCCCATAAACTGATTACACCTGCTATAATTAATTTTATATTTTTATTAAACATTTTAATTTTTGTTTTTTATTAATTTGTAAAAGTACATTTTTTCTGTTAAAATAATTGTTGCTTTATTTTTTATAAAACTTTTTATATTTAACCCATGCTAAAGAGCCTATTATTACAACAAAAGCAATTGAATAATAAATAGAGTTAGGGGTAATTACTTTGTCGCCACTAGCGTAAGAATGCAGTCCTGATAAATAAAAATTAACACCAAAATAGGTCATCATAATAGAGGCGAAAGCCATTATTGACCATAAATTAAAGGTATATCTTGATCTTAATCCAGGAATTAAACGCATGTGTAGTACAAAAGAATAAATCATAATTGATATTAACGCCCAAGTTTCTTTCGGATCCCAGCCCCAGTAACGCCCCCAACTTTCATTAGCCCACATACCTCCTAAAAAATTTCCGATTACCAGCATAATTAAACCAACAGTTACTGCCATTTCGTTAATTACGGTAAGTTCTTTTAGGTGAATATCCATTTTCTTTTTATTCTTTTTATTGGTGAAAATGATTAAAAATAAAGAGAAAATACCTAAAATCATCCCTAAAGCAAAAGGTCCGTAACTTGCTACAATAATTGATACATGAACATATAGCCACCAAGAATTTAATACGGGTACTAAATTAGCAATTTCAGGATCTAACCAGTTTTGATGCGCAAAAAATAAAATAATAGATGTTAAAAATGTGGTAGCAGTAATTGTTAATGCTGATTTTTTTCCTAATAATAAACCAAATAACATGGTTGCAAGTCCTACAAATATAATTGACTCATAAGCGTTACTCCAAGGGGCATTTCCACTAATTTGCCAGCGAGAAGCTAGCCCTAAAATATGGACTATAAAAAGGATAATAACAAGACCGATTAAGACTTTTATAACGTAATTTACCCAAGGCTTGTTATTAAATATTTGAAAAAAGACAAAAACAAGCATTAAAAAACTAATAAATCCGTAGTATTTAGATAATTTTACAAATATATTGGCTTTATTGTAGGCTATTTCTAGGCTTATTTTATTTTTAGAAGGAATAACTTCTTTACCAAATTTTCGTTGGAATTTTTTAATTCCATCTAAAATTTTATTGGTTTCGGTATAATTTCCTGTTTTTTTAGCTTCTTGTAATAATTGAAAATATACAGGTAATGATTGTCTTACAAAAACAGAATCAGTTCCTTTAAAATTTGCTTGTGAAGTTTCAGGTTGCGATACCCATTTATGTTGTTCATCATTAGGAATAGGAAAAATCTTTAAAATTCCACCACCTAATGCTTGTGACAACAGCCACACACGATGTTCTATTTTTATAACATCTTTTTCAAATTTGCTTTGAATTTGTTTTTTTTGAGCTTCAATAACAAGATTACTAATTTTAGAGGTTCCGTTTTTATCATAAAAATCTATAAAACAAGCATATTCAGCTCCTTTTTTAACACCTAATATTTCACGGATTTTGGTATTTCCTTTCTCTAGATAAATAAAAGGAACATTTAACCAAAACATTGGAGACTCGGTAATAGAAACTAAAATTTGACTTGGTGTTAAGTCTTTAAAGCTGTTGGTATGGGCTACTTTTCTAACTAATTCTGAAGCAAAAGTATGTGCTGGTTTCATACGTCCACCTGTATCTTGTATTACCAGTTCACTAAATAAAGTAGCGTGTTTTTTATTTACAACTGATTTTTTTAAAAGCGTTTCAATTTCGTTTTCTGGTAATTTTTTAACTTGATGTTGTTGTTCTTGATGCTGTGAAAAACCTAAAAGACTACTTGTTAAAAATAAGATTGTAAGGGTGGCTTTTTTTGTTCTAATTTTAATTAATGATTTTTTTAAATCATCAAAGCGAGTATTTTTAACAAATAATGAGGCAATTAAACCAAAAAACAATAAAAAATAACCTATATAAGTAACTAAAGTTCCCATATAATCATGGTTTACAGATAAGTGAGTTTGTTCTTTATCTCCTTCAATTTTGTAACTAGATTGAAATAATTTATAGCCTTTATAATCTAAAATATTGTTCATGAAAATTCGATAATCAAAGTTTTCTTCCTTGTCGATAACGGTTACTTCACTAGCAAAAGAAGCGGCATTTTCTGAACCAGGGTATTTTTGTAATTGAAAGTCATTTAATTTAACACTAAAAGGTGTTTTGCGTTGCTTTGCACCGTACCAAGCTCTAAAATTTAAGCCATCAATACTAAATTGTTCTTTTCCTTCAACATTAAAGCTACCACCAGTTAATTTTACACGTTCTGTTTTGTTATTAAAAGTAACATCAAAAACAACCATGTCAAATTTTTGGTCATTTTTTTCACCTCTAAGAATTTTCATTTCTCCTTTAACAGCAGGTTGAGGAACAACAAATGGAAGCCCCGAAATTTGGTATAAAGATCGAAGGTTAAAATTCTGAATGCTATCTTTTTTAACCGATCCTTTGTGTTGGGTTGCCATTACTTGATAACTACCTGCCGATTTTGTTTGTATTTTTAAGGTATCGTTTTGTTTAAAAATATTAATATTTGTGTCTTCTGATTTAGCATCAAAACCAACTAAAATATTATGAATATTTTCAATTGTACCACTTTTAATATAGTGTTCGTGTCTGCTTCCACTAGAACTCTCTACAAATAAAAGATGCTCAGTACCATTTTTATCTTCAACCAATTTTTCTTCAGCCCAAGGAATATAATCGACTAAATTAAATGTTATTTTATGATTTTTACCATCTTTTTTTGGCTGAAAATACTCGGTGAAACTTGCTGAATTACGTCCTAAAGCAGTTAGTAATAGCTTGTTATTTGTTTCTTTTTGAAATTCGTTATTATCAATAACTACGTTTAAATAATTGACATCAGATAAAAAAGTATTGGTAGTTTCTCCTTCATCAATAATCATTAATCCTTCATAACTAATATAACGGGTAATTCCTGCGCCAATTAAAATCAATAAAAAGGCTACGTGAAATAATAGTACAGCCCATTTTTCTTTTTTGTATAATCGATACCTGAAGATATTTCCAAAGAAATTAACCACGAAAAATACTTGAATTAACTCAAACCACCAGGCATTATATACCAGGGCTTTAGAAGTTTGTGTTCCAAAATCATTTTCTATAAAGGTTGCAACTCCCATTGCTATTGCGAAAATGAAGAATAATACGGCTGTTAAGCGGGTAGAGTAAAGAATGTCAAAGATTTTTTTCATTTGTAAATCTGCTATGTGTAAAACATGGCAAATTTACATATTAATGCGTTAATACGTTTAAGATTTTAATCATTTTTAAACAAAGAAAAAGTTAAAATAAAAGCAATTATAAGCCTATTTTTTCACCCATTTTAACAAAGGTTTCAATACGATTTTTAGTGTTTTTTAAAATATCTGCATCTATTTTAATATTTTTTTTATCAACAATTAAAACAATCGTTGAGCCTCCAAAAGCAAAATAACCCATTTCATCTCCTTTTTTTACAGGTAGATTAGCTGTATAGGTTTCTATAATACTTCCAACCATTGTAGCGCCAACAGGGGCTACAATAATATCGCCTTTTACTTGGGATGATAAAATACAGTACTCTCGCTTGTTTTCACAAAAAACTTTGGTAAAATTAGCGGCTAGGGCATAGGGTGAAACGGAAAAATAACTACCTTTTATTTTAGTCATTTTTGAAGGTGTTCCTTTAAACGGAAAATGATAACGATGATAATCGTTAGGAGCTAATCGTAAAATAATTAACGATGAATTTTTGTGTTTTTCGGCTAAAGCATCATCGGCTAAAAACTCTTTTAGTGTAAATTGTCGTCCTTTTATAAAGAAATTATCAATATCAGCGATATTTTCAAAAGCCAACATTTTTCCATCGCCAGGCGAAACAAATCCATTTTCAATAGGACGTGCGCCTCGTTTTAGTTTTCTATAGAAAAAATCATTAAAAGAAACATAATCTTCTATTGGTTTTTGGGCTTCATTCATGTCGATAGATAAATCCTTTACAAAACCATCAATTTTAGTAACCGAATTGGGTTTGTTCATTAGTTTGCCATACCAAGAAGATAAAAATTTGCGTTTTACAATTGGTAAAAGCGCCATTTTACCAAACGGATTATGATATAATAATTTTAAAAAACCTTCACCTGGAGGTGTTTCTGTAATTTTATTTCCTGATTTTCTGTCAATAAACTGTATTTTCATAACTTTTACGCTTCTGTGCGATCAATTAAAATAGTTAAAATATCAATGGCTGCTTGTGCAATTTTGGTTCCAGGACCAAAAACACCAACAGCCCCCGTGTCAAATAAAAATGGATAATCTTTTGTAGGAATTACACCACCAACAACGACCATAATATTTTCAGAATCGTGTTTTTGTAATGCTTTAATTACTTGTGGAACTAAAGTTTTATGCCCCGCAGCTAATGAAGAAACGCCTAAAATATGAACATTGTTTTCAATAGCTTGTTTACTAGCTTCTTCAGGTGTTTGAAATAAGGGAGTAATAAATACTTCAAAACCTAAGTCAGTAAAAGCGGTAGCGACTATTTTTATGCCTCTATCATGCCCGTCTTGCCCTAATTTAGTTAGCATTATTCGGGGTTTTACGGCTTGTGTTTTTATGAATTTAGAAACTAATTTAGCTGCCTCTCTAAATGTTTTATCGGTTTTAATTTCGTCAGCATAGACTCCCGAAATAGTTTTAGGTATTGCTTTATGTCGTTTAAAAACACGTTCTAAAGCTGTTGAGATTTCTCCTAAAGTAGCCCTGTTTCTTGCCGCTTTTATGGCTAAGTCTAATAGGTTTCCTTTATTTGATATGGCACAGTTGGTTAAATTAGTCAACGATTTTTGAACACGATCGTTATCTCTTTTACTTTTGATGTCGTTTAATCTTTTTATTTGAGATAAACGTACCGCTTGGTTATCAACCTCTAAAATAGCAATTGGAGTTTCTTTAGTTAAGGGGTATTTATTAACACCTATAATTACATCTTGACCACTGTCAATTCGTGCTTGTTTTTTAGCTGCTGCTTGTTCAATACGCATTTTAGGAATTCCTTTTTCAATGGCTTTTGTCATACCACCGAAAGCTTCAATTTCTTGAATTAATTCCCATGCTTTATTGCTAATATCTTGGGTTAATTGTTCTAAATGATAACTTCCCGCCCAAGGATCGACTGTTTTGGTAATATGTGTTTCTTCTTGTAAATATAGTTGGGTATTACGAGCAATACGTGCCGAAAAATCGGTAGGTAAAGCCATCGCTTCATCTAAGGCATTGGTGTGTAAACTTTGTGTGCCGCCAAATACAGCTGCCATTGCCTCAATAGTGGTGCGTGCTACGTTATTAAAAGGATCTTGCGCAGTTAATGACCATCCACTTGTTTGGCAATGTGCTCGTAAAGCTAATGATTTCGGGTTTTTAGGATTAAATTGTTGTACTATTTTAGCCCACAACATTCTTCCTGCACGCATTTTTGCAATTTCTGTAAAATGATTCATGCCAATTCCCCAGAAAAAAGACAGTCTAGGAGCAAAAGTATCAATATCCATTCCTACGGAAAGCCCTTTTCTAAGATACTCTAAACCATCGGCAAGTGTGTAAGCTAATTCAATTTCGGGGGTAGCACCTGCTTCTTGCATGTGATAGCCAGAAATAGAAATGGAATTATATTTAGGCATTTTTTTAGCCGTATATTTAAAAATGTCAGCAATAATTTTCATGGAAGGGGTTGGTGGATAAATGTATGTATTACGCACCATAAATTCCTTTAAAATATCATTTTGAATAGTTCCTGATAATAATTCAGGAGCTACACCTTGCTCTTCGGCAGCAACAATATAAAAGGCTAAAATGGGCAAAACTGCACCATTCATAGTCATAGAAACAGACATTTTATCTAACGGAATTTGGTCGAATAGTATTTTCATATCTTCAACCGAATCAATAGCCACACCTGCTTTACCAACATCAGCTTGCACACGCTGATGATCAGAATCGTAACCACGATGTGTTGCTAAATCAAAAGCTATAGAAAGTCCTTTTTGACCTTCCGCTAAGTTTTTTCTGTAAAAAGCATTGCTTTCTTGTGCAGTAGAAAACCCTGCATACTGACGAATCGTCCAAGGTTTATTAACATACATTGTAGCGTAAGGACCTCGCAGATTTGGAGCAGTACCCGCTACAAAATCTTCATGTTTTTTGTGGTCAACGGATTGTTTTTCATTTAAATTTAACTGTATGTTAGCGATGTTTTTTCTACTCATTGCTTAACCTTTTTTGTTCTAACTTTTCTGCTAATCTTTTTTGTATAATAGGTAGAATAAGTGTTTGATCATTTCTGATTTTTATAAAAGGATAAAGAGATAATTTGTTACTCATTAAATCTTTATCGTTAGCCATTTTATTAGCACCTATTAATACGATTTCGCCAGCATCAAATTTTGCTTGTTCTTTATCCGAAGAATCTTTAATTTTTCGTTGAATAATGCCTTCTTTTAATTGTTTTAAAAAACCACCACCTTTTTCAATGGTTTTAAAGACTACTAAAGCATTTTGTGAAAGTTGCTTTGTTATCGATTCAATATAATATGCACCATCAGCAAAATTTTGAGCCTCTGACAATTCGGCTTCTTGTTGTAAAATTAACAGTTGATTTCTTGAAATACGCTCTCCAAATTCATTTGAATGATGAAAAATATCATCATAAGAAATATTACTAACGGTATCAGCTCCTCCTAAAATAGCACTCATACATTCTGACGTGCTTCGAAGCATATTTACATTATAGTCGTACATAGATTTATTTCGGGAAGTTGGCTTTACAAATACATGTGCTTTATTATTAATAACGTCATATTCTTTTAAAAGTGCTTCCCATAAAATTCTGAAAGCCCTAAGTTTTGCAATTTCGAAGAAATAATTACTACCTACCGAAAAATTAAAATGAATTTGATTGGCTATTTTACCGCCAAAATAATTTAAATATTCATTAGCATGGGCTAGGGTATAGGCGAGTTGTTGGGTAATCGTTGCCCCTGAATTTTGATATATAGAAGCATTGATACAAATACTATTATTGCTATGCTCTATAATTTTTTTAAGCTCTTTAATACCGTTACTCGAATGGCTAAACCAATTTCCGGTACTTGCTAAATTACCAATAAGATCAATATTGAAATAACAATTTTTAGAGTTTATAAATGTTGATAATTCAATGACAAAATCAGCCGTTAAAAACTTTAAATTAAAGTACAATAAGGTGTTTTTTACATCGATATTTTTTAAAAGTATTTTATAATCAAAAGGAGTTTTTGCTTTGAATTCAATGGCTTTTGCCCCTCTTTTTAAAGAGTCGATTGCAAAATTATTTGCTTTTTTAGCATCTTCAATATAAATTGATTGACAAATGGTAAATCCTTTTTCAGGCGTATTTATATTGGTGTTTGTTTGGTCGTCTTTTGTGTAAAAAGGTTTAACTGTAATCCCTTCATCGGTTTTCCAGAGTAGCGTGTTATTGTAGTCATTCCCATTAAGGTCAACTTGAATTTTTTGCTTCCATTGCGCAGCGCTACTTTTTTGAAACTCGTTAAATAGGTAATTACTCATTATTTAGGTATCGTATCAAATTCTATAATATAAATATCTTCATTCTCTTTTTTCATTAAATACCTTTCACGGGCATAATGCTCTAGCTGTACAGAATTTTGAAGCTTATTTATGGTTTCTTTATCTTTTTTGATTTTATTTTCATGATAAGTTATCCAAAGATTTAATTTTTCAATCTCATGATTAAACTCTCTATGTGTAAGATACGAATTTTCATCAAAAAAACCCATCCAAATTACAAATACGGTTAAAATAAGAACATAAGGATTTGTTATTATTTTATAATAAGGACTGTTTTTTATCGATTTTAAATTCATAACTATAGGCGATTAGTAATTACGGTTCTAACAATATTAACAGCTACAGTATTGTATTTATCGTTAGGGATGATAATGTCTGCATAGCTTTTTGTAGGTTCAATAAATTGTTGGTGCATTGGTTTTAAGGTGTCTTGATACCTGCTTAAAACTTCGTTAACATCTCTTCCTCTTTCTTTAATATCTCTACGAACACGTCTTATAAGACGTTCATCAGCATCGGCATGTACAAATATTTTTATATCACAAAGATCTCGTAATTTTTCGTTATTAAAAATTAAAATACCTTCAATAATAATCACTTTTTTAGGAAGTGTTTTTACAGTGCTATTAATTCTATTGTGCTTTTCAAAAGAATAAATAGGTTGTTCAATGGTTTTATTATTTTTTAAATTACTTAAATGTTCTGTCAGTAATTCAAAATCGATAGATTTAGGATGGTCAAAGTTTATTTTTGAGCGTTCTTCATGGCTTAGACCATCTGTTTGGCTGTAATAAGAATCTTGTGACAGTATACAAACTTCGTTTTGAGGAAGTTCGTTTATTATTTGGTTTACAACGGTTGTTTTTCCGCTACCAGTTCCGCCAGCGATGCCGATTACAAATATATTTTTCATAGTTTTTCTTAAGGTATAATAATGACAACAAATTTAGGGAAATAACTGCATAAAAAAAGTGCTAACTTTACAGTTAGCACTTTTTATTTTGAGCCAATGGAGGGACTCGAACCCACGACCTGCTGATTACAAATCAGCTGCTCTAGCCAGCTGAGCTACATCGGCTTGTTGCTCCTAAGAGCGCTGCAAATATATGACCTTTTTAAGGATTGACAAAATTTTTTTTAACTTTTTTTGAAGTTTTTTTCGGGTATTTTTATAACTTATTGATTTACATATTTGTATGTAGTCTTATTTATTTAAAAAAAAATAATAAAATTATTAAATTAATAAATAATAGAAGATGAAAATTGGCTTTTACTCTTCTTTTTTAACTGATATTGTCTTTGGATTTTTTAAAAACTTTAAAATTCTTGTAAATTTTATCTAAAAAAAGTTTTATGACATGTTAAATAAATCGAATTAGTGAAGTTTAATTCAAAATATTTAGCCTTTTAAAGTTTTATCTGAAAAAATATTGTAGAAAAAAAATCGAATTGGTTAACCTAAATTTATTTTAGGTTTAGATTCTGATTTTTTATAGTTCTCTTGTTTATGAGATGCTGAGCTAAGTTCAGTATGACGTTTATCAAGGCTTAGTTGTTTTGAAAAAGTTTTATATCAGAAAAAAATGAAATCGAATCCATCAACCTGAATTTCGCTTAAGTTTCGTATCCTGACTTGCCGTAATTATTCTCTTTTTGATTGACGTCCCTTGTCAATTCAACTGATTTTAATGACTAAAAGTAATTTGAAGAGGAAAAATTATTCGAGTTTTAAATAAATTCATAGGTTCCTGATATTTATTAAAACTATTTTGAACAAAAAAAGCTCTAGCTTAACTAGAACTTTTATAGAGAATATAAATTATCAAGAATAAATTAAAAAAATTATTCTATTATCATATAACGAGTAATTACATAATTTATTGTTGTAATAAATTATGCAGTTAAAGGTTTTCCTTTTAATCGTTTTTCAATTCTTTGTTTTACTACTGTTAATCGCTTCATAGCATCCATTAACGCAACATCTTTGGTTTCTTTATATACTTCATTTATCTCTAGTATTAGAGATTTTACTTCTCTTGAAGCTAATATTCTATCGCTAGTAGTAATGAATTTGAATTTTCTGTGTTCAAATTCGTCTGCTTTACTAATTAATTCTGAATTCATAAAATACTTACTTATTTAATTAAATTATCCTTTTAAAATTCCAGTTTCGTATTTATTTTGGTCAAAAAAAAGATTAAAACTAAAATAAAATGGGGGGCAAATATATAGTAATCTTTTATTAACCTGTCATAAAACAATAAAATTGTTTTATTTATATATAAATTTTCTTTATATAGTTCTTAATATGTAAGAACAGGCTTTTTAGTACGTAACTATTGATTTTGTTAAGATAAATATAATGATTTTATATTTAAATATCAAATTTATTAGCAGAATTTTAACAGGTTGTAATTAATTTACATTAAAATTATGAATTTTTAACTTAAAAAAGTAGAAGTTCTGGGGTATATTTACATGTGTTTTGTAAAATTCTTAATAAAAAATAATTAAAATGAGTGTTAGTGTAAGAAAAATTTTAATACTGATAATTGTAATTATATTACAATCGTGTAGCAGTAAACAGAAAAGAAAACCTCTTGGGAATTCTACTTTTCAAAAAGAAATGAATTCGGAATTTAAAGATGCGTCAAAATCGCCTTTAACAAAAAGTGGGTTGCGAAAATTTAAAGGCTTAGATTTTTTCAAAATTGATACAACCTATAAAGTAACCGCAAAACTTATAAAAACACCCGACGCTCCAAATTTTCATTTTCCAACCACAAAAGGTACTGTGGTTGTCTATAAAAAATATGGAAATATTTTATTTAAAATTGCGGATAAAAATTTTAAACTAGCTATCTATAAAGATACAAAACCAAGCAAAAAATATGAAAATAATTTGTTTTTGCCTTTTTTAGATAAAACAAATGGAAAAACTAGTTATCAAGGGGGGCGTTTTATTGATGTTTTAACCACGGATGAAACGAAAAACAATACTATTATCATTGATTTTAACAAAGCTTATAACCCTTATTGTGCATATAGTAATCGGTATTCTTGCCCAATTACACCGAGAGATAATTATTTAGATATTCAAATAAAGGCAGGTGTAAAGGCGTATAAAAAGTAAAAAATCACTCGAACTTAGCGTTTTTATGATTTTTACTTTTTGGCGATTTTTTTTAATTATTTTTGATAGCAATACTACTCGAAATTTCTTTGTGTATTTTCCAAGCCCAAGCGATAAATAAAAATTGAAAAGGCAATCGAATTAACGCTGCCGTATGTGAACCGATGGCAGGAGTTGCAGAAAACACATCCCAAATATGAACGGGTAAAAATAAAAGCATCAAATAAAATACTCCTAAAGCGCCAAGTTTAGCGTATTTAGTATTCAAAAATAATAATATCCCTAAACCGATTTCTAAAATTCCTGACAGATAAATAATCATGATCGGAAAGGGTAAAAATGTAGGAACAAAAGGTAAGTAAAAAGTGGGTTTAATAAAATGCTGTACTCCGCCAAATATCATAAATACGCCAAGTATTATTTTTAATACATTCCAAAATAGTTGTTTTTTTGTCATTATAAGATAGATTTTATAGCGCAAGGTACAAAAAAGAATGATTATTCATTTTTTTATTTATGTTTTTGGAATTTGCTTGATTTTTTTATAAATTTAAGTAAGAATATCGCTCTCAAATAGTTTATTTTTAAAAGCTGTTTTTAAATTGAAAAAAAATCAATAAAACGCATTAATGAAAAATCATAAAAATTACGAAAATCTACAAGACACCCTTTCTTTTTTTAATATTGATTGTCATAACTCCTATTATATATCGACTGGGAAATCCATTTTTAAATTTCCTGAAAACCCATTTCGCATGGATTATTATGCCTTTTGTATTTGCACAGATGGCGAAATCGATTTAGAAATTAATGCCATTAATTATAAAATTAGCAAGGGGAGTATTTTTTGTTCTGCGCCTTCTACGATTGTCCATTTTTTAAATGCAAGTGCTAATTTTAAAATTCAAATTGTGTTTTTTGAAAAGAATTTTTTACTAACCAATATTTCCGATCCATTTATTATCGAAAAAATGGCGCTGTTTCAGCAAAATTCTTATTCTGTTGTAAATACATCCAAAAAAAACACACAGATTTTATTAAGTATTATCAATAATTTAAAAGAAAAAGAACAGCGTAACGGGAATTTTACCAAAGAGCTTATTCAAACCTTAATTTTTAATCTTTTACTAGAAATTGCCGAAATTATTCATTGCACTACATCAAATATAATTGCAAATAAAGACATTAAAATAAATACCTATTTACGGTTTAATAAATTAGTGCAAGAGCATATTCTACAAGAAAAATCCGTTGGTTTTTATGCTAGTGAGCTCTGTGTTTCTAATAAATATTTAATCGAAATTACTAAAAAAATAGCAGGAAAAACACCGCATCAAATTATTGAAGAAGCTTTGCTAAAAGAGGCCTTAGTATTGTTAGGAAACCCTGTTTTAGCAATTTCTGAAATTGCCTATCAGCTTCAATTTAATTCGATTTCGGCTTTCGGGCGATTTTTTAAACGACAAACTGCTATTTCTGCTTCGGAATATCGAAAAACCAAAAAATAAACCCTTTCTATTTGCTCTAAAAACACTTTTACGTCTTCGGATTTTTTATTTTTTTACTATCTTTTTTTTGAAGCAATTTCCCGCTTTCCGCACTCGCTCTTTTTTGAAAAAAATCAAAAAAGGAGCTCAAACAAAGCGTCAATCGGGGCTAGGCATTGTGCTATTTTATAAAATATTTTACTTCGATATAAAAATAGCGCCATAAACTAAAGAGAACAACTTACTTTTCATACCATACTAAAACACAGTACAAAAAATCGACTTATAATTTAAGGATACTTTTGCTGAATTTAGGGACACAAGTTAATTTAAGGATAGTGGTAACTTTGGATAACAAAGAATTAAACAGTCAATTAAAAACTATCTGAAATGAAAAAAAATATCTCGAAATTCGATAAAGTATTAAATGTTTCTCCTTTTTTAGGAAATGTAAATCACACTCCTGATGCGAGTAAAGATGTGGTTCATCATTCAAAAGATATTCCGATGCCTTTTGCCGATTTAACAGGAAATTATCAGCGAAATAAAGGGATTCCTTCAAAATCATTTAAAGACAGTAAAGTTTATATTGTAGGAAGTGGAATTGCAGGTTTATCGGCGGCCTATTATTTTATTAGAGACGGACATTTTTCGCCAGAAAATATTGTTTTTTTAGATAAACTATCGGTAGAAGGTGGTTCGCTTGACGGTGCGGGAAATGCCGATGACGGTTATATTATTAGAGGAGGGCGAGAAATGGAAATGACCTATGAAAATTTATGGGATATTTTTCAAGATATTCCAGCCGTTGAAATGCCTGAACCTTATAGCGTTTTAGACGAATATCGTTTGTTAAACGACAATGACCCAAATTATTCAAAATCTCGATTAATTCATAATAAAGGAGAAGTTCAAGATTTTAGCAAATTCGGTTTAGATAAAAAAGACCAATTAGCTATTGTAAAATTATTATTGAAAAACAAAGAAGATTTAAACGATTTATCGATTGAAGATTATTTTAGTGAGTCGTTTTTACAGAGTAATTTTTGGTTTTTATGGCGTACCATGTTTGCTTTTCAAAACTGGCATAGTTTATTAGAATGTAAATTATATATGCACCGATTTTTACATACTCTTGATGGAATGAAAGATTTATCTTGCTTGGTTTTTCCGAAATACAATCAGTATGATACCTTTGTAAAACCTTTAACCGAGCATTTAAAATCGAAAGGCGTAAGTATTGAGTTTGATACTTTAGTAAAAGATTTAGACATCAGAATTAATACCGAGGGCAAACTTGTACAAGGAATTATCACCGAACAAAACGGAAAAGAAGTTGTTATTCCTGTAACCAAAAACGATTACGTAATTGTAACCACAGGTTCTATGACTGAAGATACGTCGTACGGAACGAACACAAAACCAGCGATTGAAACTATTGATAACAGCCAAAGTGGTAAAAGCGACGGTTGGAAATTATGGCAAAATTTAGCTTCAAAATCACCTGATTTCGGAAACCCTGAAAAATTTTGCGAAAATATTGAAAAATCGGCTTGGCAATCGGCAACTTTAACCTGTCGCCCTTCCGATTTGACCGAAAAATTCAAAGAATATTGTGTAAACAACCCATATTCAGGAAAAACTGCTACGGGAGGAATTGTAACCATTACCGATTCCAATTGGTTGATGAGTTTTACCATCAATCGCCAACCACATTACCCAACCCAGCCCGATGATATTTTAGTGGTTTGGCTGTACGCTTTATATATTGATAAAGAAGGAAATCATATTAAAAAACCGATGCCTCAATGTACAGGGAATGAAATTTTATCAGAATTATGTTTTCATTTAGGATTAGAAAATCAACTTGAAAACGTGATAGAAAACACGATTGTTCGTACTGCTTTTATGCCATATATTACATCGATGTTTTTACCTAGAGCCACTGGCGATAGACCTCAAATTGTGCCTAACGGATGTAAAAATTTAGGGCTTGTAGGGCAATTTGTAGAAACAAATAATGATGTTGTTTTTACGGTAGAATCATCGGTAAGAACAGCAAGAACAGCGGTGTATAAATTGATAAATTCAAACAAACAAGTGCCTGATATTGCTTCAACTCAATACGATATTCGTCAAATATTAAAAGCCACCAAAGCTTTAAATGATAACAAACCTTTTCCGGGAGAACGTATTTTAAAACGTGTATTAAAAGACACCTATTTTGAACATATTTTACCTGTTGATATTCAAGAAGAAGCAGAAGAACATCATGAATCTTTTATTGCAGAACAATTTGAAAAATTACAAGATTGGGCAAAAAATCTTTAATTAATTTTTAGCGCCTGTTTTAAGTTTCATCTTTTGATAATTCTTGTCAATTCGAGTGATTTTAAAGCGTGACGCTAGTATTGTATAACAAAATTGTTTGAATATTTTATGGTGTCGGCAGTCGACACAAGCAAGATGCTTGCGCTAGCGGTTTTTATAAATTGCTAGTAATTTACTAGAAAAAATAGACCTCACAGGTTTTTAAAACCTGTGAGGTCTAGAATTAAAATAGTATCGAGAATTTGAATTATTTTCTGTTGATACTAAAAAAGTTCTCGATACATTTTTTTGAAGGAAAAAAACACTCGAACTGACAGTTATTTTTGATGATTCTTGTCAATTCGAGTGATTTTAATGACTAAAAGGAATTAAAATAGTATCGAGAATTTGAACAGGTTTATTCAATTTTAGTTGAAAAATAAAGTTTGATGGACTAAATGCCTAGCCCCGATTGAAGCTTTGTTTGAGCTCTTTTTTTGATTTTTCTTCAAAAAAAAGCGAGTGCGGAAAGCGGGAAATTGCTTCAAATAATTTTTATTTTTTTATAAGATTACTTTTAAACTAAAAACCCATCACATTTTTGAAATTGCGATGGGTTTTTAAAAATTATTAAAACGTATTTTTTATTTTGATGGTGGATTTAAACCATTTTCTGCATCTTTTTTAATCGCTTTTTTTAAAGACCTTAAAGCTGTTTTTCTAACCTTTAATTTTGTTTGATGATGTGCTTTTAGGTTTAATTTAGCAAACATTTCTGCAATTTTAATAGCTGTTGGCAATACCTGAATTTCAGGAACTATTTTGTCTAAAAAACCTGCGGTAACAGCATCTTTGGGACTGTACATTTCAGCATTATTTACACTGCGATTTACATAATTAGGCGTTAAGCGACCTTTGGCAATTTGAACCCCTGCATTGTGCATAGTCATGCCTATTAATACTTCGTTAAATCCTATTTTAAAATTTCCTTCAGCGCCTAATCGGTAATCGGCAGAAAGTAGTAAAAATGCGCCTTTTGCAATAGCATGACCTGTACAGGCGGTAATAATTGGCGTAGGAAACGATAGCATTCTATGTGATAATTTTGAGCCTTTTGTAACCAGTTTTAAAGCTGATTCGGGCGAGGTAGTCATGCTTTTTAAATCGTATCCTGCCGAAAAAATACCTGGTTGCCCTGTTAAAATAACTACTTTTTTTTGGGCTTCGGCTTTATCTAGCAATTGGTTTAATGAATCGATTACTTCGTGCGATATGGCATTTACTTTACCATTATTAAGGGTAATAATTACGTAATTTTCTTCGGATGTATAGTCGATTAATGCGCTCATAATAAAATATATTTTTTAGTGAAAATTAAATGAATTTAGTTAAAAATATTCCTGCGAAAACGGCTAAAAAACCCAGGATAAAACTGGCAATGGTATAAAAGGCAAAGGTTGTAAAATCGCCTGCTTTTAAAAAGACATGATTTTCATAAGCAAAGCTCGAAAATGTGGTAAAACCACCACAAAAACCTGTGGCTAATAATAAGGTGTGATTTTGGGTTAATGCGTTATTTTTAGCGGCGAATCCTAAAATAAAACCAATCAGTAAACTTCCTAAAATATTTGCTGTAAAGGTGCCGTACGGAATTCCTGTTTGGGGGTTATTTAAAAATTTTCCGATTAAAAATCGTAAAACACTTCCAAGGCCACCGCCCATAAAAACGAGTAGTAATTGTTTCATAGTACTGCTAAAATAAGAAAACCTCGCTATTTTAGCGAGGTTTTATATTATAAAAATAGTTTTAAAATATGGCGATAAAATATTATTCTTTTAAAGTAACATCTTGAGCATCTGTCCAATTCCATTTCCCTGCGATAACACCTTTTTCAACGGTAACAATTCCTGGGTTGGCTCTGATGACTGTTTTTAAAGCAGTTTCATCACAAAAACCGAAGGTATATGGCAGGTTAAATTCTTTTTGAGTAGCAGCTAAATCTTCAATATACGACGCTGTTAATACATAAATTTCATAACCACTTGCCTTTGCTTTTGCAGCAGCTTTTGATACGGCTGCAATTCCTTGTTTTTCAGTTTTATCAAAATTATACATTAAAACAAGCATTGCTTTGTCTTTTTTTAACATACTTTCTAATAAATCACCATCATCGGTTTCAATCATAAAATCATGAATTGGCGGCACATCATCGCTACCTTCTTGGTATTCCATTCCTTTGGCAATATCTTTTCCTATGGCATAGGCCCTGAAATCAATAATAGGTAAATGATGCAATACATGATAGGTAATTCCTAATGAAAAGAACAGGGCTATAGCAGTAAATAAAGCGCTTACTTTGATTGAAATAAGCGGTTTTATATATTTTAAACCAATAATTAAAATGATAATAAAAACCATAAAAACCACGTTTTTATAGAAGGTTTCTTTGGGTGTTAATTTTAAGGCATCTCCAAAACAACCGCAATCGGTTACCTTGTTGTACACGTATGAATACCAGGTTAAAAATAAGAATACTAGGTTTAAACTAAAAATACTCCAAACGGTAAATTTAGGTTTGTAGCCCACCAATAACATAACACCTAAAACCAATTCAACAACAATTAATAAAATTGAAAAAGGTAGGGTGTAGGGAATTAAAAATTCTAAATTTAAGACGTCTTGGCTAAAATATTCTTGAAATTTATATTGAGAACCAATAGGGTCTACTAATTTTACGAATCCGGAATAGATGAATAAAAGCCCGATTAATATTCTTGAAACATGTGTTAAAAGTTTTAATATCATTTTTTAAGGTTTAAGTTTAACTGTTTGACTCTGAATGATGAATCAATGCAAAAATAGCATAATTAATCATGTCTTGGTAATTTGCGTCAATTCCTTCAGAAACTAAGGTTTTTCCTTTGTTGTCTTCAATTTGTTTTACACGAAGTAATTTTTGAAGAATCAAATCTGTTAATGATGAAATTCGCATTTCTCGCCAAGCTTCACCGTAATCATGGTTTTTATTTTCCATTAATTCTTTGGTGATTTTGATGTGTTTATCATATAAAATAGTTGCCTGATTGGTGTTTAAATCGGGCTGCTGAACAACACCTAATTCTAATTGAATAAGTGCCATTATTGAATAATTAATAATACCTATAAATTCTGGTTTTTCACCTTCATCAATTTTTCGCTGGGTATTTTCTTGTAATTGACGAATACGCTGTGCTTTGATAAAAATTTGATCGGTTAATGAAGGAAGTCTTAAAATTCGCCAAGCGCTTCCATAATCGCTCATCTTTTTGATAAACAAACTTCTACATTGATCTACTACTACGTCATATTGTTCAGAGGTGTGCTGCATCTTTTTTATTTAAAAGTAATACTTCAAAAGTAATAAATATTACAAGCTTTTCTTATTTTTACTTTTGAAAATTTTAACTTTAAAAGTTGGATTTTTATAACGAAGATTTAGAATTAATGATGATGACAATTAATTGCAAAGGAAATTTAATAGACTTTACAACCCCTAAAGTAATGGGGATTTTAAATGTAACTCCCGATTCTTTTTTTGATGGAGGAAAATACAAGGATGAACAAGCTATTTTGAGTCAAACAGCTAAAATGCTAGCTGATGGAGCTACTTTTATTGATGTTGGAGCGTACTCATCAAAGCCAGGGGCAAAGGAGGTATCTGAACTAGAAGAATTAGCTCGAATTATTCCTGTGATAAAATTATTAGTGCGTACTTTTCCTGAAATAATTATTTCTGTAGATACCTTTAGAAGTGAAGTTGCAAAGCAGTCCGTGCAAGCAGGGGCGGCACTTATAAATGATATTTCTGGCGGTGTTTTAGATGCTAAAATGTTTGAAACTGTGGCAAAATTACAAGTTCCTTATATTATGATGCACATGCAAGGAACGCCTCAAAACATGCAATTAAACCCTGTTTATACTGATATTGTAAAAGAAGTAATCTTATTTTTTGCAACACAATTAGCTAAACTTCGTGCTTTAAAAGTAAACGATGTTATAATTGATGTTGGCTTTGGTTTTGGAAAAACAACCGCACATAATTACGAATTATTACAAAAATTATCGCTATTTGAAAGTTTAGAAGTGCCTATTTTAACAGGTGTTTCTAGAAAATCAATGTTGTATAAATTATTAGATATTTTACCTGCCGATGCTTTAAATGCAACAACGGTAGCCAATACCATCGCTTTGTTAAACGGAACTAATATTTTAAGAGTTCATGATGTAAAACAAGCAGTAGAAGCAGTAAAAATTGTAAAGCAAGTGGAGTAGTTACGTGTTTTAAAAGGAGTACATTTACTAAAAAAAACACTATAATTAATGAATTTAGATTTTATTGATTTTTCATTTCTTGACTTGCTGGATATTATTTTAGTAGCGATATTATTGTATTATATTTACAAGTTACTAAAAGGAACAGTTGCTGTAAATATAGTTATAGGTATTACTTTAATTTTTGTAATTTGGCAAATAACACAAGCGCTTCACATGGAAATGTTGAGTGGTATTTTAGGATATTTATTATCGGGAGGAGTCATTGCTTTAATTATTGTTTTTCAGCAAGAGATTAGAAAATTTTTATTGATGATAGGAACGACTAATTTTTCTACTAAAAGAGGTTTTTTAAATCAATTGACCTTTTTAAAGGCAGAAATTAATTCAGAAACAGATATTAAAACAATTTTAAATGCATGCATTAGTATGGCAAAAACTAAAACAGGTGCTTTAATTGTTATCGAAAAAACAAATAATCTTGATTTTTTAATAAATACAGGTGATCAAATGAATGCTTTGGTAAATGAAGCTATTTTAGAAAGTATTTTTTATAAAAACAGTCCACTACATGATGGAGCTACAGTTATTAGAGATAATTTTATTGTAGCAACACGTGTAATTTTACCTATTTCTAATAGTACTAAATTATCTGCTCGTTTTGGTTTACGTCATAGAGCGGCAATTGGTGTAACCGAAAAAACAGATGCTATTTGTTTGTTAGTATCGGAAGAAACTGGTGAAATATCGTATATAAATAATGGTGAATTTGTATTGTATAAAACATTAGAAAATTTACTAATAAAGCTTCAAAATGATTTAACTACATAAAAAAAGCTCGTAAATTACGAGCTTTTAATTTGTATGGAAATCTAAAATTATTTAGCAGGAGCCATTTTAGCCATAATAGCGTTCATAACACCGTTATATTTTTTAACACCTTCAGCATCTAAAGAAGCAACAATTTCTTTTCCTTTAGCAGCTAATTCAACACCTTTCTTAGCTAAAGAAGCATTCTTTAAAACATCACCTTTAGCAGCAATATAATCGTTTGCGTAAGAAGCGTAGTTGTTTAAATGTTCAGCAACTTTAGGGTCTTTAAATGCAGGAATTGAAACTCCAGCAAGTTTAGATGTTACAGCTTCAGTAGCAGCATTAACAGCTTTTGTTGCAGCTTCAGTAGTAGCGTCAACAGCTTTTGTTGCAGCGTCAGTAGTAGCATCAACAGCTTTTGTTGCAGCGTCAGTAGTAGCGTCAACAGCTTTTGTTGCAGCATCAGTAGTAGCATCAGCAGCTTTTGTTGCAGCTTCAACAGTTGCATCCTTAGCATCAGCAGCTTTTTTACAAGAAGTTGCTAATAAAGAAGCAGCAACACAGATAGTTAAAATTACTTTTTTCATCGTTTTATGATTTTTAGTTTATAGATTGATAGGGCAAATGTATTGTATTGCGATTTGTAAACAAACTAATTACGAATTAATTTCAGTTTTAAATTGTTTTTTATATAAATTTTTGTAGTAGCCACTTTCTTTGTTTAGTAACTCGGTATGACTACCTTTTTCAACAATATTACCTTTATCCATTACAATAATGGTATCTGCTTTTTTTATAGTTGCTAATCTGTGGGCAATTACTATTGATGTTCGGTTTTTGGTGATTTTATCAGTAGCATATTGAATCATTTTTTCGGAATGAGTATCAACCGATGAGGTAGCTTCATCTAAAATTAAAATACTTGGTTTGCTAACATAAGCACGTAAAAAGGCTATTAATTGTCGCTGTCCTGAAGATAGCATTCCTCCACGTTCTTTAACATTATACGAATAATTATTAGGCAAGCTCATAATAAAATCATGAATACCAATTTGTTTAGCAGCTTCTTTTACTTCATCTAAAGTAATATGTTCATTTTTTAAAGAGATATTATTAAAAATAGTATCAGAAAATAAAAATACATCTTGTAAAACAACGGCAATTTTTTCACGCAAAGCATCTATTTCGTAATCATTAACAGATATATTGTCTAAGCAAATAGTACCGCTATCTATTTCATAAAAACGATTGATTAAATTGATAATAGTTGATTTTCCTGCACCTGTAGCTCCAACAATGGCAATTGTTTCTCCTTTTTTAACATCAAAAGAAATGCCTTTTAAAATTTCTTCTCCTTTAATATAACTAAAATGTACATCTTTAAAAGAGATAGTTCCTTCTAAATTATTTGTAGTAATTGTTCCGCTTTTGGTTATTGAACTTTCGGTGTCAATAATATCAAAAACACGTTCACCAGCTACAATTCCCATTTGTAGTTGATTAAATTTATCGGCAATTTGACGTAGCGGTCTGAATAACATTTGTGCCATTTTTATAAAACCAATAATGGCAGCAACCGATACTGCGTTATCTGCAATAACTTGCAATCCGCCGTACCAAACGATTAAACCAATAGCTATTGATGATAAAATTTCGGCAATTGGAAAAAAGATAGAGTAGTACCAAACCGTTTTTATGTAGGCTTTTTTATGTTTATCATTAATGCTAACAAAGTTTTGATATTCTATTTTCTCACGATTAAAAAGCTGTACAATTTTCATTCCTGTAACTCTTTCTTGAACAAATCCGTTGAGGTTTGCTACTTGATTTCGTACATCCTGAAAAGTTGATTTAATCGCTATTTGAAATATTTTTGTAGCATAAATTAAAATAGGTAAGGTTACTAGTGCAATAAGTGCTAATTTCCAGTTAGTGTATAGCATTACTATAATAACAACAACCATTTTTAAAATATCACTAATAATCATAAAAACTCCTTGCGAAAAGAAATTTGCAATTGTTTCAATATCAGAAACAACACGAGTAACCAATTTTCCTACCGATGAATTATCAAAATAACTCATTTTAAAAGATAAAATTTTCCGAAATGTTTTCTTTCGGATATCTCGAATAATATGTTGTCCTACCCAGTTTGCGTAATAAATAAAGCTAAACTGAAATAAAACTTGTACTAATAAAGTAATTAACATGGCTATTGTGTAGTACAATAATCGAGTTAAATCTTTATGAGTTGTAAAATCATCGATAGCCATCATTAAAATAACAGGATTCAACACTGCAAATACTGCTAAAAGTATGGTAGAGGTTGCTGCTATAATAAATCGTGTACGGTAGTGTTTTGCAAAACTCATAAGTCTTACAAAAATTTTCATATCGAACGCTTTTCCTGTTTTTTTACTCACTATATATAGGGATATACTACTTTAGTTAAAAATAATCCTTTTGCTGGAACTGATGTTCCTGCGTTGCTTCTGTTTTTACTAGCGATAATTTTATTAAAATCATCAATTGTTGTTTTGCCTGTTCCAATATCGATTAAAGTACCAACGATGGCACGAACCATATTTCTTAAAAATCGATTTGCGCTAATATGAAATGTCAATTCATTGCCATTTAACTCCCAGACGGCATTGGTAACATCACAATTAAAGGTATGCACATCAGATTTCACCTTCGAAAAACACTCAAAATCTTCATGTTCATATAAAATTTTGGCGGCTTGGTTCATCAACTCAATATCTAATTTCTGATTATATAATTGCCAAGAGGTATCTAATGAAAACGGATTTCTACCAAGCCAAATTTTATATTCATAACTTCTGCTACTTGCATCAAAACGAGTATGTGCATCATTGTGTACTAATTTACAGTTAAAAATTACAATATCATCAGGTAAAAGTGCATTTAATCGGAAGGCAAATTTATTGGTTAAAACCACATCGGTATCAAAATGCGCAAACATTTGCGATGCGTGTACGCCAGCATCTGTTCTTCCTGCGCCTGTAATACTTATGTTTTCTCTTAAAACAGTGCTAATAGCCTTGTTTATTTTTTCTTGTACCGAAACTGCATCAGGTTGTATTTGCCAACCATGATAATTTTTTCCTTTATACGCTAATTCAATAAAATATCTCAAAAAACTACAAAATTTAAGTGGCTAAATTATGAAATAATAGCTTGATTTGTTGTGGCTATTCAAATAAATATCTACAGAATTTTTATTTTAGATAATTATTTTTTGAAGCAATTTCCCGCTTTTCGCACTCGCTCTTTTTTTGAAGAAAAATCAAAAAAAGGAGCTCAAACAAATGCTTCAATCGGGGCTAGGCATTTGTGCTACTTTTTATAAATTCAAAAAGAAACTAAAATTTACTTCACATTGATTAGTTTTGTTATAATGAAAAAAATACTACTACTTTCTGATACGCATAGTTACATCGATGACCAAATATTAAAATTTGTAAAACAAGCCGATGAGGTTTGGCATGCGGGTGATATTGGCAATTTAAAAGTTACCGATACCATAAAAAAAATCAAACCTTTACGAGCCGTTTACGGTAATATTGATGATAATAATGCCAGAGCAGAATTTCCGTTAGACAACAAATTTACTATAGAAGGTGTTTCAGTTTGGATTACGCATATAGGCGGTTATCCGAATGCTTATAAACCTAGAGTGAGGGAGGAGTTACAAAAAAAAACGCCAAAAATATTTATTAGTGGTCATTCACATATTTTAAAAGTACAATACGATAAAAAATTTAATTTATTACATTTAAACTCAGGAGCAGCAGGAAAGCATGGTTTTCATAAAATAAGAACTATGTTAAGGTTTGAGTTAGATAAAGGAGAAATAAAAAATATGGAAGTTATAGAATTAGCTAAACGTTAACTTATTGATGAAAAATCAAATGTTTCTTTATGTTGAACAGGTACAATAATAGTTATTTTTGTGCCTTTATTTTTATCCGACTTAATGGTAAATGTACCTTTCATCATTTCAATTCTTGCCGATATTTGCTTTAAACCGATACCGTTATTAATTGCCGAGTTAACCATAGAAAATCCAATTCCATCATCATTAACAAGAATACTTAGTGCATCATTATGTTGTTTTATAATTATTTGTGCATAGCTAGCTTCACTGTGTTTTAGAATATTATTTATAAGTTCTTGAATAATATTATATATTTTCATTTCAAAATCTTGTTGATATCTATCAATATTTTGAGCAGAAACATCAAACCTTAATTGATGGTTAGAGTATTTTTTAGTAATATCTTTTAAAGCATATTCTAAACCGAATTTCAATAAAACAGCTGAAACCAAATTGTGTGATAAATCTCTAACTTTTTTAGAAGCTTCTAATATAATTGCTTGTGTTTTTTCAATTTCAACAGGAACATTATTTTTAAATTGTTTTTTTGAGGCACCTAAGTGCATATTTGCCGATGATAATAAGGCACTTACATTGTCGTGTAAAATTTCTGCTATTTGTTTTCGTTCAGATTCTTTACCATCAATAGTAGCATTTAATATTTTTGTTTGTGTTTCTGATTTCAGTTTTTCAATAGCCTGTTGTTCTCGTAAGTTATTTTCAGAAAGTTTTAGTTGTAAGTTTTTCTGACGAAGTTTGTAGTTATAAACAACACCTGCCGATATAATGATAACCAATAAGCTTAAAGCACCAAATAACCATGTTGTTTTATTATCTTTAGCTTCTACAAGTTTTCTTTGTTCTTTTACTAAGTTTACTTTTTGTTGTTCTAAAGTTTCTTTGTGTTTTACGGTTATCTCTTCAATAATACTTCGAACTTCTTTCTCTCGTTGATTGTCTTCAATATCGTATGATAACTCTTGATAATCGTAGGCTTTATAATCTTTTAAATTCCGCATAGCCCACGCCAAATTGTAGTATAATGTAGATTTATGTTTAACAGCTATAGAGCTGTTATTATCTTGTATTAAGCTAATAGCTTCTAAGTAGGTATTTTTAGCTTTTTTGAATTGATTTAAAGATAAATAAATACTAGCAAGGTTGTTTAAAGAACTTGCATGCTTTACATTATCAGCTCTTTTTTTATGAATTTTAATTGCTTTTAAAGCAAAGATTTCGGCTTTTTCAAAAAGAGAATCTTGCTGGTATATATTTGATAAATTGATGTATGAAAAAGCTTTATGTTTTAAGCTTTCTTTACTTATAGAGTTAATTTTTTGTAATTTTTTATAGAAAAATATAGCGGAATCTTTATTTGCTTCTTCTTTTACTTGTTTGTTTTTTAGATTTTTATGATTTTTTTGGTAGGCACTTCCAATTCTTAAATAAATTTTAGCAGAAAAATTTTCTGTATCTATAGTTTTATTCTTTTTAAGAAAATAAAGTGCTTTTTTATAAAACTCTAATGATTGTTTGTAGTTATTAGTTTTATTATAAATATCGCCAATTAATCTAGCTATTAGGTGAGATAACCTGTGATTTTTATTTTTTTTACTAGCTTCAAATAATAAAAAACTATTTTTAAGAGGAGAAATATATTCTCTTTTTTTATATTTTTTTAATATATTTTGATATTCTTTTTTTAGAATAGAATCATTCTGAACAATAGAGCTTTGGTTTGATTTAGTAGGGGGCTTAATATTAGCAATTGTGTTAGAGGAAATAAAAAAAAATAACCAGAAGATGATTAGTTCAATCGTTTGGTTATTTTTAATATATTTTTTCATTCTATCTAAAAGACTGTTTTAAGTTATTCACCATCTTCTCCTGTTTCAATTATAAGTCTTGGTTTTCTACCATAAGCTCCCATAGCTTTACGAGAACTCGTAATTCCTTTATTTATTGTTGAATATTTATGATTTACAAAATCTATTCTTAAGGTATTTTCATTAGGAGAAAGAGCAATAGTTTCTGAGAAATCTTTTTGAGTAGTATTTCCTTCAGATAAATGAACTTCGTAGGTTGCTATTTCTTGATTATAGGTAAACGTTGTAGCAACATTGTTATTAACCTTAAAAGAAAGTAAATAAGTACCATCGTTATTTTCGGTAACACTATAAGAATTTAAAAATTCGGTAATATTCCTTTTAGAAAGGTTACTATTTTGGTCTTCAATAGTTATTTTTTTTCTATTTCCTTTATTAGCATCTAAAAACCCAATAACTAACTGCTCATTTTCTATTAAAAAATTATTACTGTATTTCTTAGCCGTTTTGTTGCTTGCTTCTGATAAAATAATTTCATTAGTATTTTCGCTATTTTTAAGGCTAGTTACATCGGTATAATTTGTTGTTTTTAAATCGATAGAATATGCGCCATTTGCATCTCTTTTAAGACTGTAAGATTCTAATAATTTTTGTTGTGGAGCACTAGGAGCTTCTGTTTGGTTAGAAGAACACGATGTTAAAATTAAGGTTGAAGCTACTAAAAATGGGATTAATTTAATCATAATTTACTAGGTTTAGTTTATTCTTTTTAATAGTATAAAAAAGCGATGCACTAAAAAAACATAGTACGATAATCAAAACAAAATGAAGGGTTTTTTAAAAATGTTAGGTATTACTAACAAGTACATCGCTAAGTTTTATTTCATATTTATTTAATTTAGTAGTCATTAACGATGTACTTTTATAATGTATAGTGCTATATTACGGGGGACTATTACTTTATATTATATTGTTTCTCACAGCGTACATCGCTAAACCTACTACATTTTTTACTTTTAATTTTCTATATAAACTCTTACGATATGTTTCTATCGTTTTTACACTCACTAATAAATGTAGTGCTATTTCAGAGGAGTTTTTTTCTAAAGCTATTTGCTTTAATACTTCAATTTCTCTTTCTGTTAATTCTTCTTTATTTAAAAGATTTTCTTCAATTTTTGCTTCAGAAACATACAATTCCAATAGGTTAGTTTTAATAGTATCACTAAAATATTGTGCACCATTATACACATCTTTTATAGCTTCTATAATATGTTCACTAGCACAACTTTTATCGATAAATCCATTAGCACCTAATAAAACCATTTGTTGCACTAATTTAGCATCACTTAAGCCAGATAGAATTATTGTTTTAATTTCTATATTACGTTTTTTAAACGTTTTTAAAACTTCAATTCCATCCATTTCAGGCATATTAATGTCTAAAATTAGTACATCGGCATTGTTTTTAGTCGACCAATTTACTACCTGTTTACCTGTTAAAGAGTATCCTTCTATTTCAAAGTTATCCTCTGTATTTAATAAGGCGATGACTCCATCTATTAAGATTTTATGGTCATCAGCTATGTGAACTTTAATCTTTTGATTCATTGTTATTTCGTTTACAAATTTATAGCATGTATTTATTGTACACAATACCCAATACCCCTAATTAATTGTTAGGGTTAACCCTAATTCAATTAGGGTTAACCCTAATTTTGTTAACATTTCATTAACATTTTAGGTATTGGCATCTTGATTAGTAGGTTTTTAAAAATAAAAAAACCGAAATCAAAGATTCCGGTTTTTTTTCGCACTAAATATACTAATATAATAGGTTTATCGTAATCTATCTACAGATTTTACAAGATCTTCATCCTTCTTGATGGCTTTATTTGCTAAAACTAACAGCAAAATAACAAGAATTGGAAAAAACATCCCAATACCTTTCTCAGAAACTAAAGTTTCTCCAGATAATGTTTGTGAAAGATATATTAATATCCCTAATAAAAAAAAGTTAATCAATATGTTAACACGCCCTAAAACAAATTGCAACTCACGATTTTTAAATAAAAAAAGCGTTACAGCCGATAATAAAGCAGAAAGAAAAAATAATACGGGTGTTATTTTTTCTAAAAAACTAGCTCCTGAAAATAAATTTATTATGTAAACAGGTGTATCTGCTTCTGATTTAGTCCAAATACTACAAAAAGCAGTTAAACCAGCAGAAATTAATACCGCAATTAATAAATATATAGATTGTTTTCTTTGTATCATGTGATTTATTGGATAGCAAATGTAATATTTATTTTTTTAAAAAGAAATATTACAAGTTAAATTATTTGTATATATTTGTAATAATAAGACCTGCACACAGTAAAATAATTATATAGTTCCTATATAATTGAAACCATATAAAAATTTAAATACAATTAAATCCTTTTTCTTAAAGGATTGTATAACTTAATTATCTTATCAATGCTCGATATTTCAGAATTAAAAACTAAAAAATTAATAGATTTACAAGTAATTGCAAAAACAATAGGTTTAACCAAAGTAAGTCAATTAAAGAAATTAGATTTGGTTTATAAAATTTTAGACGCACAAACAGAAGTTGGTGTTAGCGCTAACCAAGCTAAGCCAATAGCTGAAAAACCTAAGAGAAAAAGAATTGAAAAATCAGAAGAAACTATCAAGCAACCTGTAAAAAAAGTTGTTGAAAAAGTTGAAGAAGAAAAAACAGAAAATTCTAAAAAAAAGATTGTTAAATCAGTTGAAAAAAAAATAATTAAAAAAGTGCCTCAACCAGCTGTAGATATTAAAGAAGCTGTTGAAACAACTTCAAAAATAGTTATTAAAAAAACAACTTCAAGACCAAGACCAAGGGCTGAGGTTGAGGCGGCTAAAAAGCAAGGGACAAAACCTAGAACCCAATTAGAACCCAAAAAAACAGTGCCACGACCAAGGGAATCTGTTGAGGTAGGTAAAAAACCACAACATAAAAATCAGTATCAAAATAAACCAAAACATAAAAGCGCTAACAAATACCGAGACCCTGATTTTGAATTTGACGGAATTATAGAAAGTGAAGGTGTTTTAGAAATGATGCCTGACGGATATGGGTTCTTACGCTCATCAGATTATAATTATTTATCATCGCCCGATGATATTTATGTTTCACAATCTCAAATAAAATTATTCGGACTAAAAACAGGAGACACTGTTCTTGGAAATGTTCGTCCGCCCAAAGAAGGTGAAAAATACTTCCCTTTAATTAGAGTATCAAAAATTAACGGTTTAAACCCGAATATTGTTCGTGATAGAGTTTCTTTTGAACATTTAACACCATTGTTTTCAGATGAAAAATTCAATTTAGCCGAAAGAGGAAGTTCTTTATCAACTAGAATTATTGATATATTTTCTCCCATCGGAAAAGGGCAACGTGGTATGATTGTATCGCAACCAAAAACGGGTAAAACAATGTTATTAAAGGATGTGGCAAATGCAATTGCGGCAAATCACCCTGAAGTATATCAAATTGTTTTATTAATTGATGAAAGACCCGAAGAAGTTACCGATATGAAACGTAATGTTCGTGGAGAAGTGGTTGCATCTACTTTTGATGAACCTGCCGATAAACATGTTCGTGTTGCAAATATTGTTTTAGAAAAAGCAAAACGTTTGGTAGAATGTGGACACGATGTAGTTATTTTATTAGATTCAATTACGCGTTTAGCAAGAGCGTACAATACGGTTGCACCAGCTTCAGGTAAAATTTTATCAGGGGGTATTGATGCCAACGCTTTACACAAACCAAAACGTTTTTTTGGAGCGGCTCGTAATATTGAAAATGGAGGTTCGTTAACAATTATAGCTACCGCACTTACCGAAACTGGCTCGAAAATGGATGAGGTTATCTTTGAAGAATTTAAAGGAACAGGAAATATGGAACTACAATTAGATCGTAATATTTCGAACCGTAGAATTTACCCAGCCATTGATTTAATTAAATCAAGTACCCGTCGTGACGATTTATTATTAGACCCAAAAACGGTAAAACGTATGTGGGTGCTGCGTAAATATTTAGCCGATATGAATCCTGTAGAAGCAATGACTTTTATTAATGACAGAATTAGAGTATCTAAAAATAACGAAGAGTTTTTAATTTCGATGAACGGATAGTTTGTTCATAATTTATTGAAATTAAATATATAAAATTAAAAATCCCGCAAATTGCGGGATTTTTTTATGTAGGAAATATTACAAAATCTAAAGGAATATCATATTTATTACAATCGGTAATTTCGGAAATTGGAGCAAAAAAATTAAGCCCAATTATTTTGGTATCTTTTCTGCAATCGGCTAAAAAACGATCGTAATAACCTTTCCCATAACCAACTCGGTAATTTTCAATGTCAGAAATTAACATCGGTACAAAAACAACATCAATTTCTGTAACAGCAACTTCTGTAGCATTTACAGGTTCGGGAACGCCGAATTTATTTAATTTTAATTCCGTATTTTCTTCTAAATAAAAATGAGTTAGCGAATCATCAGTAAAATTACATTGGCTAACAATTATTTTTTTTCCTTTACTTCTGAAAAAATCAATAATAGGTTGGGTATCAATTTCTTTAAATTTTTCCATAGATAAAAACAAATGAACATTATTTATCGCATTGAAATCAATCATTTCTGCATTGAAAATTTGCTCGTAAATGCTTTCTTGAAATACGTTTATTTCTTGCGCAGTTAATGCCGTTCTTTTCTGTTTATATATTTTTCTAAGTGTTTTTTTATCCATAATTTATAGTAAATGAAGTGCTGTTTGTGCTTTTTTTGTCAAACCTTTTACAACTAAGCTATAAGAATGATCTATTAATTCAAAAATAAAAGCATCAGTAATAGTATTGTTTATTAAAATGGTGTTCCAATGTTTTTTATTCATATGCCATCCGGGAAGTATGTTTTCATATTCTTCTCGAAGTTCTAAAGCCCACTGAGGATTGCATTTTAAGTTTATTTTAGCTTCGCCTTGTTCCCAACTATGTAAGCTAGTTAAAGTAAACATTTTATTCATCACCTTAAAAACAAGCGTAATATTATCAAAAGGAAAATGCTCGGTAACGCCTTTTTTAGCCATACAATAATTACGAAGTTGCTCTATATTCATTATGGTGTGTTTTAGTAAAATAGGAAGAATACTAGTGTTTTTAAATCCTCAAGTATCACGAAATTACATAAAAATGAAATCATTAAAAAAAATAATTACTTTAAATAAAGCGCACAAAAAAGACCTAAGAAAAATATCTTAAGTCTTTTAGTCGGGGTGGCAGGATTCGAACCTGCGACCTCCTCGTCCCAAACGAGGCGCGATGACCGGGCTACGCTACACCCCGTACGATTATCGGTGTGCAAATTTACAACAAATAAATAGATTAGCAATAAAAAAATATTATTTTTTTAAAAAAAAATTAAAATAGTTTTCGTTTATGGTTTTATAATCAAAATAGATATTAAAAAAAGATAATAGCGATAAAAAAAAATTACATTTGTAAGACCAAAAAATTAGATGATGGCAGAAAAAATTAAATGTTTGATTATAGGTTCAGGACCAGCAGGATATACCGCTGCAATATATGCTGCAAGAGCAGACATGAAACCTGTTATGTACACCGGAATGCAAATGGGTGGGCAGTTAACAACAACTACCGAAGTTGATAATTTTCCAGGATATGCTAACGGAACCGACGGAACTGCAATGATGAACGATTTGCAAAAACAAGCAGAACGTTTTGGAACTGACGTTCGTTTTGGAATGGTTACAAAGGTTGATTTGAGTACCGAAGTAGGAGGAATCCACAAAGTAATTGTCGATGAATCTATTGAAATAGAAGCGGAAACAATTATTATATCAACAGGGGCAACCGCTAAATATTTAGGCTTAGAAAGCGAGCAACGTTTAATAGGTGGTGGAGTTTCGGCATGTGCTACTTGCGATGGTTTTTTCTATAAAGGGCAAGATGTTGTCGTTGTAGGAGCTGGTGATACTGCTGCCGAAGAAGCAACTTATTTAGCAAATATTTGTAATAAAGTGACCTTATTGGTTCGAAAAGATTACATGAAAGCATCAAAAGCAATGCAACATCGTGTGAATAAAACAGCAAATATCGAAGTATTATACAATACCGAAATCGATGAGGTTTTAGGCGATAATGTTGTTGAAGGAGTTCGTGCGATTAACAATCAAACCAAGCAGACAACCGAAATTTCGGTAACAGGTGTTTTTATCGCTATTGGACACAAACCAAATTCTGATTTATTTAAAGATGTTTTAGATATGGACGAAGTTGGCTATTTAATTACCAAAGGAAAATCGACTAAAACCAATTTACCAGGTGTTTTTGCAGCAGGTGATATTCAAGATAAAGAATACCGACAAGCAGTAACAGCAGCAGGTTCAGGATGTATGGCAGCCCTAGATGCTGAGCGTTATTTAGGTGCTTTAGAATAAAATAGGAGTATCTTTTAAAAATTTAAAAGAGCGTTTACATAGTTGTAAACGCTCTTTTTTGTTAGGTATTTTACCAGAAATATTTTGGGCGTTACCCAAGGGTCGCGCTTTCGCTACTCGCTTTTTTTGTTTGAAAAAAACAAAAAAGAGCTCAAACAAACCGCTCTATCGCTAACGCAAAGCCAATAACTCTCTAAAAAAACAGAAATTCTATTATTCTTTAGCATTAAAATCATCCCAATACTTTAAAAGGTAGGTATTTATTTTATCAAAATCATTTTTATCAAAAATACTATTAAGCGCTTCGATATATTCAAAAAATTCACTCAAATAATCTTCTTTTGAGGCATTTAAACTTGGCGAATAACAGCTGTCACTATCTAAAGCATATTTAAATTCTTCTATTAATTTTTCAAGAAATAAGGGTTTATTTTCTTGAATATAATCAGAAAAACCATCCTCTAAGAAATCTTCAAATTGTTCACTTCCATGTTGCCCGCAGCAGGTTATTAATCGAGCAATTGCCAGGGTACAAGTTTCTTCGTTCCATCGGTATTTTTCAATAAGTTCTTCGATGTCGCTACCTTGATTTACTTCGTGGTCTAAATCGCAGGTTCTTAAAAAATAGATATATTCAGGCATCCATTTTTTATCTTTAGTAACTAACGATAAAATAGCTTGTGTTCCTAGCGGATTTTCGCAATCTTCCCAAATTCTCGAATCATATTCGCCGTGGTCAGTTGCTTGAAGATATGTAATTGTTGCCGATGTTAAAGCACTGTATTTTGACACTTCATTAAAAAGTGTTTTTTCATCAGTAAATAATATTTTTGGCGTATCAATGTTATTATTTTCATCGATTAAACCAATGCTATAATTAAATTGATATATTTTATGTTTCTTTTTTAAAGAAATAATTAATGCCGTTAATTCAGATAAAATAATTGCGATATCATTTTCACTGATTACCGCCGTATTTGATTTTTTATCAAAAATAAATTGACCTTTCAGCTTAGCGAGATCATTTATTTGATAACTTATTTTAAAAGTAGTTTTCATAGTTTTTTAACGGTTTTAATTTTTAATCCCTAGTAAAAATCCTTCTAACGCTGTTAAAAAAGAAGCACCTAATGCTTCTGAACGTTTATCAGACCATTGTTTTGTTGGTTCAGGAACATCGTCATTATCTTTAAAAGGCATTTCTAAGGTAAAAGAAAGTGCTTTAAAAAGTTCACCAATTTGATAAGAACAAACCGCTAAATTTGCCATATTAGGTAAGCTATCTTCATATTTATGCACATCTTGAAATTCTGGAGTTACCGACATCCATTCATTTTTAAAACGTATTTCTTCTGATAAGATTTTATCAGTAACACTAGGAATCCCTCTTAAACTGGTTACAAAATTATAAGGAATTGCTTCATCGCCATGAACATCTAATAGAAAATCAACACCTGTTTCTTGCATTTTTTGTTTGCAATAAAAAACCTCTGGCTCAGTAGCTTTATTGGGGTTTTCCCAAACTCTATTATAATTAATTCCTAAGGTGTTTACACGTAAATTTCCTGCAATACTTCCATCAATATTCATGTTCGGAATGATATAAAAACAGCAGGTTTCTAGTAGTTTATCAATGGTAGTATCTTTTGAAATGTTTTCAGCAACAAAACGATTTACAATCCCGTTGACAAACCATTCCGCCATACTTTCTCCAGGATGCTGACGTGCAATAATCCAGATATTTTTCTTGGTATCGCTAGGTGTACCGAATTGTAAAAGTTCTATGGGTTTTTTATTGATAGTTTCGCCTAAAATAGTGGTTGTACATAAATTACTTTTACTTGCTGTTGCTACTAAATTAAGATGTTGCTCGTAGGTAAAAGGCGTAAAATAAGCAAAACTCACTTCGCTTTTTGTAGGGGTGATACTAAAGTAAAGTTTGCCGTTTTTATATTCGGTGTTTTGTAAACGAAACCAATTTTTAGCATCGTAAGAAGCGTTGGTTTTGTAATTTTCCCAACCATCGGCAAAGGCACTTTCACTAGCGTTTTCAATACAAAAAGTATAGGTTTCTCCTATGGTAATATCGGTGATTTTAAAATTAAACCATTGAAAAAAATGAGAATTGGTATCTTTTCTAATGTTTAATTGTGCGCTATTTTGTTGCTGTGATATTAGGGTAATATTACCAGCATCAAAGTTTGTTGTAATTTGCATAATGTTTATTTTTTTGATAAAATTTTAAATACTATAGCTGTGGTGGCTAAATAACGAAGCATTTTTCAAAGGTAAAGAATACGATTAATTTGTAAGAGATAAAAATAGATACTTTATTTTCTAGTCTTTATTTTATCTTAATTTATTCAATAGTATGTATTTTAGCAACCTATAAATCAGATTATTTATGAAAAATATATGTTTATTGTTTGTAGTTTTTTTGCATTCCTTAATTGTGATAAGTCAAGATAAAAATAATGGTGCTATTTCAGGAAAAATAATTGATGCTAAAACAAGAGATGTTATTCCTTTTGTAAATGTATTGGTTTATGGAACTACAAAAGGAGTTGTTTCTGATGAAAATGGAGCATTTAAAATAACTAATATTCCTTTAGGATATAATAAAATACAAGTATCATTTATTGGTTATGAAACCTTAATTTCTGATGAGTATTTAGTTACAAATGATAATATTCCGTTTGTAACCATCGAATTAAAAGAAAGTGATACTAATTTAAATGAAGTTGAGGTAAAGGCTAATTTGTTTAAAAAATCGGTACAAAGTCCGTTGTCTTTACAATCTTTAGGAGTTGCTGAAATAGAAAAAAACCCTGGAGGAAATAGAGATGTTTTAAAAGTAATTCAATCTTTTCCTGGTGTTGCTTCTAATCCTGGTTTTAGAAATGATATTATAATTAGAGGAGGGGCAACATCTGAAAATAAATTTTATTTAGATGGTATTGAAGTTCCTGTAATTAATCATTTTCAAACACAAGGCGCAACTGGTGGACCTGTAGGAATAATGAATGCCGATTTAATCCGTAAGGTCGATTTTTATTCGAGTGCTTTTCCTGCGAATAGAGGAAACACGTTAAGTTCGGTAATAGAATTTACACAAAAAAGAGGAAATCCAACGTCTTTAAATACAAGAGCTACTCTAGGAACTTCTGATGCAGGAATTACTTTAGATGGTCCTTTAGGAGATAATACTACTTTTATGTTGTCTGTTCGTCAATCATATTTACAGTTTTTATTCAAGTTGATAAAATTACCTTTTTTACCAACTTATAACGATTTTCAGTTAAATGTAAAATCGCAATTATCAAAAAATAGTGAATTATCAATAATTGCTTTAGGAGCAATCGATAATTTTAAATTGAATGAATCTGTAAATGATGACATAACAGATGAAGATATTTTAAAAAGAAATACTATTGTTTTAAATACTGTTCCTGTAAATAGTCAATGGAATTATACGGTTGGTGCGAGTTATAAATATTTTGCTGAAAATTCGACACATTTAGTCGTTTTAAGTAGAAATGAGCTGAAAAATACCGCTGAAAAATACTTGATGAATCAAGAAGTACCAGTAAATTTATTGTTAGATTATAGTTCTAAAGAAATAGAAACTAAGTTTCGATATGAAAATAATTTTAGCACTTTGAATAATTATAAAATTAACATAGGTACAAATATAGAAACAGCTAGATATTTAAATAATACGTATCGAAAAGTTGCAAATTCTCAAGGAGTTTTTGAAGATACTTTTAATTCTGATATTGATTTTATTAAATATGGTATTTTTGGTCAGATATCAAAAGAATATTTAGATAATAAATTAGGTGTTTCCTTCGGATTTAGAATTGATGGTGTTGATTATAATAAAGAAATGAAAAATTCATTCAATCAATTTTCGCCAAGATTTTCATTAAATTATAGCTTAAATGATAAAATGAGTTTAAGTTCATCATTAGGACGTTATTATCAAATGCCATCTTATACCGTTTTAGGATTTAAAGATAATTCAGGAGAATTTATCAATAAAAAAGGATTAAAATATATACAGTCTGACCATTTTGTAAGTGGTTTATCATACAAACCAAATACGAATTCTAAAATTACTTTTGAAGGATTTTATAAAGCATATGATAATTATCCGTTTTCAGTAAGAAATAAAATTAGTTTGGCAAATTTAGGTGCTGGTTTTGGTGTGGTAGGAAATGAAGAAGTGGTTTCTAATTCAAAAGGACGGGCTTATGGTTTTGAAATATTGGCTCAAAAAAAATCATTTAATGGTTTATATGGATTAGCTTCATATACTTTTGTAAGAAGTGAATTTAAAGATACTTTAGGAAGTTATATTCCTTCTACTTGGGATAATAAACATCTTTTAACAATAACAGCAGGAAAAAAATTAAAGAAAAATTGGGAAATAGGAACTAAATTTAGATTAGTTGGAGGAAGACCTTACACGCCTTATGATAGAAATGCTTCATCATTAAAAACTAATTATGATGTTGCAAATGGAGCTATTTTAGATTTTTCAAGATTAAACGAAAAACGTTTTGATACATACACGCAGTTAGATTTAAGAGTTGATAAAACATGGTTTTTAAAGAAGATAGCTGTTAACTTTTATGTTGATATTCAGAATGTTTATGCTAATAGTGCTAGTGAGCAACCTTTTTTATTACCAATAGAAGATGCTGATGGACGAGTTTCAAATCCTAATGATTCATCAAGATATGTTTTAGAAGAAATAGAAAGTACATCGGGTAATGTTTTACCAAGAATTGGAGTGATTGTAGATTTTTAAACATTTTAACGATAAAAATGATGTTAAAAATAAGTAAAAATGCTAAATTGCTCGTTAAATTAAAATACATCACATGAAAAACTTGTTTATCGGAGCCGCTTTTGCTTTTTTAAGTATTGGTTCAATTACCGCTCAAAAATATAAATTCAAAACATTAGAAGATATAGAAAGCACCCAAGTAAAAAGTCAAGGAAGCACTGGTACTTGTTGGAGTTTTTCAACAACATCGTTTTTAGAGTCGGAAGTTATAAGGTTAACAGGTAAAAATATTGATTTATCAGAAATGTACACCGTTCGTAATACCTATTCTGAGAAGGCAAATAATTATTTATACCGTCAAGGAAAAGCACAATTTAGTCAAGGAGGTTTAGCGCATGATGTAATTAACTCTGTAGCTAAAAATGGGTTAGCCCCTGATGTGGTTTTTTCTGGATTAGAAGTAGGGCAAGACAGACATAATCATGCTGAGGTTGTTGCAGTTTTAAAATCGATGTTAAATACGTATATTAAAAATCCTGCAAAAGAATTAAGTCCTAGATGGAAAAAAGCTACAGAAAGCGTTTTAGATGTTTATTTAGGTGAAAATAAAGCAAATTTTGAATTTGAAGGCGTTAATTATACACCAAAAAGTTTTGCAGAACATATCAAAATTAATCCTGAAAATTATGTTTCAATAACATCTTTTCAGCATGCAAAAATGTATGATGAATTTGTATTGAATATTCCTGATAATTTTTCAAACGGAGCGTTTTATAATGTTTCATTAGATGAATTAGTTTCTGTAACAGAAAATGCTATTGAAAAAGGATATACAATTGCTTTAGATTGTGATGTTTCTGAAAAAACATTTTCAGCAAAAAATGGTATTGCAATTATTCCTGCAAGCAGTTCAGATAGTGAAAAGGGCTTAACAGAACTTGTTAAAGAAAAGAAAATTACTCCTAGTTTTCGTCAATCAGAATTTGAAAACTTTAATACTACCGATGATCATTTAATGCACATTGTAGGATTAATGAAAGATCAGAAAGGAAATAAGTATTTTAAAGTTAAAAATTCTTGGGGTTCAAAAGTAGGAAATAAAGGATATATTTATATGTCTGTTCCTTATTTTAAATTAAAAACAATTTCAGTTTTATTACATAAAGATGGTATTTCAAGAGGTTTAAAAAAGAAATTAAACATCAAGTAATTTATTTTTTTAAGAAATTTTTAAAAATACGAGTAAAAGCCCAAAGATATTTCTTTGGGCTTTTTTGTTTTGATACTATAAAGTGATAATTCCGTATCTTTCGAGCGTTATAAAATCAATTTATATGGAAGAAAAAATAAAGCAAGATGAAAGTGTAGCACAGTCTAAACAAGCAGTTCAAGAAGATGCTAAAGGATTGTGGGAAAGTATTAAAATATTTATGGTGGAATTGTTAGATTTTCGTCATGATACCGACCAGGAAGCAACCATTGAAGCCATAAAAAATGATATTCCTTTTAAAGGAGCTACTGTTTGGATTTTAATTTGTTCAATATTTGTAGCATCGATTGGGTTAAATGCTAATTCAACCGCTGTGGTAATTGGAGCCATGTTAATATCGCCATTAATGGGACCTATTTTAGGAATTGGAATGTCGTTAGCTATTAACGACATTGATACCTTAAAAAAATCATTAATCAACTTAGCAATTATGATTGTGTTGAGTTTATTAACCGCATTTTTATTCTTCTTTTTGTTTCCTTTAAAAGAGGAAACTTCAGAATTATTAGGAAGGGTAAAACCCGATATTCGAGATGTGTTAATTGCTTTTTTTGGTGGTTTAGCCTTAATTATCGCTAGAACAAAAAAAGGAACAATAGCATCGGTAATATTTGGTGTTGCTATTGCTACTGCTTTAATGCCACCTTTATGTACGGCAGGTTATGGCTTAGCAATTGGTAAATTTGATTACTTTTTTGGAGCAATGTATTTATTTACAATTAATACTATTTTTATCGCTTTAGCTACTTTTTTAGTGCTAAAATTATTAGGGTTTACCATGATTCGTTATGTAAATTCTGAAAAGAGAAAACGAATAGCACAAGTGGCTTCTTTTATCGGTTTTTTAGTAATGGTACCCGCTATGTTTACTTTTGTAAGTGTTTATAAAGAAAGCGTGGTTAAATCAAATTATGATAAATTTTTAAAAGATGAAATTTTAGCCAATAAAGATTTATGGCTACAAAGAGAAAATATCGATAAAAAGACTAAAAAAATTAATTTATTTTTTAATGGTGATGTTACCGATGCTACCGAAACTTTTTTAAGAAATGAATTAAAAAGTTATCCTAAATTAGATGTTTACGAATTGGTTGTGAATGAAAATAAAGCCAGAAGTGTCGATAGAGTTGTTGATGCCTACGATAGAGCAATTATTGATTTAGATCAAAAAGATAATATTATAAAAGGCTTACAAAAAGAAATTAGCGATTTAAAAACAACAATTTCAAGCTTAAATAATAATATAGAACAAAATGCTTTAAAGCAAGATGAAAATAGTATCCCTTTTAGTAAAATAGCCAAGGAAGCTAAAATTAGATTTAACGATATTAAAGGAATTAGTTTTTCTAAAAAATTATCTTCTACTGATTTTATTAAAATAGATACAATTCCTGAGTTATCAGTAGTTTGGAATAAAAAAATAACTGATTCAGTAATTGAAAAGAAAGAGAAAGAACTAAAAAGTTGGGTTGAAAAAGAACTGAAATTAAAAGTTATTATTGTTAAATAATTTCTTATAAATTAAATACTTAGAATCGAAGCTTATCACGTTTCTCTTTGTTTATCGTAATATTATTTATGATGTTTTTACTAGCGTCTGTTTAGTCTTTATTTAATTTTAAACAGGCACTTAGATAAATACTCTATAAAACACAAAAAACCGAGCAAAAGCTCGGTTTTTTTAATATCAAAATATTAATTATAGTATGTTTATCAAAAATTATTTTTGATTGATTACTCTAAAAGTAGTTCTACGGTTTGCAGCATGCTCGCGTTCTGTACAAGAAACACCATCAGCACATCTGTTTGTTAATTTGTTTTCACCGTAACCGTTAGCAGTTAATTGACTAGCGTTAACTCCTTTCGAAATTAAGTAGTTTACAACTGAACGAGCTCTTCTTTCTGATAAAGATTGGTTGCTTACGTTACTACCTCTTGAATCAGTATGAGATTCAACAGCAGCAGCTACACCAGTCTTTAAAATTGGTAATAATCTAGTGTCAATTAAACGTTTAGCTCCAGAAGTTAAAGTAGCACTTCCTAAGTTCCAGTTAATTGGTAAAGGTGTATTTTCAATTAATTTACATTCAACTTCTTTCCAAGATGTTAACCCACCTTTAGAAACTAATACTTCTTTAGTAATTGTTTTGTATTTAGCAGCTACAGGAACTTCTTCCTTCCAAGCATCTTTTACTAAAACAGTTTTCTTTAAGTTACTATAAACAGCATCTCCTTTAATTTCTCTAGAAGTAGGAGGAGTTGTCATTACAGTTTTCTTTAAAGTTGTAGTTACCTCAGGAATAGCAATAACTTTAGTAGTTGTAACCGAAGGAATTACTCTTTTAACAGTCGTAGTTACTTCAGGAATAGCAATAACTCTCGTTGTAGGAGGAGTTACCATTACTCTTTTCTTAATAATTTTAGTTACTTCAGGAATTTGAACTGTAATTGTTGATGGAGGTGTTACCATCACTGTTTTTTTAATAACTTTAGTCACTTCAGGAATTGCAATAACTCTTGTAGATTCAGGAGTTGTTACCGTTCTTTTAATAGTTTGAGTTACCTCAGGAATAGCAATTGTCTTTGTTGTAGGAGGTGTAGTCATTACACGCTTCTTGATAATTTTCGTTACAGCAGGAATATCAATAGTTCTTGTTGTAGGAGGAGTTACCATTACTCTTTTCTTAATAACTTTCGTTACCTCAGGAACTGCAACAACTCTTGTTGTAGGAGGAGTCTTAACAACTTTTTTAGTATAGGTTGAATTACCACATCCGTTAGGAGAAGTACTTTCATTACATTCAGGAGTAGAAACAACACTAGCATCATTTCCTAAAACAGTTTTGTTAATTGTTTGGAATTGAGCAGGTACTTCTTTATAACACCAGTAACGACAATCGTTAGGATCTGAAGATTCACAATCAGGTGCTTTTTCACTCATTTGCCATCTAGCAGATTTAGCTTTAACCTCAATAGTTTCACTATCGTTACTAAAAGATGCAGGAATTACACTTAATTTATTTCCATAATCTCTTTTTTTGTAAGAAATAGTTTCAGTTCCATAAACTGCAGGAACAACAACTAAACGTTGAGAAGCTTCTTTTACTATTACAGTAACGTCACGCATTTCATATTTTGCAGGAATAACTTCAATACGTTGCGATGCTTCTTTAACAGTAACAACAACATCACGCATTTCATATTTTGCAGGAACTTTAACTAAACGTTGTGCTGCTTCTTTTACTACAATTGTTTCAGAAACTACACTTGTAGTAGCAGGAACTTTAACTAAACGTTGGCTAGCCTCTTTTGTAACTACAACAACATCTCTAGTTTCGTATTTTGCAGGAACTAATTTTAAACGTTGTGTAGCTTCTTTAGTAACTACAACAACATCACGCATTTCGTACTTCGCAGGTACTAGCTCTAATCTTTGAGAAGCTTCTTTTACAACAATAGTTTCAGTAGCAGAACTAGGTTTTGATAACGCTTTTTCAATACGCTGACTAGCTTCTTTGGTAACTACCGAATAAGTTTGAGCTTCGTACTTTGCTGGTACGATAACTAATTTCTGACTTCCTTCATTAACTAAAACACGTTCTGTTACTGATTTATAAGCAGCAGGATGTGTAATAATTCTTTTGTAAGCAGGTGCAATTTCAATCGTTACATCTTGATTTTTCCATACTTCAGGTGTTTTACAACGTACATAACACTTTCCAGGTTCTGCATTTGTGGGTAAATCTTGTGCTGAAGCACTAAAATAGAAGGCTAGAAGCGCTCCTGTTAATAGTAATTTTTTCATAATAATTCTAAATTTGTTTGATATTATTTAACTTATTCATGTGACACATTATATAAATAAAGGTCACATAATTAAACAAATATAGGTATTTTATTTAATGTTAAAGAACTGTTAAAGGGTTTTATAGCTTATTGAAATACAAACTTTTAATGATTCCATCGGATAAGCCTATTTTAGGAACAAATATTTTTCGAGCACCACTCCATTTCATTGCTGAAAGGTAAATTTTAGTTGCAGGAACAATAACATCAGCTCTATCGGGATTTAAACTTAGTTCAGAAATTCGCTGCTTATAACTCATTTTTTTTAAAAATTGATATTGTGCATTTAGATAGATATAAGAAATAGGTTTTCCTAAATCTCTACCCGACATTTTAAATATTTTATTAATATTTCCACCAGAACCAATAAGAGAAATACGTCCGTAGTTTTTGGTATTTTCTTCAACCCATTCTTGAACTTCTTTGAAAATAATATTATTTTCTGTTTTTTTATTATTGATTAATCGAACAGTACCTATTTTAAACGATTTTGATTTTACAATTTTACCTTTTGAAAATAAGGTAAATTCAGTACTACCACCACCAACATCTACATAAAGATAGGTAGATTCTGATTTAATTAAATGATGTAAATCGGTAGAAAATATAATTGCGGCTTCTTTTTTACCATCAATTACATCAATTTCTATATCTGATTCTTTTAATATAGTATTAACAACTTGAGTTCCATTTTGAGCTTCTCTCATTGCTGAGGTGGCGCATGCTTTATATTTTTCAACACCATGAACTTTCATAATCAATTTAAAAGCTGTCATGGCATCAATCATTCGGGCGGTATTTTCTTCAGATATTATACCTGTAACAAATGCGTCGGTACCTAAACGAATAGGAACTCTAACTAAAGAAGCTTTTTTAAATAGTGGTTCTTTATCTTTTTCTTCAATAACATTTGATATCAATAGTCTTACAGCATTTGAACCGATATCTATAGCGCCATATTTTTTAATTTTCAAAATAATATAATTTTATCTATGATTTTTAGGGAAATCGACTAAAATAGTACGTCCCTTTTTTAAGTTTTTCCAGTGTTTATCTTTAAATTCAATGCCTATAATTCCGCAAGTAGGCACGTGAGCTATTGGCTTATCACCAAAATTATTTACAAAACTATTAATACCGTGGTCGTGACTAAATATAATAGCACTACTAAAATTATCGTCTAAAGCATTTACGGTTTTCACTAAATAACCATCACTAAAATTATATAACTGACGTTTTATTTGTAGGTTAGAGAGTGGGTATTTAAAATTTTCACAAAAAATAATAGCCGTATGTAGCGCTCTATTCGCACTGCTAGAAACAAATACATCTGGCTTTGGTATTTCTTGCGATAAAAACTTAGAAAAAAGATGTGAATCTTTAATACCACGCTCTTTTAAAGGTCTATCAATATCTTTAATACCTTGGTATAGCCAAGAAGATTTTGCGTGACGAACAATATAAAGTGTTTTCATTTAAATGATTAAAATGTATGTAAATATAAAATTATGGCGCTAAACGTGCTAATTTCCAAGAAAAATCTTTTTCTAAGGTATATCGTATTCTATCGTGCATTCTATTTGGACGACCTTGCCAAAATTCAATAGAAACGGGTTTTACCATAAAACCTCCCCAATGTGGCGGGCGTGTAATTTCTTTATTTTGAAATTTTTCGGTTGTTTTTTCAAGTTGCTCATCGAGTAGTTCACGAGTGGCAACAACTTCACTTTGGTTAGATGCCCAAGCGCCTAATTTACTTCCGTCAGGTCTTGATTCAAAATAACCATCAGATAAATTTTTAGCTAGTTTTTCAGCCTTTCCTTTGATGATGATTTGCTGTTCTAAGCCAGCCCAAAAAAAAGAAAGACACACATTGTTGTTTTGTAAAATTGCTTTTCCTTTTTCTGAATTATAGTTAGTATAAAAAATAAAACCTTCCCAAGTATATTTTTTTAACAATACAATTCTATTTTTAGGAAAACCATCTAACCCTATTGATGAAACGTTCATAGCATTACTTTCAATAACCATTTCTGATGCATCTGCTTCAAAAAACCAGTCTCTAAATAATTCCATCGGATTTTCAGGACAATTTTTTTTAAGTAACTCTTTTTTTTCGTATGATTTTCTATAATCGCTTAAATCGTGTGACATTATTATTTTTTATGCTATGTAAAAATACATTTTTTATCAATTATTTTAGCGTATTTTGTTAAAAAATAGCAAGAATGAAAAATAAGATATTTAGACTATCACTTAAAGACTTAATTATAAAATAAAAAAATATGCCGAAAATTATTTTAACAGTATTCTTTATTTTAACAGGAATTTTAAATTCAATAAGTCAAGAAAAACATACAATTACAGTATATTTTGAAGGAATGAAATCTGATAAGGGTAATTTGTATGTAGCAATTTATAATAATAAAAAAGCTTTTTTAAAAGAAGCTATAAAGGGAAGAATAATAAAGATTTCAGATAAAAAAGCGAGCCTAGTATTTGAGAATATGATAGCAGGAACTTATGCAATTTCGGCGTTTCATGATGTGAATGATAACAAAAAAATGGATACCAATTTTATAGGAATTCCTAAAGAGCCAATAGGTATTTCTAATGATGCAAAAGGTTTTATAGGACCTCCTAAATATAAAGATGCAAAATTTGATGTAATTCAGTCGATAAAAATGACTATTCATATAAAATAAATTTCACAAAATAATTCATGCAAAGTGATGCTTAATAATAGCAATAAGTAAGGAGTAATTGATTATTTTTGTAGCACAACACAAACTAAATACTATGGCTTTAAAAGCAGTTTTATTCGATATGGACGGGGTAATTGTTGACACCGAACCGTTACACAAACAAGCATATTTTTTAATGTTTGATAAGGTAGGAATTCAGGTTTCACAGGAGCTTTACAATTCCTACACAGGGCAATCAACTTTAGAAATTTGTAAAGATTTAGTAGCCAAATTTAATTTAACAATCGAGGCTACCGAATTGGTAAATTATAAACGTGCTTTTTTTAAAGAACTCTTTTTTTCTGATGATAATGATTTAGAATTATTGAACGGTGTTTTAGATTTAATTAAAAATTATTATAATAACGGCGTTACTTTAGTTTTGGCATCGTCGGCATCGATGGTTACTATTGATAATGTTTTTAATAAGTTCGATTTAAATAAATATTTTAAAGGGAAAATTAGCGGTGCCGATTTAAAAGCATCAAAACCGCATCCTGAAATATTTTTAAAAGCAGCCGATATTGCTGGTTTCGATAAAAAAGAATGTTTAGTAATTGAAGATTCTACCAACGGAATTAGAGCAGCTTACGATGGCGGAATTTACTGTGTTGCTTATAAAAGTGAACACTCTAAAGAACAAGATTATTCGTTGGCGCAAAAAGTAATTGCGAATTACAATGAAATAAAATATGACTTGGTAAAAGATGTTGTGTAATTAAGTTATAAGCAGAAATTCCTAGCCCCGATTGAAGCATTGTTTGAGCTCTTTTTTTGATTTTTCTTCAAAAAAAAGCGAGTGCGGAAAGCGGGAAATAGCTTCAAAAAATAAAAAACTCGTTACAACAATTGTAACGAGTTTTTATATATTTAAAAAGAATTATTGTTCTTAGAACACCTCTCTTCCTGAAAAGTGAAAAGCACCTTCGATAGCAGCGTTTTCATCAGAATCAGAACCGTGAACAGCATTTTCACCGATAGAGGTAGCAAACATTTTACGAATAGTTCCTTCAGCAGCTTCAGCAGGATTTGTAGCACCGATTAAAGTTCTAAAATCTTCAACAGCGTTGTCTTTTTCTAAAATAGCAGCGATAATTGGACCACGAGTCATAAACTCAACTAATTCACCAAAGAAAGGACGTTCGTTATGCACAGCGTAAAAAGCTTCAGCATCACGAGTAGTCATTTGCGTTTTTTTCATTGCTACGATTCTAAAACCTGCAGCATTAATTTTGTCTAAAATTGCGCCAGTGTGTCCGTTTTCAACACCATCTGGTTTAATCATTGTAAAAGTTCTATTTGTTGCCATTGTAATTGAGTTTCTAATTAAAGTAAATAAAATGTAAGTGCGAACTTCGCACAAATCGGCGCAAAAATACACTTTTTAATCTTATTAAAAAATTAAGGATATACTTGGTTGATTTCTTGTAATATAACCTTATTTTTACCCCGCATTTGAAAGGTTACTTTGTTTGAAATAAAATCAAAAAACAATACGCCATAACTTAATTTACTTGTAACATTACCAATTCGATATTTGTTTTTTTCTGATGAAAAAGATGTGTAAGAATGTGTTAAACCGCTTGATGTAAAATCGATAATAGGATACGGAATATTATTTATAGTTGCTTTTGAAAACTCTGAAATATGCCTGTCACCAGAAAGAAAAATTACATTTTTTGCTTTTGAAGTTTCAATTAATTTAAAAAAATTAGTCATTTCATTTGGAAAATTACTCCATTTTTCAAAACGATGTTCACTTGACAGTACTTGAATACTACTTACAATAACCGTAAAGTTTGCCGTAGAATTTGTTAATTCTTTTGCGAGCCATTTCCATTGATTAAGCCCTAAAATACTTCCTTTTCTTTTGTTTGATAGCTGTTTTTTTTTACGACTAAATTTTATTGGGTTACTTCTAAAGTAACGGGTATCTAAGGTAATTATTTTTACAGTATTATTTTTGATTTTAAAAGTTTTTGAATGATAAATTCCTGCTTGTTTTCTTCTAGGAGAGTTTTTAGGAATGTTTAAAAAATCTAAAAATAATTGTTGACTTTCTTCTTTTTTTCGATAATGAGTTCCTCCATCATTTTTACCATAATCATGGTCATCCCAAGTAGCTAAAATAGGTGTGTTTTTTATTAGCCTTTGATACGAAGTATCTCTTTTTTGTTGCTGATAAAATTTTTCCATTTTTTTCATATTATTAGTATTGGCATAAATATTGTCGCCTCCCCAAACCCAAACATCGGGTTTTAAAGCAATAATATCTTCCCAAAAAGGATTTTCTTTTCTCTGATTATCGCAAGAACCAAAGGCTAGGGTGAATTTATCTTGACTATAACAATTGGCAATAAAAGTGTTTATAAAAGCAATTAAAAGCAAGAATAAAGTAATAGGATATTTAGTATAAACCATGAAGATTATTTTTAAGCAAAACAACAAAAATAAAAGCATAAAAGATTAATAAATCATTAATTTGTATATTTGCGAAATATGATTTTAAAACACTTTACACAGCTTCAAGAATTTTTATCAATCCCTAGAAATATTGTTATTATAGGACATAGAAATCCTGATGGAGATGCCGTTGGTTCAACCTTAGGTTTGAAGCATTATTTAGATAAAAAAGGACACACCGCTCAGGTGGTAATGCCTAATGAATATCCTGATTTTTTACACTGGATTCCTGGTTCTGAAACGGTATATCGTTTTGACCGCCAAAACAAGCAAAGCCATCGTGCTTTAGTTGCTTCGGAATTAATTTTTTTATTAGATTTTAATGCGCTTCACCGAGTTGGTGGCGATATGCAAAATACGCTAGAAAAGTACGAAAATAATTTTGCGTTAATAGATCATCATCAGCAACCTGATGATTTTGAATATATGTATTCAGATGTTTCGATGTCGTCAACTTGTCAAATGGTGTATAATTTTATTGAAATGATGGGCGATGTTGCTTTAATTGATAAAAATATTGCGACATGTTTATATACTGGAATTATGACCGATACTGGTTCGTTCCGTTTTAGATCAACCACAAGTAAAACGCATAGAATTATTGCCGATTTAATTGATAAAGGAGCCGAAAATGATAAAATTCATAGCAATGTGCTTGATGCAAATTCATACAGTCGCTTACTTTTATTAGGGCAAGCGTTGAGTAATATGAAATTATTGCCTGAGTATAAAACAGCTTTTATTACTTTATCCGAAGAAGAAAAGAAAAAATTTAATTACGAAAAAGGCGATACCGAAGGCGTTGTAAATTACGCACTTTCGTTAAAAGGAATTGTATTTGCTGCTATTTTTATTGAAGATAAAGAGCAAGGTATTATTAAAATGTCGCTTCGTAGTAAAGGAGATTTTTCAGTAAATCAGTTTGCTAGAAATCATTTTAATGGTGGTGGGCACGATAATGCTGCTGGTGGAAAAAGTGATTTTTCGATGCAAGATACTATTGCTACTTTTACTGCGTTATTACCTGAGTATAAAACAGCTTTAGAAAGGTCTTATGAAGTATAATTTTATTTTTTTTATCCTGATTATTTTAACAGTAGTTTCTTGTAAAGAGCCACAAGCCAGACATCCTAAAAAACAAGGAACTGTTAATTTTTATAAAGAAGTAGTTAAGAAAAATAAAAAATTAAATGCTTTAGAGAAAAAACGTTTAGAAAATTGGATATCTAAAGACTCTACGCATACTTATAAAGCTTCTAAAAATGGTTTTTGGTATCGATATGTAGTTAAAGATACTGTAAGCACAGTACTAGCAAAATCAACAAACACGGTGTTGTTATCGTATGATATTTCCGATATAAACGGTAATGTAATTTACCAAAAGCAAGAACGAACTTATAAGGTAGATCAGCAAGATTTTATTCCTGCATTACAAGACGGAATAAAGTTGATGAAAAAGGGAGAAATTATTACATTTGTAATTCCATCATATAGGGCTTTTGGCGTTATTGGCGATGGAAAAAAAATAATGGTTAATCAACCTATACAAAGTACCGTAACATTAATCGAAATTAAATAACAAATAAATAAAAATGAAATTAATTAAAATTTTAGCAGCAACAGTTGTAACTTTATCAGTTGTATCGTGTGGTAATAGTGAGTTTAAAACCAAAAAGTCGTTAGCTACAGAGGTAGATTCTGTAAGTTATAGTATTGGTTTAGATATGGCAAATAAAATTAAAACGAATTTTAAAGAATTAGATCAAGATTTATTTGTTCAAGGGTTTAAAAACGGAATGGACTCAACCAATTTGTTAGTAGAGTCTAAAGATATCAATAATATTTTAAGGTCATTTTTTCAGAAAAAACAAGAAGAGAAAATGAAAGAGCAACAAGAAGCTCAGACTAAAAAAGCAATGACTGAATTTGGAGACTATAAAAAAGAAGGTGAAAAGTTTTTAGCTGAAAATAAAACAAAACCAGGAGTAAAGACAACTGCTACAGGTTTACAATATGTTGTTTTAAAACAAGGAAAAGGTGATGCACCAAAAGTAAGTTCACGTGTGAAAGTTCATTATCACGGAACATTAACTGATGGAACTGTTTTTGATAGTTCTGTTGATAGAGGAGAACCAACAGAATTTGGAGTTGGTCAAGTAATTAAAGGATGGACAGAAGGTTTACAGTTAATGAATCCAGGAGCAAAATATAAGTTTTTTATTCCACAAGATTTAGGATACGGAGCAACACCAAGACCAGGTGGTAAAATTAAACCTTTTGCAACTTTAATTTTTGAAGTAGAGTTACTAGAAGTAAAGTAATTGTAATATATAAATATCTGTAAATCAATTAGGTTAGTACTCGTTGCTAACCTAATTGATTGTTTATAAGCATATCTAAAATAATAAAAAATGAAAATATATAAAATTTTAATAGTCGTAATAGTGTTGTTTTCTGCTTGTAAATCAGTTAAATATCCTGATTTAGAAAATGGATTGTATGCTGATATACAAACAAATCGTGGTGATATTTTAATAAAATTACACGAAAAAAAAGTGCCAATGACCGTTGCTAATTTTGTGTCGTTAGCAGAAGGTAATCATCCTAAAATAGCCGATTCATTAAAAGGAAAACCATATTACGATAACACTAAATTTCACAGAGTAATTAAAGATTTTATGGTACAAGGAGGTGATATTACAGGTACAGGTCGTGGAAATGCAGGATATAAATTTGCAGATGAATTTCCAATGGATGAAAAAGGAAAATTACTTTATAAGCACAATACTCCTGGAGTTTTGTCGATGGCAAATTCAGGAAAAGCAACTAATTCTAGTCAGTTTTTTATCACCCATAAAGAAACGCCTTGGCTAGACGGTAAACATTCTATTTTTGGTAAAGTATTACAAGGACAAAATATCGTAGATACTATTCAACAAAATGATTTTATTAATCATTTAGAAATTATCAGAATAGGTAAAGATGCTAAAAAATTTAAAGCAGCTACTGTTTTTGAACATGAGTTAACCAACGTAGCAAAAAAAGAAGCTGAACGTAAAAAAGTATTAGCCGAGTTAAAACGTAAATTTCAAGAAAAAAAAGGAATTAATAACGCTGTTAAAACAAATTCTGGCTTAAAAATAGCAACCATAAAAAAAGGGACAGGCAAAAAAGTAAATCCAGCTATTTCAACAACGGTTCATTACACGTTGTTTTTAACTGATGGAACAAAAATAGATTCAAGTGTAGGTAAAACAAAGCCATTTACCTTTACGCTTAACGATGTAAATATGCCTTTAATAGCAGGATGGAAAGAAGGGGTACAAACTATGCAAGAAGGTGATAAATCAGTATTTTTTATTCCTTATTATTTAGGATATGGCGAAAATTCTTTAGGGCCAATTCCTGCAAAATCTGATTTAATTTTTGAAATTGAAGTATTAAAAGTAGGAAAATAACAACGTAATTTTATGGAAGATATCATACAAAAAGACCAAGCACTTTTAATCTATTTAAATAATCTAGGAAGTGAGCAATGGGATTGGCTTTGGTTAGGAATTACCAATCAGTTTAATTGGATCCCTTTATTTGCATATTTAATATTTTTAATTTTTAAACACCTCGGTTGGAAAAAAACACTATTTACATTAGTATTCATAGCTATTTTAATTACTTTTTCAGATCAGTTAACAAACGCAATTAGACTTGTTTTTGAACGCTTGCGCCCTAATAGAAATCCATTAATACAAAATTCATTAAGAAGATTAATAAATCCAGGGAATTTTAGTTTTGTATCAGGTCATGCAACCACTTCTACAGTTGTTACTGTTTTTTTAATTATACTTTTAAAAAAACACGTACCTTCTATAAAATATTTGGTGTTTTTTCCATTAGTTTTTGCTTATAGTAGGTTATATTTAGGTGTTCATTTTCCTATTGATATATTTTGTGGTTTTATAAATGGATTAATAATAGGCTTTTTGTCAGCTAAATTACATCAGTTTTTATCGGCTAAAATATTTAGAGAATTATAAGAGATTAAAAAGACGATTAGCTATATTTTTATGCAATAAAAAATATTAGCTAAATAACCCGAAAATTAGTAATTTTGTAGGTTTTAAAAAAACGAGTTATAAGGGTGTTTTTTGTTACGAAATTCAGCCTTAAAAACAAGTACGGTTATTGTAGTAAAAAAATATATATGGAAATGATAACAGCACATGATTTTGAACTAAATTTTGAATTGAAAGGTGTTAAAAATCCAGCAAAAATATTTGATAATTTGTCAGGCTTTTATGATAAATTATTGGTTTTAGACAGGCATATTGTTTATAATATTTCTGTAGAAGCTAAAGTTGAATACGATTTAGTCGATATTCAATATGAAGCTATTAATACAAAAATTAAGCAAGTTTTAATTAATACTCCAGGAGATTACTTAAAAAATGGTGTAAAACCAACCGCTTGGTTAGCTGATTTATTGGTTCACATAAAGTACAAAACTTTAAAAGCAATTGAGCTACAACAAATATCTTCTAAAAAAGGGTTAGACAAATTAACCAACGAAATAAATAGGAAAATAAAAAAGGAAACACCCAGCCATTTATTATTTTTTTCGGTAAACAATTATTACATTTTAAATACCGTTAAAGAAATTAGCCTACAAACAAGTAAGTTAAAGAGGGGTGAGTATTTTTGTTTTAAAAGCGGAAAAAATAAAGCGAAATTAACCAATAAAAGCTTTGTTGATGTTCCTAAAATTTTAAGTGAACTAGGCGATGCAAGCATAGCACAAGAAAGGGTAGAGGTTTTAAAAATAAATACAATGGATTTATTGTCGGATAATTCTTATTGGAAACTACAAAGAGAAGGTGCTCCTATTGACGTTAAAATTACAGATGAAGCTTGGCTAGAGGAATATCATAATCGAAAATTTGTAATTCAGCCAAATGATTATTTGAAATTTAATTTAAAAATAATTCATACCAGCTCATCAAATAAACCACGAGTTAGTTATCAGGCAACAAAAATAATTTCGGTAATTCCGCCAAGCCATATCGAAAATCATGGACAATTAGAAATTCCGTATTAATAAAAAATGCTAACAAACTTTAAGTTTGTTAGCATTTTTTTATCAAAAAATATTAAAATAAAGTGTAAAATTAACCTTATTTTTTTCGATACCAATACGCAGTTCTACCAAAAACAGCAAAACCGATATAGCCTCTAATCTTTAATTTATCGGCATTTTCAAGCTCGATATAACATTTGTATTCTTTTCCATTTTTAGGATCAACAATAGTTCCACCGCTCCATTCATTGCCATCTTTTTTTAAGCCTGTTAAAATATTCATGCCTAAAATAGGCGTGTTTTTACGATTTCCGCTACATTTATCGCAAACTGCTTTTTGTTTGTCTTTATTGGTTATTTCAATAATTTTAGCAAATGCTTTTCCATCTTTTTCATAGACTTTAATTACAGAATCTACGGTATTGGTTTTTTCATTGCGGTTTTCCCATTCGCCAAAAATAGACTGTGCATTAATTGTTGTTGCTACTAACAGTAATAAGATGCTTAAAAATAATTTTCTCATGTTTGTTGGGTTGTATTAATAATTAATTAAAAATAACTTCAAAAATTGCTCCAATAATAATAGTACCGCTACAATAACGAAGGTTAATCGTACTGAGCATCAAAATTTTCAGCCCATTTTCCTTGCACTCTTAATACCTGTTCTAAAACATCGCGGGCACAACCTTCGCCACCATTTTTATCAGAAATATATTTAGATACTTGCTGAATTTCTCTAACAGCATCATTTGGGCAACAAGGCATACCTACTAATTTCATCACCGGATAATCAGGAATATCATCACCCATATATAACACATTTTCAGGGTTTAAATTGTACTTGCTGATAATTTCATTAAACTGCTTAATTTTATCGTGAGCACCTAAATAAATATCTTCAATTCCTAAATTCGCTAAACGAGTACGCACGCCTTCATTTTTACCACCAGAAATAATACACACTCTAAAACCTGATTTTACTGCGGCTTTCAGGGCATATCCATCTTTAATATTCATTTGACGCACTAATTCACCATTCGGAAAAACCGTTACAATTCCGTTGGTTAGTACACCGTCTACATCAAAAATAAACGTATTTATTTGTGGCAATATTTCTTTATAACTTTTTTCCATTTCGTTGGATTTATGTTGTTTTTTGGATTTGTTTTGTAATAAGTTGATAAATTTCTTGTTGTTCTTTATCGAGTAGTTCTAAATGATTTTGAATGGTTTTTTTATCGTTTCTTTTAGCAGGGCCTGTTTGGGCTTCTGTAGGCGATAATTCTTGAATTTTTTTAGCTGTTTCTTCAATTAAAGGATGTAAAATTTCAAAAGGAACACGGTGTTCTTTACAAATATCATCGCCAATTTTATACAAATGATTGGTAAAATTATTTACAAAAACAGCGGCTACGTGCAAGGTTTTTCGCTGCTGAGAGCTAATCGGATATATTTTTTTTCCAATCGATTTTGCTACACTTTCTAAGAGCTTAAAATCATCGTTATTTTGCGCCTCTAAGCAAAATGGTATTTCATCAAAATTAATTTTTTTATCCTTAGAAAAACTTTGCAATAAATAAAAAACACCTTTTCTCCCGTTATTTTGTAACGAATTTAAAGAAACACTTCCTGAGGTATGAACAATTAAGCTATTTTTCTTGTTTATTTTTGATGAAACCGCTGAAATAGCATCATCAGAAACCGCTATAATATAAAGGTCAGCAGCTGCTAATAAATTTAAGTTATCAGTAATAGCAACTTGTTTTTTTAAATGGCTGATTTGCTGAATATTTCTAGCATACATTTGCACCAAAGAAATTTCCTTTGTTTTACAAAAAGCATTGGCTAAATGCAGGGCAACATTTCCACCTCCGATAATGACAATTCTAATCATGGGCACGAAGATATTGAATTTATATGATAGTGATTTGGCTATTTTAAAAAAGCGAATTATAAAATAACGACAATCTATAACTCATTACTGCCGATTTTGTAAATTAGCCTATCAAAATAAATATTAAAATAAAGAAGATGAAATTAGATATATTAGCTTTTGGAGCACATCCAGATGATGTAGAGTTAGGTTGTGGGGCTACTATTGCCAAAGAAATCGCTTCGGGTAAAAAAGTAGGTATTGTAGATTTAACTAGGGGAGAGCTAGGAACACGTGGTTCTGCGGAGTTACGTGATATAGAAGCCGAAAATGCCGCTGCTATTTTGGGGGTTTCAGTACGTGAAAATTTAGGTTTTGCCGATGGATTTTTTAAAAATGATAAAGAACATCAATTAGCGGTTATAAAAATGCTTCGAAAATACCAACCCGATATTGTTTTATGTAATGCTGTTGATGACCGTCATATTGATCATCCAAAAGGAAGCGATTTAGTATCGAACGCTTGTTTTTTAAGCGGATTATTAAAGATTGAAACAATATTAAATGGCGAGGTTCAAGAAAAGTGGCGACCAAAATTAGTTTATCATTATATACAGTGGAAAAATATTGACCCAGATGTTGTAGTTGATGTAACAGGTTTTATGGATAAAAAGGAAAAATCGGTCTTAGCATACGCTTCTCAATTTTTTGATCCGAACAGTAAGGAGCCTGAAACACCTATTACCAGTAAAAATTTTACCGATAGTATAAATTATAGAGCAAAAGATTTAGGAAGGTTAATTAATGTTGATTTTGCAGAAGGCTTTACCTCAGAGCGTTACGTAGCAGTGAGAAAAATAAGTGAATTAATTTAAAAAAAACTTTAAAAAAAGTTTGGTAGAACAGTAAAAGAGTTATATATTTGCACTCGCAATTAAATGGTGGTTGTAGCTCAGTTGGTTAGAGTATCGGTTTGTGGTACCGAGGGTCGCGGGTTCGAATCCCGTCTTCCACCCAAAAATTAAATCCTTCTTTTTTAAGAAGGATTTTTTTGTGCGTAAAATTTAGATATAAAAAAACAAGGCTTTTTAAACCTTGTCTTTATATTGTATTAAAAACTTATTTTTTTTTAATTTCTAACCATTCATCATATTTATCTTTATGCTTAAAGCGTTTGTGCGACCATAAATAAAAATCGGGCTGTGCTTTGATATTTTTTTCTGTCAATGCTAAAAATTTATCGGTAATCTGATAATTTTCAAAATCAGTTGGTGTGTCTGTAATTAATTCGAAAGATGTTTCAAAATACCCTCTTTTAATTTTAGTAACATTCATATTAATAACAACTAAATTATATTTTTTAGCTAAAACTTCAGCTCCGGTATGTACAGGGATTTTTTTATTTAAAAAAGTAGCCCAATACCTAGCTCTTGCTAATTGAGGGGATTGGTCACTTAATAAAATGTATAAACTTTGAATACCTTTTGCCTGTCTTTCATTAATTTTTTTATTAAATAATCTTGTTGGCACACCATCAAAACCGTATTTGGTTCTTGAGCTTTTAATTACCTTTTCAAAATAAGGGTTTTGCAGTTTGGTGTATGCGCCATAACAACTAATATTTAAGTATTGTGGCAATGCAAAAGCCCATTCCCAATTTGCCTGATGCGCACCTGTTAAAACAATACTTCGCCCTTGTTTGGCATATTTGTTTATTAAATCGGCATTTAGGTATTTGTAGCGTTTGTTTATTTCTTTTTTACTAATAGAAAACGACTTAATACTCTCAAAAATAATATCAACAAAATGACTGATAAACTTTTTTGTTAATTGGGTGATTTCTGCTTCATTTTTATTGGGAAAAGCAGTTTTTATATTGGTTTCAACTATTTTTTTTCGATATCCTATAATATAGTACAATATCACGAAAAAGAAATCAGAAAAAACATACAAAATACGCATTGGTAATCTTGAAAATATCCAAATAAAAGGATATACAAGTGCGAAACTTAAAAACTTCATAGATTAAATTTTAAAAATGCAAATATCGTATTTAATTATCAATCATTTACTTTATAAACTTTTGATTATTTTTGTGGTTCTAAACGAAAAATATGAGTCAAAGTATTTTACTATTAATAGCGGCAAACGTGTTGGTTTCCTATAAAGGATTTAACGATATTACTTTTTTTAATCGCTATAAATTTCAAATTCAACAAATTGTAAATGGAGATAAAATCAGAATGTTAACCTCGGGTTTTTTACATGTCGATTGGATGCACTTAGGGTTTAATATGTACGCTTTATATCTTTTTGGAAAAACAGTTTTGGGTAATTTTTCAACGCCTTATTTCTTGTTTATTTATTTTGGAAGTTTGTTTGCGGGAAGCTTATATTCGTTATATCAACATAAAAACGACTATTATTATAGCGCTGTTGGAGCATCTGGTGCGGTGTCGGGAATTGTTTTTTCGGCAATTATCTTGTATCCTGATATGACTCTAATAATGTTTCCTATTCCACTTCCTTTACCTGGCTATGTTTTCGGAATAGGGTATTTATTATACTCAATTTACGGTATGAAAAACCAGGCAGATAATGTTGGTCATTCGGCGCATTTAGGCGGTGCTATTGGTGGTTATTTACTTACTTTATTGTTAAAACCGACTGTTATTTCGAATAATCCTTTAATGATTGGAGTTGTCGGTGCAATTATTGTTGGTTTGTTTTTATTTGGAGATAAACTAAAGGTTAAATAATTTTATTACAGGTGTGTCTTTTTTGAAGCAGTTTCCCGCTTTCCGCACTCGCTTTTTTTTGAAGAAAAATCAAAAAAAGAGCTCAAACAATTGCTACAATCGGGGCTAGGCATTTGTGTTAAAAAGTAAAAATAGAACTTCAAACAACATTTAGAACTCTTGCCTAAAAACCAAAATAGAATAAAATTACGCTGTCATTTCGAGTGATTTTTCTTTTAAAAAATATATCGAGAACACTCGAATGATTAAAATTATTAAAAAAAGCTAAAAAATGTGATTAATGAGGGTTTAGTTTAACAGATTAGATTTTCTATAAAAGGTGATTTTTTAAAAAAAATTAGAAGTTTACAAGAACAAAATCTGAATCTAACTAAAAGCATAAAAAAAGCCGAAACAGATGTTTCGGCTTTTGAGCGAAAGACCAGGTTCGAACTGGCGACATTCAGCTTGGAAGGCTGACGCTCTACCAACTGAGCTACTTTCGCATTGGTAAATAAAGATTTTAGAGTCTATCTTTTAAAGACTATGAGCGAAAGACCAGGTTCGAACTGGCGACATTCAGCTTGGAAGGCTGACGCTCTACCAACTGAGCTACTTTCGCATTGGTAAATAAAGATTTTAAAGTCTATCTTCTAAAGACTATGAGCGAAAGACCAGGTTCGAACTGGCGACATTCAGCTTGGAAGGCTGACGCTCTACCAACTGAGCTACTTTCGCATTGGTAAAGTTATTGCAATTTCTTGCAAGCTTTGAATTATTTTTTTGAAAAAAACATATCTCTAAGCGGTTGCAAATATATAACAGTTTATAGAAGCTACAAAATATTTGTCTATATTTTTTTTGTTTTTTTTTTATTTAAATGTAATATTCATAAAATGAGCGTGGTAAGTTTTTAAAAAAATTATAGAACAAATTTTTAAAATTATTTTATCACTTTTACTCTGAATCAAGTAAAGTAATTCATCGAATAAAATACTTGATGAATACTTAGTTTGAGGTATTAGGATAAAAAAATGGCATTTTTTACTAGCTATGTGACTTTTTTAGAAATAACGTGTCTACAGGTTAATGTTTATTTATGTAAGAGTTTAAACAATTTAATATTTAATTAGTAAATGTTTTTAATATGTTTTATTCTTTATTACAGTACTTTTTTTTTTGTTAAAATCCTTTTTTTACAAAAAAAACATTAATTTTGCATAGGCGTAATATTTGTTTGCGTTCATATTATTTCCTCCCCCTTCAAGTAGTATGTATTTAAGTAAATAAATCAAGTTAGTATATGTTTTTCTAAGAGAAAAACATATACATGTAGTTTCAAGTGTGTTTTTTACATTAATGCTTTAAAAAATTAAATTATTATGAAGGTCAATTATTACTTAATTAAAAATAAGCTTTTACTCTCAGGGCTTTTAATCACTTATTTATTTCTGATACCCTCGTTGGTATTGGCGCAGGGTTGCCCAAATGGGGAATTAACAATTGATAATTACGTTGCAATAAGCAGTGCAACACAAGTTTTAGGAAGTCCTGATAATTCTAATTATTATTACTCTGGAAATACACCTTTAGTTTTAGAATATGCAGAAGAGTTTACAGAAGGAGCTATTATTACTTTTAGGGGTTATTATTCTCAATATGATGAGCCGTTAACAATTGAGTTTGGAAACTCTAATACAGTGTTCAACACAACAAAAGTGGTAACACCTATTTTTCCTGAAGATGTTATGGGAGAAGTTACTATAACAGTACCTAATGGAGTAGGTATTGATACAGCGGCAGGGTATAAATGGCTTCGTTTAGTAGGAAAAGGCTGGGATGGTTTTAATACAACGAGAATATATTTAGATGCAGTCAAAATACAAACAATTAAGTGTAACCCTTGTACTGCGGGAGGTAATCCACCACAGTTTGCAACGAATCCGACGATACCTATTACAGGTCAATCAACATTTGATTTAAACACTTTTGATGCTACGATAACTAATAAAGGAACAAAAAATGTAAAATGGTATTATTTTTTACCAGCAAGTGTTGATAGTGAAATACCAAATGGATCACAAGTTTTAGCAGGAACTTATTATGCCGTTTTTGAAGGTGATGATAACGGAAGTCCTTGTTATAGTGATGCTACTGAATTTACAATAATTAGTGATTTTGATGGGGATTCAATTATTGATGATATTGATATTGATGATGATAATGATGGTATTATAGATAAATTTGAATGTACTTCTGATTTAACTTCTAGTGGAAGTTTTGAGTATGACCCTACCAAAACTACAGGTGATTTTGATGGAAGTTGGAAAATGAAAACGGCTAGTGATGGAAGTTTTTATACAGTACATTTAGAGGATCAAATGCCTACAGCAAATGGAGATATAGGAAAGAAAGATGATTGGATATTTCATGAGTCAGTAGATTGGACACAAGGGCAATATATAGTTTCTTCTAATCAACAAGCTAATGATTATCATCCTACAATAAAGCAGTCGATTACTGATGGTGGAGCTTTTATTATTTTTTCATTAAATAATGAGGCTATTTCTAATAATTTAACAGGTTTAACTATAGGAGAAAATTATGAGTTTACTTATGAAATGGGGTTTTTACCTAGGTATAGTGATGCAGGAAGTATATCTAGCTATGCTCCTTCAACTTATGTTGATATAACAGGTGGTGATGTTTTAACTAGTGATGATCCAGATTTTGGTGCTTATGCTATTACCGATTTTCCAAGTACAGTTTCAAAGACTAGTCAACCATTAGATCCTAACTGGAAAGTATACAGGGTCATTTTTAAAGCAACATCAACCTCTGTTAATGTAAAACTGGGAACGAATAGTTCTGATGTAGTGACTATAGACGCTGTTAAAGTTGTTAGATTTCCAATTGACCCAATATGTACTAGAGGTTTAAATACAGATGCTGATGGTGACGGCTGTGATGATGGTACAGAAGCAGGTTTAAAAGCTTTAACTCCAGCAGAAATTGCAATGGGTGTTGGAGTAAATGGTTTATATGATGCTTTAGAAACTTCTGTAGATTCTGGAATTTTAAAAGATCCTATTGATTTAACTACAAATCCTTATGATAAAGATAAACAAGGATCTACCTGTGTTATTTGTGTTAATCCTGATGATAGTTTAATAGTTAGTAACCCGACCATTTGTAGCGGTTCAGAAGCTTCAATAACAATAACAAGTGCAGAGGTTGGAGTAACTTATCAATTGCGTTTAGAAAGTGATGATAGTGAAGTAACAGGAGCTTCTGCTACACAGTTGTTAACTAGTGATTTAACGCTTAAGGTGACGCCAACTACAACAACTGTTTATAATATTTATGCAACAAAAGGAACATGTAATATTGAATTAACCAATAAAGTTACGGTAAAAGTAAATACTTGTACTACCACGGCAACTAATGATAATTTTTCAGGAAATGAAAATGGCGGGGATATCACTGGAAATGTTATCACAGGAAATAACGGAAATGGAGTTGATAGTGATTCAGAAAGCGTAATGTTAACAGTAGTAAGCGCAACTGTAGATGCAAATGGAGATGGAACTCCAACTGCTTTAGATTTAGGAATAGCAACAGAGATTGAAGTTTCGGCAACAAAAATAGGAACATTAACGTTAAGTGTAAATGGAGATTTAGTATTCGTACCTGAAGCAAATTATTATGGTACTGTGCCAACAATAAACTATATTATTAATGGTTCAAAGAATGATAGTGCTGATATCTTAATTACAGTAGTATCAGAAGGAGATATTGATGGTGATGGTATTTCTAATTCGTTGGATTTAGATAATGATAATGATGGTATTTTAGATGCAGAAGAAGATGCTAATTGTACTGGTTCTATAGTAGAAGAAATAATCATAAATGAAACATTTGAAGCTGGAGTAGTAGGAACAGATATTCCAAAAGGAAGTTTGGTTGGGGTATCAGGTATTGATGGTCTAAAAGAAGCTTATAATTCACACCCAGGGAATACGAGTACAACAAATGTAGGGGAATATAAATCTATTTCTGGAGTTGATGGTAATCCAAGTATCGTAATTGATGCAAATGGAGGAGGAATAGTTGATAAAGAGCAAATGTCTTCATTTATCGTTTTAAATAAAGTAAATTTATTAAATGGAGATAAACATACTGTTGAAGCTGATTTTTCATTAGGGTTACAAGCTACAGGTTCAACTTTAACAAATGAAAGCAATGAATATGGTATTGCTATTGGTGCACCTAATCAAGACCCTATTTGGAAAGAAGATTATACAGGAGCTCCAGATGGTGTATTTTTATATGGACATGGAAGTGTTTTAATTAGAGAACCTAATTCATCATTACCTAATTTTACAGCACCTCCAAGGGTAAAAGGTTGGTTTAGACAATCTACAACTTATTATGTTAAAGATAACGGATCTGGTATTTTGCATTTATATGCTGATAATAAGGGGTATCAATATGATGCTTCAGGAATTTTAGGAGCTCCTTTTATAGCAAATGAAATAGATTTAGGTGCAGCAAGTAATTATCCTTGGTTAAATAATGCAGCCATTAGTGTATCTACCGATGAATATGTCGATAATGTAATTGTTAAAATTAATCACTGTGATACTGACAATGATGGAGTACCAAATTATTTAGATTTAGATTCTGACGGTGATGGTTGTAATGACGTTCTTGAATCTGGAGGAATAGATGCAAATAATGATGGTATTTTAGATGGAGACGGTTTTAATGCAACTGGGCAAGTAACAACATCAGGAGCAATACTAGCAAGCAGCTATAATGGCGTAACAGGTAACGAAATAAAAGCGACAAAATTAACTGCCGATTTTACTGCTTTAGTTGATAAAACAGTAACCGAAGGGCAAGCAACAAGCTTTACCTTAACATCTGCAACAGCAGATGAGGCGACTTCTTATGCTGCTGGAGTACCAACATACGGAACACTGGGGAATGCAAATCTAGGCATAGAATACCAATGGTATATTGGTGATCCTGCTACTACAGGTGTATTAATTGATAATAGTATAACAACAGATGTATATACAGATTCTAATACAGCAATTTTAAATATTAGTGATGCTACAGGTTTAACTGGAAAAGAGTATTATTTAAAAGTTACCCATGCTGACAATAAGTGTTTAGATAAAACAGCTAGCGCTAAATTAACTGTAAATGTCTTACCAACAACCGATGATATTACATCAGCAAGTATTTCAAGTGATGCGGGAGCAACAGATATTGTAAATCCAACAGGAAACGATACCGATGGAACAGTTGAAAATTATAAAATCACGAGTTTACCAAGCGGTGGAACCTTATTTTTAGCCGATGGAATAACGCCTGTAACCTTAAATCAAGTGTTAACATTAGCCCAAGCAGATGGCTTAAAATTTGATCCTGATGGAAGTACAAATGATGATGCTACTTTTAATATCGCAGCAATAGATAATGATAGCGGTGAAGATGCAACACCAGCAACCATCACAATTCCACTAGGAAATGTCTTACCAACAACCGATGATATTACATCAGCAAGTATTTCAAGTGATGCGGGAGCAACAGATATTGTAAATCCAACAGGAAACGATACCGATGGAACGGTTGAAAATTATAAAATCACGAGTTTACCAAGCGGTGGAACCTTATTTTTAGCCGATGGAATAACGCCTGTAACCTTAAACCAAGTGTTAACATTAGCCCAAGCAGATGGCTTAAAATTTGATCCTGATGGAAGTACAAATGATGATGCTACTTTTAATATCGCAGCAATAGATAATGATAGCGGCGAAGATGCAACACCAGCAACCATCACAATTCCACTAGGAAATGTCTTACCAACAACCGATGATATTACATCAGCAAGTATTTCAAGTGATGCGGGAGCAACAGATATTGTAAATCCAACAGGAAACGATACCGATGGAACGGTTGAAAATTATAAAATCACGAGTTTACCAAGCGGTGGAACCTTATTTTTAGCCGATGGAATAACGCCTGTAACCTTAAACCAAGTGTTAACATTAGCCCAAGCAGATGGCTTAAAATTTGATCCTGATGGAAGTACAAATGATGATGCTACTTTTAATATCGCAGCAATAGATAATGATAGCGGCGAAGATGCAACACCAGCAACCATCACAATTCCACTAGGAAATGTCTTACCAACAACCGATGATATTACATCAGCAAGTATTTCAAGTGATGCGGGAGCAACAGATATTGTAAATCCAACAGGAAACGATACCGATGGAACGGTTGAAAATTATAAAATCACGAGTTTACCAAGCGGTGGAACCTTATTTTTAGCCGATGGAATAACACCTGTAACCTTAAACCAAGTGTTAACATTAGCCCAAGCAGATGGCTTAAAATTTGATCCTGATGGAAGTACAAATGATGATGCTACTTTTAATATCGCAGCAATAGATAATGATAGCGGTGAAGATGCAACACCAGCAACCATCACAATACCACTAGGAAATGTCTTGCCAACAACCGATGATATTACATCAGCAAGTATTTCAAGTGATGCGGGAGCAACAGATATTGTAAATCCAACAGGAAACGATACCGATGGAACGGTTGAAAATTATAAAATCACGAGTTTACCAAGCGGTGGAACCTTATTTTTAGCCGATGGAATAACACCTGTAACCTTAAATCAAGTGTTAACATTAGCCCAAGCAGATGGCTTAAAATTTGATCCTGATGGAAGTACAAATGATGATGCTACTTTTAATATCGCAGCAATAGATAATGATAGCGGCGAAGATGCAACACCAGCAACCATCACAATTCCACTAGGAAATGTCTTGCCAACAACCGATGATATTACATCAGCAAGTATTTCAAGTGATGCGGGAGCAACAGATATTGTAAATCCAACAGGAAACGATACCGATGGAACGGTTGAAAATTATAAAATCACGAGTTTACCAAGCGGTGGAACCTTATTTTTAGCCGATGGAATAACGCCTGTAACCTTAAACCAAGTGTTAACATTAGCCCAAGCAGATGGCTTAAAATTTGATCCTGATGGAAGTACAAATGATGATGCTACTTTTAATATCGCAGCAATAGATAATGATAGCGGCGAAGATGCAACACCAGCAACCATCACAATACCACTAGGAAATGTCTTGCCAACAACCGATGATATTACATCAGCAAGTATTTCAAGTGATGCGGGAGCAACAGATATTGTAAATCCAACAGGAAACGATACCGATGGAACGGTTGAAAATTATAAAATCACGAGTTTACCAAGCGGTGGAACCTTATTTTTAGCCGATGGAATAACGCCTGTAACCTTAAATCAAGTGTTAACATTAGCCCAAGCAGATGGCTTAAAATTTGATCCTGATGGAAGTACAAATGATGATGCTACTTTTAATATCGCAGCAATAGATAATGATAGCGGCGAAGATGCAACACCAGCAACCATCACAATACCACTAGGAAATGTCTTGCCAACAACCGATGATATTACATCAGCAAGTATTTCAAGTGATGCGGGAGCAACAGATATTGTAAATCCAACAGGAAACGATACCGATGGAACGGTTGAAAATTATAAAATCACGAGTTTACCAAGCGGTGGAACCTTATTTTTAGCCGATGGAATAACGCCTGTAACCTTAAATCAAGTGTTAACATTAGCCCAAGCAGATGGCTTAAAATTTGATCCTGATGGAAGTACAAATGATGATGCTACTTTTAATATCGCAGCAATAGATAATGATAGCGGCGAAGATGCAACACCAGCAACCATCACAATTCCACTAGGAAATGTCTTACCAACAACCGATGATATTACATCAGCAAGTATTTCAAGTGATGCGGGAGCAACAGATATTGTAAATCCAACAGGAAACGATACCGATGGAACGGTTGAAAATTATAAAATCACGAGTTTACCAAGCGGTGGAACCTTATTTTTAGCCGATGGAATAACACCTGTAACCTTAAACCAAGTGTTAACATTAGCCCAAGCAGATGGCTTAAAATTTGATCCTGATGGAAGTACAAATGATGATGCTACTTTTAATATCGCAGCAATAGATAATGATAGCGGTGAAGATGCAACACCAGCAACCATCACAATACCACTAGGAAATGTCTTGCCAACAACCGATGATATTACATCAGCAAGTATTTCAAGTGATGCGGGAGCAACAGATATTGTAAATCCAACAGGAAACGATACCGATGGAACGGTTGAAAATTATAAAATCACGAGTTTACCAAGCGGTGGAACCTTATTTTTAGCCGATGGAATAACACCTGTAACCTTAAATCAAGTGTTAACATTAGCCCAAGCAGATGGCTTAAAATTTGATCCTGATGGAAGTACAAATGATGATGCTACTTTTAATATCGCAGCAATAGATAATGATAGCGGCGAAGATGCAACACCAGCAACCATCACAATTCCACTAGGAAATGTCTTGCCAACAACCGATGATATTACATCAGCAAGTATTTCAAGTGATGCGGGAGCAACAGATATTGTAAATCCAACAGGAAACGATACCGATGGAACGGTTGAAAATTATAAAATCACGAGTTTACCAAGCGGTGGAACCTTATTTTTAGCCGATGGAATAACGCCTGTAACCTTAAACCAAGTGTTAACATTAGCCCAAGCAGATGGCTTAAAATTTGATCCTGATGGAAGTACAAATGATGATGCTACTTTTAATATCGCAGCAATAGATAATGATAGCGGTGAAGATGCAACACCAGCAACCATCACAATTCCACTAGGAAATGTCTTACCAACAACCGATGATATTACATCAGCAAGTATTTCAAGTGATGCGGGAGCAACAGATATTGTAAATCCAACAGGAAACGATACCGATGGAACGGTTGAAAATTATAAAATCACGAGTTTACCAAGCGGTGGAACCTTATTTTTAGCCGATGGAATAACGCCTGTAACCTTAAACCAAGTGTTAACATTAGCCCAAGCAGATGGCTTAAAATTTGATCCTGATGGAAGTACAAATGATGATGCTACTTTTAATATCGCAGCAATAGATAATGATAGCGGCGAAGATGCAACACCAGCAACCATCACAATTCCACTAGGAAATGTCTTACCAACAACCGATGATATTACATCAGCAAGTATTTCAAGTGATGCGGGAGCAACAGATATTGTAAATCCAACAGGAAACGATACCGATGGAACGGTTGAAAATTATAAAATCACGAGTTTACCAAGCGGTGGAACCTTATTTTTAGCCGATGGAATAACACCTGTAACCTTAAACCAAGTGTTAACATTAGCCCAAGCAGATGGCTTAAAATTTGATCCTGATGGAAGTACAAATGATGATGCTACTTTTAATATTGCAGCAATAGATAATGATAGCGGCGAAGATGCAACACCAGCAACCATCACAATACCACTAGGAAATGTCTTACCAACAACCGATGATATTACATCAGCAAGTATTTCAAGTGATGCGGGAGCAACAGATATTGTAAATCCAACAGGAAACGATACCGATGGAACGGTTGAAAATTATAAAATCACGAGTTTACCAAGCGGTGGAACCTTATTTTTAGCCGATGGAATAACACCTGTAACCTTAAACCAAGTGTTAACATTAGCCCAAGCAGATGGCTTAAAATTTGATCCTGATGGAAGTACAAATGATGATGCTACTTTTAATATCGCAGCAATAGATAATGATAGCGGCGAAGATGCAACACCAGCAACCATCACAATTCCACTAGGAAATGTCTTACCAACAACCGATGATATTACATCAGCAAGTATTTCAAGTGATGCGGGAGCAACAGATATTGTAAATCCAACAGGAAACGATACCGATGGAACGGTTGAAAATTATAAAATCACGAGTTTACCAAGCGGTGGAACCTTATTTTTAGCCGATGGAATAACGCCTGTAACCTTAAACCAAGTGTTAACATTAGCCCAAGCAGATGGCTTAAAATTTGATCCTGATGGAAGTACAAATGATGATGCTACTTTTAATATCGCAGCAATAGATAATGATAGCGGTGAAGATGCAACACCAGCAACCATCACAATTCCACTAGGAAATGTCTTACCAACAACCGATGATATTACATCAGCAAGTATTTCAAGTGATGCGGGAGCAACAGATATTGTAAATCCAACAGGAAACGATACCGATGGAACGGTTGAAAATTATAAAATCACGAGTTTACCAAGCGGTGGAACCTTATTTTTAGCCGATGGAATAACACCTGTAACCTTAAACCAAGTGTTAACATTAGCCCAAGCAGATGGCTTAAAATTTGATCCTGATGGAAGTACAAATGATGATGCTACTTTTAATATCGCAGCAATAGATAATGATAGCGGCGAAGATGCAACACCAGCAACCATCACAATTCCACTAGGAAATGTCTTGCCAACAACCGATGATATTACATCAGCAAGTATTTCAAGTGATGCGGGAGCAACAGATATTGTAAATCCAACAGGAAACGATACCGATGGAACGGTTGAAAATTATAAAATCACGAGTTTACCAAGCGGTGGAACCTTATTTTTAGCCGATGGAATAACACCTGTAACCTTAAACCAAGTGTTAACATTAGCCCAAGCAGATGGCTTAAAATTTGATCCTGATGGAAGTACAAATGATGATGCTACTTTTAATATCGCAGCAATAGATAATGATAGCGGCGAAGATGCAACACCAGCAACCATCACAATACCACTAGGAAATGTCTTGCCAACAACCGATGATATTACATCAGCAAGTATTTCAAGTGATGCGGGAGCAACAGATATTGTAAATCCAACAGGAAACGATACCGATGGAACGGTTGAAAATTATAAAATCACGAGTTTACCAAGCGGTGGAACCTTATTTTTAGCCGATGGAATAACACCTGTAACCTTAAACCAAGTGTTAACATTAGCCCAAGCAGATGGCTTAAAATTTGATCCTGATGGAAGTACAAATGATGATGCTACTTTTAATATCGCAGCAATAGATAATGATAGCGGCGAAGATGCAACACCAGCAACCATCACAATACCACTAGGAAATGTCTTGCCAACAACCGATGATATTACATCAGCAAGTATTTCAAGTGATGCGGGAGCAACAGATATTGTAAATCCAACAGGAAACGATACCGATGGAACGGTTGAAAATTATAAAATCACGAGTTTACCAAGCGGTGGAACCTTATTTTTAGCCGATGGAATAACGCCTGTAACCTTAAATCAAGTGTTAACATTAGCCCAAGCAGATGGCTTAAAATTTGATCCTGATGGAAGTACAAATGATGATGCTACTTTTAATATTGCAGCAATAGATAATGATAGCGGCGAAGATGCAACACCAGCAACCATCACAATTCCACTAGGAAATGTCTTACCAACAACCGATGATATTACATCAGCAAGTATTTCAAGTGATGCGGGAGCAACAGATATTGTAAATCCAACAGGAAACGATACCGATGGAACGGTTGAAAATTATAAAATCACGAGTTTACCAAGCGGTGGAACCTTATTTTTAGCCGATGGAATAACGCCTGTAACCTTAAATCAAGTGTTAACATTAGCCCAAGCAGATGGCTTAAAATTTGATCCTGATGGAAGTACAAATGATGATGCTACTTTTAATATCGCAGCAATAGATAATGATAGCGGCGAAGATGCAACACCAGCAACCATCACAATACCACTAGGAAATGTCTTGCCAACAACCGATGATATTACATCAGCAAGTATTTCAAGTGATGCGGGAGCAACAGATATTGTAAATCCAACAGGAAACGATACCGATGGAACGGTTGAAAATTATAAAATCACGAGTTTACCAAGCGGTGGAACCTTATTTTTAGCCGATGGAATAACGCCTGTAACCTTAAACCAAGTGTTAACATTAGCCCAAGCAGATGGCTTAAAATTTGATCCTGATGGAAGTACAAATGATGATGCTACTTTTAATATCGCAGCAATAGATAATGATAGCGGCGAAGATGCAACACCAGCAACCATCACAATACCACTAGGAAATGTCTTGCCAACAACCGATGATATTACATCAGCAAGTATTTCAAGTGATGCGGGAGCAACAGATATTGTAAATCCAACAGGAAACGATACCGATGGAACGGTTGAAAATTATAAAATCACGAGTTTACCAAGCGGTGGAACCTTATTTTTAGCCGATGGAATAACGCCTGTAACCTTAAATCAAGTGTTAACATTAGCCCAAGCAGATGGCTTAAAATTTGATCCTGATGGAAGTACAAATGATGATGCTACTTTTAATATCGCAGCAATAGATAATGATAGCGGCGAAGATGCAACACCAGCAACCATCACAATTCCACTAGGAAATGTCTTACCAACAACCGATGATATTACATCAGCAAGTATTTCAAGTGATGCGGGAGCAACAGATATTGTAAATCCAACAGGAAACGATACCGATGGAACGGTTGAAAATTATAAAATCACGAGTTTACCAAGCGGTGGAACCTTATTTTTAGCCGATGGAATAACGCCTGTAACCTTAAATCAAGTGTTAACATTAGCCCAAGCAGATGGCTTAAAATTTGATCCTGATGGAAGTACAAATGATGATGCTACTTTTAATATCGCAGCAATAGATAATGATAGCGGCGAAGATGCAACACCAGCAACCATCACAATTCCACTAGGAAATGATGAAAACCCAACAGCTAAATCTGACGAAGTATCAACGTTAAAAGATACAGCTGTAACAACAGGAAATGTACTAGAAAATGATAGTGTTTTAGACAATGCAACAATCACGAGTTTTGATACGACAAGTACGAAAGGTGGAACGGTTATAAATAATGGCGATGGAACATTTACATATACACCAGCATTAGGATTTGTAGGAAAAGATACCTTTACATATACTTTATGTGATGATGACATCCCAATATCATTTTGTTCAACAGCAACGGTAACGGTGAATGTAGAGTCAGTAATTGAACCTATTGTTGACGATTATACAACAACACCAGTATTAGCAGGAGAAAATACTCCATCTATAATCGATAACGATACATTTAATGGAAATCCAATAGTTGTAGGAACAGGAAAAGATGAAGTTACTTTAACCCCCAATCCAAACCAAAATAATGAACCAGGATTTACGTTCAATACTGATGGAACTATTATGGTTTCAGAGAGTGTAACAGAAGGATTGTATGAATTAGAGTATCAGATTTGCGAAAATGGAGCAAATCCAACAAATTGTGCTACAGCAAAAGTTAAGATTTTAGTTAAGAAAAAATCACTTCCTTGTGGAACGCCATACAACATCATGACACCAGATAACGATGGTGAAAATGATAGCTTCTTTATTTCTTGTATTGATAAGCCCGAATACGCAAATAATACTGTAGAGATATTCAATAGATGGGGAAATACAGTTTATAAAGCTTCAGGGTATAATAATGAAAGTGTTTCATTTAAAGGAATTTCAAACGGAAGAACAACACTAGTTGTTGATGAAAAATTACCACCAGGAACTTATTATTATGTTATTGATTTAGGAGATGGTTCAAAACCAAAAGTAGGTTGGTTATACATTAATAGATAAAAAAAACAATATGAAAATTAGATATTCAATACTATTAATTCTATGTATAATCAGCGGAATTAATGCACAACAAGATCCACAATATACACAGTATATGTACAATACAATGACCGTAAACCCTGCTTATGCAGGGTCAAACGGACATAGTATCATTAATTTATTAGGAAGAACTCAATGGGTTGGTGTTGATGGAGCACCTGATAGTCAGACATTAAGTTATGACACTCCATTAGGTTATAGTGGAGTAGGTTTAGGAATCAACTTAACAAATGATCGAATAGGTCCATCAAACGAACTTTATTTAGATATCAACGGGTCTTATACAATTCGTACAAGCGAAGAAGGGAATTTATCTTTAGGATTAAAACTCGGAGGTCGTAATTTGAATATTGATTGGAATAAAGGACGTATTAAAAATACAGGAGATAAAAAAGTACAAACGAATATTAATAAGTTTTTACCAACCATTGGAGCAGGACTATATTACTATACAAATAATTGGTATTTAGGAGCAGCAATTCCAAATTTTATAAACACCGATCATTATGATGACACTGTTAATGGTGGAGATATAGCAAAAGAACGCAAGCATTTATTTTTTATCGCAGGATATGTTTTTGATTTAAGTGATAACATAAAGTTTAAACCCGCAGCATTGGCAAAAGCAGTAAAAGGAGCGCCATTATCAGTAGATGTGTCAGCAAATTTTATGTTTAACGAAAAATTTACAGGAGGTTTGGCTTGGCGATGGGATGATTCTATAAGTGCTTTGTTAGGATTTCAAGTAAATAAAAGTTTATACTTAGGTTTTGCATATGATTTAACGAGCTCAAATTATAGTAATTATAATTCAGGAACTTATGAAGCAATGCTACGTTATGAAATACTTAAGGAACAGGCTATAAAATCTCCAAGATTCTTCTAAAGATAAAAGAAAAACGAATTCAGATGAAAAAAATAATATACATACTAATTTTATTAATAAGCACAGCTAGTTTAGGGCAACGTAAATATGCTGCAGATAGATATTATAAAGAATTTGCCTATAAAAAAGCTTCCGAATTATATGAGTCAATTTATAAAAAAGGCGATAATTCTTATTTAGTATTAAGTCGTTTAGCAGATGCTCAATATTTCAATTTTGAATTTACAAAAGCAGAAAAGTATTATGCAAAATTAATGGAACTTCACGAAGAAAACGTTTCTTCTAAACATTTATTTAGATACTCTCAAGTATTGAAAACGAATGGTAAAATAGCTGAATCTGATACTTGGTTGTTAAAGTTAAAAGGAGAAAATAGCAGTGATAGTAGAGTTAAATCATTAGAGAATAATAAAGATTATTTTGCAGAATATTCCAATACAAAAAAAACGTATATTAATATTCATAATGTATCAAGCAATACAAAATATTCTGATTTTGGTGGTTTTATTTATGATGACGCACTTTATTTTGCATCAACGAAACCAAAAAATAAAAGAGATAAAAAGTTATATAAATGGAATAAACAACCATTTTTGAACATCTATAAGGCAAAGCAAAATAATATAGTATCTAAAAAAATGCTAGATTTAGAGAAATCAGAAATGCTTGAAGGATTAAGTTCAAAATATCATGAATCTAATATAATTATCACAAAAAACGGAAAAAAAGCCTATTTTACAAGAGATAATTACGATGGAAGAAAATTAAAAGGTGATGAAGATCAAGTATCTCATCTTAAAATTTACAGTGCCGATAAAATAGGTGAAATATGGGGTAATGTTCAAGAATTACCTTTTAATAGCAATGATTATTCATGTGGTCATCCAGCTTTAAGTTTAGATGAAGAAACTTTATATTTTGTATCAGATATGCCAAATGGATTTGGAGGTACTGATATTTATAAAGCAAGAATTTTAGGCGATAATAAATTTGGAAAATCAATCAATCTAGGAAGTGAAATTAATACAGAAAGTAGAGAAATGTTTCCATTTATCGGAACAAACAACGAGTTGTATTTTTCGTCAAATGGTCATTTAGGTTTAGGAGCTTTAGATGTTTTTGAAGCAAAATACGTTGAAGGGAAATATGAAAATCCTGTAAATTTAGGAAGTCCAATAAACAGTGCATTTGATGATTTTTCATTTGTAATAAACCAAAAACATTCCCACGGATTTTTCTCATCAAACCGCAAAAATGGAAAGGGAGATGATGATATTTATAGTTTTATAATTTATCAATGTAAAGAGGATATCAAAGGAGTAATTAGTGATTCTCGTACAGGAGAACCAATTTCTAATGTTGTTGTTCAATTAATGAATCCAAAAGGAGAAGTTGTATCATCATTAAAAACAGGACGTACAGGTTCTTATATTTTTAAACAGAGAGATTGTGAGCATAATTTTGTAGTTGTAGCATCAAAAGAAGGCTATAAAAATGTAAATGAACAAGCAGCAACCCTTGATGTTAATCAGCAAGATGTTATTGTAAATCTTAATTTACAGTCATTAATAGTAGGAAATCAGATAGTAATTAATCCTATTTATTTTGATTTTGATTTATGGAACATTCGAGAAGATGCCGAATATGAACTAGAAGATATTGTAAGTGTAATGAATACGTATCCTGAATTAGTTATCAAAATAGAGTCTCATACTGATAGTCGTGGAAGTAAAACTTACAATAGAAATTTATCTGATCGAAGAGCAAAATCAACGCGCGATTATATAATTTCAAGAGGAATTGCATCAAACAGAATAGAAAGTGCGATTGGTTTTGGAGAGGACGATTTATTAAATGATTGTGATGATGCCAACAGTAAAAAATGTACGGAAGAAGAGCATCAGAAAAACAGGCGTTCTTATTTTTATATTGTTAAAGGAAATGAAATTGTAAAGGCAGTAAATGAGTAAAAAAAGTAGTTGCTAAACGCTTAAAAAATAAGTTTTATAATAAAAAAACACGAGGTTAATACTTCGTGTTTTTTGGTTTATAACCAATTTCCTTCTTGTTCAAAAAGAAAAAAGAAACTGTTGTTATAGCGATCATTATAGCGGTAATTATGCTTACAATGATGTTTCCGTATGCGGTTATTTTTAAGCCGATAGAAAACCGTATTATTAAAATAGTAATTGTTACTAAACTGATAGCTATCCAGTAAGTAGGGTTAGGTTTATATTCTTTTATATTCTTTTTTTCTATTTTTTTTAAAGACCAAATAATAAATAAACCACCTAGTAACGTACTTAAATGTTGTAGTATTTTAAAGTATGAAATTGGAGAATTTAATATTTTTTTATTCAGTTTAAAATAGCTTGTGAAAAAGGTATTTTGATGTGTAAAAGAATCCCAAAGTATGTGCGAATATGCTCCGATCAAAATAGATAAACAAACAATAAACCAATTTTTAATAAAATAATTATTCCAGTTTAAATCTTTTAAATCAGTTGTTCGTGTTTGAATATATTTAGGTGAATTTTCTAGTAACGGTGTTTTAATGATAAGATGAAAAATAAAACATAATAGGAGCCCTAAGGGAAGGTTAAACCAAAGTGTTCCAAGTATGGTATGACTGAAGTTACTTTGAATTTTCATCCGCAAGAAATATTCAAAATCAGGTGTTAAACTACCAATTATTACTGCGGTCAAAGAAATCCATTTTCCAAAGATATTTTTAAGAGGCATAACAATTGCTGGGTGTGAAAAGGTAAACGGCATTTTTTATATATTAATTTTATTTTATAAAAAGTATTTTAAATTCAACGCGAAAGATAAGTAAATGACATCATTTAAGTATTAAGCTTTGTTTTTTGTGTTTAGCCCATGTATCAGATATTTTTTTAGGTTCTAATTGTATTTCTCTAGATTTAAGATTATCATTAGAAAAAAGAAAATCGGCACTTTTTCATGATCTATTAAAACGTGAATTAAGATACTTCGCAATTTGCTTGTTTTTTTCGGTTAAAAATACTTTTAAATTCTTGATATGACTTGTATAAGCTCTTAAAGTATCTGGTCGCAACGATTTTTTTGCCATTTGTTGATTTATTTGATGTAAATAATTATCAAAGACATCAAACAATTTTACTTTTTTTAGTAGTTTTTGTTCTTGTTTTGGCGAGTTATTGACACGGTTAAAAGGTGTCCAACCTCGTATCAATATTTAATTTGATGATGATTGTTTGAGTGTATATCCTCTTTGTTTTTTACATTTTAAATTCTTTACTCTATGCCGTTTTCTTTTTAGTTGCTTTGTTTCGTAGGGTCTTTTGCGTAAAAGATGATTTCCTAACGGTTATTTTCTTTTAATTCTGCAGGAATATAGTCTATAAAAGGTAGTAGGCTATTACTATTTTAAAGTTTTGACATTTTTTTTGTATTGATTTTTGGATTAAAATCAACAGTAAAACTTTTGACACGTTTTGTTTTCGTAGCCAATAAAAACCAAAAAAACCCTTTAAAATAAAGGGTTTCAGAGTCTTTTAGTAGCGAGAAGCAGATTTGAACTGCCGACCTCAGGGTTATGAATCCTGCGCTCTAACCAACTGAGCTATCTCGCCATTGCGGGTGCAAATATACAACTTCTTTTTAGATACACAATAAAAAATGTAATAAAAATGAATTTTTTTTTAAAAAAAATATATATACCTTGCCATACTAAGAAAAAAAAAAAATGACAAAAGTTAAATACGAATTAGAATTTCCTATACACGCATCACCAAGTATGCTGTTTAATAGTTTAGCAACCCCTTCAGGATTAGAAGAATGGTTTGCTGATAGCGTTAATTCTCGTGGGAAATTAATTACTTTTACTTGGGATGGCTCAGAAGAGGAGGCTAAAATTTTAGCAAAAAAAGCAAATGAGCGCATAAAATACAAATGGATTGAAAGTGAAGGTGATGAAAGTTATTTTGAATTTTTAATACAGGTAGATGCATTAACTAAAGATGTAGCTGTTATTATTACTGATTTTGCTGATGATCAAGACGATCTTGAGGAAGCAAAAATGTTATGGGAAAGTCAAATTGAAAGCTTAAAAAATAGTATAGGAGCTTAGTATTTTACGTTTTATAAAAAAACGCGATATTTAGTCGAGTTTTTTTATGGCTACTAATTACCTAAATTGTAATTTTGCAATCAAATTTTTAAAAATGATCAATTTTAACGGGAAAATAATACCAAAAACAGCATTACAATTATCTAATGATAATAGAGCTTTTAAATATGGTGATGCTATTTTTGAAACGGTAAGAGTTTTAAATACAAAGGTTGTTTTTATGGAAGATCATTATTTTAGATTAATGGCTTCAATGAGAATGCTACGTATGAAAATTCCAATGAAATTTACACTTGAATTTTTACAAGAAGAAATTTTAAAGGTAACAAATGAACTTCCTAAATCGTTAAATTATAGGGTTCGATTAACTGTTTATAGAAAGGATGGCGGTTTGTATAACCCACTATCAAATGATATTGATTATTTAATTGAAGCAAGTGAGTTCCATCCGATAGAAAAAACGAGTTATAAAATAGATTTATATAAAGATTTTTATAATTATTCGGGGTTGTTATCAACTATAAAAACAACTAACAGAATGCTAAATACCTTGTCAGCTGTTTTTGCTAATGAAAATGATTTAGACAACTGTATATTACTTAACGAACGTAAAGGAGTTGTTGAGGCTACTAATGGGAATATTTTTGTAATAAAAGATGAAGTTATAAAAACACCCGCTTTAACGGAGGGATGTATAAGAGGAGTTACTAGAAAGAAAGTGTTAGAAATTTTAGAAAAACATCCTAATTATACTGTTGAAGAAACCGTTATTTCTCCATTTGAATTACAAAAAGCAGATGAAATTTTTATAACAAATGCTATTATTGGTATTCAATCAGTTACTAATTATCGAAAAAAAGTATTTACATCAGAAATAACTAATAAAATAAAGAGCAGCCTTAAATTATTAGCTATTACTGGTTAATTCATTTGAATATCACTGGGTGCATTTGCCCAAATTTTATATTTACCGCCTTTTTGAAGTAGCTTATTTTTCCAAAAGCTCTCGTTATTAGTTGTTAAAATATTTTTGTAATCATTTTCGGAAATAAACCAAGAATCAATATTTAATTCATCAATTAATTGGTTTGTTTCCCATCCTGAATATCCTAAAAAGAAGCGAATATCTGTTGGTTTTAACTTGTTTTCAACCAACAGTTTTTTTAAATTTTCAAAATTACCACCCCAATAAATACCATTAGCAACTTCAATACTATTAGGTATTAGTTGAGGAACCTTATGTATAAAATACAAGTTATCTTGCTCAACAGGACCACCTTGATACACTCTAAAATCACAGTCAATTTCAGGTACTAAGTCGTTTAAAGTATGCTGTAATGGTCTGTTTAAAATAAACCCTACAGAGCTTTTTGAGGTATGTTCAGTTAGTAAAATAATAGTTCGTTTAAACGAACTATCGTTTAAAATAGTAGGTTCAGCAATTAACAACCTACCTTTTTTGGGTTTTAGTGCAACCATATATTTATTGTTTAGTACAAGACCAAAATAGGTAAAAATTAATGAAACTAATGAGATTTACAAAAAAAAAGATTTATATTTTTACTAAAATTGTAATAATCTCATTTTTTTTTATAACAGATAGCGGATATTTTGTTTTTTAAAACTAAATATCCGCTATCTTAAAATGTATTTTATTTGTTAAATACATTTTTAAGATAGAAGAATAATTGCTGTTTGACCACATACTACTTGTTTTTATTTCATCATAATTAGTAATAAAATTGTGTGTAATTTTCGGTTAATTAGAATCCGTTAAAAAACACATTTTTGTAAGGTTTTTAATAGCAATCTGTTTTAATTTGCTGCTTATAAGTAGCATTAAATTTATCAATTGGAGTATTTAATTTTTGTAAAGTAACTTGAGTTAAGACTTTTAAAACGCCATTCATCATGGCAACAGAACCACAAATCATAATACATCCATTATTTTTTAAGGTATCGGCAATTAAATCGGATTCTTTAAAAATGCTGTCTTGCACATATTGTTTTACGTACTTATTATTTTCCTGCGAATAAGAAATGTGAATGTTTTTAGGGTTTAAACCCGATAAAAAAGGTAGGTATATTTTTAAGGATTCTTGCGTTCTTCCGCCCCAAAATAAGTGTGTTTCATTACTGTTATTTAACATTCCTAAAAAGGGTGCAATTCCTGTTCCGTTAGCAATTAAAACAACTTTTTTTGATTTCTTCGGATATTGAAATGCTTTATTTTTTTCTATTTTTGCTTCTAAAATTGTGTTTTTTTCAATATTGAAAAGTAAATTAGAACACACGCCAAATTCATGTTTTTTGATACTTAATAAAACATCATTTTCTATTTTTCCAATAGAATATAAGCGTTTAATACCATCTTTTTTAGGTGTAATAGCCATTAAATCACCCGAGGTAAATTTTATCTTTTTAATAGGTTTTAATCGGATTAAAAAACAAGTATCATTGTTTAATAAGGTTTTACTAACTACCGAAAATTGTTGTTGTTTTTTATGTTTTTTTATGTTTAATTTTAGCTGTAAATCAATACCTGTTTTTTGACACCATTCTAACTTCCATTTTTTTAAGGCTAAAAAATCTTGATTATTAATTTTATAAAGAGCTGTTATTTTTTCAAATTTCGGATGCTTTTCAAGGACATTATCAATATCAATGGCAAATTTACAATAGTTTTTATATGCCAAAGAACCAAAACCAATTACGGCATATTTTATATTGTTTTCAGGCGTTATTTTTTGTAATAAATTTAAAAAATTTGTAGCATTTACAGGTGCTTTTCCTTCGGCATAGGTGGAGGTTAATAATAGTAAATGTTGTGCCTTTTTATAGGAAGTATAATCGTTTAAATGTGCTATAAAAACTGATTTTTTACTGATAATAAGTGCATTATATAAAGAAGTTGCATTTCTAAAAGATTCGCCAGTTTCCGATCCTACAAGGATGATAATTTCGGCAGCATCTTTTTTAATAGTATTTTTAGGAAGCAGGCTTTTTTGCTTTCTTTTTAAGGCGATAGCAAAACCTGAATAGCTAAAAAATAAAATAGAAATAGCTGTTAAAAGTAAAATAATCGCCCAAAAAATAGTGCCACGCCCTGTGTGTAAAAATAAACTCCAATCAACTAAAATAGCTGTTAAAGAGATGTTTTTAGCGCTAATAATTTTACCTGAATATTGATGTATAATTAGTTCTTTTGAGTGTAATTTTAATAAAAAATAATCTTCATTATCGTCAGAAAAAGGAAATTCAATGCTTTCTAATTCACTTAATTTGATGTTTTTAAAAGTAGCGAAATCTTCAATAGGAATTTTTTTAACAGATTTTTTATCCGAAGAAAACCCCGTAAAACTACTCGAATTAAAGGTGTGTTTAATTTTAGTGTTAGGTAAAATATTAAATTTTTCTAAAGATAAATACACACCTGTAACAGTAATGATAATAATAGGGATTAAGGCAAAACGCCCAATAACTACGTGGTAGTATTGCACAAAATTCTCCTTAACAACTTTGCTGAAAAAGCGTTTAATTCCGCCTTGTCTTTTAATAATTAAAATACTTCCTGTTATGGTAATTAAAAGTAGCAAGAAAGAGAATAGCCCAACTAAAAACCGCCCTGTAGATTTTAAAAACAACGATCTGTGTAGGTTTGTAGCCCATTTATAAATCTTTGATTTTGGAATAATATTGCTTATTTTTTTACCAGAAATAGGATTGATGTAAAAGCGTTTGTTTTTCCCTTTTTTGGTAATTACCGAAGCAATAACGAAGTTATTTTGAGTGACCTCTAGTGTAATAATTTCTTGATATTCTTTTTTTAAAGATGATATTGTTTGAGAAAGGTTAATTTGATTGGTAGGTATTGCGTAGGGTTTTAACTGATTTGAAATAGGTTCAAAAGCTAAAATAATACCTGTAATCGAGGCGGTAAGGATAAAAATAAAAGAAGATATAGCCAAAGTTAAGTGGCTATACCTCCAAATTGAAATCGTCATTTTTTATTGAAATTTATTGTGCAATCATGCGAATATATCGGATAAATCCTTTGCCTTCCATTTTACTTTTTAAGTTTTCTGAAGTCAGTTCAAATTCAATATCATTTTTATAATATTCTTGGTCTTCAACAGCCGATTCAAACCTAATTTTATAGCCTTTATCTAGTTTTTTGCTATCAATTTGAAGCATGGTAATTGCTCTGTTTCCTGGGCTAATAGTTGCGCCTGTAATGGCATCAATATCTGTACGAACTTTTCCTTGAAAACCCCACCACTCGGTAATGTCTGAATACCATTCCTGGTCATCGCCTTGAACAGCTAAAGTTTTTTCATATTCGCCGTTTGGGTTGAGTAATGAAACAATAATATAGGCACCTTCACCCGTATAATTTTTCATTTGAATCATACATTTATAGGTCAGCGCATCCGAGGTATTGAACGCCATAATTCCGAAGGCTACACTTAAAATTATAAGTACTTTTTTCATTTTTAAATATTTAATAATTTACTAAATCAAAAAAAATAATTTTTTGATTATTTTAAAAAATTGATATCAGTGTTTTTTAAAGCTTCATTTTCTGCTGCTAAATCGTATAGTGTTTCTTGAAAAGCCGTTTTTACATTTTTGTTAGCACCTTGGGCAATTAAATACTTAATAATAACGCTGTTTTTAGCAATTAATACAGCTTCTTGCAATGCTGTTAAACCTTTTTTGTTTTTAGCATTGATATCAATTTTATACTTTTTGATAAATTTTAACATCGCTAAACGTTGTTTTTGAACTGCCAAATGATATAGCGTATTTCCATCTTTTTGAGTTTGATTAACCTGTAAACCTTTTGTTTCTAATAGGGTTAATTTTTGTTCAAATTCAGCTTCTTTTTTATCATTAAATGTTTTGAATAAATGATAGTTTAAACTATTTCCTTTGGTATCTATCACAGAAATATCTGCATCTTTTTTCAGTAAAAATGCTACAATATCAGGGCTGTTTTTTAATGATTTTGTAAGTACCGATTCTCCTTTTTTATTGGTTTGATTAATGTTTTTAGTTTTTGAAGCTAACAATTTAATCACCGCTAACGAATTTCTACTAGCAGCATTTATTAGGGCAGTATTTCCTTGGGAATCTGTTTTGTTTACAGCAATTCCTTTACTTAAAAAGTACTTGAAAATAGCAATATCTTTATTACCGTAAGCCAAATTATGAAGCGGAGTTTCCCCTTTTATATTACTGATATTTGGATTAATTCCTATACCTTCTAAATACTTAAAAAAGGCAAGTGAATTATAGCCATTTCTTGAACCTTTTGAGGCTAGTAAAAACGCATTTCCGCCGTTTTTATTTAATCCTTTATAAGAAATTCCTTTTTTTATCAGCAATTCAAGCATTGTTTTATTTCCTTTTTTAGCAGCATAATTAAATGCTCCGTTTCCGTGATTATCTTCACTTTTTAGTGATAATCCTTTAGAGATAAAAAAATCGATTAGCTTAAAATTTTTAAAATGAGGCATGGCTAATAAAAGTGCATTTGCACCATTTTCATCAAAATCATTTTTAATATTAATCCCATTTTTGATAAACAAATTATAAATTTCGATATTCGTTTGCCCTGTTGCAGCGGCAAAAGTTAAGGGCGAAAAATGATGCGAATCTTTAATGTTTACTTTGGCGTTATTCTCTATAAAATGCTTTACCAACCCAATATTTCCTTTATAAGCCGCCCAAAAAACATAGGTTCTTTTGTCGTGTGTAAGTTTTTCAATGCCATTGCCTTTTAAGCTTAGTAAATATTTGATTGTAGCATTCGAAACGTTCTCTAAAATAGCGTAAGTAACTGCATCAAATCCGTGAGAATTTAATGCAGTAGCGTTATTTTTTTCTTGTATTTTTTGATTTATCAGTTCAATACTAGGATTTGTTTTCCAAAAATTTCTTTGTAAAAAAATGTTTGTGTTTTGAGAAAAAACCAATGTGCTGATACAGCAAAAATTAGCTAATAAAAATTGTTTAAATAATTTCATTTTCAATTATTTTTTAACAAAGGCTTCAATAATGTTATTTATATCTTTATCGGTAGTTGTTTTGTCAGAAAACAAGTGTTTATATAAAGGTTTATTTTTAACTTTTTTCTCTAAAGAAAGATTGGTGTTTTTAGCATATATATCGCTCCACTTATTTCTAACTATCTGCCATTTTCCTTGATTTTTTTTCCACCATTTTTGTGCAGGTTTACATTTAGAATCGGCAACTTTAACATAGGTGTTATATCCTTTTTCGTATGCTACAATAACATCTTTTTTACCTGTTTTTCTGATGATTTTTTTATTGTCTTGATCGTGCAACCATCCGTAGTTTGTAATTTCATGACGGTTTCCTCTTTCAGTTACATTATAATCACTTCTTTTGGTGTATTCTCTACGAGGTAAAGGTGCGTCAGTGGTGCTTTCCCAGTAAGTTTTCCCATCAACATGTACCCATGACCCTGAACCTTCATAGCGAGGGCTGTCATCAACTTGATACACTTTTTGTGTCCATTGTTTTTTTACACTTGCTTTAGTTTTATTTTCATATACCCAATTATTATCACCGTTAAACATATAAAAATCTTGGTTTTGATATACCCAATCTTGTCGCCAATGTTTTACGATATGCGGTTTTGCAGGGTTTCCAACTTGTAATAAATGCTGTATAGCAATTTTGTTATTTTCATCTTCAATTAATTCCGCCCATTCTAAAGCAGTATCAATTTTTATTTTCGAAGGTTTGTATAGTGAATCTTTACTATTATTAAAGGTTTCTGCAAAATTAAAAGTTACTTCAAAACAACCACACATTTTTTTGATAGCCTCTTTATCTTTTGTTTTTTTACTTTGAGAATTTGCCGAAACAGCGAAAAGAAGTACTAAACTTCCCAGTAATAAATTTTTCATTTTAAGGATTATTTTTGATGTAATAAATTTTTTGTAAAAATATACATTTTATTTAGATTGATTAATAATAAGGGTATATATTTGCCGAAAATTATTAAGAATGTTTCTATATAGGAAGTTTATAAGTGTATTTGCCTTTATCAGTTTAACTGTTTTTTCTCAAGAAAAAATGGCGACTGACAATGGTTGTACCGCTTCTTATGGTTTAGAAGAAGTGGTGATAACAGCAACAAGAACAAAGCGTCAGTTATCGTCAATACCAGTGCCTGTTACTTTAATTTCGAAAGAACAATTACAAAAATCAGGTGCGGTACGGCTAAAAGATATTTTATTAGAACAAACAGGTATTACTTTAGTGTCTGATTTTGGAGGCTCTCAAGGCGTGCAAATTCAGGGAGTTGCTGCTGATTACACCTTAATTTTAATCGATGGAGTTCCTGTTGTAGGAAGAGCATCAGGAAATATTGATTTAAGTAGGCTGAGTGTAAACAACATCAAACAAATAGAAATTGTTAAAGGACCGTCGTCATCTTTGTATGGTTCTGAGGCGATTGGTGGTGTTATTAATATCATTACCGAACAGCCAAAAAATGGTAAAATAGAAGGTTTTGTAAGCTATTTAGCAAAAGGTGGCGCAGCAAATGAATTAGATATTAACAGTAATATTAAGTTAAAAAAGAAGCGATTTGGGTTGGTTTCTGGTATTAATTTAAATTCGAGCAATGGCTTTGATTTATCTCCAGAAACCGCTTCAAAAACAACAGAAGCACATCAGAATTTTACAGGGAATTTAAAACTAAGTTATGATTTTTCGGATCATTTAAAAACCGTAGTTTCTTCACGATTTTATACACAATCGCAACAAGCTATTAAATCAGCTAAAAACAAGCGAACAGATTGGAATATTAACACCAATATACATCATAAAATAAAGGATAATTGGAGTTTAAACTACCTGTTTTATACTACAAAATATACTACAGAAAGTGTTTTTAATAAACAAGATAAGCTATACAATGAAAAATTAATGCGTCCTGAAATTAAATCGACTGCTGTTTTTGGTAAAAACACCTTAGTTATAGGTTTAGGATCAAATTTTAATTCATTAGAAAGGACGGAATTTAATAGCGTTAAAAAATACGATACGCCTTATGTTTTTGGGCAGTTTGATTTTAATCCGAATGCGAAGTTAAATGTAATTATTGGTGCTAGATTTGAAAAAAGCAATCAATATAAATCGGCATTTACCCCTAAGTTATCCTCTAGCTATAAAATAAATAAATGGTTTACAGCAAAAGGCTCGGTTGGTTTTGGTTTTAAAGCGCCTGATTTTAGACAGCTTCATTTCAATTTTAAAAATTCAGCAAACGGATATGTTGTTTTTGGAACGCAAACAATACATCAGTTATTTCCAGATACTCCTGAAATAAAAGCCATTGAAAAAGAGTTAAAACCCGAAAGTTCGATTGGTTATAACTTCGGATTTCAACTAAAACCTACTCGAAAGTTAAAATTAGATGTCAATATTTTTAGAAACGATTTAAAAGATATGATTGATTCTTTTGACACCCGATTAAAACCACTTTCTTTAGGATTGCCAATAGGAACGAGAGTTTTTTCTTATAGAAATAGAAACCAGGTTTATATGCAAGGAGTAGAATTGGATATTAACTATAAAATTACATCAAATTTTAGCATTTTAACAGGGTATCAATTTTTAGATACAGGAGATAAATTACAAGAAGATCAGCTGAAATCGGGGGAGATATTTTTTAGAAAAACAAGTACTTCGCCTTCTCAAAAAATGAAAATGTCAAATTATTATGGCTTGCCAAATAAATCGAAGCACATGCTAAACTTTAAAGTTTTTTATGAAAATTATGCCCATGATTTTTCGGCAAATATTAGAGCTATTTATCGAAGTAAATACGCCTTGTTTGACACGAATAATAGTCAAGGAGTTATTGATGAATTTGATGATTTTGTAGCAGGAAATACACAAATAAATATTGCGGCTACTAAAACATTTTTTAACAGAATGAATCTTCGAGTAGGAGTTAATAATTTATTTAATGAAAAGGGAGAAGAAAATAAAAAAACATTTAAAAATAACGACACTGTTTTACAGTTAGGAACAACTTTCTACGGAAGCCTTCAGTTTAATTTTTAGATAAAAAATAATCAAGTAAATATATATAAAATGAAAATTTTAAAATCAATTTGGCTAATCGTTTTAGTTGCTTTTTTAGCTGTTTCTTGTAGTGATAATAGCAGTGATGATGTTTTTGAGCCAGTTATGGCAAAACAAATTAAAAACTTACACGCAAAACAACTTACTGATTATGCGGTAAATCCTCCAACGGCTTCAGGTGAATTTGTAAAGTTTAGCTTTAAAAAAGGAGGAATTGTAACCGATGATAATTGGGATATCGCCTTTAGAGCCACCACAATTATCGTAAATGGAGGAGAATCGACAGGAGTTAAAGAAGAGCCAAAAAGAACAGGAGAAGCAAGTATCGCTTTAGCCTTAGGAACTTTTTCAGAGATTACAAAAGCCCCCGAATCTGCTCGTTTCAAGCAAGATGAAAAAGGAATGTTAGCCTTGCCAAAAAGTTTGTGGTATACTTATAATTTTTCTGACCACAGTATAAATCCTGTAGCAGGAAAAGTACTTGTTGTAAAAACGATTGATGGGAATTATGCTAAAATAGAAATTTTAAGTTATTATAAAGATATGGACAGTTCAAATTCTGCCGATCCTAAAAATTCAGGTGCACAATATTATACTTTTAATTATGTATACAATCCGACTGTAGGTGATAAAAACCTTCAATAAGTAAGAACTATTGAGTTTTGTTAATTTTTGTTATGTTAAAGCTGCTTATCCCGAAAAGGTTAGGCAGCTTTTCTATTTTTTATATTATTTTATCAGTTAAATAATGCGCTGTAAAAGAGTCTTTATTTTTGATTAAATCTTCTGGAGTTCCTGTAAAAATTAAATTTCCACCATTTTTTCCGCCTTGTAAACCAAGGTCAATAATATGGTCGGCACATTTAATTAATTCAATATTATGTTCAATTACAATAATCGAATGACCTTTATTTATTAAGGCATTAAAAGAGGTAAGTAATTTTTTAATATCATGAAAATGAAGTCCTGTGGTAGGTTCATCAAAAATAAATAAAGTTTTATCCTTGGTATTTCCTTTCATTAAAAAAGAAGCTAACTTTATACGTTGCGCTTCTCCACCAGATAATGTTGATGATGATTGCCCTAATTGTACATATCCTAGGCCAACATCTTGCAAGGGTTTTAGTTTACGAGCAATTTTAAATTGTTCTCGTTCTTCGAAAAAAGTAACAGCATCATCAATAGTTAGGTTTAAAATATCATCAATAGATTTTTTACCAAAATGAACTTCTAAAACCTCTTTTTTAAAGCGTTTTCCGTGGCAGGTATCGCATTGCAAATGCACATCAGCCATAAACTGCATTTCAATAGTAACTATTCCTTCGCCCTTACAAACCTCGCAACGTCCTGCATCAACATTAAAAGAAAAATGTTTTGGTTGATAATTTCTGATACTCGCTAATTTTTGAATTGAAAACAATTTTCGAATATCATCATAAGCTTTTATATAAGTTACTGGGTTTGACCTTGAAGAACGTCCGATAGGATTTTGGTCAATAAATTCAACATTTTTTATATTTTCAAAACTTCCTGTAATATCAGTAAACTGACCTACTTTTTCACCATACCCGACCAGTTTTTTCTGCATTGCAGGATATAAAATTTTCTTAACCAAGGTACTTTTTCCACTTCCAGAAACACCTGTAATAACAGTTAAGGTATTTAGCGGAAAAGAAACATCAATATTTTTTAAATTGTTTTCACGAGCACCAATAATATTAATGGTGTTTTTTGAGTTTCTACGTATTGTAGGGGTTTCAATTTTTAATACTTCGGATAAATACTTAGCCGTTAGCGAATCGGATTTCATAATATCATCAAAAGTACCTTCAGCAACTACGTTACCACCGTAAGTTCCCGCTTCAGGACCTATGTCGATAATATAATCAGCCTCTTTCATAATATCTTCATCATGTTCAACTACAATAACGGTGTTCCCTAAATCACGTAAATCTTTAAGTACATCAATTAATTTTTCGGTGTCTTTTGGATGTAAACCAATACTAGGTTCATCTAAAATATACATAGAGCCAACAAGTGAACTTCCTAATGATGTTGCTAAATTTATTCGTTGACTTTCACCTCCAGAAAGCGTGTTTGAAGTACGGTTTAAGGTTAAGTAATTTAAACCAACATCGGTTAAAAATTGTAAGCGATTATTAATTTCAGTAAGCAATCGTTTTCCTATTGCTAATTCGTGTTCATTTAGTTTTAAATTATTGAAAAACACTGATAGTTCATCTAAAGGAAGTGTAACTAAATCTGAAATTACTTTTTCATGAACATGTACATAATTAGCTTCTTTACGGAGTCTTTTTCCGTTACAATTGTTACAAGTTGTTTTTCCTCGATAGCGAGAAAGCATTACTCTATTCTGAATTTTATAACTTTTTTCTTCTAGTTTTTTAAATAAATCGTGTATTCCTTCAAATTTATTAGTTCCGTTCCAAACTAATTCTTTTTGATTTTCAGAAAGCTCAAACCAAGGTTTATGAATAGGAATATCAAAATCAATAGCATTTAAAATTAAGTTTTCTTTATAAATTTTATAGCTGTCTGTTTTAAAAGGGAAAATAGCATCTTCAAAAATAGATAATCCTGTATTTGGAATAACTAATTCTTCATCAATACCAATTACACTTCCGTAACCTTCGCAAGTAGGACAAGCTCCGTACGGATTGTTAAAACTGAATAAATGGGTATTAGGTTCTAAAAATGTGATTCCGTCTAATTCAAATTTATTGCTAAACTCTGTGATTTTTTTATCATTTAAATTTTCAACGAAACAAATTCCTTTTCCTTCAAAAAAAGCAGTTTGAATAGCATCACCTAATCGATTATAAAAATCTTCTTCATTTTTAGTAATAATTCTATCAACAACTAAAAATAAATCTTCATTATTAAAATCATCAATAGGAAAATCGTCAATTCTTAAAACGGTATTATTATATTTTAAACGAGCATATCCTTGTTGATTTAAAACTTGTAAAACAGTTTTTAAATCTCTATTTTTATTGATAATAATTGGAGCTAATAATAAAAGTTTGGTACGTTCTTCAAAAGTTTTTACATGATTAAGAACATCAGAAACAGTATGTTTTTTTACTTCGCTACCTGATATTGGCGAAATAGTTTTACCAATACGAGCATATAATAATTTTATATAATCGTAAATTTCGGTTGAGGTTCCTACTGTGGATCGTGGATTTGTTGAGTTTACTTTTTGTTCAATAGCAATTGCAGGCGCTATTCCTTTTATATAATCTACTTTTGGTTTGTGTAATTTTCCTAAAAACTGACGAGCATATGACGATAAACTTTCTACATAACGTCGTTGTCCTTCGGCGTATAAAGTATCAAAAGCTAGTGTTGATTTTCCAGAACCTGAAAGCCCTGTTATTACTACTAATTTATTACGAGGAATAACAACATCAATGTTTTTTAAATTGTGTAAGCTAGCTCCTTTTATAATAATATTTTCTTTAGGATTGATGGCAGAAAGGTCTCTTTTCATGTACTTAAAAAATAAGCTATAAAAATACGATTTCTCAATTAAATAAGCCGAAAAGGCTTTATAGTTTTTTAATAAAAATAAAACAATTCTTGTTTTTTTGAAAAAAAAATCACATATTTGAAGTCTAATAATCAATTAATTACAGCCTATATTAAAAAAATTACTTTTAAAAAACATCCTCCTTTCATAAAAGAGTAACTAAGTTACTCTATAAAAAAGTAATTATGGTATATAAAGACATTGTAAGCGATAGCGATTTAGTAAAAGACTACATTAACGGAAAAGAACTAGCGATAGAATTATTAATTAAACGTCATCAACAACGTTTATATAGTTTTATTTATAGCAAAGTACAAAATAGAGACATTACAGAAGATATATTTCAGGATACTTTTATAAAAGTAATAAGAACTTTAAAAAAAGGTAATTATAATGAAGAAGGTAAGTTTTTACCTTGGGTGATGCGTATTTCTCATAATTTAATTATTGATTTTTTTAGGAAAAAAAATAGAATGCCTAAGTTTAATAATACTGATGATTTTGATATTTTTTCAGTATTAGCAGATGGGTCGTTAAATATAGAAAATAGAATAATTAAAGAACAAATATTACTAGCTGTAAGAGATTTAGTTAATCAATTACCAGAAGAACAAAAAGAAGTTTTAAAAATGCGTATTTATAATGATATGAGTTTTAATGAAATTTCTGAAAATACAGGTGTAAGTATTAATACAGCTTTAGGAAGAATGAGATATGCTTTAATTAACTTGAGAAAAATAATAGAGAAAAATAAAATTATTCTAGTTAATTAAGCAATAAAGGGAAATTGTTGTCGTTAAATGCTTGAAAACAAATGAATAAAGAGAAAAGAGAAAAGTATGATGAGAATTTACCTAGACAAATCTTCAGATTTTAAAATGAATCCTAAAAAAGAAACTATTCAGTTTTTAATTAATTTTTCAAAATCATTAAAAGTAATTAAAACTAAATCTAATTATTTAATTGAATTGAATTTGAATTAGTTTGAAAAGCTTCAACAAAATAATTGTTGAAGCTTTTTTTATTACTTATTTTTATAATAGTCATTTAAAACTGTCTTTCTTCCAATAGTTTTTGTAATAATATCTTTTTCTAAATCCCAACCACGAGCAGGAGAATATTCTCGTCCATACCAAATTATTTGTAAATGGAGGTCGTTCCATAATTCTTTAGGAAATAATCGTTTTGCATCTTTTTCTGATTGAATTACATTTTTTCCATTCGTTAAATTCCAACGATATAATAAACGATGTATATGTGTATCAATAGGAAAAGCAGGTACTCCAAACGCTTGACTCATAACTACACCAGCAGTTTTATGACCTACGGCAGGTAATTCTTCTAAATATTCAAAACTTTTAGGTACTTCACCATTATGTTTTTCAATCAATATTTTAGATAAACCGTGAATTCCTTTTGATTTCATAGGTGATAAACCACAAGGTCGAATAATTTCTTTAATTTCTTCAATGCTCATTTTTACCATATCGTATGGATTATCAGCCTTAGCAAAAAGTAAGGGGGTAATTTTATTTACTCTAACATCGGTACATTGTGCTGATAGTAAAACGGCAATTAATAATGTATACGGGTCTTTATGATCTAAAGGAACAGGTATTTCTGGATATAATTCGGCTAAGGTATCAATAACAAATTGTACTTTATTTTCCTTGGTCATTTTCTGAGTTTTAAACATAGATAAACAAAGGTACAAACTAACAAAGAACAACTATAATTTATTGTTAATTCAAAAGCAACGTTGTAACTTTGATATTATACGAACTATTTTAAACTACAAATTATGACAACATTAAAAGTAGGAGATAAGGCACCTAGTTTCGAGTCTGTTGATGAAAAAGGAAACATTGTAAAACTTTCTGATTATGAAGGGAAAAAGTTAGTGTTGTTTTTTTATCCGAAGGCAAGTACGCCTGGTTGTACAAATGAAGCTTGTGATTTAAGAGATAATTATCAGTCTTTTTTAGCAAAAGGATATGCTATTTTAGGTGCAAGTGCTGATTCTGCAAAGCGTCAACAAAATTGGATTAATAAACATGATTTACCTTTTCCTTTATTAGTAGATGAAGAAAAAGAAGTGATTAATGCTTTTGGTATTTGGGGACCTAAAAAATTTATGGGACGTGAGTATGATGGTATCCATAGAACAACTTTTGTTATTGATGAAAAAGGAATAATTATAGATGTTATTAGTAAAGTAAAAACAAAAGAACACGCAAGTCAAATTTTAGGAGAATAAAAAAACCGAGCTTTTAAGCTCGGTTTTTTATTTTTTATAAACGGTTTTCTATCCATTTTTGAAAACTGTAAAAATTTTGAGGAGCAACACCGTGTCCTACTGGGTATTCTGAATAATCATTTTTTAAATTATTAGCGTTTAAAAATACAGGTGCTTTTCTTGCCCAATCAACAGGAATTACTTGGTCAACAGTTCCGTGAGAAATATAATAATCAGTTGTGATTTTAGTATTTTCTTGCTGATTTTTGATTAATTTTTCATCAATATAACCGCTCAAGGCAATAACGTGTTGCACTTTATTCGGATAATTAAAGCTCAAGGCATAGCTTAAAATAGCACCTTGACTAAAACCTAAAATAAAAGTTTTATCAGGATTTGTGTTATATTTCGATTTAATTTCATCAATAAAATTAGCAATTTTAGTTACAGATGTTGCTGCTTGTTCTAAATCTGAAAACTTACCTTTAACGGCATCAAAATTAATTGCATACCAAGCAAAAGCACTACCACCCATAGTGTAAGGAGCTTGTGCGCTAATAATTAGTATATTTTCAGGTAATTCTTGTGCAAATGAAAATAAATCTTCTTCATTACTACCATATCCGTGTAATAAAATTAATAATGGCGGATTAGTAGTTGCCTGTTTAGGCTCTCTTACAATATAATTTAACATCTAAATAAATGTGTTTTAATAAACAAACATGTAAATAAATTAATTATTTACATGTTTGTTATATATTTATGTTTAAATATTCTTAAACCAGTCTTGAAATTGATCTCCTAAAAGAGGGATTTTTTCTTCTTCTCCTTTTAATGCTCCGATAAGTCCAATTATCCAAAAGATAAATAAAATTATATTAATAATTATTGCAATAAAAAAACTTATATAAGTCATAACAACCCAACCACTCAAAATATACAAAGCATTTAAGCCAAGCGTTTGTCTGATATGAAAACTTGTAAAAGGATTCTTTTTATCTTTATTTAATATTAACGCTATAATTGTTCCTATAATAGTAAAATAACTAATTATAGCATTTGTTTTTCCTTCATTTACAGTGTAGTTTTCCATAGTTATATATTTAAAATTAATTGTTTATTATTGTAAATACCATAGACTTTTCCTTTGATTTCTTTTTCTAAGAAAATACTATTTTTTGAAGTTGATAAAATATCTTTTTCAGTAAAAACAGATGTTCCTTCAGGGTTAAAAATAGATAAATTAGCAATTTCATTTTCTTTGATACTTGTTTTTTGAAGTCCAAAACGTTCTTTCGGATTATCAGATAAACAAGTTACAATAGTTTCTAAATCTAATACTGAGTTTAAAACTCCAAAAGCAGTTTCTAAACCAATAGTTCCATCTTTTGCTGTAGAAAATTCTACTTTTTTATGTTCAATATCAATCGGATTATGGTCTGATGTAATTATATCAATAGTTCCATTTTTAACACCTTCTAATAATGCGTTAATATCATCCGAAGTTCTTAAAGGTGGATTTACTTTTTTATTTCCATCAAATTGATGCAATTCATCATCTGTTAAAAATAAATTATGAACTGCTACACTACAAGTAACATTTAAGCCTTTTTCTTTAGCTTCTTTAATTAATTGTACTGATTTTTTAGTTGAAATGGTTGGAATATGTAATTTTCCGCCTGTATATTCTAATAAAAATAAATCACGAGAAATTTGTAATTCTTCCGCTAAAGCAGGAATTCCTTTTAAACCTAAAAGTGTGCTGTTTTTACCTTCGTGTGCTACACCTTCTCCTGCAATTGCCTTATTTTTAGGGAAACTAAGTGCTAATCCGTTAAAGTTTTGTGTATAAAGTAATGCTATTTTTAATAAATTATCATTCACTATTGGTTTTTTATAATCACCAAAAGCAATTGCACCAGATTGTTGCATGTCGTATAATTCCGCCATTTCAACACCTTTACTTTGTTGAGTTAATGTACCAATAGGATGTAGGTTTGTGGCAAATCCGTTGGCTCTATAAATTAGAAATTCAACAGCTGCTTTGTTATCAATAACAGGATTTGTATTTGGGTTTACGGCAATATCTGTAAATCCGCTTTTACCAGCTACTTGTAAACCATTTTTAATAGTTTCACGTTCTTCATATCCAGGTTCACCTAAAGAAACACTGGTGTCAAACCAACCTGTAGAAACATGTAAATTATCAAGTTTTATAATTTGATATTCTTCTTTATCGGTAATATTACTATCAATTTTAGTAATAATTCCATCAGTAATTAAAATATCTTTAGTTTGTTGGTGGTAAGGGCTATGCGCATCAATAATAGTTGCCGATTTTAATAGCGTTGTCATGGTTTAAAGAATTTTAAGATCAAAATTTCAATAAACAAAGATACAATTGCTACAACTAAAAACCATTTCCAAAGCCATTGAATTTTGTATTCGTTGTTACTATTTATTAACGTTTGCTTTACTGAGGTAGAAATTTTTTGATTTTCAGTAGTTGTGAAATCTAAAAAGTTTAACAAACTTTCTTTCTTCGGATAATTAAAAGCAATGTTTTTTAAAACAGATTCTTGTTGTTTTATTTGATAAAATCCAGCTATTAATGGCTGATTATTTGTCGTGATTTTTATACTATTTTGAAGCGTTTGTTGTAGTGGAATAAACGAAGTTTTATTGTTCGAAATAGATACTATTTCATTTTTAGAAATAAATTCATCAATAGCAATATTATTTTGTTTATCAGTAGTATAATATTCTTTAGATAGTTGTAAACTTTGTTTTCCGATTGTATAAAAAACAGGAACAATTAAAGGCGAATTTATAAAATTACTATCTTCTTTATTTAGCGGAGATGCTAAAAAATATACTTTTGAATTCACCTTGTTTATTTGTTGTATAAATGGTTTTTTGTTTTCAAAAGAAACAATAGTATTGGTATTTTTAAAAGTAGTATTATAAGCTGTTTTTACAAAAGGATATTGAAAATTACGCACTTTTTTCTCAAATACATTTTTAAATAATGGATGTTTGTAATTAATATCTGTAATTTTTAAGCTATCATTTTTTTGATTGTCATTTAATGGCTTGATATTTCCTATTTCAAGTCGATTTAATAAACTATTATAAGACAGAATTTTTGCGTTTTTAGATGGAATAATAACTAAATTCCCTCCTTTATTTGAATAGTCAACTAAGTTTTTAATAAGTGTTTCTGATAAATTATCAATTTCATTTAAAACAATAAGATGTTGTTTCGGAATTAAATTATAATTTAAATTTTGTGTATTTAAAGCTTTAAAATCAAATTCATCATCACTATAAATTCGTTTTAAAAAGTTAGCATTTTTACCAATAGATAAAATTTTAATTTTAGAATTGGTATTAATTGCGAAATAAAACGAATTATCAAAAGAGTAGGTATCTTTAAAATTTAATTCAATTTTACCTAAAAAATCGGAAGTATTAACAATAGAAAAAGCAACTTTTTTAGTTTCATTTTCTTTAATAGAAAACAGCTGTTTATTTATTAATTTTTTGTTGTTATAAATAGCAATAGGAACTTCTTTTTTTGAATTTCCTTGATTTTTAACAACAATTTGTACCTCTAAATTTTTCGATATAGTTGTGTTTACAAAAACACTATCAATAGATAAATTATTTTTTTCTTGCGGATTTAATTTTACGAAAGAAGTATTTTTAGGTAACTGATTAAGTGCTGTATTTTTTACATTCTGAAAATCAGAAATAATAATATTTTTAGTGTTTTTATTTTTTAGTTGTTCACTCGAAATTTTTAATAATACAGTTTCTAAAGCTATTTTTTTGGCGGTATTTTTAACTTCTAATAAAATATTTTTTAATTCCGTAGCTGTTTTATTTTGCTGATAAGCATCATTTGTAAGTAAAGAATATATCGCTTTTTCTGAAGTATTTTCAATAATTTCTTGAGCTGAAATTTGTAATAAATCACCTTTTTCACCTGCTGTATTTGTACTTAATGAATTATCTAAATAAATAAAAAAATGTTGTTGTTCATCACTTTTATGATTGCTAAAATAAGGTTGTGCAAAAGCTAAAATTAAAGCAGTAAATAATAGTAAACGAGTAGCTAAAATCAGCCATTTTTTTATGCGTGAACTTTTTCGGGTTTGTGTTACTAATTTTTTTAAAATAGCAACATTGGTAAACGTAACTTTTTCAAAACGTTGTAATTGAAATAAGTGAATTAATATCGGAATCAGTAAAAAAAATAAGAAGTATAAAGTTTCAGGATGTTTAAATTGCATATTTTTTTACTGTTAAGTGTATTTTTTTAATGAATATTTTTTATTAAAAACAATAAGATTAATTTGAAGCAATTTCCCGCTTTCCGCACTCGCTCTTTTTTTGAAGAAAAATCAAAAAAAGGAGCTCAAACAGATGCTTCAATCGGGGCTAGGCATTTTTACAAATAATTAAATTACAGTATAAGAATCTAAATTCATTGTAAAAATAACAAAATCTCTGATTTAAAAAATAATGTCGTTAAAAATCTGTTAGATTATTGTTTTGTTTTCGACTTAGCATCAAATTTTAGTATTTTTGAACCATGATTATAAATGATAATGATTGTAAACTTCAAGAAAAAATAAGTAAATGAAAGTAACACATATTCCTTTTAAAAAGACTGGTTTTTTCTCTAAAACAATGTTAGATTACTTAGAGCAATCTTCAGAAATAAAACCTTTTTATGCTAATTTTTCATCTTCAGAAGGATTTAAAAATCAAATAAAAACTAAAAAAGCTAGTTTTTCAATAAAACAAAGAAAAACGCTTGTTAAAGTTTTAGAAAAACAATATTTAAAAGTAACAACAACACCAAGTACAGTTCAAAATATTGCTAGTTTATCTTTAGAAAATACCTTTACAATAACCACAGGACATCAGTTAAATTTACTTACAGGACCGTTATATTTTTTATATAAAATAATTTCTGTTATTAATTTATGTGAAGATTTAAAGGCTAAAAATCCGAAAGAAAATTTTGTTCCTATTTATTGGATGGCAACAGAAGACCATGATTTTGATGAAATTAATTACTTCAATTTTAAACGTAAAAAAGTACAATGGAATTCTACGCAAACAGGTGGAGTAGGACGTTTTTCAACCGAAGGATTAGCAGATGTTTTAGAGGTTTTATCGAATCATTTAGGAACATCAAAAAATGCAGAATATCTAAAGAAATTATTTGAAGAAGCATATATAAAGTGTGCTAACTTAGCCGATGCAACTCGTTATATTGCCAATGAATTATTTGGTGAATATGGTTTGGTAATTATTGATGCAGATGAACGAGAATTAAAACGTGCGTTTATTCCGTTTATAGAAACAGAATTAAAAAATCAAACATCGTATAAAAAAGTTACAGAAACGATTAAATCTTTAGGTGAAAATTATAAAATTCAAGTAAATCCGAGAGAAATTAATTTGTTTTATTTAACAGATAAAATTCGAGAGCGTATTGTTTTTGAAAATGATATTTATAAGGTAAATAACACAAATATTTCTTGGAATTTAGATGAATTATTAAAAGAAGTTCATGAATTCCCAGAACGATTTTCGCCAAATGTAATTATGCGTCCGTTGTATCAAGAAGTAATTTTGCCGAATCTTTGCTATGTTGGTGGAGGTGGAGAATTAGCGTATTGGTTACAGTTAAAAAGTTATTTTGAAGTAGTTGAAGTGCCTTTTCCGATTTTGTTATTACGAAATTCGGCACAAATAATTTCTGAAAAACAAGCTGGTAAATTAGATAAATTATCAATTTCATTAGAAGAGATTTTTTTGAAACAAAATATCTTACTTAAAAATAAAATATTAGAAGTATCCGAAGAAAAAATAGATTTCACTACTCAAAAAGAGTTTTTAAAAGAACAATTTGTTAGTTTAAAATCCTTTGCCGAAAAAACAGATATATCATTTGTAGGAGCTGTAAATGCACAAGAAAAAAAACAATTAAAAGGATTAGATAATTTAGAAAAACGTTGGTTACGAGCAGAAAAACGGAATCATAAAAACTTGGTAGATAGAATTATATTATTACAAAATGAAATACTACCAAATGGAAGTTTAGAAGAGCGTCAGCGTAATTTTTCTGAATATTATTTATCCTATGGAAATACTTTAATAAAAGAGTTAAAAAAAGGCTTAAAACCTTTACAATTAGAATTTACAGTACTGATATTTTAAATGGAAAATAAAAAAGGATTACACGAAAATAACAAGCACAAAAACGGATACGATTTTAAATTTTTAAAAGAAAAGTATCCTCAAATATCAGCCTTTGTTATTGAAAAATTTGATAAAGAAACTATTGATTTTTCAGACCCTGTTGCTGTTAAAGAATTTAATAAAGCATTGTTATTTGCTTATTATAATATTAAAGATTGGAATTTTCCTGATGAAAATTTATGTCCTCCAATTCCGGGTAGAGTAGATTATATTCATCATTTAGCCGATTTAATTGCTGATGAAAAAGAAGTAAATGTGTTAGATATTGGTACAGGTGCAAGTTGTGTGTATCCATTATTAGGAGCATCGGTTTATAACTGGAATTTTGTAGCAACTGATATAGATTTAGATTCATTAGATTATTCACAAGATATTATTGATGATAATAATTTAGGTGCTAAAATTAAATTACGCCAACAATTTGATGAGTTAAATGTTTTAAAAGGAATAACAGAAGAAAATGATGCTTTTACTTTAACAATGTGTAACCCTCCGTTTTATAAATCGGAAGAAGAAGCAAGAGGTGCAAATAGAAGAAAATCGAGAAATTTAGGAAATAATACAGTTCGTAATTTTGCAGGAAACTCAAATGAATTATGGTATTTAGGAGGTGAAAAAGCTTTTTTACATACCTATTTATACGAAAGTTCATTACAACCAGAATTGAGTAAATGGTTTACTAGTTTAGTATCAAAAAAAGAGAATGTAAAAAGTTTGCAAGATTCTGCTAAAAAACTAAAAGTAAAAGAATTTAAAGTAATACCGATGAGTCAAGGAAATAAAGTCACACGTATTGTTTGTTGGCGATTTTAATAAAAAATAAATAAAACTAAAAATCTCAGATAAATTAATTTATCTGAGATTTTTTTTTGATAACGTCATGCTGAATTTATTTCAGCATCGCATCAATAGGAGAACTACGGCAAATCAGGATGCGAACCTGAAATAAATTCAGGTTGACGGATTCGAATTTTTATTTTTCTGTGATAAATTTTTTCAGATGAAATTTAAACAGTCTCTTAAATTTTAATATTTTCTAAAAAAGTACTTGTATTTGGGCCTTCCATAAAAAGTAAATCTAAGATAGATAAATTAGGAATAAATCCGTGTTTATCATCAAACATTTGAATATAAGTATCCATTTCAATTGTAACACCTTTTTTAGCAATTGCCAAATTTCGATAGTCAGGTATATTTGGAGTTACTTCGTAAACTTCGGTTTTTGTAAACGATTCCGTAATCTGTAAAGCATCAGTAATAAATAAATGCGTATCAATATTTACATCTTGTAAATACGTATATTTTTTATGAAATATTTTAGCAATATCATCTTCAAAAAACTCAAAAAATGGCGATGATTTATAAGCAGATTGTAATGATTTAAAATGTTGTTGTTGCCATTGAATTTCATTATCAACCAAAGTATCTTTACTTTTTTTTCTATTTTCTGTAATTAAATGTTTTACAGGAATATTTAAAGATAATTTTCCGTTCGCACCATAAATATAACATCGGTTTCGGTAGGTTTGTTTTTGATAATTATCATCAAATTCAAAAACTACCGAATCGGCGTTATAAATTTTTGCGTATTGCGAAATAGGTGCAAAATATGTGGGTATAAAAAGTGACATTATGATTTCTTTTTACCTTTTTTAAAACTATAAAGCGTATAACCTGCAATAAGTATTATAACCAACCATAAATAAGAAGTAGGTTTTCCGCTACCTCCAACAGTTGTAAACATTCTATCCCAACGAATAGAGTTTATTTTAGAAGCAAAATCAGGTGCATTAGGATTCCAACTTAACCAAATCATTACAGGTTTACCAACTACATGGTCAAAAGGAACATATCCCCAATTTCTTGCATCTAGTGAGTTTTGACGGTTATCTCCCATCATCCAGTAATAATCCTGCTTAAAAGTATAACTTTCTGCTTTTTTTCCGTTGATATAAATAGCATCACCAAAAATGGTTAAATCGTTATTTTCATATCTTCGGATAATTTGTTCGTAAAAACAAATAGTATCTTCATTTAAGGCAACTGTACTTCCTGCTTTTGGAATATAAAGAGGACCGAAATTATCAGAAGACCAAGCATATTTAGGGTTATGAGGAAAAACAGAAGCGTCATATGTTCCGCTAGGTTTTAAATATTTTGTAACGCTTTTTACAATAGTGTTTTTTCTTAAATTAGTAGCTTCATCATCAGTTAAATTAAAATAATAAATGCCATCGTTAGACATTTTTCCTTCACCATTGATATTAAATTCGTTGATGGTTTCCATTGATAATTTTTTACCTTGGGTATCCACTTTAAAATACCATTGTGGTTTTGCTCTATCTGGTAAAATTGTTTTTTTTCCGTTGATAAATACGTAACCATCACGAACTTCTAATGTATCGCCAGCAATACCAGTGGCTCTTTTTACGTAATTCGTTTTTTTATCAATAGGTTTATAAGTTGCCACGCCCGATTTATCGCCCCACATCGTTTTTAAACTATCGGCAGGCCAACTAAACACAACAATATCGTTGCGTTTAATTTTTTGAAAACCTGGGATTCTCATGTAAGGTAACGATGCTTTATTTAAAAATCCATCTTTATTTTTATCATCAGAAATAAAAGATTTTACACCTAAAAGAGGAAGCGTATCATGTGCCATTGGTGCGGCAATTGTACTACTAGGGATACGGGCTCCGTAGTGGAATTTACTAACAAATAAGTAATCACCAACTAATAATGTTTTTTCTAAAGATGAGGTTGGAATTGTATAAGGTTGCATAAAATAAGTATGCACCAAAGTAGCGGCAATAATAGCAAATACGATAGAACTTACCCATTCTCCTAAAGCAGAATTTGGTTGTAAACTTCTGTTTTCAATATAAGATGTATCGGTTAAATAATTGATATAATAAATATAAAATCCTAAGGTAAAAACGGCTAATAATGTATCTGTTTTTTTATTAAAACCGAAACTTCTACAAGTTTCTATCCAAAGAATAGGAAACATTAAAAGGTTTATAACAGGGATAAATAATAAAATTACCCACCATTTCGGGCGGTTAATTATTTGCATTAAAACAATTGCGTTATAAATAGGTAAGGCAGCTTCCCAAGCTTTTCTACCAGCTTTAACGTACAGTTTCCAAGTTCCTAAAAAGTGGATTGCTTGAAGTATTAAAAAGAATAAAAACCATTCTGAAAATGTCATAATCTAGCTATTTTTTTGTTCCTATATTAGGAATCTAATTCAATGTTATTAGTGCGCTTTATTAGGTATTTGTTACGTAATTAACCTAAGTTTAACACATCTCTCATAGAGTGAACCCCTTTTTTATCAACTAACCATTCAGCTGCAACAACAGCACCTAAAGCAAACCCTTGTCTGTTATGAGCGGTGTGTTTTATAGCAATAGAATCAACAATAGAATCATACGTTGTGGTGTGTGTTCCTGGTACTTTTGGAGTTCTGATAGCGGTAATAGGAATATTTTCTTCGGATGTTTTAGCATCTAATTCCCAAGCTTTTTTAGTGCTGTTTTCGATAATTCCTTCAGCCAAAGTAATTGCTGTTCCGCTTGGAGCATCTAATTTTTTTGTATGATGAATCTCTTCAATAGAAATAGTATATTCATCTAAAGTACTCATCATTTTAGCAAGTTGTTTGTTTAGTTCAAAAAACACATTTACACCCAAACTAAAATTAGAAGCATAGATAAAAGCACCTTGTTTTTGGTTGCATAAATCAACAATTTCTTGGTATTTATCAAGCCAACCAGTAGTTCCTGAAATAACAGGAGTTTGGTTGTTAATGCAATGACTGATATTGTTAAAAGCGGCATCTGGAATGCTAAAATCAATAGCAACATCGGCTTTTGTAATATCGTATGTTGTTTTTCCTGTATCTTTAATTATTATTTGATGACCTCTTTGTAAAGCAATTTTTTCAATTTCTTTACCCATTCTGCCATAGCCAAGTAATGCTATTTTCATATTAAAAGGAGTATTTTAAAGTTAAACCAACTTTTGGGGCTTCTATAAATAATGGATCTGGGTAGACCATTGGTTGTAATGATAGACTATCGTCGGTATCAAATTGTAATAAGTGGGCATTTACACTTGCTTCTACAATTTGTAAAACATAGAATAAAACACCTGTTAATAAAGATAAATCTCTATTTTTTCGAAGTACTTTTTGTGCATTTTCTAAACCTGGAGTAGAAATTAATTCTTTACCTTCTGCATTGGTAAATTCATCTTTGACACCTTGTGTTCTTAGTTTAAAAGCAGTTCTGTAGCGATTATATTCATTGCGATTATCAATATAAAAATAAGTAGGTATTGCTAAAGAAGCCCAAACAAAGGGTACTTTCCAGTATTTTTTATTATAAATTTGTCCAGCTCCAGGTAAAATTGCAGCATAAAAAGCAGCTTTACTTGGCGATAATGGATTGTATTTATTACTACTTATTTGCAGTTGATTAGCTTTTATAGCTGTAGAATCTTTTTGAGCAACCAATATTTGACTCAAAAAAAGACTCCAAAAAACGAATATGAGAGTACGAGTATGCAATTACTTTAATAAGTTTTTTAGGGTTAAAGTCTTCTTATAAATGCGCTTAAAAAGGGTAAATTTACAATTATTTATCATTTTTTGAAGCTAAAAATGATAAGAAATAAAAGTAACACTATTCTTTTGATGTAAAAAAACCACATAGTTAAATATGTGGCTTTTAATATTTGTAGATAGTTTTTACCCGTTTAACATTACTGGCATAACTAACATAGTAACTTTTTCACCTTGATCTGTTCCGTCAATAGGTGTTAAAATTCCGGCTCTATTAGGCAAAGACATTTCAATTAAAACATCGTTTGAATTTAAGTTATTAAGCATTTCACTTAAAAAACGAGAATTAAAGCCTATTTGCATGTCATCACCTTGATAATCACATTGTAAACGTTCATCAGCTTTATTTGAATAATCTAAATCTTCGGCAGAAATATTTAATTCTGTTCCAGCCATTTTTAAACGAATTTGATGCGTTGTTTTACTAGAAAAAATAGAAACACGACGTACAGAGTTTAAAAATGATGCTCTATCAATAGTTAATTTATTTGGGTTCTCTTTAGGAATTACCGCTTCGTAATTAGGATATTTTCCATCAATTAAACGACAAACCAATACAGCATTTTCAAAAGTGAATTTTGCATTAGTATCATTATATTCTACAGTAACATTGTTTTCTGAACCATTTAAAATTCCCTTTAATAAGTTTAAAGGTTTTTTAGGCATAATGAATTCTGCTGGTTGCTCAGTAGTAACATCGGTACGTGTATATTTTACTAATTTATGTGCATCAGTAGCTACAAAAGTCAATTCTTTAGCATTAAATTGAAAAAAAACACCACTCATTACAGGTCTTAAATCATCATTTCCGGCAGCAAAAATTGTTTTTGAAATGGCCGTAGCTAAAATATGTGATGGAATTTCAGTACTACTAGGTGCTGGTAATTCAACGGCTTTTGGAAATTCATCACCGCTAAAATACGCCATGTCGTACTTACCTTGTTCTGAAATAATTTCAATGATGCTGCTTCCTTCTACGTTAAATGTAAGTGGTTGCTCAGGAAATGTTTTTAGAGTATCTAGTAATAAACGTGCATTTATAGCTATTGATCCTGTATCGGTACTTTCTACTGCTATAATTGAACTCATCGTTGTTTCAAGATCTGAAGATGATACTTGAAGTTCGCTATTAGCTAGTTCGAACAGGAAATTGTCTAAAATAGGTAATGTGTTATTGCTGTTTATAACACCTCCTAAAACTTGTAATTGTTTTAATAACTGAGAGCTAGATACGATAAATTTCATTGAGTATATTTTCTGTTTATTAGATGTGCAAAGGTATCGTAATTTGACGATTTTAAAAATTATTTTTTCATTCAGATAAACAATTTAATTAAAAACATAATTAAATTGTAGTGTTCCGTAAAAATTGTAGTCAGGTACACGAGCACTTTTTAGCTTTTTACTGTGATAATTTATGGCGTAACCAAAATTATACTGCTTTGCCGTAAAACGAATGCCTATTTCAGTGGTAACTTTAAACGGAATAATTTGGTAGGTAATCGGGCTTTTATTATCACTTAAAAAACCGCCTTTAATGGTCGCATCGTAGGCAATATAATGAAGCATTGGTTTTATATAAACGAAAGATTCTATTTTGTTAGTATAAGCTGTTTTTTCGTTATTTAAATTTGCGTTAAAAGTAATCGAATTTGTAATTTTTTCAAGTGGTTTTAAGCTTAATCTTCCATAAAAACCTGTGGCTAAATTGGTGTGAATTGTTCCAATATTAAAGCTGTTTATCCAGTTAATATCTGCAAATGTTTCTTTTGATAAACTTTTTATGTGAGCTATTTTTAAATTGATGCCAACGGTGTTTTTAATTTGATATTTCCAACCTGTTATTTTTTTATAACCATATAAATTATGTATAAAACTTTGAAGCTCTTTACTTTTACTTGCTGCGCCAAGTATTCCTATTTGGAGGGTTGTTTTTAATAGACTATTGTCTTTATAAAATTTAGAAACACCAAAACTTCCAAAGGAATACCCTGCAAAAGGACGGTCATGGTTTTTAGGATGTTCTACTGATGCTTTAAAAGGCGTGTACATTTGATTTCCAACTTGGATTTCAATTATTTTTTTATCAATATTTTTAGACCATTTTCTAGCCAAATACCGATATTTTAAAAAAATTCCATTGGTGTAATACCTATCTTGTTCTAGCGAAATATATAAATCATTATCTGTTAAGATACTAAATTCCTTTGCCTGTTTTTGTTGTGCAAAAAGAATAGCTTTACAGAAGATTAAAAAAAAAAAGATTTTTTGTTTCATAGCAATTATTATCGTCTTACTTTAGCAATGTAGGGTTAAATATAAGGTATTTCAACTTAAATTTTTTAAATGAAAAATAAAAAAATGCTTACCATTGAAGATTTTGAAAGTATTTCATCAACAGATGAATTAGTAGCTTTAATTGAACAAAAAGAAATACCAATACAGAAGGTTCTTGATAAAATAACCTATGAAGAAGAGTTGAAAAAGCTCCAAATAGAATTAGTGAAATTACAGCAGTGGATTGCCAAAAATAACAAGCGAGTAGCAGTTATTTTTGAAGGACGAGATGCCGCAGGAAAAGGAGGAAATATCCGTCGTTTTATGGAGCATTTAAACCCTCGATCTATGCGTTTAGTAGCGTTAAATAAACCAACTGATGTAGAAAAAGGACAATGGTATTTTCAACGCTATATTAAAGAATTGCCAAACCCAGGAGAAATTGTTTTTTTTGATAGAAGCTGGTATAACCGTGCTGTGGTTGAACCTGTAATGGATTTTTGTCGTAAAGACCAATATAAAAAATTTATGGCACAAGTACCAGAATTTGAACACATGTTACATGAAGATGGTGTTACCATTATTAAATTTTGGCTGTCTATTTCAAAAGATGAGCAAATGCGCCGTTTTGATGCTCGAAATGATAATCCTTTAAAAAGGTGGAAATTTAGTCCTGTAGATAAAAAAGGACAAGAGCTATGGAGTAGATACACGTATTATAAAGAAGAAATGTTTAGTAAAACACATACCACCTACAGTCCGTGGATTGTGGTAAAAACAAATGATAAAAAGAAAGCAAGAATAGAGTGCATACGTCATGTATTATCGCAATTTGATTACCAAGAAGCATCAGAAAATAAAATAGTAAATAATCCAGACCCTAATATCGTAATGCGTTATTATCGTTCAGCAAAACAATTAGATTAACATGGAAAAGTTAACACAAGCAGCCGTAAATAAACTTAATACAAATAAGGGGTTAAAGTCGTTATTAACGAATCCGTTAAACCTAGAAAAAGCTGTTCGATATGTAGATTACGAACGCAAGCTTAAAAAATTACAGGTAGAATTAATTCGCATGCAAACTTGGGCTATTCATAAAAATGAACGAATTATTGTTATTTTAGAAGGAAGAGATGCTGCAGGGAAAGGAGGCGCTATCCGTAGAATGACCGAAAGAATTAACCCACGTCATATGCGAATTGTAGCGCTACCTAAACCCAATGAAGATGAAAAAGGACAATGGTATTTTCAGCGATATGTAGAGCAGTTTCCTAAGGCAGGAGAAATTGTTTTTTTTGATAGAAGCTGGTACAACCGTGCTGTGGTAGAGCCTGTGAACGGTTTTTGTAGCCAAGAAGAACATCAAATTTTTATGAATCAGGTAAACGATTTTGAAAGAATGATTTTAGAATCGGGCATTCGATTGGTTAAAATTTATATGTCAATCAATAAAAAAGAACAGGCTAAACGTTTTAAAGAAATTGTAAATAATCCATTAAAACAATGGAAAATTACTCCCGTAGATTTAAAAGCCCAAGAGCTTTGGGATGATTATACTGATTATAAAAGAGCTATGTTTTCTAAAACAAATACCCAAATATCTCCTTGGAAAGTAATTCGAGCAAATAGAAAAACAATTGCTAGAGTTAATGTAATTAATCATGTATTAAAGAGTATTCCTTACGATAAAAATACCGTAGTGTAAGCTACTGTTCTTTTTTTATCATCTCAAAAATATAAAATAACTCACCAGCAATTTGTTTGCTGGTGTTTAAATAGCTTTCAATAGTATTATTAGTGTTGTCTGAACTTTTTGGGTCGGTGTATGCTAGGTGAAATCTATCAATAGCATCGGCAATAAAAGGACAGTTTTCATCGGCATTATCGCAGGTTGTAATGGCAATATATGGATAACTATTATTAGGGTCGTCATAGGTTTTTGAAAATCCTAAAATGTTGTTTTTACATCCTTTAAAAGAAATTAAATATCGAGGGTTTTGATGCGAAAAATCTTGAATATTAAATTCAAAACCTGTTTTTTGCAAGCTTTTTACCGTGTTTCTATGAAAAGCAGTTGTTTCTGTTCCGCCTGAGTATGCAAAAATATTTTTTAAGTTAAAATACTCAATAGCAAAAAAACTCCAAACTTGTGCAAATTGGCTTCTTCTTGAATTGTGGGTACAAATAAAATTTAAATTTATTCTTTCTCTTTCTTGATACTCATTGATAATTAAGTGTGCAATATCAGTAAGTACTTCTTTGCGTTCAGGGCTAATTGTTATATTTTTTTTAGCTTGTTCAAAGAATATTTTTGTACTGATATTTTTAGTGTTTATCATTTTTTTAGAGTTCTTTTGTAAGATGTAATTTTTGCAAAAATACGCTGTAAAGCTCTTTTTTTAAATTAAATAAAGGTTAAGTATGTGTTTCGAAATAGGAAATAAAGTATCGGTGTTAGATGCTGATATTAGGGGGATTATAACAAGGAAAGAAAAGGAGCTGTTCTTTGTTGAAGATCAAGATGGCATGGAGTATCCTTTTTTAGCATCAGAATTAATTAAAATTCAGGTAGAACAATATGAATTAAGTAGGCAAACACGTGTTTCAAAAGCGCTGTTGCAACAAAAAACGCAAGAACCTGTTAAAAAGAAAAAATCTTTTTTTGTAAAAGATAAGAATGAAGTGGTTATGGAGGTAGATTTACACGCTAATAAATTAGTGAAATCTACCCGTGGCATGGATAATTACGAAGTATTGTCATTGCAGTTAGAAACGGCAAAGCATAAATTGGAATATTGTATTTCAAAAAGTATTTCGAAATTGGTGTTAATTCACGGAATAGGAGAGGGGGTTTTAAAAACCGAACTAGATTATTTGTTGAATAATTATCCTGTAAAATATTATGATGCTTCTTATCAAAAATATGGTAAAGGAGCTACCGAAGTTTATATTTATCAAAATCCTAATTAATTATATATTTATTTTATGAAAGCTGTTTATTTAGATAATGCTGCTACTACACCCATGTTGCCCGAAGTTGTTGCCGTAATGAATGCATCAATGTTAGCAAATTTTGGAAATCCATCTTCTGTGCATCAATTTGGTAGAAAAGCCAAAGCAGCTGTAGAAACGGCTCGAAAAAATATTGCCAAACGTTTTAATGTATCGGCAAGCGAAATTATTTTTACAGCAGGTGGTACAGAAGCCGATAATTTAATTTTATACAATGCTGTTTTAAATTTAGGAGTCACAAGAATTATTACCTCTAAAATAGAACATCACGCGGTGTTGCGTACTGTTGAATATCTTCAGAAAAAACACCAAATAACCGTAGAATTTATTTCTGTAGATAAAAAAGGTAGTATTAATTTAACCGAATTAGAAGCTGTTTTAAAACAAAATACAGCAAACACGGCTGAAAAATCTTCCGAAAAAACCTTGGTTAGTTTAATGTATGTAAATAATGAAATTGGAAATTTATTAGCAATTGATAAAGTAGCACAGTTATGCACACAAAATAAGGCGTATTTTCATTCCGATACCGTACAAGCAATTGGTCATTATGAGTTAGATTTACAAAAAACACCAATTGATTTTATTGCCGCAAGTGCGCATAAATTTCATGGACCAAAAGGTGTTGGTTTTGCCTATGTAAAAAAGGGGATTTCGATAAAACCTTTATTATATGGAGGCGAACAAGAAAGAGGCGCTAGGGCAAGTACCGAAAATGTGCATGGAATTTTAGGGATGGAAAAAGCCTTGGCAATTTCATATGAGTCTTTACTTGAAGATAAAAAACATATTCAAAGCATAAAAGCGTATTTTATAGCACAGTTAAATACTAATTTTGAAAATATTGAGTTTAATGGTACATCAGCAAATTTAGAAAAAAGTAGTTACACTATATTAAATGTCCGTTTTCCGATACAAGATAAAATGATGCTTTTTACGTTAGACTTACACGGAATAGCGGCTTCAGGAGGAAGTGCTTGCCAAAGTGGAGCTAGTAAGGGATCACACGTGTTGCGAGCTTTTTTAAATGAAGAGGCAACTCAAAAAACTTCGGTACGATTTTCGTTTAGTAAATTAACAAGCCTTGATGATATTGATATTGTTATTGAAAAATTAAAAAAATTCAAGATTAGTTAGTTTTATCTTTTATCAAAATATATGATATATTTGTAACTAATTAATTTAAGGCTTTTTATCTTTTTATAGAAGATTTTTAAATTTAAAAGCGCATTTTGGGAGCGCCTAAAAAAGTAAGAAATGAGCTTTAATACTAAATACGGTTACAATTCGTATTCATAAAATAAAAAAATTACATAAAATGAAGTTATTTTTAAGTATAATCTGCGTATTTGTATTTAGTATATGCACTATGACAACTACACAGGCACAGCAAGATCCTCAATATTCACAGTATATGTATAATACGATGAATATAAACCCGGCATATGCAGGTTCTAATTATTACGGCGTTATTACGGTAATCGGTAGAACGCAGTGGGTTGGTTTTGAAGGTGCTCCAGAAACTCAAAATATAAGTTATCACACGCCTATAGGATCTTCAGGTTTAGGTTTGGGGGTTAATATAATGAATGATGAAATAGGTCCATCAAAAGAATTTTATCTAGACAGCAACCTGTCATATACTATTCAAACTGATGTAGATGCTAGTTTAGCATTTGGTTTACGTTTAGGAGGACGTTTCTTAAATATTGATTGGAGTAAAGGAGAAGCAACTGATACAGAAGCTGCTTTTGGACAAAATGTAAGTAAATTTTTACCAACTATTGGTGCAGGAATTTATTATTACAAGCCAGATTGGTATGTAGGATTATCGGTGCCGAATATTTTAAGAACAGAACATTACGATCAAGAAATACCACTAGGAAAAACAGCGGTTGAAAGAATGCACTTTTTTTTAATAGCAGGATATGTGTATGATATTAATTATGATTTTAAATTTAAACCCGCCGCACTTTTAAAAGCCGTTTCAGGAGCGCCATTATCGTTAGATTTATCGGCAAATTTATTATTTAAAGATAAATTTAGAGCAGGTTTAGGTTGGAGATGGGACGATGCGGTAAGTGTATTACTAGGGTTTCAAGCATCAAATACTTTATTAATTGGTTATTCATACGATTTAACAACTTCTAATTATAATGTAACAAATTCAGGAACTCACGAAATTATGTTACAATACGAACTATCGAGAGGTCAAAAATACAGATCACCGAGATTCTTTTAATTTTAAAGTGGCTTTTGATAGCTCTTTTACAATGTTTTTTACTAAAATTACAACAATAAAAAAGCGCTCGAAAGAGCGCTTTTTTTATATATTTAAAAATGAAATTACTTATATAAATAAGCTATCAATTTTATCTTTTTCTTCTTGAGCTAAAGCAGCATCAACTAAAATACGCCCACTATGCTCATCAATTGTAATTTTCTTTCTGTTTGCAATTTCTAATTGAATTTGCGGAGGAATTGTAAAGAAAGAACCACCAGCAGCACCACGTTCAATGGCTACAACAGCCAATCCGTTTCTTACTTTAGTACGAATTCTGTTGTAAGCAGTTAATAAATGCTTGTCGATAGATAAGGCATATTCTTCAGATTTCTCTTTTAATAATTGCTCTTCTTTTTCAGTTTCTTTTAAAATACTATCAAGTTCATTTTTCTTGTGGGTCAAATGATTTTGTTGTTGCTTTACTTTTTCTTTAGTTTTTTCAACAACCCCATTTTTTTGAGTTATTTTAACCTTGTACTCTTTGATTCTTTTTTCAGATAATTCAATTTCTAATTCTTGAAATTCAATTTCTTTTGTTAAAGCTTCAAACTCACGATTGTTACGAACATTTTTTTGTTGCTCTTCGTATTTTGTAATTAAGGCTTTAGATTCTACAATTGCAGATTTTTTATTACTAATATCAGTATCTAAACTACTAGCTTCTTCCTTTAATTTAGAAAGTCTAGTATTTAATCCGGCAACTTCATCTTCTAAATCTTCAACTTCTAAAGGTAATTCACCACGAACATTTCTGATTTCGTCAATTCTAGAATCGATTAACTGTAAATCGTATAACGCTCTTAATTTTTCTTCTACCGTTACTTCTTTTTTTGCCATCTCTGTTTATATATAGTGTATTGGATTTGTACTTTCTTCGCTTAAAGTAATCGCAAAAGTACTAAATTTTTTGCTAAGATAATCAACCAAAAGGTTTTTTGTAAACTGTTCACTTTCATAATGCCCAACATCGGCAAGTACTATTTTTCCTTCTGCTTGAAAAAACTCATGATATTTAAAATCAGCACTTATATATGCATCGGCATTTTGTTGTATCGCATTTTTTATAGCAAAACTTCCCGAACCACCTAAAACGGCTACTTTTTTAATTGGTTTTTCTAATAATTCAGAATGTCGAACACAATCGGTTTTAAATGTTTTTTTTACAAAAGATAAAAATTCATGTTCATTCATCGGAGTTTTAAACTCGCCAATCATTCCCATTCCTATATTCTGATGACTATTATCTAAAGTAATTATTTCATAAGCAACCTCTTCATACGGATGATTATTAAATAATGTTTTAAGTATTTTTCCTTCTAAATTATTGATAAAAGTTACCGAAATAGCTATTTCTTCTTCGGATATAAATTCACCTTTTTCACCTATTCTCGGATTTGAATTTTCATTTCCTTGATACGTTGTTATTCCTTCAGAATTAAAAGAGCAATTATTGTAATTTCCGATATTTCCTGCACCTGCTTCAAAAAGTTTTGTGCGTAGTTTTTCGGCATTTTCAATAGGAACATAGGTTGTTAGTTTTTTTATAATTCCTTTTTTAGGAATTAATGTCTGACAATTTTCTAAGCCTAAAACTTCACATATTTTAGCTGAAACACCATTGTTTACATTATCTAAAGCAGTATGTGTTGCATAAATTGCAATGTTATTTTGAATCGCTTTCAAAACAACACGTTCTACATAATTTTTACCATTTAGTTTTTTTAATCCGCTAAAAATAATAGGGTGGAAGCTTACAATTAAATTACAATTTTTAGCAATTGCTTCATCAACAGTTTTTTCTAAAGTATCTAGTGTTACTAAAACACCTGTTACTTTTGTAGAATAATCGCCAATTAATAAGCCAACATTGTCAAAACTTTCGGCGTAAGCAAGTGGAGCTAATTCTTCAATATAATTTGTAACGTCTTTTATTTGCATTTTTTTTAATTTAAAAAAGATGTTTCAAAGTTACTAAAACTTGCTTTTGATATGTTTTTTATTTTAAAAGATGCACAATTTTTAAATAGAGTACAAATGCCTAGCCCCGATTGAAGCAATTGTTTGAGCTCTTTTTTATTTTTCTTTTCGAAAAAATAAAAAAAGCGAGTGCGGAAAGCGGGAAATTGCTTCAAATTATTTTTACTTTTGATGTTATGAAATTACTTCGATTTTTATTGTTTCCGTTTGCTGTTTTATACGATGTTATTACAACAATTCGTAATTGGTTTTTTGATATTAATATTTTAAAATCTACTTCTTTTAAAGTTCCTGTTATTTCGGTAGGAAATTTAAGCGTTGGCGGAACAGGGAAATCGCCACAAATTGAATTTTTAATCCGATTATTAAAAGATGATTATAAAATTGCCGTTTTAAGTCGTGGTTATAAACGAAAAACGGAAGGTTTTCAGTTGTTAAATGACACACATTCTGCTGATGATGTTGGCGATGAACCGTTACAGTTTTACACGAAATTTAAAAATGATGCGACTATTGCCGTTGATGCCGATAGAACAAATGGGATTCAAAATTTATTAAAAAATGATGCAGATTTACAAGTTGTTTTGTTAGATGATGCGTATCAGCACAGAAAAGTAACGCCAAGTACAAGTATTTTATTGACAAAATATGATGATTTATATGTCGATGATTTTATATTGCCAACAGGTAATTTAAGAGAAGCTAGAAGAGGAGCAAAGCGTGCAAAAATTATTATTGTAACAAAATGTCCTGAAAATTTATCTGAAGAAAAACAACAACAAATTATTAAAAAGATAAAACCAAAAGCACATCAGCAAGTCTTTTTTACAACGATTTCTTATGATGAAAACTTAAAAGGACTCGATACAACATTGACAATATCCGATTTAAAAAATAAAGAAGTTTTATTGGTTACAGGAATTGCAAATCCGACATCATTACTAACATTTTTATCCGAAGAAAAAATAAATTATAAGCATTTAAAATATCCTGACCATTATAATTTTACAAGCAATGATATTGAAAAAATAAAAACAGATTTCAATAAATTATCAGCAAACAATAAAATAATTGTAACCACCGAAAAAGATTATATGCGTTTGCAAGATCAGCTTAAAAAGGTGTGTTATATTTCGATAAAAAGTACGTTTATAAAAGATGAAAAATTATTTACTGATTTTATAATCAACGAAATAAATCGTTAATTTTTTAGTTTTTGGTATTATTTTTGATATTTTTGAGTTATAAAATGAGAATCACAATGAAAAAAATATTTTTAACTTTAGTATTAATTTTAGGAACTCAAATATCTTTTGCGCAAGAACATACTGTAGCTCACCAAGCTGAATCGCAAAAAATACAATGGGAAAGTTCTTTTAATACGGCTATTGAAAAATCGAAAACAGAGAATAAGCCTGTTTTGGTGTTTTTTACAGGCTCAGATTGGTGTCATCCATGTAAAAGAGTTGATAAAGAGCTGTTTGAAACAATGAAATTTAAAAACTTTTCTGAAGGGAATTTAATTTTTTATAAAGCAGATTTTCCTAGAAATAGAGACTTGGTTTCGGTAGCAGCTAAAAAAGAAAATAAAGAATTAAAATATAGGTACGGAATTAATGCGTTTCCTACAGTGGTTGTGGTTAATTCAAAAGGAAATGTTTTAGGAAAGAAAAAAGGGGCATATATGGCGGAGTATTATTACCCGTTTTTAACGAAAATTATAAAGAATAATTAAAAATTTTGATAAAAAATAGAAAAGCGAAACACTTAAAGTTTCGCTTTTTTTTATGTTGAAATTTCTATGTTGGATCAACAATAATTCCGTCTTTCATGGTCAGGGTTCTGTCTGCCATTTGAGCTAGTTCTTTGTTGTGGGTTACCAATACAAAGGTTTGCCCAAATTTGTCTCGTAATTCAAAAAATAATTTATGTAAATTTTCTGCTGAGGTAGAATCTAAATTTCCTGATGGTTCATCGGCAAAAATAACAGCGGGTTCGTTAATTAAGGCTCTCGCTACGGCTACTCGTTGTTGCTCTCCTCCTGAAAGTTCGTTTGGCTTATGGTTTTCTCTGTGCGATAATCCTAAGAATGATAATAATTCTTTTGCCCTTTTTTGAGTTGCTGATTTCGCTTTTCCGCTAATAAAAGCAGGAATACAGACGTTTTCGAGTGCTGTAAATTCAGGTAGTAATTGATGAAATTGAAAAATAAATCCGATGTGTTTATTCCTGAAAGAAGAAATAGCTTTGTCGCTTAATCCTTTGATTGAAATAGTATTTAATAATAACTCGTAGTTTTGTGTTTTTTGGGGGCTATCTAAAGTTCCTAAAATTTGAAGAAGTGTTGTTTTTCCGGCTCCAGAAGGCCCAACAATAGCAACAATTTCTCCTTTTTTAATATGAAGATTTACGCCTTTTAAAATTTCAACATCACCATAGTATTTATGGATATTTTTAGCTATAATCATAGATAATCCTCGTTTTATTTTCAAGGTAACGAATGTATAAAAAAGAAATTAGATAGCCTTTTAAAGCAAGTCTGATTTCAAAAGATAAATTAAAACCGTGTTAAATTAATTTTTTGATATTGTTGTAATCAATAAAATAAACAAGACGGACAGAAAAAGTATGTTGATTGTCTTCTTTTAAAAGTGATTCTAAATTTTCTGAGAAATTTTGAGTAGCAACATCTGTATCATTAGAAATGGTATTTCTATAAAAAGCAGTTAATTGACTACCTGGGGCAAACTGCCACAAATAATTAAGGTCAATATTCCAACTATTAAAATTTTTATGATGATTGTCGGTATAATTACTTTCAATTAATTCGCCATTATTTTTATTTAAAGTATAAAATTGCTCCTTATAAGGAACTTTACTCCAATTGTGTCTGAAAGCTAAAGAAAGTGTTGATTTTGTATTAAAACTATATTTACCTGTTAACGAATTATTGAAGCGAGTCCAGTTTCTTTGACCGAAGATAATTTCATCTAAAAAAGGAGAAAGTATTGGGTTTTTATCGATATCTTCTTGATTTATATCATTTACAAAACCCTGTCCATTGTTTGTCTGCCCGTATTTAAAGCCATAAACTAACGAAAATTGATTGTTAAAACGATATCTTGGAGAAATTTTAAAGCCATAATTTTCTTTTGGATTGTTTTTGAAAAAAGAATATCTCCAGTTATAATCAATAGCAAATTTATTTCTGTAATCGGTAGATCCCCAGTGGCTAATGCGTGTTCTTTGTGGTCTTTTAAAGTAAATTCCGCTTGTTGTTCCTTGTCTTGGTTCGTTAAAATCTTTACGTTTACTGCTATAAATTATGTTTGCCCCAAAAGAAAAACGTTTTTTAGTTTCTGCCTGAAAAGCGGTGTTTATATTGCTACCTGTATAAGTGCCAGGATTGTGTAAAAAGTTAATATTGTAAGCAGTATTTATTTTGTAATTATTAAAAATACCTGTAGGTTTTAATAAATGATATGCCGTAAATCCATAAATAGCTTGTTGGTTATTACGAAATAAAATTCCCATATCATTTGGGTTAAAATCTTTGTTTTTTAAGTTATAACCAATTTCACCCCGCCATTTTCCAGACTTTTTACCAATGCTAGTGTCAAATGTATAACCAGTATTCGGGTTGTTTTTATCATCGGAAATATTACTCATTTTAACAGAACCATCTATATTGTAATTACTGTTTTTATCTTCTAAATGCCAAAGTAAACCTGTAACATTAGCATCTTTAAAATGTCCATTTCTAGTAACGTTTGTATTAATTAAAGTTACCGCTGAATTTTGATTAAATTGCTGATCTAAAACTAAAATATTGTAGTTTGACAGAGGATTAATAACTTGTTCTCTATTTTCTTTGGTGGTGTTATTTTGAATTGTGGCGATTGTTTTGGCAGTAACGGCATTAAAAAAACCAATACCTAAGCCTTTTTTTGTTCTACCAGAAACTTTTATAGCGTTTAACATTTGTACTTTTTTAGGCGATTCAATAAGGGTTTCTGTTTGCTCATTTACAGAAGCATTTTTTATTGGTTTACCTCCAATTCTACGAGAATAAAATAAATTTCCTTTGGTAAAAAGAGCCGTTCCTTCGGTAAAAAATTGTCGTTGCTCTGAAAATTGCTGTTCAAAAGGACCTAAGTTTAGGGTAACATTATCAAAAGCGGTTTGTCCAAAATCAGGAATTAAAGTGGCGTCTAAAGTAAAATTTTCGGTAAGCCCATATTTTACATCCATACCAACGCTCCAATCAAAATTTGTTTTTCCTTTAAAAGAAGTTGTTGTTGCCGATGTGTATGGGTAAAAATTTAAACGAGTAGGTGGTGTAATATTTTTTAAGTTTTCTAGTAAACCGTCGTATTGTGTCCAGTTTCCTTGTGTATTATCAATAGGATTCCATGTAAAACGTGCATTTAAATTTTTAACTTCTCGATGAAAATTAATTCCCCATGACTGTACATCGCTGTTTGTAAAACGTAAAGCTCTGTAGGGTATTTTCATTTCTACCGTCCAGCTATTTTTGTTTATTTTAATGGCACTTTGCCAAACAGCATTCCAATTAAAATCTTCATTACCGTTAGCTACTTTTGAATCTGCCTGAACTCCTGCGGCACTAACAATAAACATGGTTGGGTTTTGCCCGTCATCATTTGGGTTTATCATCAGCATAAAAAAATCAGCATTTCCTATGTTGTCTCTGTTGTTAAATTCGGCAGGTATTTTAGCAGGATTTGGCGCATACATAAAAGCGCTTACATAAATAGCATCATTATCGTACACTAACTTTACTTGAGTTTTATGAGTGCTAGGTTCGTTTTGTCCGTTAGTGGGACGCATCATTACAAAATTATTAGCAATAGGGGCTTTTTCCCATATTGATTCATTTATAACCCCATCAATAACCGGGGGTGTTTGTATGCGTGTAGCGGATAATTTTTTTCTTTTTTTATGAATTTCTTGTGCAATACTATTTTTACAGATAAATAGCATTAAAATCAATAATGAGGTTGTTTTATACATAGTTAGTCAAGGGCTTAAGGAGGTTTGTAAAAATATTTAGGATTTAAGCTTTAAAATCACAATTTAATGTTAATTACATTAAATAGGTGTTAAAAAATGCGTGTTACAATGAAACGAAAAGAAAACCCAAAATAAAAGTTATAAGAAAATAGTAATAATTATACTAAATAGTAATGTATTGTAAATTGAATTTGTATTTTTGTTGGACTTTAAAAATTCATATCTAATGAACTTACACGAATATCAAGGTAAAGAAATATTAAACAGTTTTGGGGTTCGTATTCAACGAGGAATTGTTGCAAATACACCAGAAGAAGCTGTTGCGGCAGCAAAGCAATTAACGGAAGAAACCGGTACAGGTTGGCACGTAATTAAGGCACAAGTACACGCAGGTGGTCGTGGAAAAGGTGGTGGAGTTAAGTTGGCTAAAAACTTAGAGGACGTAAAAAATATTTCTAATGATATTTTAGGAATGATGTTAATTACACCTCAAACTTCAGCGGAAGGTAAATTAGTAAACCAAGTGTTAATATGTGAAGACGTATATTATCCTGGAGCTAGTGAGCCAGACGAATATTACATGTCAGTTTTATTAAACCGTGCTACTGGTAAAAACATGATTATGTATTCTACCGAAGGTGGAATGGATATTGAAACTGTTGCCGAAGAAACTCCTCATTTAATTTTTACAGAAGAAATTGATCCTGCTTTAGGATTAATGCCTTTTCAAGCGCGTAAAATTGCTTTTAACTTAGGTTTAAGTGGTGCTGCTTTAAAAGAAATGGTAAAGTTTGCTAGTGCTTTATATACAGCATATATCAAATCTGATTCAGCAATGTTTGAAATTAACCCTGTGTTAAAAACATCTGATGATAAAATTATGGCGGTTGATGCTAAAGTTACTTTAGATGAAAACGCTTTATATCGTCATAAAGATTATGCTGCAATGCGTGATTTACGTGAAGAAAACCCTATTGAAGTAGAAGCTAAAGCTGCAGGTTTAAACTATGTAGATTTAGATGGTAATGTTGGGTGTATGGTAAACGGAGCAGGACTTGCAATGGGAACTATGGATTTAATTAAGCAAGCAGGTGGTGAGCCAGCTAACTTTTTAGATGTTGGAGGTACTGCCGATGCTGAACGTGTTGAAATTGCTTTTGGAATTATTTTAAAAGATACCAACGTAAAAGCTATTTTAGTAAATATCTTTGGAGGAATCGTTCGTTGTGACCGTGTTGCTCAAGGAGTTGTAGATGCTTACAAAAATATGGGAGACAAAATTAATGTACCTATTATTTGTCGTTTACAAGGAACAAATGCAAAAGAAGCGAAAGAATTAATTGATAACAGTGGAATGGAAATTATTTCAGCTACTGAATTTCAAGAAGCTGCTGATAAAGTTGCAGAAGTTTTAGAAGCTTAGAAATTAATTTTTTGTTTATATATTGAAATCGCCTCATAATTTATTTATGAGGCGATTTTTTTGTAACTTATAGACCTAATAAAGTGAAAAAGTTGTTACCTGATAAATTATTTTAGGTGTTTTTTGAATCTTTTAAAAGTACCAATAAAATCATGTATAGGCAATTTTACTTCTTAAAAACAGTTTCTTACTGCTATTTAATGTGTGTTCATCGCATTTGTGTGTTGCTGTATCTTTTTTCATCTTACTTTTGATTATTAATCCCCTAAATATTTATAAATGAAACAAATAATAGTAAAACTACTCTTTTTAATTGCTTTTACCTTTCAGGTAAGCGCTCAAATTACAAATTACAAAGAAGCCTCTTTAAAAGAAGGAGCAAATTTTTTTGAAATTGTACATAAAACAAGAAAAGAGTTATCGGAAAGAAAACAACGCTCAAGAGGGGTTGTATCAAAAAAAGAAAAGAAAGCAACAAAACAGTTTGAACGTTGGGTTTGGATTTGGAAAGACAGAATTAACGCTGACGGTTCTTTTGTTAAGAAAGAAAATAAAAAAGAATACATCGATCTTTTATTAAATAATTCAAATACAAAATCACAAAGGTCAAATACCGTTACGTCGTGGGAGCAAATAGGTCCTAAAAAAAATGTGTTAGAAAACGGGTATACTGCATATCCAGGTTTAGGAAGGGTTAACGTAGTAGCAACAGACGCTAATAATGCACAAATAATGTATGCCGGATCTGCCGCAGGAGGTTTGTGGAAAACAACAGATGGCGGAACAACTTGGTTGCCTAAAACAGATGATTTAGCAGGTTTAGGAGTTACCGATATTATTATTGATCCTCAAAATTCCGACATATTATATATGGCTACTGGTGATGAAGATGGAGGACATGTTAATTCAATAGGTTTGTTTAAGTCAATAGATGCAGGTGAAAATTGGGCTGTAACAGGTTTAACGTTTTCATTAACGGATAATGAATATATTAGAGATTTAAGTTTTGCGCCTAATTCGTCTACTACAATTTATGCACTGACCAATAATGAAATTCAAAAATCTACAGATAGTGGTGCTACTTGGGTTAATATGAATACGACCCCAAATTATACTGGTGATAATTTTCAAACTATAATTTTTGATCCTAATAATTCTAATAAAGTAGTAGTATCTGATGCTTATGGAGGTTTGTGGTATTCTTCTGATGGCGGTAATAATTTTTCAGAGCATTCAGTTTTGCAAGGTTTTAATCCTAAAAAGTTAAAGTTAACTACTTCTGTAAATGATACTGAAAATTTTTATGGAATTACCCAAGATGGTATTTTTACAGTTTTTCGTTTTGATAATACCGATACCGCTGCCGATAAAATTAGTGAAACAACTATAACTAATTTTAATTCACAGTGGGGTTATAACCAATGTATTGCTGTGTCGCCTACAAACAAAGATGATATTCTTGTAGGAGGTGTAAATGTGTATAAATCGACAGATAATGGTGCTTCTTTTTCAATGTATTTAAACGCCTATGATGATCCTCGAGGGGTCGGTTTTTATGTACATCCTGATCATCATTACTTATCTTTTTTATCCGATGGTGTTACCGTAATAAATAGTCATGATGGTGGAGTTCATAAAGGTGCTTTTACTGCTACAAGTGCAACAGGTGGTTGGACCGATATCTCAGATGGTTTGGTAATTTCTCAACCTTATAATATAGCCATTACAGAAGGACTTAATGGTGATGATTATATGATGGCAAATCAAGATAATGATGGTTTTTCAAAAGTTTCAAAAGGTGGTAGTCAAAAATGGGTAGCTTGTTCAGCAGGTGATGGAACAGCTACAGGAATTGATATTTCAGATTCAAATATTCGCTATTTAGGCGGAACTTATGGTGCTTTATACAGAACAAATGATGGGTATTCAAGTAGTGCATATTCATCTGTAACAATTCTTTCGGATTCAAATGATGCTGATTTTATTTCTCCTTTAGCTTTACACCCAACAATTGCAGCAACTATTTACGCAGGGCATGGTGATGTAAAAAAATCTACAGACAGAGGTGTTAATTGGGTGGCTCTAAATACAGGTTTAGTAGAAACTTCTTTTTTAGATGTGTCTTTATATAATGGTGCTACAAGAATTTTTGCTATAGGTTATTTAGGAGCAGATAAAGAACTAAGAAGAAGTAATGATGATGGTGCAACTTGGGTTACAATTTCTAATCCAGCTTCAAATTTATCTATTAATAGTGTGTATGCCGTACCAAATACAGCTATTGTTTATGCAACAGTGGCATCGTATAATGCTGGTGAAAAAATTTATAAAAGTACCGATAATGGTGCTTCATGGGTAAATATAAGTGCTAATATGCCTAACATTATCATGAAAAAAATAATATTAGACACTAATAAAAGCAATGAAACTATTTATGTAGGAACTGAATTAGGTCTTTATTATACCAATAATACAACTACTAACTGGACAAAATTAGGTGCTGGTTTACCAAATGTTATTATTAGTGACATTAAAGTAAGTAAAAGTAATGGAAATGTTTATGTCGGTACTTTTGGTAGAGGAATGTGGGTTTATAACGATCAAAAACATTTTAAAAGTGTTACCAATAATAATTGGTCTGAAATTACAAATTGGGAAGGTAAAACATTACCAACTTCAGTTGATGATGTTGCAATAAAACAAGAGCAAGATGTAGTATCGGTAAATGTAGATGGAGTTACAGTAAAATCATTAGAAATTAACAATGCTAAATTAGAGATAAAAAACACCAATAGTTTAACGGTTGTTAATGATTATGTATCAACAATAAACGACAATACTTTTGTATCAATTTTATCAGATGAAACCAATAGTGGTGTTTTTATGGTAAATGGAAATGCAACAGGTAATCTTATGTATAATAGAGGTGGTTTATTAGCGAATAAATGGTCTTTAATTTCATCGCCTGTAATTGGTCAATCGATTAAAGGTTTTGCATCGAAAGTATCAAATGATATTCGAAAAAATGCTACTTCTAAATATGCAATATCGAAATATAATGACGCCAATTTAGTAGGGACTAAATGGGAGTATTTTGATCAAAATATTAGTGAAAATACATTGTTTGAAAACGGAACAGGTTATGCCATTTCTAGAGAAACAGCTGGTGCGGTTTCTTTTTCAGGAGCAATGTATAATAGTAATTTAAATGTAAGTGTATCTTCTGATAAATGGAATGCTATTGGAAATCCTTTTTCGGCATATTATCCTATAAATAAAAGTATTTCAGAAAATTTTATCACAAATAATACTAGTAAATTAGCGGCTAATGCACAGGCAATATACTTATGGGAAAGTACTCAAAATAAATATGTTGCTTACACTAATTTAGCATCATCAACTCAAAAAGTATTAGCGCCAGGTCAAGGGTTTTTTATCAAAACAAAAGCATCATCAACTGATGAAAAAGTAATTTTTAAGAAAGCTAATATTGGTACAAAAACAATTTTAAAGGGGAATAATACCTTTAACAGAAGCCAAAATTCTTTTGTAAAAGTATTTGTTGAAAAAGAAAAAATAAAGGTAAATACCGATATTATTTTTTCAAAAAATGCGACTCAAGGATTTGATGTAGCAATGGATATTATAAATTTTGGAGATGCTACATTTGATTTAACTTCTAAAATTATAAATGAAGTAAAAAGTAATGAATATGCAATTCAATCGGTTTCTTCGGATGATATTGAAGGTCAAATTATTCCTTTAAAACTTACCGCAACATCAAAAGAAAAGGTAGTTTTTTCATCAGAAATTCATAATTTACCTGGAAACATAAAGGTTTTTATAGAAGATAAAGAAACCGCAAAATTTCATGAAATAAGCAATACCAAAAATTATGAAGTAACTTTACAGAAAAACTCAAATGAATTTGGACGATTTTATATACATTTTTCTAAAAGAGCTTTAAATGAGTTAGAAACGAAATTAGTTGCATCAAGTTTAAAAGTTTATACGGATAATAATTTCTTACAAGTAATTGGTCATAATTCAATTTCATTAACAATCGATTTATTTGATATTATAGGTAAAAAAGTATTAAGTAAAACACTAAAACCAGCTGAGTTTAAAGGAGTAGATTTAAATAATTTACCAGCAGGTGTTTATATTGTTAAAGTTGTTTCAGGAAATAAAAGAGCAACAAAAAAGGTTGTTGTAAAATAATTGATATAAAAATGAAGCCCAAATAACTACGGCATCGTAAAATTAAGACAAAATGAATTCAGATAAAATAAATAGAAAAGAAGCGCTACAAAAAATAGGTAAATACGGTAAATATGCTAGTTTAACCGCATTAGGAACCTATTTAATTTTGAATCCTCAAAAAGCACAGGCGCAAAGCCCAAATACACCTGATATTCCAGGTACAAATTTTTAATAATTATTAGTATAAAACACGGTATTACAATTGTAGTATCGTGTTTTTTATAAAAAATATATAAATGATATTGAATAATAGTTCTAAAATTATAATGATGCTAATTATGCCTTTATTATTTAGTTGTAAATCGGTTTTTATAAGCGACATTAAAAAACAATATATTTCGGCAGGTTCTAGGTTTGATACCTCAAAAATGAAGTATTCTGTTATTATAGAATCGTCAAAAGAGGCGTTTAAAATTGTATCAATAGAAATTGCTGATAAAAAATATCAAAATTTAACGATTATTGAAATTCCAAACGGAAAGCTTAAAAATCAGCAAGAAATACTATCTGCGGGTACTTATCATGTTAGTATTAATGTAGGGAAGGCTGTTTTTCCTAGAGAAAGCATCGAGCATTTAAAGTTAAATGTTTTAGTAAAAAACAAACCTTTAATTTTAGAAGGAAAAGTAACTGTTGAAAAAAAACGATTAAGAAGATAAAAAAAACGATATTTTTTAGTGTTTAATTGATTGTAAATCATGTTTTTATTCTTAATGTGAACTAATTGTTACGCCTTTTTTTTGTAAATATGTAATTTTAAAATTATAGATATTCTAAGTCTTTTGGTTTTTAGTTGCAAAATAGATACTGATAATTCTATTTTATTATCAAAATCTTTCATTAATTAATATCTTATTATTTAGAATTTTTAAGCTGTTTTTAAAAAAGCGATAAATTTAGCTTTTTAACCCATTTTTAAGTAACTTTTTTATGAGTTTATGTTAAAGGTTTTCTAACATTGTAACCATTATTCTGCCGTAAGTTTGTACTGGTTTGCAAACCCAGTAACATTTTGACAATTAATTAACTATAAAGGTTAATAGGACAGAAAAAAATATAAAGAAAACAAAAATTTGGTTAAAATACCTTATTAAAAAACATTATGAAAACAATTAAATTTTTATTAGTAGCACTTTTTTTATCAGTAAACGTATTAGTTGCGAACGCTACAAATCCTTCGGATAAAAAAGAAGAATTAGTATTAATAAACAAAGAGGTTCATAAATTATTAAAGAACCCTAAATTTGAATTGAACTCTGACGTATCTGTAATCGTTAAATTAACAGTAAACAGTAAAAATGAATTGATAGTATTATCTGTAAATTCAAAAAATGATAATCAAAGAATAGAAAACTATATCAAAACCAGCTTAAATTACAAGAAAATAGCAGGAAAAGTTACAACTGATGTGTATAATTTACCTGTTACTTTAGTGGCAGCTAAATAATTTAAAAGAATAAATTTTATTAAAAGGCTTTTATGATATTCATAGAAGCCTTTTTTGTTTTTAAGAATAATAAAACTAATTATTTAGGTTTAACAATATATAAACCATCACTTTTACTTTCATATTGGTTTGAAGGATAAGAGCAATCTATAAAAGAAACCTCTGTTTTTGTCTTAAATTTTTCAGGAATAGTATAATGACTTACGTATCGTTTAGATTTAAAAAGTATAAAAGGGTATTTGTTAGCACTTTCTTTAAACCTAATAAACCCATTTTTTTTTTTGAATTTATAGTACTCAATTCCAAAATGTTGAGAAATTATTGAAGTATATGTAAATGTTCCAGAAACGCCTATTTTTTTAAATGAAATCTTCTTTATTTTTTGGTCTAAGTATTTTATTTTATCTTCAGGATAATAGCTACCGTGACTCCAATCTGAATATCTAAAAGATTTCAAACTTTTTAAATAGATTAACTTTCTTTGTTTTGCAGGATACCCTTTTAATGTTCTTTCAGTGATATAATCGCCATCTAAATAAGGCCCATTAAATGAACGAAAAAGAACCCAACCTTCTTTAATTTTTAAATAGATTTTATCATCATTACCATAAATAACGGTAGTTGCTTTATGGTAATATTCTTTAAATAATAAAAACCAGTTCTGTTTATCAGGATTTATTTTTTTATAATATTGAATCATTTGTAATTTATCTTTAGAAAGGTCACATATTGTACTGTCTGTAAATACATAATGAGTTTTGTAAGGTAAATTTCCAGAAGGATGCGGTATTTTTATTTTGATATTACCCTTAGAATCTATTTTTGTTTTACTGTATGAATCATCTATAATAAAATAATTATTGATTGTATCATAGGTAATAAATGAATAATTATATTCTGAAACTCTGTTCACAACATAATTTTTAGCACTAATATTATCGCTTAAATATTTGTAATCACTTTTATTTAATACAAATGCGGGGATTAAATTAATATCGGTGCATTGTTGTATTAAAAAGAGAACTGTAATTATTAGGAATATTTTTTTGTTATGCTTTTTCATTTATTGTTAGTCGGCTTTTTTATGATTCTAAGCTTTTTTTAAAACAGCAATCTCGTCACGCAATTTTGCGGCTACCATAAAATCTAAATTTTTAGCAGCAGATTCCATCTCTTTTCGTTTATTTCTGATGCGTTTTTCTATTTCTTCTTTAGATAAAAACTGCAAATCTTGTTTTGCAACCTTATCAATCGCGTTATCATAATGAAAAGAAGTAATAGTATCTTGAGAAAGCGTATTATCTAGTTTTTTGTTGATTTGCGTTGGCGTAATACCATTTTTAGTATTGTAATCTTGCTGTTTTTTACGCCTATAATTGGTTTCATCTATAGTGCGTTTCATGCTATTGGTTATTTTATCAGCATATAAAATAGCACGTCCGTTTACATTTCTTGCGGCTCTACCAACGGTTTGGGTAATCGAGCGATGACTGCGTAAAAAACCTTCTTTATCGGCATCTAAAATAGCAACTAACGATACTTCGGGTAAATCTAAACCCTCACGCAATAAATTGACACCAATTAAAACATCAAACAAACCTCTTCGTAAATCTTGTATTATTTGAACACGCTCTAAAGTATCTACATCCGAATGAATATAACGACAACGAACTTGAATTCGGGTTAAATACTTGGCTAATTCTTCCGCCATTCGTTTTGTTAAGGTGGTTACTAAAGTACGCTCGTCTTTTTCTACACGAATTTGTATTTCTTCAATTAAATTATCAATTTGATTTTCGCTGGGGCGGACTTCAATTATTGGATCTAATAAACCCGTTGGGCGGATTACTTGCTCTACAAATACGCCTTCGGTTTTTTGCAATTCATAATCGGCAGGCGTTGCCGATACATAAATTACTTGATTTTGTAATTCTTCAAACTCTTCAAATTTTAACGGACGATTATCCATTGCCGCAGGCAAGCGAAAACCGTATTCTACTAAGTTTACTTTTCTGCTTTTATCGCCACCGTACATGGCGTGAGTTTGTGGAATAGTAACGTGGCTTTCATCAATAACCATTAAAAAATCGTCAGGAAAATAGTCTAACAAACAAAAGGGGCGAGTGCCTGATTCTCGTCCATCTAAATATCGAGAATAATTTTCAATTCCTGAACAATAGCCTAATTCACGAATCATTTCTAAATCGAATTCAGTGCGTTCTAGTAAGCGTTTTGCTTCTAAATGTTTTCCGATTTCTTTAAAATAATCGACTTGTTTTACCATATCATCTTGTATGCTGTGAATGGCATTCTGCAATACATCGGGAGAGGTTACAAATAAGTTGGCAGGGTAAATAGTGAGTTCGTTTAACTTTTCAATACGTTGGTTATTTTCGATGTTAAAAGTTTCGATTTCTTCAATTTCATCGCCAAAAAAATGAATTTTATAGCCGCTATCGCCATAGGATGGGTAAATAGTTACCACATCGCCTTTTACTTTAAAAGTACCACTTTTTATTTCGGTTTCGGTGCGAGAATATAAGCTGGTAACTAGTTTGTGTAAAAACTTGGTGCGTGAAATTTGTTGATCGACTTTTATAGGAATTACATTTTTTTTAAATTCCTTCGGATTTCCAATTCCGTATAAACAAGAAACCGATGCGATAACAATAATATCTCTACGCCCAGAAAGTAGGGATGAAGAGGTGCTAATTCGCAGGCGCTCTATTTCATCATTAATAGATAAATCTTTTTCGATAAAAGTTCCTGTAACAGGAATATAGGCTTCGGGCTGATAATAATCGTAATAAGAAACAAAATATTCAACTGCATTTTTAGGAAAAAACTGCTTGAATTCGGCATATAATTGCGCCGCCAATGTTTTATTATGCGCTAAAACTAAGGTAGGACGGTTTACTTGGGCAACAACATTTGCTACGGTAAAAGTTTTACCAGAACCAGTAACACCTAAAAGTGTTTGGTGTTTTTCGTTGGTATTTAATCCGTTTACTAATTGTTTTATAGCGGTTGGCTGGTCGCCAGTTGGCTTAAAGTTGGAGTGTAATTCAAAATTCATAAAACAAAAATACGGATTGTTTGTGTTAAAAACTATCGGTGTTCAATGCTGTTTTTTATAATGAAATTTTGAAGGAAAATAGGCAAATAAAAACCCTCGAATTTTTCGAGGGTTTTAGTAATGTAAAAGAAGTTAATTTAATTAAAATCCACCAGTACCTGGAGCTTCAGGACCAGTTGGGCTTTGTGCCTGTGCTTTTTGCGGATTCAAAATCATATAGGTTCCTAATGCTGTTAAACTAGCATATTTTCCGTATTTTCCTATTTTTTTCAAGGCTTCTTTTCTTGAAATATTATTATTGTCTTCGGTTTGTTTTTTCATAATATTTATGTTTTTTATTAAAAATTATTATAAAATAATTTTATTAGTAATTTTTCCTGTATTTGAAATTAATTCGACAATATAAACGCCTTTCGATGTTTTTGGTAATTGAATTAGGCTAACTCCTGTTGATTTGAATGAAGTTTCAAAAACTCTTTTCCCTAACATCGAATATACTTTTAAAGTAGCGTTTTGTGTTTGTAAACCTGTAATGGTAATCGCATTATTATCAGATTTATAAATACTTACATTTTCTAAACCTTTATTAACAATAACATCAGGTCTTTTTGAAGTTGTATGAATATAGAATTGTCCAGCTCCTTTTGTGTTATTTTTAACTACAATTTTTTTATCAGAAATATTGGTAAATGTATTGGCAATTCTATCTTCTAAATAGATTTTTACATCCGCAGGAAGATTTTTAGCATCTACAGAAATACTTACTTCTTTACCCATTTTTGTTGTTAATCCAACAGGAATTACTAGTTCTTCAATTTTAGAAGTTGGCAAGGTTTGAATCGCTAATTTATTTCCTTTATTATCAGAAATTAATTCGGTAAATACTTCGAAATTACTAGAAACTCCCCCAAATAATTTAGAATCTGAACCGTTATCAAAACCAGTGGTTTTATTGTTTGCATAAAATACTTTGGTTGATTTCTGACGAGTTTCATCTTCTACAAATAATTCAAAAGAAGTTTTCGGTGCTTCTCTTTTAAAAGTATCGGTATTTTGATGACTTTGATTTGCTTTTGCAAAAGTAATACTACTATTTGCAGGTAATGCGTCAGTAGTTTCTATAAAGAAACCTTGTGCAGGTGCAATTTCCAACGGATTTTCATCATTATACGTTTCATAAATTGTTCCGTTCCAAATCCAAATTGTTTTTTCAGAAATTTTTGATGCGTTATTTGCTGTAAAAGTTTTTGAATTAACATAAGTTGTAAACGGGTTTCCAACTAAATTATAGTTATTCCTAGCACCGTTATTAATTTCGATGTTTACATCATTGGTATTTATTTTTCCTGTGAAAGAAATATCGCTAGGCGTTGCTAATTTTAGTGAATATCCTTTTGCTAGGTCAAAATTTCCTGTAGAATTTATTGTTTGATAATCCCAAGCTTTGGTAAGATGCTCATTATTAAAAGGTGCAAAACCGATATTTCCTCGTGTTCCTGATGCAAAAGAAAGTGTTCCACCAGTAATAAAATTCTCAAGAGTTTCCTCTTTTAAAGGCGATGAAATTAAATACCAATCGGTATTTTCGATGTTTCTCTTATAAGTAACCGTTCCTGTAACGTTTGCTTTAGCCATAAAAGTAGCACCCGATTCAATAGTTAAACTGTTAAATACAACATCATTATTTGCTGTTGGATATGTTGATAATCCAGCAGGAATTACCACACGACTCGTTGAGGTTGGTAAAGAATTTGTACTCCAGTTTGATGCTGTGTTCCAATCATTATCCGTAGTTCCTTTCCAAGTAATATCGTCATTGGTAATTGTTGAGGTTACACTTAAATTATCAATCCAAATACGAGTTCCGTATCCTGAAATATTTTTAAATTTGATTAAAATACTTGAATTTCCTGTAAAATCATTTAAATCGATGCTCTCTTTTCTCCAGTCAGATGCTTTTGAAGGAACAAAATCATTTGCCTCATTTTTATCAGGAGTTGCTTCTAAGTCACGAACTTGAACTGTTTCTAATTCAGTATGTGTTTTATTGTAAACTTCCGTCCAAGTTAATCCACAATTTTTAGAAACTAACACGATTAAATTATCAGGAGAATCTGATTCTGCATCGGTAGTATATGCGTTGGTGAATTTAGTATATGATACATCAAAAGCCATTTTTTTATCTCCTTCCGAAGAAAAATCTAATGGATTGATAATTAATTCATCGATTTTATCCGTAGGATTATCGGCATTATTGATAATCATACAAGAAGAGTCTCCATTACCAGCATCATCTCTTTTTTCCCATAAAATTTCATCATTATCATGATTTATAATTTCCCAATTAGCAATAGGGAATGTTCCTTCAAAGTTTTGATTATATGGTAAAGCAGTAACATCTTTTACGGTAACAAAATTTGTTTTGGTGGTGGTTGTTCCTGTTCCTGTGGCATTTGTGGCGGTTAAAGTTACGCTATAATTCCCTGCGGTATCGTAGGTTACTACTGGGTTTTTTTCTGTTGAAGTTGCAGGTGTTCCGCCTTCAAAAGTCCAAGCCCAAGAAGTTGGTACTCCTGTTGAGGTATCATTAAATTGTACATTGTTTCCTAGACAGGCACTTTCTCCTTGTTTTTCAAAACTAGAAGTTGGTTTTTCTTTACTATCGAAATTAACGGTAACATTGTCAATCCAAATACGAGTTCCGTATCCTGATGTATTTACAAATTTTACTAATACGTTTGATAATCCTTGATAATCACTAAGATTTACACGCTCTTTTCTCCAGTCTGATGCTGTGGTAGGAATCCAATTATTAGGTTCATTTGCATCTGTTGCAGGGTCATCAACAACATTTACAGTTTCTAAAACAGTATGTGTTTTATCGTATAAAGTTTGCCAAGTAGCACCACAATCGCTAGAAGCCATAACTGCCAATTTATCAGGACTTGCATCATCAAATTTAGTATAAGCAACATCGAAATAAAAATCGGTAGCGCCTACGGATAAATCTAAAGAAGGCATGATAATTTCATCTAATTCACCAACAGTTTCATTATCGGCATTGTTCATCATCATACAAAAACCATCGCCATTTCCAGCCAAATTACTTTGTTCAAATTCTAATTTTCCATCGAAATTACGAATATTCCAATTGGCAGGAGGGAAGGTTCCTGAAAAATCTTCAGTAAAAGATTGCGTCGTTGGTGTTTTTAAAACGACAAAATTCTCTATGGTTTTTTCTGATGAACCATCAGTATTTTCAACTTTTAAACTTACGTTATAATTTCCGTAAGTATTATAGGTAACCGTAGGATTTTGCTCGGTAGAAGTGGCAGGAGTTCCTCCAGGAAATTTCCAATTCCATGAAGTTGCTGTTGTTCCTGTTGAGGTATCAAAAAATTGAACCACTTCACTTTCACATACTGAATTTCTTTTTTTAGTATAAAAATCGACTACTGGACCATTGCTATTATCTAAGGCAACGATTACGTTATCTAGCCAAACACGAGTTCCGTATCCTGATATATTTTTAAAACGAATGGCTAAATTTGCTTGTCCGTCATAATCGCTTAAATCGACTAATTCTTTTCTCCAATGTGATTCTTGATTAGGAATCCAATCATTTGGCGATAAGGCAGATAAAGCAGTTTCTAATTCGGTGTGTGTTTTTGAATATACTTCTGTCCAAGTAGCTCCACAATCGGTAGAAACTTCGGCTTTTAGCATATCGGCACTCACTTCATCAAATTTAACATAAGCAACATCAAAATAAAGTTGTGCATTTTTAGCATTTGTTAAATTATAAAAAGGCAATTGTAAGTAGTCTTCTTCACCAATTTTGTCGTTATCGGCGTTGTTCATAACCACACATGACGAATCGCCATTTCCTGCGTCGCTACGTTTTCCCCAAGCTAGTTTTCCATCAGGATTGATAACTTTCCATCCTTGAGGAGGAAAAGTTCCTTCAAAATTTTCGGTAGTATCAGCTGTTGCATGTTGATCAACATCAATAAAATTTGCTGTTTCAATTTCACTATAACCTACACCAACACTATTCCAAACTTGTAATTTTACTTTGTATTGTCCTTTAGTTGCGTAAGTAACAGTTGGGTTTTTTTCTGAAGATGTAGCAGGTGTTCCTCCTTCGAAAGTCCATTTCCAAGAAGTTGGATTTCCTGTTGAATTGTCGTTAAACTCTACAGGCTGATTACTACAAATAGCTGTTACATTGCTTTTAAAATTAGCAACTGGAGCATGAGGTAATATACCTGTAGCAATCAAATTATTTGTTTGCCAAAGTAAACTTCTAGGGTATTTTGCTTCAGAAGTATCTTCAAGCCATTTATTCATTACGGTAACTTGGTCTTTTGTAAACATAATTTGACAATCAACATTATAATCCATGTAGTTTTCCAAATTAGAATATACGCCACAAGCATTTAAAACGTCTCTATTACATCCTTCAGAGCCCATTGTTGGAGGAGTATCGTCAATTCCATCATTTTCAACAGTCCAAGTTCCTTTATCGGTATCACTTTCATGAAAAGTATGTCTTAATCCGAAATAATGACCAAATTCATGAGACATTACTTTTGCATAGCCTTCTGAACTTGATGATGGATTATCAGTACAAGCAGTTTGTCTTCCTACATATCTCCAGTTAAATACAACTCTTGGAACTGCGTCTTGTATAGGTAAAAAAGCATGTCCAGATTGCCATTTTCCTTCCGATATTCCATTGGAATGAGATACAATAAATACTTGTAAGTAATATTTACCATTTTTTCCCCACCACCAATCGTTTGTGGTAATTTTAGGGTCGTAACCATCTTCTACAAGCCCGTCTTCGATAAGCCAATTCATACCTGGAGTTTCTAAAAGGTTTCCATCAGGGTCTTCGGTAGCTAGTAAAAATTCGATGTTATCCATTTTTTGTTTTACGCCGTCAAATCTTGGGTCGGAATTATTCCATCTAGGGAATTCACCACGAAAATCTTTATTAACAACTTCCATTACGTCGTTAATTCGGCATGCCATATTTTCTTTACTAACAGAACCTGCTTCACCTTGTCCGTTATGTAGAATATGAAAAACCACAGGAATTTGATAATTTCTTATCCCTACTCTTTTATTGGTTTGTTGTTCTCTTTTAAATTTTGATATTGATTGTCGAAATTTAGTTTTGTCTTTTTGTGACAGTTTTGTACCACAACCGTTTGTGGTTTTTTTTTGACTGAAAGCAGTAAAAGCAATCAGTAAAAAGCAAAGTGTTGATAAATAATTTTTGAAACTCATAAAGATGTATTTATTAAATAAAATTTTATAGATAAAAAGAGAAACTTCTTTTTTAGTATTTGTTACATGATTGATTTTTACATAATGATAACTTTAAGTATTCTTTTTATTGTTATTCAATTTTTTCTTAGGTATTTGTTTTATTGTATTGTTATTATTAATATATGAAAAGAATTGGGTAATATTAAGCCATAATAATTGATTTAGTTTTATTAAAAATTCATTTTTAAGCTATTAATAATATTTATATCATAATTTTAATGTTGTTTTAGTGCTAAATTAATTATTTTAAATAGATAAACAAGAGAATAGTTAAAAAGTTTATTTGTTTTTTAATCGCTTAATTTTTAGTTAAATAATAGGGAGTTATAAACTTTAATTAGGAAGTGAAAAAAGAATAATACAACAATTATTTATTGTTTTTTTCAAAAAAAAAACAATACATTTGCAACTAAATAAACGTTGTTTACACTAAAGTAACTAACATATAATTAATTATTATGAATAGAGGTACAGTAAAATTCTTTAACGAGTCAAAAGGATTTGGATTTATTACAGAAGAAGGAACAAACAAAGAACATTTTGTACATGTTTCAGGATTAATCGATGAAATTCGTGAGAATGACGAAGTTGAATTCGAATTACAAGAAGGAAGAAAAGGATTAAATGCTGTTGACGTAAGAGTATTATAATATATTATTACCAGAGTAAACTTTTTAAAGAGAGCCTATTAATTATTGATAGGCTTTTTTGCTGTTATAAATGAATTTAAATTTTGTTTTCAAATAAGTTGAAAAAAATAATTGCAATTCACCCTTATTTTAAAATTTTGGCATTACATTTGTAATACAATTAACGTTGCAATCAATTAAGTAAGCAACATATATTTTTTATATTATGAATAGAGGTACCGTAAAATTCTTCAATGAGTCAAAAGGATTTGGATTTATTACAGAAGAAGGAACAAACAAAGAACATTTCGTACATGTATCAGGATTAATCGATGAAATTCGTGAGAATGACGAAGTTGAATTTGAATTACAAGAAGGAAGAAAAGGATTAAACGCTGTAGACGTAAGAGTATTATAATATATTTTACCAGAGTAAACTTTTTTAAAAAGCCTATCAATTTATTGATAGGCTTTTTGTTGTAAAAGGTCAGAACAACTAATTATTGTATCTTCTTATAAAATATAATTGTAATAATATCAAATATTTACCTGAAAATTAAATATTTGGTGTTACATTTGCAAAACGTTGTAATCAATTAAGTAAGCAACATATATTTTTTATATTATGAATAGAGGTACCGTAAAATTCTTCAATGAGTCAAAAGGATTTGGATTTATTACAGAAGAAGGAACAAACAAAGAACATTTTGTACATGTATCAGGATTAATCGATGAAATTCGTGAGAATGACGAAGTTGAATTCGAATTACAAGAAGGAAGAAAAGGATTAAACGCTGTAGACGTAAGAGTATTATAATATATTTTACCAGAGTAAAAACTTTTTAAAGAAGCCTATCAATTTATTGATAGGTTTTTTTATTTTAAAAAAGAAACTAAATATACAGTAACAAATAAAAAAGATATTACAATGTACTGTGGTTAAAACAGTAAAGAACAGGTAAATTAACTTCAGGGGTTGTAAGTTAAATATTAACAAGTTCAGTAAATTATCCTCATGGAATAAAAGTAGAATTAGTACCTGTAATTGTAGGAAGAGTACAAAAAATAACAGCAAACTAGCCAAGCTAATTTGCTGTTGAACTATTATTTTTTAAGTTTTTTAATTCCGTCTACTAAAAATAAACTAGCAAATAATACTTTTACAAGTAAGTATATATATTTACTTTGAGTAGTAATACTGAAAAAAACTCTATATAATTCTTTGTTTTCTAGGAAATTAGAAATTGATTCTGCTAAAATAAAAATTCCTAATATAATATATATAAATGGGATTGCTTTTTTCATTATTAATTAACAGGTATTTTAATAGTATATGTTTTTTTACTTTTATTATTTAACTTTGATTCTCGCAACCAAGGGTTTACTAATTTTAACTCTTTATAAGTAACCTCATATTTTTTTGCAAAGTTGGTAATGTTTGTGATTGACGTATTTACTTTAACATTATAGGTTACAGGAAAGGTGTATAGGTCTTCCTGATCATACATAAAACCATATTTATGTGGGTTTGATAAAACTTCTTTTAAAGCTAAAATTCTAAAAATATATCTGCTAGTTTCACTATTTAAAAGTAAATCATAGTAATTATCAACTTGTTGTTGCTTTAAACGTTGTGAAATTCGACCATTTCCAGCATTATAAGCAGCTGCTGCAAGTGTCCAAGAACCTAGTTTTTTCTTAGCTTTTTTTAAATATTCGGCAGCAACTCTTGTCGATTTCTCTAAATTATAACGCTCATCTACATTTCTATTTACTTCTAGTCCATATTCACGTCCAGTGGCAGGCATAAAATGCCAGTATCCAGCGGCACCTTTTGATGATGGAATATTAATTAAAGCACTTTCGGCAACGCATAAATATTTAAAATCATCAGGCACTCCATATTTTTCTAATAAAGGTTCTATAATTGGAAAAAATTTATTGGCACGTTTTATTAATAATAATCCGTTAGATTGCCAATAGGTATTTACCAATAATTCACGGTCCATATGTTCTTTAACATCTGCTTTTTCTAAGGGAACACGCTCACCAGCTAATTCCATATAACTTGGCGCTTTTACAGCTCTAATTTCATAGCTTTCAGCTACATTTTTTATTTTGGGTTCTTTTTTTTGACTGATAGTGTTTGTAAATAATACGGCTACAAAACTAATAGTTATAAGTGATAAAAAACGGATGGATTTATTCATTTTCTTTAATTTTTAAGTAAATTTAAACTCTTTTTCTAATTTTCAGCTATTTATAACAAGTTAACTATTTAAAACATTCTTTTTCTAAAATTTCAGAAATAGTTTTTGCTTTATTTAAAATCATAATATGTGTTCCTTTTTCAATTTTAATATAATTTTGAAGATTTTTTGCAGGAAAAACTTCATCATCAGTTCCGTGTATATGGGTTATGTTTGATAAAGTTTCACTTTGTTGCCAATGCAATACGTTATAAACCGACCATTGTAAATAATTTTCATCTCTTTTTGATAAATATATTTTATATAATTCGGCTCGTTTTTTTAGATAATCATTAAAAAAGTAACGTTCATAGTGTTCTATATTTGCAATTATTTTTGATGGAAAAAGTTTGTAAATGCCTGTTATATAAGCTAATTTTAAGCGTTTTGGCAATTCTTTATTATTTTTAATGCTTGAGATTAAAATTACTTTTTCACAACTAATAATTTTGCTCATTTCCTGCACCATAATTCCTCCAAAAGAAACCCCAATTAAAATAGGATTTTCATGATGAATATTTTCGCACATTCTTCGAGCATATGCTTCGATGCTTTCATCAATAGAAATAGGCAATAACCATTCTAGAAAATGAAGTTCAAATTTTTCTTTTGATAAATTTAAGTATTCAAATATTTTGGTATTTGCTCCTAAACCAGGTACAAAATAGAGGTGTTTTTTTTCCATTAATATTTATTTTTTTATCAAAATTCATTAAATTTTAGTCATCAAAATTAAAACGAACTAAACCATCTTCATCAATTTTAGTTAAGGTAACACTGTGTAAAGTATTTACTAATTCAGGGTTCCAAGGAGTTTTAACTTTTACATAATTTTGTGTAAAACCATGAATATATCCTTCTTTATTTTCACTTTCAAATAAAGCTGTTAAGGTGTTTCCTATTTGAGTTTCATAAAATGCTCTACGTTTTTTAACAGATAAACCACGTAACATTTTACTTCGCTTTGCACGTACGTTTTTGGGAACTATTCCGTCCATACCAACAGCTTCTGTGTTTGGTCTTTCAGAATAAGTAAATACATGTAAATATGAAATATCCATTTCGTTCAAGTAATTGTATGTTTCTAAAAATAATTCATCTGTTTCACCAGGGAAACCTACAATAACATCAACGCCAATACAGGCATTTGGCATTACTTTTTTAATTTTTTGCGTTCTGTTAGTATAGGTTTTTGTTAAATAACGACGTTTCATTTTTTTCAATAATTCATCATTACCAGATTGCAGAGGAATGTGAAAATGAGGCACAAAAGTTTTCGATTTCGATACAAAATCGATAGTTTCATCTTTTAATAAATTAGGCTCAATAGAAGAAATACGCAAGCGTTCAATTCCTTCAACATCATCTAATTCTTTAACTAATTCTAAAAAAGTGTGTTCGTGTTTTTTGTTTCCGAATTCACCTTTTCCGTAATCGCCAATATTAACACCAGTTAACACGATTTCTTTAATTCCTTTTTCAGAAATTTCTTTGGCATTTTTTAAAACATTATCTAAAGTATCTGATCTAGAAATACCACGAGCTAACGGAATTGTACAATAAGTACATTTATAATCGCAACCATCTTGTACTTTTAAAAATGCACGAGTTCGGTCGCCAATGGAATATGCACCAATATACGAATCGGCTTCTTCAATTTCGCAAGAATGAACCTCGCCAATATCATTTTTAGTTAAATCGTTGATATAACTGGTAACGTTAAATTTTTCAGTTGCTCCTAATACCAAATCAACGCCATTTACATTGGCTAATTCTTCGGGTTTTAATTGGGCATAACAACCAACGCCAATTATAAAAGCGTCTTCATTTTGTTTTAAAGCATTTTTTACAATCGATTTAAAACGTTTGTCGGCATTATCAGTTACCGAGCAGGTATTTATTACATATATTTGGGCTTTTTCATCAAAACCGACACGTTCAAAACCTTCATTTACAAAGTTTCTAGCAATTGTTGAGGTTTCAGAAAAATTTAATTTACATCCTAAAGTATAAAAAGCTACTTTTTTATCTGCGTTCATTCTTGTACATTTATCGATTACAAAATTACAATTTTATTCATGATTTTTGAAACGGAAAGATTACTCATTAGAAAACTTATTTTTACTGATTTAAAACCTTTTCATTGCCTAGAAAGTAACCCGTTGGTTTTGCTATATGCAACAGGTGAGGTTAAAACAATTTTAGAGTGTGAAAAGGAATTAAAAACGTTGATAAAAAAATATGAAAAACCAAGTAATGATTTTTTTATTTATGCAATAGAACGAAAATCAGATAGTCGTTTTATAGGTACTTTAGGTTTAATTAAAGATGTTGAGAATAAAGAAGATGATGAAATTGGTTATCGATTTATTCAGGAGTATTGGGGGAAAGGTTATGCGACTGAGTTATGTGAAGGATTGATTGTTTATTGTAAAAGGGTAGGAATGAAAAAAATTATAGCCTATGTTATTGATAGAAATATTGCTTCTAGTAAAATTTTAAAACGTTTTAATTTTAAAGTAGTTAAAAATTTAATAAGCGATGATATTGGCTTACCTGAAACAAAATATGAGTTAATTTTATGATAGAAGATTCTTTAAAAACGCCATATTATGCGGTTATTTTTACAACGATATTATCGGATAATTTGAATGGATATGATGCTATGGCAACTAAAATGGAAGTATTAGCAAAGCAACAAAAAGGGTATTTAGGTATCGAATTTGCTCGTTCAAAAGTCGGAATTACCGTTTCATATTGGCAAGATTTAGATGCAATTGTTCAGTGGAAAAATAATATTGAACATCTAGAAGCTAGAGAAATGGGCAGAGCGCAATGGTATAAAAAATATCAATTGCGAATTTGTAAAGTGGAACGTGAATATGGATTTAATAAGTAACTAAATGTACGAAACAATTTCAAAAATTTTAAGTAGCTTTTTAAAAGAAAGTAAGAGTAATTATTTCATTTTATTCATTCTTTTTATAGGATTGTATTCCTGTACCAAACAAAGTAGTAAATTTACAGATTCACAAGTTTTTAGATATAATGAACATTCAAATATTACTTCGTTAGACCCTGCTTTTGCCAAAGATCAGCGGAATATTTGGGTGGTAAATCAATTATTTAATGGCTTGGTTCAGTTGGATGATAGTTTACATATTCAGCCAGATATTGCTGAAAAATGGTCGATTTCTGAAGATGGAAAAACGTATCGTTTTACTTTAAGAAACGATGTGAAGTTTCATAAGCATCATTTATTTGGTAAAGATTCTACAAGAAATGTTATTGCTACAGATTTTAAATATTCATTAGATCGATTAGTATCAAAAAAAATAGCATCTCCAGGTGGCTGGGTTCTTCAAAATGTAAAAAATTTTAAAGCCGAAAATGATTCTATTTTCACTATCAATTTAAAACAAGCTTTTCCGCCTTTTCTAGGATTGTTGGCAATGAAATATTGTTCGGTAGTTCCTAAAGAAGCTGTGGATTATTTTGGAAATTCTTTTCGAGCAAATCCGATAGGAACAGGGGCTTTTCAATTTAAAATATGGGAAGAAAATACCAAATTAGTTTTGCGTAAAAATCCGTTGTATTTTGAAAAAGATACAAATGGGGATAAATTACCTTATTTAGAAGCCGTGGCAATTACTTTTTTGCCTGATAAACAAAGTGAATATCTGCAATTTATCCAAGGAAATCTTGATTTTATGAAAAGTTTAGATGCCTCTTATAAAGACGATATTTTAAATACCGATGGAACTTTAAAAGATAAATATACTGATAAAATAATCATGCAAACTGGGGCATATTTAAACACGGAATATTTGGGAATTTATTCAGAAAATACTGAGAATTATCCAACAAAGTCAAAATTAATACGACAGGCAATTAATCAAGGATTTGATCGTGAAAAAATGATTAAATTTTTACGAAATGGCATCGGAACTCCAGCCGAAAATGGATTTATTCCCAAAGGTTTGCCGTCATTCAATAATCAAAAAGGATATTCGTATCAACCTGAAAAAGCATCAGAATTAGTGAAAAAATATATGCAAGAAACAGGCGATAAAAACCCTAAAATTACCATTACAACCAACGGAAATTATTTAGATTTATGTGAATTTATCCAACGAGAATTACAAAATATAGGATTGCAAGTAGCCGTATCGGTGATTCCTCCATCGACTTTACGACAAGCAAAATCAAGTGGTAAATTGCCGATTTTTAGAGCTAGTTGGATTGCCGATTATCCTGATGCAGAAAATTATTTGTCGTTATTTTATAGCAAAAATTTCACACCTAATGGTCCTAATTATACACATTTTAAAAATGATAAGTTTGATGTTTTATATGAAAAATCAATACAAGAAATTGACATAAAAAAACGCTATCAATTATACCAAAAAATGGATAGTATTATTATTGAACAAGCACCAATCGTTCCTCTTTATTATGATGAAGTTATTCGTTTTAGTCAAAAAAACATATATAATTTAGGTATTAACCCAATTGATTTATTGAATTTAAAAAGGGTTAAAAAAACTACCAATGCAAACGGGTCATAATAGGGTAGTGGTCCGAAAATTTAATATCGCTAAATGTTTTATATTGATTTATAGTGGCGGTATTATCGGTTAGCATAAAATCAATACGCATCGGATACATGTATCGGAATGATTTACCTAAGCCAATTCCAGCGGTTAAAAAGGCATCTTTTTTATCTTCAGATAACTTTTGATACACCCAAGAATATGCGGTATTATTAAAATCGCCACATATAATTTTTTTCTTCTTCCAAGAATATTCATGCTGTAAAATTAGCTCGGTTTGCGATACTTGTTTTTTAAATCCATTTGCCAAACGCTTAAATAAATGCCCTGAATCTTTTTCGCCAAAATAGTCTTTATTCGGATTTATTTTTAACGACTCTAAATGCACGTTATAAATACGAATGGTGTCTTTATTTTTAACAATATCGGCAAAAATAGTATTGTTTGCGCTATTTTTAAAGTTTAAAGAACCAGAGTTTACAATGGGGTATTTACTGTAAATAGCAAGTCCAAATTTTCTAGATTTTGACTTGGTTTTAATATATTTATAAGGCAGTTTTATGTCTAATAATTCAGATCGATAAAACTCTTGCATAGCCACAATATCGGGGTTTTGATTGTTGATGAACTCGTATATTTTTTGTTCGGTGGTAATGTCATTTATATGTTTGTAATAATTAAATAGATGCACATTGTAGCTCATTACTTTTAAGTCATCATTTAAAACTGTTTCTTTATTTGATAATTTTATAAGTGGTGTAGAGCTTACCCATCCGATACTTAAAATAAGTAGTGATAGTAACGCTTTTTTATTAATTTTAAGCAACCAATAAACGAAAAAAAAGCAATTCAAAACAATTAATAATGGCACAAATAAACTCAAAACTGCTAGGGCAGGAATTACCTGTGGCGACACATAGGGTAAAACATAACAAAGCAATAATAGTGTAGCTAAAATTGAATTTATCAAGAAGAAGAACTTCTGTATGATAGGGGATTTTTTCATCTTTTAATCTTGCATTATTTACCTTGTTTAAATAAAAAATCTTTTTCGGTTTGGGTTAAAGTATCATAGCCAGATGTACTTATTTTATCTAAAATAGTATCAATTTTTTGTTGGTTTTTAGATTTTTGAGTCTTTTTAAAAGTCGTTTTGGTTGGTTTTTTCCCTGATTTATAAACTGTTTTTAATGGTTTCTCTTTTTTTTCAAAATACTTACTGACAGTTTTTCGTAGCGTGTTAAAAACTATTATTTCTTTGTTACTTGCTTTTAAAACATATAAAAAACCAAATAACGCCCCACCGATATGTGCTAAATGTCCTCCAAGATTTCCAGCAGGTATTTGAAGTACATCGAGAGCTACCCAAATACCCGCTAATTTCCATAATTTCACAAAACCAATTAAAGGTATTTTTAATTCATAATTAGGCATATAAGTAGCACTTCCTATAAAAATAGCAGAAATACCTGCGGATGCACCTAATAAAACATCATTATCGGTAACTTGTTGTAAAAATGGGAAAAAACTATAACTAGTAACAAAAATAATACCTCCAAATAACGTCCCTAAAAGATAGAAATTAAGGAGTTGTTTTGATGTAAAATATTGTTTGAAAAAATGACCTATATAAAACAGCGCAAATAAGTTTGATAGTATATGAATAAAGCCAGCATGTAAAAAACCATAAGTAATAATTGTCCATGGTTTTGATAAAAATTCATCAAAATTTGCAGGTAAAGAAAACCATTCAATAATAAAATTATTATTCGGTTGAAATATATTGGTGATAAAAACCAATATATATATTGCAAGGTTTACATAGATTAATTGTTCTACAATGCCCGCATTTTTAAATCGATATTTTAACGTATTTAAAGTTTCCATTAGTTAGCTTTATTTTATAAAAAACAATGTAATATACTAAATTAATGATTTTTAAATTGATTTTTTTTCCAATACCAAGCAATAATAAAACCAATAATAGCTCCTCCAACATGTGCAAAATGAGCAATGTTACCAATAGAATATTTTGTTACTCCAAAAAATAAATCACCAGCAATCATTAAAGGAATAAAGTATTTTGCTGCAATTGGTACTGGAAAAAATATTAAAGCTAATTTTGAATTAGGAAACATTAATCCGAAGGCAACTAAAATACCATAAACAGCTCCTGATGCACCAACAGCAGGAGTATGATAAAGGCTATAAAATTCGCTCATTTTTTCATTAGAAAGCGTAATTAAGGTATCATTATATTGCCCTGTATTTAAAAGATTTTTTATCTCAGTACCTGATACTCCTAAATTAATCAATTGATTATAAATTCCACTAAATTGGTAATAATCAGCAAGCGTATATATTAAACCTGCACCTATACCCGCTGAAAAATAAAAGAAAATAAATTTATTTTTACCCCACATTTGTTCTAAAGGAGTACCAAAAGCCCATAAAGCATACATGTTAAAAAGTAAATGCATAGGGCTTCCATGCATAAAAATATGAGTAATATATTGCCAAAACCCAAAGTGTTCATTTTCTGGATAATGTAATGCAAAAATATTTGTTAAATCTAAATTTAAAAGTTGTGGCGCAAAATACATAATCACGTTAATGATTATTAAATGCTTTATAGCGTCGGTTATTTTTGCCATAATTATTTTTTATTTATTAAAAATGGTATCAATTTCGTTTAATGTTAGTGTTTTAAACGTAGGTTTACCAAATGGTGATGTGTTAGGTTCTCTACAAGAAAATAAATCGTTTACTAAGTTTTCTTGTTCTTTAATAGATAATACTGTTCCTGTTTTTAAAGCTAATGATTTTGCAAAAGATTTTGCCATAACATCAAAATGACTAAAACTAGCATCTGGCACTTCTAATTTAATATCGTCTAATAATTCTTCTAAAATTAAGGTGATTTGACTTTCGCTTATTGAAGTAGGTATTCCACGAATAATAACACTTTCTTTAGTAAATTCTTCAAACATAAAACCAGCACTTTCTAAATCTGATTTTATGGTATAAATCATTCCTATATCCGATTTAGAAAAAGAAATATTTACAGGAAATAATAATTGTTGACTACTAGCTTCTTTAACGGTAATATTTTCTAAAAATTCTTCATATAAAACACGTTGATGTGCTAACGATTGATTAATTAAAACTACCCCCGATTTAATAGAGCTTAATAAATATTTTTTTTGAATTTGAAAGGTTTTACCCGTTTCAGTTTCTTGTTGAGATTCAAAAAGTTGTTCTTGTTTTGTATTATCTATCGATTTATTATTAGGATATAAAGCCTCCCAATCGCCTGTATCTTTTTTGAAATTAGATTGATAACTTACCGAATTTGAGTTATTTTGCTCATCAGAGTAATTTGAAGTGTCAGATTTTTCTTCATAACTAGGAGATGATGTAAACGGGTTAAAATTATGGTCCACAGTAATTGGAGGAAGTTTAGATGAGTCAGAAGATTTTTTACTATAATCATACGGCGTATCTAAGTTTGCATCTCTACTAAAATCTAATGCAGGGGTAACATTATATTGCCCTAAACTATGTTTTATAGTTGCACGTAAAATAGCATATAAAACTTTTTCGTTATCAAATTTAATTTCCGTTTTTGTTGGATGTATATTGATATCAATACTATTTGGCGGAACTTCTAAATATAAAAAATAAGAAGGATGTGAGCCAGCTTCTAATAATCCTTCAAAAGCCATAACTACGGCATGGTTTAAGTATGAACTTTTTATAAATCTGTTATTTACAAAAAAGTATTGTTCGCCTCTTTTTTTCTTAGCAAATTCAGATTTTGTAGTAAAACCTCTTATTGAAATAATATCTGTTTGTTCTGAAATAGGAACTAATCGTTCATTCATTTTATTACCAAAAACAGCTACAATTCTTTTACGTAAATTACTTTTTTTAAGGTGATAAAGTTCTGTATTGTTGTGTTGTAATAAAAATGAAATATCAGGATGTGCTAAAGCAACTCTTTGAAATTCATCTACAATATGACGGGTTTCAATACTGTCAGATTTTAAGAAATTCCTACGTGCAGGAATATTATAAAATAAGTTTTTAACAGCAATACTTGTTCCTTTTGGTGTAGAAATACTTTCTTGTGAAACAATTTTACTTCCTGCTATTTTGATACAAGAACCAAGTTCTTCATTTTCTTGTTTTGTTTTTAACTCTACATGTGCAATAGCAGCTACAGATGCTAAAGCTTCTCCTCTAAAACCTTTGGTGTTTAAGTTAAATAAATCTTGAGCATCTTTAATTTTTGATGTTGCATGACGTTCAAAACTTAATCGAGCATCAGTAATACTCATTCCTTTACCATCGTCAATTACTTGAATTAAGGTTTTACCTGCATCTTTAATTAACAGTTTTATCGTATTTGCACCTGCATCAATTGAATTTTCTATTAATTCTTTAACTACAGAGGCTGGGCGTTGTACTACTTCACCAGCAGCAATTTGGTTAGCAACATGATCTGGTAATAATTGTATAATATCAGACATTTGTTATTTTTTTATAAAAAGATAGAAAGGTCAAAATCGATAATAAATAAAAATAAAAGTGTAAAAAAAGCAATTAAAATTAAAATTGTGCTATTGAAACCTCCATTTTTAGAGTTTTTAAACTCATCAATTGCTGTTGTAAACTTAGCTTTTAATCCTTTTGTTTTACCAACAGTTGTACGATATTTATCAAATTTATGTTTTACTTGATAAGGATTTCCTTCGCCTTTGTAGTAAGTTGGTTTGTAATCGAATTTTTTATTTTCTTTTTTAATAAATCCCATAGTTACTGCTTTTGAATACTGTAATGCAACAAAAATTACACCAAATTAAGACTAAATTCAAAGTTACTGAATTATGACTAATTGTCAAAAAAATAAGCCTAAATTAAAGTTAAAAAGAACCAATATATTATATATTTTGGTTCTTTTTAATTTTAACTGATATTTAAATAATATATTTAAAACCCTAGAGAAGTAGAAGGTTTGTCTAGGTTTTTAAGTGCTGCCATTTTAATAGCTGCAATAGCACATTCAATACCTTTATTACCTAATTTTCCTCCAGACCTATCAAGTGATTGTTGTTTTGTATTATCAGTTAATACACAAAAAATTACAGGAACATCATATTTAATGTTCAAATCTACAATACCTTGTGTAACACCATCACATACAAAATCGAAGTGTTTTGTTTCTCCTTGAATTACGTTTCCAATGGCAATAATTGCATCTACTTTTTGAGATTCAATCATTTTTTTACATCCATAAACCAATTCAAAACTTCCAGGAACATCCCAAGAAATAATGTTGTTTTTTTCTGCCCCACAATCTAAAAATGCTTCAATAGCACCTTTATGAAGGTTTTCTGTAATTTCAGGATTCCATTCTGAAACAACAATCCCAAATCGAAAAGATTTCGCATTTGGGATAGTTGTTTTATCATAATAAGATAAATTTGTTGTTGCCATTATTGCGCGTATTTTGCACTATTGATATATTTTTGAATATCTCGACCTTGGTCAGTACTAGCGTATTTTTCTTTAATAGTTGTATATAATTTTTCAGCAGTAGTATATTCTTTTAAATTCATAGCAGTTTGTGCTGCTTTAAATAAGAATAAAGGAGCTGTAAAATCATTACTTTTCTTTTTAGCTGCTTTTTGATAGTATGTTAAAGCATCTTCCGATTGGTTAATGTCAGCAAACGCATCACCAATAGCTCCTAAAGCAATAGCTCCTAATAATTCATCTTCTGAATTAAAATCACTTAAATATTTAATTGCTTCTTCGTATTTTTTTGTTTTTAAGAAAGAAAGACCTGCATAAAGATTTGCTGAATTTCCTGCTTTTGTTCCACTAAATTTACTAGCAATATCAATAAAACCATATTTACCATCACCACCATTAAGTCCAATATTATAAAGAGCTTCTGCAGGTTTACCAGCTGATTTTTCTGCTTTATCAAAAAAGACTCTTGGGTGAGATAATTCATTTGACGCCTCTTTTTCATTGGGCTCAGAAATAAATGTATTGTACGCTAAATAACCTAAAATTACAGCTGCAACAGCTACCAATCCTAAAAATAAATTCTTACTGTTTTTTTCAATCCACTGTTCTGATTTATTTGCGGTATCATCTAAAGTATTAAATACTTCGGCTGTTGTACTTTGCGATTCATCAAAGTTCTCTTCAACTTCTTGCTCAACCTTTTCTTTTTTAGGTTTGTAACCCCTCTTCTTGTATGTAGCCATAATTGCTTAAAAATTTGTGGAACAAAAATAGCTTTTTAAATTGGATTTTAAAAATGGATTATTCCTGAAAAAATGATAATTTGCGCTTTCTTTTCTGAAAAAAAAAAAAATCATGTATTTGCAAAAATTATCTTTAGTAAATTTTAAAAATATTGAAACGCAATCGTTTGATTTTCAAGAGAAAATAAACTGTTTTGTGGGTAGTAATGGTGTTGGTAAAACGAATGTGTTAGATGCTATTTATTATTTATCGTTTGCAAAAAGTTACTTTAATTCGATAGCGGGTCAAAATATTCGTCATGGGCAAGATTTTTTTATGATTGAAGGCGCATATCAGTTAGCTAGTAGAAATGAAAAAATTTTATGTTCTTTAAAAAGAGGTCAGAAAAAAATATTAAAAAGAAATGGTAAGCCTTACGAAAAGTTTTCGGAGCATATTGGGCAATTGCCATTAGTCATTATTTCGCCAGCCGATAGAAACTTAATTGTAGAAGGTAGTGAAACCCGTCGCAAATTTATGGACAACGTTATTTCTCAGCAAGATAAAAATTATTTACAAAGCTTAATTTCGTATAATAAAATTATCAGTCAGAGAAATGCCTTGTTAAAATATTTTGTAGCAAACAGAACTTTTGATGCTCTAAATTTAAAGGTATATGATGCTCAATTAGTAGAATATGGAACTGTAATTTATCAAAAGAGAAAAGCTTTTTTGGAAGGATTTGTGCCAATTTTTAATGCAAAACACCATATAATTTCAGGCAATAAAGAAACCGTAAATTTGCGTTACAAAAGTCAGTTGCACGACGCTTCTTTAACTGATTTATTTGCCAATAGTTTAGCCAAAGATAGGATGTTGCAATATACAACATCAGGAATTCATAAAGATGATTTGAATTTTGAAATTGACCAATATCCGATTAAAAAATTCGGTTCGCAAGGACAGCAAAAAACCTACTTAATTGCCCTGAAACTAGCGCAGTTTGAATTTTTAAAAAAACAATCAAATGTAACGCCAATTCTCTTATTAGATGATATTTTTGATAAATTAGATGAAAATAGGGTAGCACAAATTGTTGCTTTGGTAAATAATGATGCTTTTGGGCAAATTTTTATAACCGATACACATTTTGATAGAACCGAAAATGTGCTTAAAAATAGCAATCAAGAATATCAGATTTTTAAATTGTAGTAATCATAAATTTAAAAAAGTATGGCAAAACGAGAAAACGATAGTTTTTCAATAAAAGATTTATTAGGAAGCTATATTAAAGAAGGAAATTTAAAAAAAGGCTTTCAGAAAATTCATATTTCAGAAGCTTGGACCAAATTAATGGGCGCAGGAGTAACGTCTTATACAACCGAAGTAAGGTTGCAAAACGGAACGCTAATTGTTCGATTATCTTCTTCTGTTTTAAGGGAGGAATTAAATTACGGAAAAGATAAAATCATAAAAATGATGAACGAAGAAATGGGCGAAAATTTGATCAAAAAATTAATGTTGGTGTAATAATAATGTAGAGAGACGTCGATTTATCGCGTCTCTTTACGGTTATCGCGTCTTTTTTATGGGTATAACATTTTATAGATGTAAATTATTTATAACCCTGTATGTTAGACGCGATAGATAGTGTTTGTACGTAATGTATGTTGTGTTTATTTTATGTTTTTAATATCTACATAAAAATTTTCATCCACTGTAATTTTAGTCGCTGTTTTATCCGAAGAAAATGTTGTTTTTTGCCAATTTTTAGAAGGTTTTAATTGCTGTGTTTTTTTATCAACTAAAATATTTATCGGCATATTAAAACCATCAATAACATTTTTCCATCGATATGAAATGTTATTGTTTTTGATTTTATATTCAAAAACAGGAATTTTCACTGTACGCAAATACTGATCAAAAATACAAGATAAATCTAAGCCCGATTGTGCTATTAAATAATTTTCAACCTGCTTGGTCGTTACTGTTTTATGATAAAAAACCGAATTTAAGCCACGTAAAATTTGTCGCCATTTTTCATCATTATTAAGCAAGGTTCTAATGTTGTGTAACATATTTGCACCTTTATAATACATATCGCCAGAACCTTCACTGTTTACACCATATTGCCCAATAATAGGAATGTTATTCAAAATACTTTTTCGAGTTCCAATAACGTACTCAGAAGCCGCTTTTTTACCGTAGTAATAGTCTAAAAATAAGCTTTCAGAATAGGCGGTAAAACTCTCATGAATCCACATATCGGCAATATCTTTATTGGTAATGTTATTGGCAAACCACTCATGCCCAGATTCGTGAATAATAATAAAATCAAACTTTAAACCCCAACCAGTCCCCGATAAATCACGTCCTAAATATCCGTTTTTAAAATTATTTCCATACGTAACCGAACTTTGATGTTCCATACCTAAATACGGCGTTTCCACGAGTTTGTATCCATCTTTATAAAAAGGATATTTCCCAAACCAATGCTCAAAAGCTTTCATCATTTTAGGGGCATCTTTAAACTGCTTTTTTGCTTTCGATAAGTTGTTTCGCAACACATAATAATCCATGTCTAAAACACCCGCTTCGCCGTTATATTTTTCAGAAAAATGCACATAATCGCCAATATTTATATTTACACCATAATTATTAATAGGATTATTAACAAACCAATGATAGGTTTTTGTATCATCTTTATGTTGTTCTATTTTGCGTAATTTTCCGTTAGAAATATCCATCAAATTTTTAGGAACACGCACGCTAATTGCCATGCTGTCTACCTCGTCGTACATATGGTCTTTGTTTGGCCACCAAACACTAGCGCCTAATCCTTGGCAAGAAGTGGCTACAAAATGATTGCCATTTTTATCTTTTTTCCAGGTGAAACCACCGTCCCAAGGCGCATTTTTAGCAACCTTTGGGTGTCCTTGATAGTAAACATCTAAAGAATTAACAGTACCTGTTTTTTGATGCTTTTTTAAATGAATAAAATGCGCATTTCCTTGATGAGTTACTTTTAATTCTTTGCCGTTTTGAATAACTTTCGTGATTTTTAAAGGCGCTTGTAAATCAATTTGCAATACATTATGTGGTTTTAAAACCGTGTATTGTACCGTGTTTTTTCCTTGGATAAATTTTTTATCAGGATTAATAGCAATATCTAAATGATAATAGGTCAAATTCCACCAAATTCTTTCAGGTGTAATTGACCCTCTCAAACTGTCTTGATGTGTGAAATTTTTATGGTGTTCAAATAGCCCCGTTTGTGCTAAGATATTGCTGCTGATAAGTAAGAAGAAAATACTTATAATTAATTTTTTATACATAATAAGATACTGCTGTTTTCTGAAAAAATAAGAATTACAAAGATAAGTATTTTTAAACTCTTCTTAATTATAGCGAACTTTTCTGATATTTGCATAAAATCAATTTAATGTCAAAAGTCGTATTAATAACAGGTGCATCTTCTGGAATCGGAAAAGCAGTTGCTACTTATTTGCATCATAAAAATTACACCGTTTACGGAACAAGTAGAAATCCATCAGATTTAAAATTACCATATAAAATGGTTGCTTTAGATGTTACAAAACCAGCAACCATACAAAAAGCTATTGAAATTATCATCGAAAAAGAAGGCAAAATAGAGGTGTTAATAAACAATGCAGGAAAAGGAATAACAGGGTCGATTGAAGACACGCCAACCGATGAAATGCGTGCCAATTTTAACACAAATTTCTTTGGCGCGATTGATGTTATCAAGGCTGTTTTACCACAAATGCGTCATCAAAAATCGGGTGTTATTATTAATTTAACCTCTATCGCAGGGTATATGGGATTGCCTTTTAGAGGAATTTACTCGGCAAGTAAAGGTGCTTTAGAACTCGTTACAGAAGCCATCAGTATGGAGGTGAAAAGCTTCGGGATTAAAGTAATAAATGTAGCTCCTGGTGATTTTGCCACCAATATTGCCGCAGGACGCTACCATACGCCAGTGTATGAAAAATCGGCTTATAAAGAAAAATATGCCGAAAATTTAGCGTTGATGGATGCACATGTATCATCAGGAATGAACCCTGATGTAATGGCAAAGGCACTGCATCGAATTATTGAAGATAAAAACCCGAAAATTCATTATAAAATAGGTGGTTTTATGGAAAAATTTTCCGTAATTTTAAAGCGTGTTTTACCAGATAATATATATCAAAAATTACTAATGAACCATTATAAATTGTAAATTTGCAGGCAATATTCTGTAAAGTCAAAAATCACTTTTAATTAAAATTAATTTAACCACATAACATATATACAGATGAAATTTTTTATTGATACAGCAAATTTAGCACAAATTAAAGAAGCACAAGCTTTAGGAATTTTAGACGGTGTAACAACGAATCCATCTTTAATGGCAAAAGAAGGAATTACAGGGCATGAAAATATCATAAATCATTACAAGGCTATCTGTGAAATTGTTGAAGGCGATGTTTCTGCTGAGGTTATTTCAACAGATTTCGAAGGGATGAAAAAAGAAGGAGATGCTTTGGCTGCTTTAAATCCTCAAATTGTGGTAAAATTACCAATGATAAAAGATGGAATTAAAGCCTGTAAATATTTTTCCGATAAAGGAATAAGAACTAATGTAACTTTAGTCTTTTCAGCAGGTCAGGCGTTATTAGCGGCAAAAGCAGGGGCAACCTATGTATCGCCATTTATTGGTCGTTTAGACGATATTTCAACAGATGGATTAAACTTAATCTCTGAAATTCGTTTAATTTATGATAACTATAATTTTGAAACACAAATTTTAGCGGCATCTGTACGTCATACCATGCACATTATTGACTGTGCAAAATTAGGGGCAAATGTAATGACAGGACCTTTAAGTGCTATCGAAGGATTGTTAAAACATCCTTTAACAGACATCGGTTTAGCCAAATTTTTAGAAGATTATAAAAAAGGAAACTAAACAATATTACTGTTTTAAAATAGGAAGTCAGAGAAGTAAAAGGATGTTTTGTCTTTAATTTTTCTGACTTTTTATTTCTTTAAAAATAAAAGAAATACTTAGTAATATTGAGTTTTGCTAAGCTTGAAACTCATTAAATGAAAAAAATGTATCCAAAAAAAGAACTCGCACAATTAGTTATTTCGGCATGTCATCAATTTAATATTGATACCGTTATTATTTCACCAGGTTCAAGAAATGCACCGCTTACTATTGGGCTTTCAAATCACCCGAATATAGAAACATTAAGTGTTGTTGATGAACGTTGTGCCGCTTTTTTTGCCTTAGGAATCGCTCAGCAAAAGCGAAAACCTGTGGCTATGATTTGTTCTTCAGGCTCTGCATTATTAAATTATTATCCCGCTATAGCGGAGGCTTTTTATAGCAATATTCCACTGGTGGTAATTTCTGCGGATAGACCCAAACATTTAATTGATATTGGCGATGGGCAAACCATCCGTCAGGAAAATGTGTTTGAAAATCATGTGTTATTTTCGGCAAATTTAACAGAATCGACCAATAAATCGGGCAATCAGTTTATTCAAAATAAAACTTTAGTAAGTAAAGCCTTGCAAATTGCAATTTCAAAAAAAGCACCAATTCATATAAATGTTCCTTTTGATGAGCCTTTGTATGAAACTGTTGATGAATTGAAAACTGTTGATTTTTCTGATAATTTAGATGAAAATCACAAAAATCATGAAAAAAATGCTAAAAATTATCAGAAATTACTAGAAATTTGGAATACATCTTCTAAAAAAATTATTTTAGTAGGAAGTCATTTTCCTGATGATGAATTACAAGTGGTTTTAAGTAATTTAGCGGACAATCAGTCTGTTTTAGTTTTTACAGAAACGACTTCAAATTTATATCATTCAAAATTTATCAACAGCATTGATAAATTGATTATTCCTTTAAACGAAGCTGATTTTTTGGCATTGCGTCCAGCGGTTTTAATTACTTTGGGAGGAATGGTAATTTCTAAGAAAATAAAGCAATTTTTACGAAAATATACACCCAAACATCATTGGCATATTGATGAATTTAAACCGATGGATACCTATCAATGTTTATCGGAATTTGTGCAAGAGAAACCCGTACATTTTTTGCGAAAATTAGCAAATCAGCAAGAAAATAAAGTAAGTGAATTAGCAGAAATTAGCAATATTTATCAACAAAAATGGCTAGTTAAAAAGCAAGAACGACATCAAAAACATCAACAATATTTAGCAAATTGTGAATATTCCGATTTAAAAGTATTTGAAACCGTTTTAAAAGTAATTCCTAGTAATTCACAACTTCAAATTAGCAATAGTTCTATTATCAGGTATTCACAATTATTTGATACGAATAAAACCTTGCAAATATTTTGTAATAGAGGTACAAGCGGGATTGACGGAAGTACAAGTACCGCAATCGGAGCGGGATTTGCTACAAAAAATATCAAAAAAACCACTTTTATTACAGGAGATTTGAGCTTTTTTTACGATAGCAATGCTTTATGGAACACTAATATTCCTACTGATTTTAGAATTATTATAATAAACAATGCTGGTGGTGGAATTTTTAGGTTTATCCCTGGACCATCGACTACAAATGCCACAAATTATTTTGAAACGCCACATCATTTAACGGCGGAACATTTGGCAAAAATGTATGATTTTGAATATACGGCTATTTCAAATTTAGAAGAATTAACAGCAGAATTGAACGGATTGAATGATTTTTATGCGGAATCTGAGAAACCAAAAATAATGGAGGTTTTTACTCCAAAAGAAATAAATGACGTAGTTTTAAAGAACTATTTTAAAAATTTATAAACTTACAAGATGGAATTACAAGACGGATTATATGAAGACTCACAAGATGGGTTACAAGAAGGAGACCAAATAAATTTAAAAATAGTAGAGCAAACACCTTTAGGGTATACTGTTTTAATTGATGATGAATTTGACGGTTTATTGTTTAATAGTGAAGTATATCAAGATATTGAAGAAGGCATGGAAACCTACGGATACGTTAAAAAAATACGTGATGACGGTAAAATTGATGTATCGTTACGTCCGCAAGGTTTTAGGAACGTAATTGATACTGATGCCGATGTAATTATGCGTAAATTAGATGAAAAAGGCTATTTAATGCTTACGGATAAAAGTTCGCCAGAAGCCATTAAATTTCGTTTACAAATGAGTAAAAAAGCATTTAAAAGAGCTATTGGTGGTTTATATAAGGATAAAAAAATCCTTTTAAAACAAGATAGAATCGAATTGATTAAATAGGTTTTAAATGAAAAAAATAAAAAAAATCCGCAGTGTAAAAAGCTACGGATTTTTTGATTTTTAAGGCTTAAAATTATTCGCTGTCTTCGTTATTCTCGTTATTATTGTCTTCGGGGTTTTCCTCTGGAGTATCTTCTAAATTTTCTTCAGGTAAAGCTTCTTCCTTTGGTTGGCTTTCTTTTAAGCTGGTTACACGTTTAATATTCTCATAAAAAGCATTGGCATTTGGGTCGGAAGGATTCATTTTTCCAAAGGCTGCTTTGTAGTAAAACTCTGCTTTATCATAGGCTTTTCCTAGTTCGTGGTATTTTCCAACGTAAAAATCGCCAATATGTGAATTAGGATATTTTATCATTACAAAATCACCTAAAACACGTAAATAATCTCCGTCTTGTTTATCAATAACAATATTTTCAATGGCAAAAATATCTTCTAATCGAACATTTAAATTTGAACCGTATAAATATTGAATGTCTAAATATTTTTGCTCTACATATTTAATTGCTTCTAAAGGATCTAAATCTTTAATTTTTTGGTCAAATTCACTTTTGGTTATTTTAGCGTATAAATAAAACATTTTTTCAAATGCTCGTGGTATGGTTTCGCCAATTACAGATAAATAACTAGGAGCGTTTTCAAATTTATCAAAAGTAATGTGTAGGTTTTTTGCTTCAAAAGAAGCTAGAAAAGTACTAATTTCACTAAAATATTCATGTTGTTTCGGGTTGATGTATTTTTTATTGTTGCTAGTGTATAAAAAATAGGTATTGTCTTTTTGAGCTAATCTTCCTAAAGAATAAGATTCAATAGCGCTAGCACTAAATTTTGTGAACTGTGGTGTAATACATATAAAAGCGTTAAATAAAGGCTCGGCATCTTTTAAAAAATAGGTGCTAAAATTAGCTGCTTTTCCTTCTGCAGCTATTGTCATAAAAGGAGAAGTTCTATAATTTAATTCCATATAAGGAATCAGTTCTTTTTTGATAAACTTCTGAAATTTTTTAGCACTACTTGTTAGGGCATTATTAGATGGAATAATAGAAATATCTTTTTTATAGGTGGTTTCCATATCAATTCCAACAACAATTTGTCGGGGAGCTTTGTCGGTATTTGCATATAGTTTTGCATTACCTACATACATATCAAAAAGATATTGACTGCCTAAAACAATAGCTAAAGGGTATTTGGTGGTTTCATCTTTTTCGTAATTTTTGGGGATGTAAATTTTTACAGATCGACCCTTCTTAAAAAAGGAAGAATTAATATTGTGAGTAATCACTTTTTGTGAAAAAATGCTAGTACTTATTGCTAAAGCGACTAAAAAAAAGAGTTGTTTCATAGAGGTTTGTATTATATCGTTCAAATATAAAAAAGAAAAACAAAGTTATTATGTTATTTTTGCTGTACTTATTAACGATACTATAATAAAATTATGATACAACCTCAATGGAAAGTCGCCAAAGAGTATGAAGATATTACTTATAAAAAGTCGCATAACGTAGCAAGAATAGCGTTTAACCGTCCTGATATACGAAATGCTTTCAGACCAAATACAACTTCTGAATTGTTAGATGCTTTTCAGGATGCACATGAAGATACTAATATAGGAGTAGTTTTATTATCGGCAGAAGGTCCTTCGTCAAAAGATGGTGTTTGGAGTTTTTGTTCGGGTGGCGATCAAAATGCCCGTGGCGATAAAGGCTATGTTGGTAAAGATGGTTACCACCGTTTAAATATTCTAGAAGTACAACGATTAATTCGTTTTATGCCAAAAGCAGTAATTTGCGTGGTTCCAGGTTGGGCAGTTGGTGGCGGACATAGTTTACATGTTGTTTGCGATTTAACTTTGGCAAGTAAAGAACACGCTATTTTTAAACAAACCGATGCCGATGTAACGTCGTTTGATGCAGGATATGGGTCAGCATATTTAGCAAAAATGGTTGGGCAGAAAAAAGCTCGTGAAATTTTCTTTTTAGGAAGAAATTATTCTGCGCAAGAAGCGTACGATATGGGAATGGTTAATGCGGTAATTCCTCATGATGAATTAGAGCAAACTGCTTTTGATTGGGCGCAAGAGATTTTAGAAAAATCGCCAACATCAATAAAAATGTTAAAATTCGCTATGAATTTAACAGATGATGGCATGGTTGGACAGCAAGTTTTTGCTGGTGAAGTTACCCGTTTAGCTTATATGACCGATGAAGCAAAAGAAGGGCGTGATGCGTTTTTAGAAAAAAGAAAACCGAATTTCCCTAAAACTTGGATACCATAGTCAATTCATAAATTTTCAATGATGAATTACGAATTGTTATTTTTTAAGAATTCGTAATTTTAAATTATTAATTCGAAATTAAAATAAATGAAAATAATTTGTATCGGGCGTAATTATGCCAAACATATTGAAGAATTGGCAAACGAAAAGCCAGAGAGTCCTGTTGTTTTTCTAAAACCAGACTCGGCAATTCTTCCAAAGAAAATGCCTTTTTTTATTCCGCCTTTTTCTGATGATATTCATTATGAAGTGGAGGTTTTGGTAAAGATAAATAAGGTAGGGAAACATATCTCGTCAAAATTTGCACATAAATATTATGATGAAATAGGTTTAGGAATCGATTTTACAGCAAGAGACGTACAAGCAAAATGTAAAGAAAAAGGTTTACCTTGGGAAAAAGCAAAAGCCTTTGATGGTAGTGCTGTTATTGGTAATTTTTATCCGAAGGAAGATTTTAATTTAGAAAGTATTTCTTTTCAATTATATAAAAATGATGAAGTTGCTCAAGATGGAAACTCTGAAACGATGCTTTGGAAAATTGATGAATTAATTAGTTATGTATCGCAATATTTTACCTTGAAAAAAGGCGATGTTATTTTTACAGGAACTCCAGCAGGAGTTGGTAGGGTCGTTGAAAATGATGTTTTAACAGGTGTTATTGAAGGTAAGCAAGCTTTTAATATTAAAATAAAATAAATATATCCCGCTTTTTTGCGGGATTCTTTTTTAATGAAAACATATGAATGCAGAAATAATAACTATTGGTGATGAAATTTTAATCGGTCAAATTGTTGATACAAATTCACAATGGATAGGACAAGAGTTAAATAAAATTGGGGTTTCGGTATATCAAATTTCATCTATTCAAGATGAGAAACAACATATATTAAATGCCTTAAAAGAGGCCGAAAATAGAGCGGATATTGTAATTATAACTGGTGGTTTGGGTCCAACGAAGGATGATATCACTAAAAAAACAATAGCCGAATATTTTAATGATGATAAGGTTATTATATATGATGAAGTTATTAGCCATATTAAAGAATTATTTGAAAAGATAAAGCATCCTTATAACCAGGTTCAAAAATATCAAGCTGAATTACCATCAAAAGCAACTTTGTTGATGAATCAATTTGGTACGGCTCCAGGAATGTGGTTTTTTGAAAATAATACTGTCTTTGTGTCATTACCTGGAGTGCCTTATGAAATGAAAGGTTTAATGACAAATGAAGTATTACCTCGGATTCAGCAAAAATATGAGCTGCCATTTATATCGCACACCACAATTATGACAGTTGGCGTAGGTGAAACTGTTATCGCAGAAAGAATTGAAGAGTGGGAAAATAGCTTGCCATCACATATAAAGTTAGCGTATTTACCATCTTTTGGAAAAGTAAGACTGAGAATATCAGCAAAAGGAACGAATAAAGAAGTTATAGAAAAAGAAGTAGCTAGTAAAGTAGCAATATTAAATACTTTAATTTCGGATGTTATTGTAGGTTTTGATACAGCTGCATCTATAGAGAAAAGAGTAGGAGATTTATTAATCGCTAAAAATAAAACAGTAAGCACTGCCGAAAGTCTAACAGGAGGAAAAATAGGAGCTAATTTAGTATCAATAGCAGGTTCATCTGCATATTTTAAAGGAGGTTTTATAACCTATACCGCCGAATTAAAAGAACAATTATTAGGTGTTTCAAAACAAACAATACAAGAATTTAGCGTTGTTAGTAAACAGGTTGCTAAACAAATGGCAGTTGGTTGTTTAAAAAAATTAAAAACAGATTTTGCTATAGCGGTAACAGGAAACGCAGGACCAACTACTGATGATACCGATAAAAGTGTAGGTGTTGTTTGTATTGCTATTGCAAGTAAACAGAGAGTTGAGGTGTATGAGTTTAATTTTGGGGAACCTCGCGAAAAAGTGTTAAATAGAACAGTTACTAAAGCTTTAGATTTGTTGCGAGAACGTATTTTAAAAGAGTAATGAATTGTTTTTTTAGCCCGTTATTATTTATTGATAAATAAAATGCGAATAAGTTATTAAATATTTATTTAATAAGGCATATATATTCAAAAAAAATTGTAGATTTGCCGTCAGTTACGCTTCCAGTAGGTTAGATGCTTAACCTCAGTTAGAATAGATCAAAAATAATAAGAATTTAAAAGAGATTTTTTTGCGCAATCAATATAATTGCGTAAATTTGCACCTCGTTTAGAAATAATACTAAAAACTGTCAAGAAGATGTCTAGAGTTTGTGAACTTACAGGAAAAAAAGCAATGGTTGGGAACAATGTTTCTCACGCATTAAATAGAACTAAAAGAAAATTTAACGCTAACTTAATGACTAAGCGTTTCTTTATACCAGAAGAAGATAAGTGGATTACTTTAAAAGTATCAGCTTCTGCATTAAAAAATATTAATAAAAAAGGAATCTCTGCTGTGATTAAAAGCGCTAGAGAGAATGGTTTTTTAACTAAATAATTCCTTACTAGATAAAATTTCACCGAGATGGCAAAAAAAGGAAACAGAGTTCAGGTTATATTAGAATGTACTGAACACAAAGCAACTGGTTTACCAGGAACTTCACGTTATATTACTACAAAGAACAAAAAAAACACTCCTGATAGAATGGAATTAAAGAAATTTAATTCTATCTTAAAGAAGATGACAGTTCACAAAGAAATTAAATAATTAAAAGTTTTTTAAAACTTTAAATAACCCATAGAACATGGCAAAGAAATCAGTAGCATCGTTACAAACAGGAGCGAAAAGATTAACTAAAGCAATCAAAATGGTAAAGTCTCCAAAAACAGGAGCTTATACATTCGTTGAAGCTATTATGGATCCTGCACAAGTAAATGATTTTATCAAGAAAAATTAATACTTGTTTACAAAATATATAAAAGCTACTTTCATAAGAGAGTAGCTTTTTTTTGTGTTAAAAAACGGTATTTTTGAATGTTACTTATTTTTATTCTCATAAACTTGTTGTAATTATACCTGTAATTGATGACAAAAACAATGACAATTTGACTATAGTGTAAGTTTGGTATAGTTTTTAACCTTTATAAATGATTGTAAAATTTAACTATGAGTTTTTTTAAGAAAATTTTCTCAAGAGAGAAAAAAGAAACATTAGACAAAGGATTAGAAAAAACAAAAACAAGTTTTTTCTCTAAATTATCGAAAGCTGTTGCTGGTAAAACAAAAGTCGATGCCGATGTTTTAGATAATTTAGAAGAAGTTTTAATTTCTTCAGACGTTGGTGTAGTTACTACACTGAAAATTATTGACAGAATTGAAGCTCGAGTTGCTAGAGATAAATATGTAGGTACTGACGAATTAAATCAAATTCTTAGACAAGAAATTGCAGGTTTATTATCAGAAACAAATACCAAAGATGCTACCGAATTTACTATTTCTACAAACAATAAACCACATGTAATAATGGTGGTTGGTGTAAATGGTGTTGGTAAAACAACGACGATTGGTAAATTAGCATCGCAATTTAAAAAGCAAGGTTTAAAGGTGGTTTTAGGGGCTGCCGATACCTTTAGAGCCGCAGCAATTGACCAATTACAGGTTTGGGCAGATAGAACTGATGTTCCTATTGTACGTCAGGAAATGGGGTCTGACCCTGCATCTGTGGCATTTGATACGGTTAAATCTGGTGTAAATCAAAATGCGGATGTTATTATTATTGATACTGCAGGTCGTTTACACAATAAAGTTAATTTAATGAATGAATTAACGAAGATTAAACGTGTAATGCAAAAAGTAATACCCAATGCTCCACATGAAGTGTTATTAGTTTTAGACGGTTCAACAGGGCAAAATGCTTTTGAACAAGCAAAACAATTTACAAAAGCTACCGAAGTTAGCTCTTTGGCTGTTACCAAATTAGATGGAACTGCAAAAGGAGGCGTTGTAATTGGTATTTCCGACCAATTTAAAATTCCTGTAAAATATATTGGTGTTGGTGAAGGAATTGACGATTTACAAGTGTTTAACAAACACGAATTTGTAGATTCTTTCTTTAAATAAAAAAACATAAAAAAAGCTCTTAATTTTAAGAGCTTTTTTACGTGTATATTATTCTAAATAAAACTAATAACGAATTAAATCTTTAAAAGTATGATTTAATTTATAGATGTTTAAATTATCTTCAAAGGTATTTTTTACTTCTAATAATTTATTTTCAAGGTCAATTATTTTAGCATCTATTTTAGTTGTATCACCAATATTCTTACTTTTTTGTAAAACTTTTTTAAGTTCAAGTTGATAAATGGTAAATGTAGAAGCGTATTCTTTACTTAAAGATTCAATTTCATCTCTAATAAATTTTGCTTGATTTAACGCATAATTTGGATAAATTAATTTATTATCGGTCAAATGAGCATTGTAAGAAGATGGTTTTAAATTAATTATTTGTGCCACTTTTTGCTGAACAATATTTTTGGTATAATATCTATTGATTAATTGTGTTAAGGAGGTTTTTTTGTCTTTTTCTGATATCATATTAGGGCTTAAGGTGTTCGAACGTTCGGTAGTATATTGGGTTAATAACAACACTAATCCTTTTTTTCTGATATCTAAGGTTCTTAAATTTTGTTCAAAATTAACTTGACATTTTGCCAAGCCTTCATAATGTTCTAAATATACTTTTAATGATTTTTTTAGTTCAACAATATGATTTATAGATACATTTTTATCTTTTATAGCGTTTCCGATTACTAAATCGACAATAGATTTAATCGAATTAACAACAGGCATGGCACTACTGATTGTCTTGGTTATCGGCGATTTTATGATATTATCAACAAAAAGTAAAAACTTCGATTTTTTAATTCCATTGATTTTACTTTTTCCTTTAAAGATGTTTTTTTCGATAATAATAGCAATTTGATTCGATAATGAAAAACCTAATTCCGCATTTTCAGGGTTGTTTAAACTTGATATTTTAGTCAGATAATCGCTCGTTGCATCTAGTTGTTTGATGGCATTTAAACTTGCATTTGCTGCAAAAACAAAATCTGTGGTATTGACTATTTTTTTTCTTCGTTGTTGGAGTTGTTTTTTCAAACTAAAAAGCTCGGCATCGGTTAAGCTTTTAATTTTACGGTTGTTAGACTCCATCAACTCTTTGAAATTTTCAACTTTTAAAACAATCGTGTCTATTTTCTTGTGGGTCTTTAAAATATCAAAATAGTTTTTATAAATAATATTTAGGGAATCTTTAAGCGTTTGTGAATGTACACTCGAAGATGAAATAATGATAATGATAATAAGTAGTATTTTATTCATGCTGATGAATCGTTACAGATTTAACTAGTTTTAAAGTAGTGGCAAAAATACAAATTTATCAAAAATCAAATTGAGACTTATAATTTTTATAAACTTGTTGTTTAAACAGTATCTTTGCAACCTAAATTTTTACAGTACAATGCGCACAAAATCACCAAAGCAGAATAAAATTAACGTAGTAACCTTAGGATGTTCTAAAAATATTTACGACAGTGAAGTTTTAATGGGACAGTTAAAAGCGAATGGTAAAAACGTGGTTCATGAAGATAAAGATGATGATGGAAATATTGTTGTTATCAATACTTGTGGTTTTATCGGGAAAGCAAAAGAAGAAAGTATTGATACTATTTTGCATTATGCACAACGAAAAGAAGCGGGGGAAATCGACAAAGTTTTTGTTTCAGGATGTTTAAGTGAACGTTATAAACCCGATTTAGAAAACGAAATTAAAAATGTTGACCAATATTTTGGAACGCATGAATTACCTGAATTATTAAAGGTTTTAGAGGCGGATTATAAGCATGAATTAATTGGAGAGCGTTTAACAACTACGCCAAAACATTACGCATATTTAAAAATTGCCGAAGGTTGCGACCGTCCATGTTCATTTTGTGCAATTCCTTTAATGCGTGGTAAACACAAATCGACACCAATAGAGGAACTTGTGATTGAAGCTACAAAATTAGCTAAAAAAGGTATCAAAGAATTGATGTTAATCGCACAAGATTTAACCTATTATGGGTTGGATATTTATAAAAAACGTGCCTTAGCCGATTTATTAAAAGAGCTTGTAAAAGTTGATGGAATTGAGTGGATTCGTTTACATTATGCCTTTCCTTCAGGTTTTCCAATGGATGTTTTAGAGGTGATGAAAAATGAGCCAAAAGTTTGTAATTATTTAGATATTCCGTTACAACATATTAATACCGAAATTTTAAAATCGATGAAGCGTGGTACTACTCACGAAAAAACAACTTCATTAATTCATAAATTTAGAGAAACAGTGCCAAAAATGGCAATTCGTACAACTTTAATTGTTGGATATCCAGGGGAAACAGAAGAGCAATTTGAAGAGTTAAAGGCATGGGTTGAAGAAATGCGTTTCGAAAGAATGGGAGCATTTGAATATTCTCATGAAGAAAATACAGGTGCTTTTGTTTTAGAAGATGATGTTCCTGCTGATGTAAAATTCCGAAGAGTAAATGAAATTATGGAAGTACAAGGGCAAATTTCTTGGGAATTAAACCAAGCAAAAATTGGTAAAACGTACCGTTGTTTATTCGATAGAAAAGATGGCGAATATTTTTACGGGCGTACTGAATATGATTCACCAGATGTTGATAATGATGTAATTGTAGATGCTACTAAACATTATATTAAATTAGGGGAATTTATCGATATTAAAATTGATGAAGCGGGTGATTTTGACTTATACGGAACTCCGCTTGTAAAGCAAGAAAAGCCAGTAAGTTTACATCAGCGAAAAAAAATAAATCATTAAATATTTTTTGAAAGATTTTAAAAGTTTTTTAAAGAGATTATAATTATAAAAAACCTGCTTTTAGCGGGTTTTTTTTAGTTTAAAATTTAAAATATTGCTGTAAAAAAAATGTTTATGTTTTAATGAAATTGCTACTGTTTTTTAAATCTATTACTTTTACCAAATAATCACACAAAATAACCGCCATTTTGAATCCAAATGAATTAAAAGAATTTTTAGACGCAAAAGTACAGCAATATAATAATTTTGACTTTATTGCCCCCGATCCAATTTCTATTCCTCACAAATTTTCAGTAAAAGAAGATATTGAAATTTCGGGTTTTTTGGCAGCAACAATTGCTTGGGGAAATAGAAAAAGCATCTTAAAAAATGCCAATAAAATGATGGATTTACTAGGAAATTCACCCTACGATTTTGTCATGAATCATCAAGAGCATCATTTAGAAAACTTAGATGGTTTTGTGCATAGAACTTTTAATGCTATCGATTTTTCACATTTTATAAAGGCGTTAAAACATATTTATATGCATCATAATGGCTTAGAAAATATTTTCAATAAACACGCTTCTCAAGATTCTTTACAACCTGCAATTCATGAATTGAAAAAGATATTCTTTGAAATAGAACATCCAAGCAGAACCACAAAACACGTATCTGATCCGTATAAAAAATCGGCATGTAAAAGAATTAATATGTGGCTTAGGTGGATGATTAGAAATGACAATACAGGCGTAGATTTTGGTCTTTGGAAAAACATATCACCCGCCATTTTGTCGTGTCCGTTAGATGTTCATTCAGGGAATGTTGGGCGTAAATTAGGGCTTTTAACCCGAAAACAAAACGATGCCAAAGCGTTGTTAGAATTAGATACTTCGCTTAGAAAACTAGACAGCGAAGACCCTGTGAAATATGATTTTGCCTTATTTGGTTTGGGAGTTTTTGAGAAGTTTTAAGAGAATTTATTTTTTTCATTTAGATAATCAGCAACAAAAACACCCATACTAAAACAAGCTTGCAATAAATAACCACCCGTTGGAGCATTCCAATCGAGCATTTCACCGATGCAAAACGTGTTTTTAAGCTTTTTAAGCTCAAAATTTTCAGTAACTTGTTCTAAAGAAACGCCGCCAGTTGTAGAAATCGCTTCATTTAACGGCGCAGAATCTTCTATGATAAGCGGCAAGGACTTTATTTTTTGTGCTAAAATATTTTTATCAAGATATTCCTCTTTCGTTAAAAATGACTTTAATAAATCAATTTGAACAGGGCTTAATTTTAATACTTTTTTAAGAATATCAGTAATGCTATAATTCGAAGCTGTTATTTTTTTGAAGATTTCATCTGAACTAAACATCGGTTTTAAATCTAAATAAATAAGTGCTTGTTTGTTTTGGGAAAGTTTCGATTGTATTTCTGGGCTTAACGCATAAATAGCATTTCCTTCCAAGCCAAATTTTGTAATTACAAGCTCTCCTTTTTGGGTTTTTTCGAAGCAAGAAAGCGCAATGTTTTTTAAAGGTTTTCCTTCATTTTTTAAAATAAAATCAGGTTTCCATGCAATTTTATAGGCACAATTTGCAGGCAAAAAAGGACGTGTTTTAATGCTTTTATCCTTAAAAATAGGCAACCAAGTACCATCAGAACCAGTAATTTTCCAACTTCCGCCACCCATAGAAAAAATAGTGTAATCGGCAGAAATAATAGTATTTTTATTTTCGGTATTATTTTGATGCGTAAAAATCAAATTATTATCAGAAGTCCAACCTTTCCACTTGTAATCACATAAAAAACGAATGCCTTTATCCGAAGAAAATTGTTTAATTTTTGATAAAACACTAATTGGTTTGATGCCTTTTTCGGGGTAAATTCGGTTGCTACTTCCTTTAAAAGTCGGGATATTTAATTTTAATAACCAAGCCTGTAAATCATCATTTGAAAAATTTAATAAGGCATTTTTTAAGAAATAATCAGGAGTATATCTGGTTATCATTTTATGGATATCTTCGCCGTGGCTAAGATTAAAACCGCCATCACCAGCCACTAAAAATTTGCGCCCTACCGATTTTTTTTGCTCATAAATAGTAACGTCAAATTTTTTGGTATCTAAAAATGCACTAGTAAAAAGTGCAGCTGCGCCACCGCCAATAATGGCTATTGATTTCTTCATTTTGCAAAATTACTATTTGTTTATTGAAAGAGTCCTATAAATGTAAAAAATCAAAGGAACTCGGTTTTTATCAGTGGATATTTAAAAGAGAAAATTTAGTTGTTAAAAAGGTAAAATAAATATCAAATAAATATGAAATATTTATTTGATATTTGCAAAATGAAGAAAAAATATATTTCAGAATTAATAGGAACTTTCGCCCTAATTTTTTGCGGAACAGGAGCGATGACGGTAAATGAAATTACTGGTGGAACAGATTTAACCCATACGGGCGTTGCCATAACTTGGGGGTTAATTGTAATGGCGATGATTTATGCTTTTGGCGAAATTTCGGGCGCACATTTTAATCCTGCGGTCACTATTGCTTTCGCTTTTGCTAAAAAATTTCCGTGGAAAGAAGTTCCAAAGTATATTGTTTTTCAATTAATAGGAGCAATATTAGCAAGCTGTATGCTCTGTGTTTTATTTCCTGAAAGTGAATATTTTGGTGCAACAATTCCATCAATTGTACCGTGGCGTGCATTTATTTTAGAACTTTTATTAACCTTCTTTTTAATGCTAACTATTATCAATGTTTCGTCAGGAAGCAAGGAAGTTGGGGTAATGGCAGGAATCGCAATTGGAGGCGTAGTTTTACTAGAAGCGATGTTTGCAGGCCCGATGACAAAAGCATCCATGAATCCAGTACGTTCAATTGCTCCCGCTTTAATATCAGGGCATTTAGAGCATTTATGGTTGTATATTTTAGCTCCTATTTTAGGTGCGATATTAGCTGTTTTTTCTTGGAAATTAGTCAAGTAATTTCTTTTTTATTAGAAGCTATTTCCCGCTTTTCGCACTCGCTCTTTTTTTGAAGAAAAATCAAAAAAAGGAGCTCAAACAATTGCTACAATCGGGGCTAGGGTTTTGTATATATTTTGAAGATATTGCTTAATTTTCATATTTTCTCTTCCTAAAATAACGAAATCCAAGCCCAAATAAGGCAAGTAAAATTAACGGAACACCGATATTTATAAATTGCCAAAAACGTTTTTGAGTATAGGCTTTTTGTTTGTCTAATAAATGAATAGCAATCGATTTATTTCGCAAATTAATTAAACCAGTATCGTCTAGTAAGTAATCAATGGTATTTATTAAAAACTCTTTGTTTCCAAAGTGTTCGCCAGTCCATTTATCTAAGGCTAAATCGTGTGGTTTTCCTTTTAAAATTTGATTTCTAGCAATATCACCATCGGCAATAACAACCATTTTATTTGCAGTACTTTTTGCTTTAAAAAGTGGCGTATTAAAAGGTTTTGTTCTGTTTTTATATGCCGAATTAAAATTACCTTCTAACAAAACAGCTAACAATTGTGGTCCGCTATTGTATTGTTTTTCTTTTGGCTGTTTAGCAATACTTTGTAATTCAATAAAATTAGGCGTGCCTATCTTTTTTGTTAATACAGAAGTAACAAATAACGGTGTTTTTTTAATGTGTCCTTTTAAGGTATCTATTTGTGTGGTAAAACGAAAACGAACAGGAGCAATATTTCTGGTAATCGGGTGGTTTGGGTTTGGATTTACCAGCGGATGATAAAACCAATTTAAGTGTTTAAACTGTGCCTGATTTCCTGTATTTCCTGTTGCTAACGGTATTTTAGCTGAATATAAATCTTGAATTAATGAGTTATTAATACGGATTTGATAGCTAAATAATAAATCAGTTAGGTTTAAATCACGTGGGAAAGCGAGCATTTTCCCCGTATTATATAAACTATCGGTATCGGAATAATTATTATCAATCATCCAAAGTGTTTTACCTCCGTTGCTAATAAACTGATCGAGTGTAAATTTTTCTTTTTCGGTAAATTTTTGGGTAGGTTTTGCAATAATTGCTAAATCATAGTTGGTTAAATCATGGATTGTTTTCTGAGGATTTTTAGCCACACTGTCTAAAGTAAATTTTGCTAATCGATATTTTTTGCCAACTTCGCTCAATAAGCTATACAAATCGATATCTTCTAATTCGCCATTACCAGCAATTACGGCGATTTTTTGTTTTTGATTCGTTGTAATATTGTTTATCGCATTTGCAAAAGAATATTCTAGTTTTTCAATGGCATTTTGTAGCTGTTTTTCTTGTGTTTTAGCCACCGTATTTGGTAATAAAGAAACCAATTCAGTTCTTTTTCCGCTGCTAATTTCTGCCCAAGGAAAAATAATAGCTTCCGACAATTTCCCGTCTTCTTCGACAGTTAATTGACTTGGCATCATGCCTTTTTTTATTAGATTTTCACGAATATTATTCGGGTTGATAAATCGAAATTGAACGTTTGAATTTAGGGCTTTTAATTCTTCTAAAAACAGACGTGTTTCGGTTTGTAAGCGTTTAAATTCGGCAGGAAAATCGCCCTCTAAATAAACGTTAATAAAAATAGTATTTTCTAATTTATCTAATAGATTAATACTGGTTTTAGAAATCGTATAACGGTTATCTTGTGTTAAATCGAAGCGTTTGTAAACGGATTTTGAAAGGTAGTTTATCAATAATAATCCGAAGAAAGCAAGGGTGCTATATTGTAGCTTTTTATTCATTTTTTAACTGTTGTTTGGTCATCAATAAAAAGAAAAAAGTAAGGCTGATAAAATAAATAATATCGCGGGTATCTACAACGCCACGGCTAATACTTTTAAAATGTTCGTACATTCCAAATTGTTGTAGTGTATATCCTGAATTTCCAAAAGAAGAACTTAAAGAGTCAAATCCGTAGAATAAAATAAAGCTGATAAAAACGCTTAAAATAAAAGCGACAATTTGATTTTTAGAAAGTGTAGAGGTGAATAAACCAATTGCGGTATAAGTTGCAGCTAAAAAAAGCACCCCTAAATATGCACCAATGGTAATGCCGATGTCTAAATTACCAATAGGATTACCAAGTATATAAACTGTGTAAACGTAAATTAAGGTAGGTAATAAAGCAATGCAAACTAATAATAATGATGCCGAAAATTTACCTAAAATAATGTGCCAATCGGTTAGTGGTTTTGTTCTTAATAGTTCAATAGTTCCGCTGTTAAATTCATCAGCAAAACTTTTCATGGTAATGGCAGGAATTAAAAATAAAAATAACCAAGGTGTTAAATAAAAGAACGAACTGATATCTGAAAAACCAGCATTTAAAATGTTGAAATCATCTTTGAAAACCCATAAAAACAAACCATTTATGAGTAAAAACACTCCAATAACTAAATAGGCTATTGGAGATGAAAAAAATGAGTTAATTTCTTTTTTAAGTATTGGATACATTATTCTTGGTTTATGTCAAGACGAAAAACAGCATTGTCTTCTGGTAAATTTTGATTAGTTTCTTGTAAAGTAAATTGATTTTTTTCTAATAACGTTATAGCATTAGAATTATTTTGATGTGTAATAGCGTCAATAGTTTTTAATTTGGTAGTTAATTTTGCAAAATCTAAAATAGTTTTTATGGTTTCGCTCATAAGACCTTCTTTTTGATAATCAGGTGTTAATTCATAGCTTATTTTTGCTGAATTATCTTCCGAATTTATATCATAAAGATTAATTGAGCCAATAATTTTAGTGGTTTCTTGCAATTCAATTGCCCAAAAAATACTGTTTTGAGTTTCAAAATTATCTAAACAAGCTTGAATAAAAGCATCAGCATCATTTAAATTTTTAGGGGTTTCTCTTGTAATTAATTTGTTAACTACTTTGTTAGAGTGTAATTTAAAGATAGCTCTTTTATCGTTAAAAGATACTTGGCGCAATGTTAATCTTTCTGTAGAAATTTTTGGGAAAACTGTAGGGTAATTCATTATTGTAAGCGTATGGATTTATTAATACTCTAAGTTTAGAGATTTGTTATTAAATAGCTATTTTTTTAGTTTTTGGAGGTGAATTTAGCTGAAGGAATAGCTTCAAATTCAACAGTAATACTGTCTCTATAACCTAAACCTAATAGCGTAGAAGCACCTCCAACAGTATTTAAGTTACTTCTGTAAATGGCAATTTCTAAAAATCCTGATGAATTAAAAATGGCTAATTTTTCGCCATCATTATTTCTTTTTTCTTTTGGAATTGAATAATCTACAATTTCGTTATAACGTTTGTAAATTTTAGTAAAGGTATAGCGCTTGGCGGTAATAATAAAATTTCGTCCTTTTCCTACGGATTTAAATAGTTTTTTATCAATATTAGTAATTACATTCCCATAATTATCAGTATAAATAACTCCGCCACTAATAATAGTTTGTTGCTTATTTACGGTTGTTTTTATTTCAACACTATTTTTATATACATCAATTTCTTTTCCAATAATATTTAAGCTACCTCCACGTGCAATATGTGAGGCTACTTGTACAAAAACATCGAGCACAGGAAAACTAGTTTCAATATGATTGTGAATGTTTATTTCAACAATTTTTGTAGGTTTTATATCTGAAGTAATCATTGAAATAATGCCGTTGTCAGGGCAAATAAAATAATGATTGTCTAATTCAATAGCAATATGTTTGTTTTCTTTGCTTAATTCAGAATCTACACCAACAATATGTATTGTTTTATCAGGGAAACTTTTATAAGTATTTCTTAAAATATAGGCAGTTTCTGTAATGTTAAAAGGGGTTATGTTATGTGTGATGTCAACAATTTTAACCTCAGGTAATTCACTATAAATAGCTCCTTTAACTGCACTTACAAAGTGGTCTTTTGTTCCAAAATCGGTGGTTAAAGTAATTATAGACATTAAATATAATTGCGTATTAATTATTTGTTAATTGGCAAACCTTAAATAGTCTGCTAAATTTTATGGCAAAATTACATAATTCAATAAAAATAATCATTATTTTTAAAGTGAATAATATTAAAACATGTATCTTTTGAATGAACGTATCTTTGAAATAACAGAAATTGATCCAAATGAATTTTTTGGAACGCAAGATAGTACTATTAGAACGCTAAAAAAGTATTTTCCAAAAGTTAAAATTGTATCTAGAGGAAATAAATTAAAATTATATGGCGAATCAGAAATTTTAGATGAGTTAGAAAAACGTTTAGGCATGCTAATTAAGTATTTTAATAAGTACAATAAATTAGATGAAAATAGTATTGAACGTATTTTAACAGCCACAGGAAAAGAAGAGGAATTTAGAAAATCGGCTAAAATAGAAGGTGTTTTAGTGCATGGCGTTAATGGAAATTTAATAAAAGCACAAACATCAAATCAACGTAAAATGGTTGATTTAATGAGTAAAAATGATATGCTTTTTGCCGTTGGTCCTGCAGGAACAGGTAAAACATATACTGCGGTGGCTTTGGCTGTAAAAGCATTGAAAGAAAAAGAAGTCCGTAAAATAATATTAACACGTCCTGCGGTAGAATCAGGTGAAAACTTAGGGTTTTTACCTGGCGATTTAAAAGAAAAATTAGATCCGTACATGCAGCCTTTATATGACGCTTTGCGTGATATGATTCCTCATGAAAAATTAGAATCACATATTGAAAAAGGCATCATTCAAATTGCTCCGTTGGCATTTATGCGTGGAAGAACGCTAGACAACGCTTTTGTTATTTTAGATGAAGCGCAGAATACAACCCATAATCAGATGAAAATGTTTTTAACAAGAATGGGGAAAAATGCAAAGTTCATTATTACTGGTGACCCTGGGCAAATAGATTTACCACGTAAACAGGTTTCAGGTTTAAAAGAAGCTTTGTTAGCTTTAAAAGAGATTAATGGTATTGCCCAAATATATCTTGATGATAAAGATGTGGTGCGTCATCGATTGATTAAAAAAATTATTAAAGCTTATAAAAGTATTGAAACGGAGTAATTGCTATTTTTTTATCTTCAAAAATTAAAAGACTACTTAAACGAATCTACGAGCCGTTTAAAATAGTCTTTTTCAATAAAAAAATGTTTGTTATTATAGGCTATAAGTTATCTTTAATTTATACTATATTGATTAAATTTGTTGAAAAAACATCCCATGATAAATAAAATTTCAATCAATATTGTTACCCTATTAGTAAGCACTTTATTATCATGCTCTTCAAATGGTATTAAAAATAACGAACTGTCAGAAAATAATGATTTAAATGAAGGAGTAGAAAAGAAAGTAACGATATTTTTTGTGAATGACCAACATGCGCAATTAGATAACTTTGCTAAAATAAAGTATTTAATAGATAAGGAAAAAGAAACTAAAAATGTTATCGTTGCTTGTAGTGGCGATATGTTTTCAGGAAGCCCCGTAGTTGATAATTATAAAGACAATCAAGGTTTTCCGATGATTGATGTTATGAATAAAGTAGGTTTTGATGTATCAGTATTAGGAAATCACGAATTTGATTATGGCGAAGCTACATTAAAAAAGAGAATAGAGCAAGCTAATTTTAATTGGGTCTGCGCTAATGTAGATATGTTAAAATCAGGAGTTCCACAGCCAAATGAGTTTTATACAGTTTCAAAAAATAATATAAAAATCACTTTTTTAGGCTTAGTTGAAACCAATGGAAAAAAGAATGGAACAATTCCTTCTACACACCCGTGGAGGGTTAAAAAAATGAAATTTGAACGTCCAGAAACGGTTGTGAGTAAATATAAAGATGTTAAGAAATCAGAAGATTCCGATCTTTTTATCGCATTAACACATTTAGGGCACACAAGTAGTCGTAATTTAGGAGATGTTCAATTAGCTAATAAATTTCCTTACTTCGATTTAATTATAGGAGGGCATTCACATCAAAAAATTAATACAAAAGAAAATGGAATTCCTATTTTTCAATCAGGCTCTTATCTAAAAAATTTAGGAAAAATAGAACTATCTGTAAAAAATAAATCAGTTACAAATATTAATTATACGCTTATTAATTTAGAGGAAGTTTTAGAATACGACAAAGAGCTTAAAAATATTATTGATACATATAATGATGTACCCGAATTAGAAGAAGTAATAGGAAATTCATTAATTAATCATCAAAGAGATCAAGTAGGTTGTTTATATACTGATGCTATCAAAAAGATAATGAATGTAGATGTATCTTTTCAAAATACAGGAGGGATTAGAAGTTCGTTAAATAAAGGAGCGATTACTAAAAGAGAAATCTATACTATTGAGCCATTTAATAACGGAACTGTTAAATATAAAATGACTATAGGGCAAATAAAAAATTTCTTAATAGAATCAAAATCAGGGTTTTATTATTCAGGTGTTCAAATTAAAAAAATAGGAAAAGTTATTGAAATTAGAGATGAACTAGGAAATTTGTTAGACTATAATACCGTTGTCTCGGTAGGTTTAAACGATTATATACCTGCTGTTTATGATAATTTATTTCCAGAATATGGTGATGTTCAAAATCTTTCGGCAGCATCATCAATAATAAGTTATATAAAAAATACTAATCCGCAGGTAAATTATCCTAATTGTGGTAATTATTTTAGATATTAAGCAATTGTTTAAATTTCATTTAAAAACGTTTTTATATCCTTTTATTCTTTATCAGAAAGAAATAAAAACCAAAAATAAATACCATATTTTTGCAATCAACAACAGAGTTAACAACACAACAAAAAAAGTATGAATACAATTAACGAAACTAACTTTCAATTTCCAAAGCAAAAGTCGGTTTATAAAGGTAAGGTAAGAGAGGTTTATAATATAGATGACGAGTTATTGGTAATGATAGCTTCTGACAGGTTATCTGCTTTTGATGTGGTTTTACCACGTCAAATTCCTTATAAAGGGCAAATTTTAAATCAGATAGCAACCAAAATGATGAACGAAACCGCTCAGGTTGTTCCAAATTGGTTACATGCAACGCCTGATGAAAATGTAGCTGTAGGGCATTTATGTGAGCCTTTTAAGGTAGAAATGGTTATCCGTGGGTATATGTCAGGGCATGCAGCACGTGAATATAAAGCTGGTAAAAGAGTTTTATGTGGCGTTGAAATGGCGGAAGGAATGAAGGAAAATGATCAGTTTCCAACACCAATAATTACGCCTTCAACAAAGGCTGAAAACGGCGATCATGATGAAGATATTACTCGTGAAGAAATTTTATCTAAAAATGTGGTTTCTGAAGAAGATTATATCATCTTAGAAAAATACACTAGAAATTTATTTCAAAAAGGAACAGAAATAGCTGCTTCTCGTGGGTTAATTTTAGTAGATACTAAATATGAATTTGGTAAAACAAAAGATGGTAAAATTGTTTTAATTGATGAAATTCATACGCCAGATTCTTCTCGTTATTTTTATGCCGATGGATATGCTGAACGTCAAGAAAAAGGAGTGCCACAAAAGCAATTGTCAAAAGAATTTGTACGTCAGTGGTTAATTGAAAATGATTTTCAAGGAAAAGACGGGCAGGCAATTCCTGAAATGTCAGACGAAAAAGTTACCGAAATTTCAAACAGATATATTGAATTATACGAGCAAATTACAGGAGAGAAGTTTGTAAAAGCAAATACTGAAAATGTATTAAATCGTATTGAAAAAAACGTTGTTAATTTTTTAAATGGATAGCAATAAAATAAATATTCGCCCGGTATTAAATTTATCCTCTGAAATTCCTGTAGAAGATTTTCAGAATAAAACAATACGCCCAATTTTAAAATTACAACACGAATTGCTTTTACAATTTTTTATCTTTTTCTGTAAAAGTCAAAAAGTAGATATTATAAATATCGAAAAAGAAAAATTTAATAAAGCGGTAAATAGTATCACCAAGAAAAATATCAATTTAAAAAATCAGTTTTTAGGGTTGATTATCGGGCAGTTTACTGTGGGGGAATTTGAATTTTATAAAGACAATAATACCGATATCAATAAAAGAATTTTAATGATGATTGGGCAACGAATTAAAGATAGCCAATTAGAAATTAAAATTTTTAAAACAGATAGCAATTAATAAAAATTAATAAGAAATTAGTTAAAAATGATAATAGAGCCAAGAACTAGAGGATTTATTTGTTTAACATCTCATCCAACGGGTTGTGAGCAAAATGTAAAAGATCAAATAGCATACGTACAATCAAAAGGAAAAATTGAAGGTGCTAAAAAAGTATTAGTAATCGGTGCTTCAACAGGTTTCGGATTGGCATCAAGAATAACAAGTGCATTTGCTTCAGACGCTGCTACAATTGGGGTTTTCTTTGATAAACCAGCAACAGAAGGAAAACCAGGGTCGCCAGGTTTTTATAATACAGCTGCTTTTGAACAAGAAGCAATAAAGGCAGGTTTGTATGCTAAAAGTATTAATGGAGATGCGTTTTCAAACCAAATAAAAGAACAAGTTGTTAACCTAATCAAACAAGATTTAGGGCAAATTGACTTGGTTATTTATAGTTTAGCATCGCCAGTTAGAATGCACCCTGTATCAGGAAAACGTTTTAAATCAACATTAAAACCTATTGGAGAAGTTTTTACCAACAAAACCGTAGATTTTCATACAGGAAAAGTTTCAGAAATTTCTATAAACCCAGCCCAAGGCGATGATGTTGCCAATACGGTAACAGTTATGGGGGGTGAAGATTGGAAAATGTGGATGGACGCATTACAATCAGAAAACTTATTATCGGAAGGGGCTACTACAGTGGCATATTCTTATATCGGCCCTGAAGTTACCAAACCTGTGTACAGAAATGGAACAATTGGTGCGGCTAAAGATGATTTAGAAGCAACTGCTTTTACGATTTCTGATGATTTAAAATCAATAGGAGGAAAGGCGTATGTTTCGGTAAATAAAGCCTTGGTAACACAAGCGAGTTCTGCAATTCCTGTAATTCCATTATATATTTCACTTTTATTTAAGGTGATGAAAGAAAAAGGAATTCACGAAGGATGTATCGAACAAATTCAGCGTTTATATAGCCAGCGTTTATTTGGAGGCGATTTAGCTTTAGATGAAAAAGGTAGAATCCGTGTAGATGATTGGGAAATGCGTGAAGATGTACAAGCAGAAATTTCAGAATTATGGAAAACAGCAACCACTGAAAATTTATCGGAAATTGGAGATTTAGAAGGATATAGTCAAGAATTTTTTAAATTATTCGGTTTTAAAGTAGCAGGAATAGATTATGATGCTGAGGTTAACGAAGTTGTTAACGTACCAAGTATTCAATAATTAAAAAGCATATAAAAACACCATCAAAACCTCATAGTCGTAATAGCTGTGAGGTTTTTTTTGTTATATTATTTAAAATTATGTTATGGAAATAGCAACAATTAAAGCGTTAAAAGACGAATTAAAACATAAAAATCAAAATGAATTATTAGAAATTTGTTTGCAGTTAATTCGTTTTAAAAAAGAAAATAAAGAATTACTTACTTACCTGTTATTTGAAGCTGATAATGAACAAGGTTATATTTTAGCTATTAAAAACGAGATGGATGTGTTATTTGAAAACATCAATACTAAAAGTTATTTTTTTATCAGAAAAAGTGCACGTAAAATATTAACAAAGACAAAAAAATACATTCGTTTTTCAAAGAATAAAGAAATAGAAGTCGAATTATTATTACATTTTTGTATCAAACTCAAAAATTTAAAACCTTCAATAAAAAATAGCCCTCGTTTACAAAATATACTAGAAACTCAAGTAAAACTGATTCAGAAAATTGTAGCAACCCTGCATGAAGATTTACAATACGATTATAGTTTAGAATTAGAAAAATTATAAAAAGAACTTTTTTAACAAAAGAATCAAATGCTTAACTATTTTGAGAACATCTTAAAAATCATTATTTTTGTAAGGAATAAAATTACAAAAGTAATAATGACTAAAGATTTATTTGAAAGAATTAAACAAGATAAAGGACCGTTAGGAAAATGGGCAGATAAGGCAGAAGGATATTTTGTTTTTCCAAAGTTAGAAGGACCAATTTCTAACAGAATGTCTTTTAATGGAAAAGAAGTAATTACTTGGAGTATCAATGATTATTTAGGTTTAGCAAATCATCCAGAGGTTTTAAAGGTTGATGGTGAATCAGCAGCAACCGACGGGTTAGCTTATCCAATGGGAGCTCGTATGATGTCAGGGCACACTAAATACCACGAGCAATTAGAGCAAGAATGTGCTGATTTTGTAGAAAAAGAAGCGGCATATTTAGTAAACTTTGGCTACCAAGGAATGGTATCGGCAATTGATGCTTTGGTTACCAAAGAAGATATTATTGTTTACGACATGGACACCCACGCTTGTATTATTGATGGTGTTCGTTTACATGCAGGAAAACGTTTTGTTTATAGGCATAACGATATTGAAAGCTGTGAAAAAAACTTACAAAGAGCCACTAAAATGGCAGCAAAAACAGGTGGAGGAATTTTATTGATTTCCGAAGGTGTTTTTGGAATGCGAGGTGAGCAAGGTCGTTTAAAAGAAATTATCGCCTTAAAAGAAAAATATAACTTCCGAATTTTAGTTGATGATGCCCATGGTTTTGGAACACTAGGTAAAGACGGAAAAGGAACTGGTTTTGAGCAAGGAGTTCAAGAGGGTATTGATGTTTATTTTGCAACATTTGCAAAATCGATGGCAGGAATCGGAGCTTTCTTTGCAGCTGATAAAGACATAATTCAGTATTTACAGTATAACATGCGTTCACAAATGTTTGCTAAATCGTTGCCAATGCCTATGGTAAAAGGCGCCTTAAAACGATTAGACATGTTGCGTACCATGCCTGAATTAAAAGAGAATTTGTGGAAAATTACCAACTCATTACAATCAGGTCTGCGTACTGCTGGTTTTGATTTAGGAACTACACAAACATGTATTACTCCTGTATTCTTAAAAGGAGAAATCCCTGAAGCAATGGCAATGGTTCAAGATTTACGTGAAAATCACGCGGTATTTTGTTCTATAGTGGTATATCCTGTAATACCAAAAGGATTAATTATTTTAAGATTAATACCAACAGCACGTCACACACAAAAAGATGTTGATGAAACAATTGTTGCATTTTCAGCAATTCGAGAAAAATTATCAAACGGAACTTATAAAAAGGTTGCAGAAGCAATTATGGCCGAATAAAAGATATAATTATAGCAAAAAAAACTCATGAAGCATATAATATATTTCATGAGTTTTTTGTTTAAAAAAAAGGAATATCTTTGAGTTTTTATTTGATACTTAAAATTAATGAAAAAACTTTTATATATATATATAGTACTCTTCGTTTCTAGTAGCATAGGACAAATAAAAGACACACTACCAAACGTTAATGAAGAATATTTTTTGTTAAAAAATGGCGATAGTTTAATGATTACATTAAATGAAGTAGCTATTTTTCCGAAGCATAAGTTTAAAGAAAAATTAGATATTCATTATTATTACTGGTTTCGTAAAAAAGTTTTTAAAGCATACCCTTATGCTGTTTTGGCGGCAAAAAAAATAGACAGTGTAGCGGTTCGTTTATCAAAAATAAAATCGAAAAGAGCCAAAAGAAAATATATAAAAAGAACTCAAAAGTACCTCCAAGAAGAACTGACGAGTCCTTTAAAAAAATTAACCAAAACAGAGGGGCGTATTTTGTTAAAATTAATACATCGCCAATCAGGCAAAACCGCTTTTCAAAATATTAAAGAATTGCGAAGTAGCTGGAAGGCATTTTGGTACAATACCACCGCAAATATATTCAAGTTGTCATTAAAATCGAAATACATACCAGAAACGATAAATGAAGATTTTTTAATAGAAGATATTTTACAACGTGCATTTGTTGATGAAAAATTAGAATATCAAACCCCAAAATTAAAGAAACCCTATAAAAATATCGTATTAAAAGGTCGGGGAAGCATCGATGTAACGGTTTATAAAAAGTTATTTGTAAAAATACGCAAGAAGCGCGCAAGAAAAAATAAGCCTAAAAAAAAGTAGCAGTTATATATAAGGTATAAAAATTCAATAATTATTTTTTCTAGAAGCAATTACCCGCTTTCCGCACTCGCTTTTTTTTGAAGAAAAATCAAAAAAAGAGCTCAAACAAAGCATCAATCGGGGCTAGGCATTTGTACTTTTTTTAATAATTCGAGAACTTAACTATAATTTAGGCAAAGTTTATACTATCATTTCGAGCAGTAAAACTTAAACCTCACAGGTTTTAAAAACCTGTGAGGTTTGTTCTTGTTTGGAGCATTCAAAACGAAATTCCCATTAACGAAGAACAATTGTCAGTTCTAATGATTTTCATCCTGTTTAGGTAATTCAAAACATCCTGCTAAATTTATTTCAGCATCGCATCAAAATGAGAACCCCAGAAATCAGCCTAAAAATCGGAAGCAAATTCCTATTAACGAAAATAAACTGTCAGTTCGAGTGATTTTTTTTCTTTCAAAAAAATAGTATCGAGAACTTTATCAGTCTTAAAATCAAAAAAACAAATAAAAATCTATTACTAAAATAGCAAAACAAAACATTCGAAGCTGTTTTTAACCACTTTTAACAGGCCAAAAAACCATAATTTCAGATATTAATACGTGCTAATTTTAGCAGAATCCTACTTTTTAAAACTAATAGAACATAAAAGATAAAAAAACACACAAATCAATCTCCTAGTAATCAGCGATTAATAAAATACTTTTAAAATAAACAAATAAAACCCCTTGTCAGTCCAATAAAAGGACGTAGATTTGCAACCGCTAACAACAAAACGCAAGTTTAAAAGTTAACAACTGTTCCTTAAAATATCGTTAAGTATCATTTTAATAAAATGTAAAAAATAAGTTAATTTTAATTTGTTTAAAACAAATAAAAGAATGTATATTTGCAACCGCTTTCATAAAGCGTAACGATTAAAGAAATTTGGAAATGACAATTTAAAGTCAGTTAGTTCGATTCTAACGTTTCTACAAAAAATGATAAGATTATTCTTATCTCTGGTTTTTTTAAAAAAGAACTAGGTTCATTGAAAATATTGAAATTGACAGCGTAAATAAGAGTAGAATAACCACAACTTCTAACGAAGTTAAATTCTTTTGAAACTTATTCATTAATATTATTTAAAATATACAATGAAGAGTTTGATCCTGGCTCAGGATGAACGCTAGCGGCAGGCTTAACACATGCAAGTCGAGGGGTAACATTATGCTTGCATAGATGACGACCGGCGAACGGGTGCGTAACGCGTATAGAATCTGCCTTGTACAGGAGGATAGCCTTTAGAAATGAAGATTAATACTCCATAATGTAGTGCTTCGGCATCGGAACACTATTAAACATTTATGGGTACAAGATGACTATGCGTCCTATTAGCTAGATGGTAAGGTAACGGCTTACCATGGCAACGATAGGTAGGGGGTCTGAGAGGATTATCCCCCACACTGGTACTGAGACACGGACCAGACTCCTACGGGAGGCAGCAGTGAGGAATATTGGTCAATGGAGGCAACTCTGAACCAGCCATGCCGCGTGCAGGATGACTGCCCTATGGGTTGTAAACTGCTTTTATACAGGAAGAAACCGATCTACGTGTAGATCCTTGACGGTACTGTAAGAATAAGGACCGGCTAACTCCGTGCCAGCAGCCGCGGTAATACGGAGGGTCCGAGCGTTATCCGGAATCATTGGGTTTAAAGGGTCCGCAGGCGGTCAATTAAGTCAGAGGTGAAATCCCATCGCTCAACGATGGAACTGCCTTTGATACTGATTGACTTGAGTTATATGGAAGTAGATAGAATAAGTAGTGTAGCGGTGAAATGCATAGATATTACTTAGAATACCGATTGCGAAGGCAGTCTACTACGTATATACTGACGCTGAGGGACGAAAGCGTGGGGAGCGAACAGGATTAGATACCCTGGTAGTCCACGCCGTAAACGATGGATACTAGTTGTTGGACTTCGGTTCAGTGACTAAGCGAAAGTGATAAGTATCCCACCTGGGGAGTACGGTCGCAAGACTGAAACTCAAAGGAATTGACGGGGGCCCGCACAAGCGGTGGAGCATGTGGTTTAATTCGATGATACGCGAGGAACCTTACCAGGGCTTAAATGTGGTCTGACAGCTTTAGAGATAGAGTTTTCTTCGGACAGATCACAAGGTGCTGCATGGTTGTCGTCAGCTCGTGCCGTGAGGTGTCAGGTTAAGTCCTATAACGAGCGCAACCCCTATTTTTAGTTGCTAACAGGTTAAGCTGAGGACTCTAGAGAGACTGCCGGTGCAAACCGTGAGGAAGGTGGGGATGACGTCAAATCATCACGGCCCTTACGTCCTGGGCTACACACGTGCTACAATGGTATGGACAATGAGCAGCCACTATGCGAATAGGAGCGAATCTATAAACCATATCACAGTTCGGATCGGAGTCTGCAACTCGACTCCGTGAAGCTGGAATCGCTAGTAATCGGATATCAGCCATGATCCGGTGAATACGTTCCCGGGCCTTGTACACACCGCCCGTCAAGCCATGGAAGCTGGGGGTGCCTGAAGTTCGTTACCGCGAGGAGCGACCTAGGGTAAAACTGGTAACTAGGGCTAAGTCGTAACAAGGTAGCCGTACCGGAAGGTGCGGCTGGAACACCTCCTTTCTAGAGAAAGATGGTGAGTTACAAAAGGGAAATTTTACTCTTTGCTGTTAATTTTAAAACACACTAATAATAAGCTATTATAGTCTCGTAGCTCAGCTGGTTAGAGCGCTACACTGATAATGTAGAGGTCGGCAGTTCGAGTCTGCCCGAGACTACAAAGAGTAAGTTGTTAGAAAGGAAATTCTGGAAACTAGAGGATTCTAAATTCGTAATTCTGAATTCATAATTCTGAATTTCAAATGGGGGATTAGCTCAGTTGGCTAGAGCGCTTGCCTTGCACGCAAGAGGTCATCGGTTCGACTCCGATATTCTCCACAATTCAATTACGAATTGAAAATTATGAATTATAAATTTGTAATTCATCATTCGTAATTATTAAAGTTCATTGACATATTGGTAAAATGATATCGTAAAGAAATCAAGATAGAGAGTTAATCGCAAGATTAACACAATATTTTTATAAAAATAATAATTATAAAGAGCTCGTTCTAAACAGTAATGTTTAGAGCAAAAAGTACAATAAGCTAAATAAGGGCGTATGGCGGATGCCTAGGCTTTCAGAGGCGATGAAGGACGCGATAAGCTGCGATAAGCTACGGGGAGGGGCACATACCTTATAATCCGTAGATTTCCGAATGGGGCAACCCGGCATGTTGAAGACATGTCACCCGAAAGGGGGCAAACCCGGTGAACTGAAACATCTAAGTAACCGGAGGAAGAGAAAACAATAGTGATTCCGTTAGTAGTGGCGAGCGAACGCGGATTAGCCCAAACCAATACTGTTACGGCAGTGTTGGGGTTGTAGGGCTGCGACATTAGCGTCTAAGAGAACTAGAATTGTCTGGAAAGACAAACCAAAGAGAGTGATAGTCTCGTATAGGTAATCGAAGATAATATAGCAGTACCCTGAGTAGTGCGGGACACGAGTAATCCTGTATGAATCCACCGGGACCATCCGGTAAGGCTAAATACTCCTGAAAGACCGATAGTGAACTAGTACCGTGAGGGAAAGGTGAAAAGAACCCTAAGTAAGGGAGTGAAATAGAACCTGAAACCGTACGCCTACAAGCGGTCGGAGCACATTAACTGTGTGACGGCGTGCCTTTTGCATAATGAGCCTACGAGTTACTGTTACTAGCAAGGTTAAGGATTTAAGGTCCGGAGCCGAAGCGAAAGCGAGTCTGAATAGGGCGACCATAGTTAGTAGTAGTAGACGCGAAACCGAGTGATCTACCCATGGGCAGGTTGAAGCTGTAGTAACATACAGTGGAGGACCGAACCAGTTGACGTTGAAAAGTCTTTGGATGACCTGTGGGTAGGGGTGAAAGGCCAATCAAACTCGGAAATAGCTCGTACTCCCCGAAATGCATTTAGGTGCAGCGTTGAGCGAAAGTTTTATAGAGGTAGAGCTACTGATTGGATGCGGGGGCTTCACCGCCTACCAATTCCTGACAAACTCCGAATGCTATAAAATGTTACTCAGCAGTGAGGGCATGGGTGCTAAGGTCCATGTCCGAGAGGGAAAGAACCCAGACCATCAGCTAAGGTCCCCAAATATATGTTAAGTTGAACTAACGAGGTGAAACTGCTTAGACAGCTAGGATGTTGGCTTGGAAGCAGCCATTCATTTAAAGAGTGCGTAACAGCTCACTAGTCGAGCGGTTTTGCATGGATAATAATCGGGCATAAACATATTACCGAAGCTATGGATTTATACTTTGTATAAGTGGTAGGGGAGCATTCTATTTGCGCCGAAGGTGTTCTGTAAGGAATGCTGGAGCGGATAGAAAAGAAAATGTAGGCATAAGTAACGATAAAGGGGGCGAGAAACCCCCTCACCGAAAGACTAAGGTTTCCTCAGCGATGCTAATCAGCTGAGGGTTAGTCGGGTCCTAAGGCGAATCCGAAGGGAGTAGTCGATGGATAACAGGTTAATATTCCTGTACTTCTTATAATTGCGATGGGGTGACGGAGTAATGAAAGCACCGCGAACTGACGGAATAGTTCGTTGAAGCATGTAGCTATTAGAACAGTAGGCAAATCCGCTGATCTAGGTGAAATGTGATAGTACAACAAATCTTCGGATGCGTTGATAGTGTGCCTAAAGGCTTCCAAGAAAAACCTCTAAGCTTCAGATTATGAGAACCCGTACCGTAAACCGACACAGGTAGTTGGGATGAGAATTCTAAGGTGCTCGAGTGATTCATGGCTAAGGAACTAGGCAAAATCGACCCGTAACTTCGGGAGAAGGGTCGCCCATCTTCGGATGGGCCGCAGTGAAAAGGTCCAGGCGACTGTTTATCAAAAACACAGGGCTTTGCTAAATTGAAAGATGATGTATAAGGCCTGACACCTGCCCGGTGCTGGAAGGTTAAGTGGAGTTGTTAGCTTCGGCGAAGCAATGAAATGAAGCCCCAGTAAACGGCGGCCGTAACTATAACGGTCCTAAGGTAGCGAAATTCCTTGTCGGGTAAGTTCCGACCTGCACGAATGGTGCAACGATCTGGACACTGTCTCAGCCATGAGCTCGGTGAAATTGTAGTATCGGTGAAGATGCCGATTACCCGCAGCGGGACGAAAAGACCCCGTGAACCTTTACTATAGCTTCGTATTGGTTTTGGATAAGTAATGTGTAGGATAGGTGGGAGACTATGAAGCGGCGTCGCTAGGCGTTGTGGAGTTGTCCTTGAAATACCACCCTTTGCTTATCTAGAATCTAACTCAGCAATGAGAACAGTGCGTGGTGGGTAGTTTGACTGGGGTGGTCGCCTCCAAAAGAGTAACGGAGGCTTCTAAAGGTTCCCTCAGCACGTTTGGTAACCGTGCGTAGAGTGCAATGGCATAAGGGAGCTTGACTGAGAGACATACAGGTCGATCAGGTACGAAAGTAGAGCATAGTGATCCGGTGGTTCCGCATGGAAGGGCCATCGCTCAAAGGATAAAAGGTACTCCGGGGATAACAGGCTGATCTCCCCCAAGAGCTCACATCGACGGGGGGGTTTGGCACCTCGATGTCGGCTCGTCACATCCTGGGGCTGGAGAAGGTCCCAAGGGTTGGGCTGTTCGCCCATTAAAGTGGCACGCGAGCTGGGTTCAGAACGTCGTGAGACAGTTCGGTCTCTATCTGCTGTGGGCGTTAGAAATTTGAGTGGATTTGACTTTAGTACGAGAGGACCGAGTTGAACTAACCTCTGGTGTATCTGTTGTTCCGCCAGGAGCATTGCAGAGTAGCTACGTTGGGAAGGGATAAGCGCTGAAAGCATATAAGCGCGAAACCCACCACAAGATGAGATTTCTTTAAAGGGTCGTGGAAGATTACCACGTTGATAGGATACAGGTGTAAAGGCAGTAATGTCATAGCCGAGTATTACTAATAACCCATAGGCTTATGTAGAAAGTCTTGCGCTCGTAAGGGCGCAAGCGAAACTCTTTTTGATAATTTATGATATAATTTTTACCAATATGTTAACTTATACAGTTGAAATATACTGAAACGATTTAAGGTGATTATCGCAATGGGGCTCACCTCTTTCCATCCCGAACAGAGAAGTTAAGCCCATTTGCGCCGATGGTACTGCCAATGGTGGGAGAGTAGGTCGTTGCCTTTCTTTTAAAAAACCTCAATCTTTAAAGATTGAGGTTTTTTTTGTGTCTTATTTTTTTGTTTTTCTAAAAAAAAATATAAAGATTAGTTTATTTACAAAGTTAAAATTCTTATTAAATAGTAGTGAGTTAGACCTCACAGGTTTTGAAACCTGTGAGGTCTTTTTTGTTTTATCGTAGTCCCTTTTTGATGGGATGCTGAACTAACTAAATTCAGCATGATGTTTGTTTAATTTTTGAAGGAAAAAATTACTCGTACTCGGACTAACAGGGTAGAGATTGGTGGAATTATAATTGATGTATCGATTTATGAAAATTAGCAAAAATGCCTAGCCCCGATTGAAGCTTTGTTTGAGCTCTTTTTTTGATTTTTCTTCAAAAAAAAGCGAGTGCGGAAAGCGGGAAATTGCTTCAAAAAATAGTAGGATCAATGTCTAGAAAAAAATAAAGATCTCTGTATAGGTTTAAATTTGGCACAAAAAACCCCGAACTGATCGGGGTTTTTATAAATACTTTAATTGATTAATGTAAAGTGAAATTAATGGGTATATGATATTCAACATTGGCAGGGTTTCCATCTTGTGTGCCCGGAATAAAAGTAGCTAGATTTGAAACCATTTTTTTAGCTTCTTGCTCTAATAATTGACCATTTTTAGGTCCTTTCATTTTTATATTACTAATCTTACCTTGTTTATTTATAATAAAACGTACCCAAACTTTACCTTCAATGTTTTGATCGGCTGCAGCTTCTGGGTAATTAAAGTTTCTTTGAATATGACTAATCATTCTTTCATTAAAACAATTGTTTTTTTCTGTATCAGGAACTTTTAAACAAGTTTTAAATTGTGGAATTTTTTGTACTTCGTTAAATTTAATGAAATCAGTAATTATTTTTTCAGCTTTATTAATTAATTTTGTTGATTGTTTTTTGATGTTTCTTGTTGCTATTAAGTTTTTAGCATTAGGATGTTTAAATGTGAAAGGAATACCGTATTTAACTTTTACTGCTTTTCCATTATGTTTTCCAGGGATAAATTTAGGAAGTTTATTTATAATTCTAGAAGCTTCTTTTTTTAGTGCATCACCATTTTTAGGTCCTCTTATTTGAAGTGCGCCAACATTACCTAATTCATCTATGGTAAATTGAACCAAGACTCTACCTTGAATACCAGCATTAAATGCAGCTTGTGGATATACAAAATTCTTAGTAATATGTTTTGTCATTTGTGTTTCAAAACACTTAGCTTGTTTTATTAAAGGTACATTGTTACATTTTGAAAATAAAGGAATTTCTTCGACTAAATTAAAAGGTATTCTTTCAATAGTTTTAGAATTGTCTTCTAACTCAAGTTTACCAACTAACAATGTATTTCTTTTAATATTACTAATTTTTTGGGTAGTATTAGTACCGCCAATAGCAGTTACAGTTTCATTTTTTTTACGAATTACACGCCTTCTTGTAGATACCTGAATAGATAATTGTTTTTTTATTCCATCCTTTGTTTTTTCAATAGCGCATTTAGTAATACTATTTGGATCAGCAATAGATTCATCAGGAGAAGTACATTTTTCTTGCTGTGCAACGCTTATTACAGATGCAAGCATAGTAATTAGTAGTAGGGTAAATTTTATCATATGACTCTCTGTTTGTGTTATTAACAATTCATTAACATTGTAAACATACAGAAAAAAAAATAAAAATAAACGTATATTCCTGTTTTTTAACGATTAAAAGTATATTTTTTTAAGTTTTTTTGAAATTACAAGTATTTTTATTACGATTTGTGTAAATATATTTAATAAAAAAAAGTTATAAGTGTTAATCTGATGCTAAATTAAGGGGGAATGCATACGTAACAACAACAGGTAATCCTTTTTCTTTTCCTGGATTAAAACGAGGTAACTTATTTATGATTCGGTCTAATTCTTTATGCAGTCGCTTATTGTTTTCACGACTTCTTATTTTTGAATTAATGACTTTTCCGTTAAGGTCAATACTAAATTGAATATAGACTTTAGTTTTAGTATTTTCAGTAATATAATCTTCTGCATAGAAATTTTTAAGAATATGTTTATTAATTTTATCTTTAAAACATTTGATATTATTTTCTTTATCGCTGTGTTTGCAAGAATCAAACATTGGTATTTCTTCAACTAAGGTAAATAAAACTTCTTTTGATAGGTTAGGTAGGTTTAATACTTTATTACCGTTAGAATTTAAATTATTTTCTTTTTTTCTAGATCGATTATTAACTCTTTTTCTTACGATGTTTGTTTTTGATATTTGCCTAACATTTTTTTCTTTAATATCACATTTTTTAATTGAAATTACATTTAAATCAATAGCATCGTCTTTAGGGTTTTCACAAACTTTTACTTGGCTTTGTATATTAAATAAATTAATTAGCATAATCAACAGTAGTAGGAGGAGATTTTTCATTTTAGATAGCATTTTGTTGCACTGTAAAGATGCTAAAGTATTCTTGTTTACGCTTTAAGTAAGTAAATAGTTTGTTTTAATTAATTATATATTTAATGTTAAGAATGTTAATTTAATGTTAACAAAAAAAGGGTGCACTATTTTTAAGTAGTGTGCCCTTTTTTTTAAATGTTGTAAAAAATTATTTTACTCCCATTAATTCAACATCAAAAATTAAGGTTGCGTTTGGAGGAATAACACCTCCTGCACCAGCTTTTCCGTATGCTAAGTTTGATGGAATTACTAAACGAGCTTTATCTCCAACTTTTAATAATTGAATACCTTCATCCCAACCAGCAATTACTTGACCTACACCGATAGCAAAATCAATTGGTTGCTTACGTTTGTAAGATGAATCAAATACAGTACCGTCTAATAATTGACCTTTATAATGTACAGAAACATTAGCTCCTTTAGTAGCTTGTTTACCATCTCCATTTTGTAAAATTTTATAACGTAATCCTGATGGAGTTTCGTCATAACCTTTAGCAACAGAGTCTAATAATTCTTTTTGTTTTGCAATTGCATCAGCTTCACGTTTTTCACGAGCTCCTTCAAAAGTTCTAAAAGCTTCAACTGCATTAAAGTTTTCAGCAGTTTCACCTACACGAATAATTTCAACATCCATTGAATCTCCTTGCTGAACAGCATCAACAACATCTTGTCCTTCAACAACATTTCCAAAAACAGTATGATTACCATCTAAATGAGGAGTAGGAGTATGCGTGATAAAAAACTGAGAACCATTTGTTCCAGGACCTGCATTTGCCATAGATAATTTTCCAGGAGCATCATGTTTTAAATCTGGATGAAATTCATCTTCAAATTTATAACCAGGGTTTCCTGTTCCAGTTCCTTGAGGACATCCTCCTTGAATCATAAAATCAGAAATCACACGGTGAAACTTTAATCCATTATAATATGGAGTTCCTTGTGGTTTTGCAGTGTTATCTAAATTTCCTTCTGCTAAAGCAACAAAGTTACCTACAGTTCCAGGAGTTTTTTCGTATTCTAAATTCACTAAAATAGCACCTTTTGGTGTTGTGAACTTTGCGTAAATTCCGTTATTCATTTTTATTAAATTATCTTGTTAATATATTAAAAACACTTCTTCCGAAGAAAAAGCAAAATTAGTTCTTTACTGATAAAGTTGAAAGGTTTAAGCTTAAACCTATGTTAATATTTGTTGAATTTACATTTCCGAAAGGCGAATAATATTTTCCACCTGATGCAAGAATTGAAATACTTTCATGAATATCATAACTAAAACCAAGTGTTGGACGCACAATAATACCTTCATCGGTATCTACGCCAGCACCACCACCAGCACCAGCCATCAATTCAGCAAAACCACGGATTTTATTATTTAAAAATCGAGGAGAATAAATTCCGCCACCAACTAATCCATGAGCATAACCACCTGAGCGACCATCGTAAGCAAAACTAGCTTCTCCAGCAATGTATAGCCATTTATTAATATCGTAATTTACTTTTAATCCGATAAGTTGTAAATCAATTTCTTTGACATCAAATTTATCATCAGTTTTTGCAACATCAAAATATGTTTGATTTTGAATTTCAACACGTAAACCTTGTGTATAAAAGTTGGTGTATTTTTTTTCTTCGGATGTTGTTCCTCCGTTTAATCCGTAATATTTTAATCCGAAACCAACAGTATATGCTTCTAAATCGCCAGCAATAGCACGATAATAACCTCCGTGACCACTTAAAGCAAATTTTTCAGTTATTTTTAAGTCGATTCCTGCGGATGGATATATCATTAAACCACCTTCAGGAGCAACACGACCACCAGCAGCACCAACGCCTAATTTTGTAAAAACATTGATGTATTTTGATTGATAAGGATGATACCCTGCACCAAAAAATAAATCCATAAAACCAGCACGTAGTCCTTTATATATGGCATCAGTATGAGCGAATAAAAAAGTATTTTCGTTTATATATTTTTGATATTCAAAACCTAGCACATATAATGTTTCATTTAAAGTTGTTCCGTTATCTTTTTTAGAATTTCCAAAAGGTTTAAAAAAATCAAAACGAATTTGCTGTGCATTTTTTACAATAGGTTTGTGCCAAAAATCATCCGAAGAAATATTTTTTGCTATAAAATTTTTATGTGCTTTATTATAATCAGTAAAACGTAAGATACTTGGTATTTCAACAAATAAAGACACCGAATTACTTTTTATTTCTCCTGATAAAAAATTTAAATGACTGTATTGTATTCCAACAGAATAGTTGTTCTTTTTATACTGTAAACCAATATTCGGATTTATAAACCCGCCATCATTAACTAAATTTCTGTAGCCACCACCGCCACCAAAATGAAGGTTTGCATCTACATATAAATTTTTATAAAGTTGTTTATTTACACCTAATTCTGCACCTAAAGTAAATAATCCACCTTGGTCGCCAGTAACGGCAAAATGAAATCCTGCACCACCATATAACCAATTATTAATTGGAATTTGATAATGTAATCCTGCCAAGCCCATTGTCGGTTTTAAATCTGGGAATTTATCCGTAGGCATTTTTACAGGAATAAAATTCAAACGAACTTTATTCTGTAATACTGTTCCTTTTAAGGTTTTTAATTCTTGCGAAAATGAAAAAGAATAAGCAAGAATTAAAAACCAAAATAGGCTATTTTTTTTATTCAAATTCACTTGTGAAATGTAGTTTTACAGTAGGATATTTACTTTGTGTCATTTGCATAGTAAAAGCAGAATCAGCTAAAAATACTAATTTTCCTTGTTTATCTTTAGCTAAATAACGTTGTTTAACACGTTTAAATTCTTTAAACTCTTCATTTTTTTCATCTTCAGGTTGTACCCAACAAGCTTTATGTACAGATATATTTTCATACGTACATTTTGCACCATATTCATGTTCTAATCTGTACTGAATAACCTCGTATTGTAAAGCACCTACAGTACCTACAATTCTACGACCATTCATATCCATAGTAAATAACTGAGCAACCCCTTCATCCATTAATTGGTCTAAACCTTTGTATAATTGTTTAGATTTCATTGGGTCGGCATTGTTTACATAGCGGAAATGCTCTGGTGAAAAACTTGGAATTCCTTTGAAATTTAATTTTTCACCTTCGGTTAACGTATCGCCAATTTTGAAATTTCCTGTATCATGAACACCCACAATATCACCAGGAAAAGATTCATCAACAATTTGTTTCTTTTCAGCAAAAAAAGCATTTGGGCTCGAAAACTTCATTTTCTTACCATTACGAACATGTAAATAAGGAGAGTTTCGTCTAAAAGTACCTGATACAATTTTGATAAAAGCAAGTCTATCTCTGTGTTTAGGGTCCATATTTGCGTGAATCTTAAATACAAAACCTGTTAATTTTTCTTCTTTAGAATCGACTAAACGTTCTTCTGATTTTTTAGGTTGTGGTTCAGGTGCAATTTGAATAAAAGCATCTAATAATTCTTTTACACCAAAATTATTTAAAGCCGAACCAAAGAAAACAGGTTGTAAATCACCTGCTAAATATTCATCTTGATTAAATTCAGGATATACTTCAGCTACTAATTCTGCTTCTTCTCTTAAAGTTTCGGCAGCAGTTTCGCCAATAATTTCATCTAGTTTAGGATTTGATAAATCATCAAACTGAACACCTTCCGAAATTTTTGTTTTATTATCGGCAGAAAAAAGATTTAATTTTTTTTCCCAAATATTATAAATTCCTTTAAAATCGTACCCCATTCCAATAGGAAAACTCATCGGAGTAACACGTAAACCTAATTTTTGCTCTACTTCATCTAATAAATCGAAAGCATCTTTTCCTTCTCTATCCAATTTATTGATAAAAACCAGCATCGGAATTTTACGCATTCTACAAACCTCGACTAATTTTTCAGTTTGAGGTTCTACACCTTTTGCAACATCAATTACAACGATAACACTATCAACAGCGGTTAAGGTTCTAAAAGTATCTTCGGCAAAATCTTTATGCCCAGGGGTATCTAATATATTTATTTTTTTATCTCGATAAATAAAAGCCAATACAGATGTGGCTACGGAAATTCCTCTTTGACGTTCAATTTCCATAAAATCGGAAGTTGCTCCCTTTTTTATTTTGTTGTTTTTTACCGCACCAGCTTCCTGAATTGCTCCACCAAATAATAATAACTTTTCAGTTAAAGTAGTTTTACCAGCATCGGGGTGTGATATAATTCCGAATGTACGTCGTTTTTGTATTTCTTCTAAAAAGCCCATCTATCAAATTTTAAGGGTGCAAAGGTACGGTTTAATGCTTAATTTTTCAAGGGTTTACTGCTTAACTCTCTAAAGCTTTAATTGTTGAATTGATAGCAATTTTGTATGTTTGCTTTTAGCAAAAAATAAACATGAAAGAACAGGTCATATTAGTAGATGTTCACGATAATCCTATTGGATTAATGGAAAAAATAGAAGCACATGAAAAAGCGTTATTACACAGGGCATTTTCTGTTTTTGTTTTTAATGATAAAAAAGAGTTAATGCTACAACAAAGGGCTTCGGATAAATATCACTCTCCTTTATTATGGACAAATACCTGTTGTTCACATCAAAGAGATGGCGAAACGAATTTAGGAGCAGGAAAACGTAGGCTTCAAGAAGAAATGGGTTTTGTTTGTGAATTAAAAGAAGTATTTTCATTTATTTATAAAGCTCCTTTTGATAACGGATTAACCGAGCATGAATTAGACCACGTAATGATTGGAATTTTTAATGATGAGCCAAACATTAATAAAGAAGAAGCTGAAAGTTATAAATGGATGCCTTTAGAAGCTGTTAAAAAAGATATGGAAGAAAAGCCAGAAATTTACACGGCTTGGTTTAAAATTATATTTAAAGAATCGTACGATGTTTTAAAAAAATCGCTTATAAATTCTTAAAAAAACCTAAAAAATGCCTAAAGTAACTGTACATAGAAAAGCCCATTTTAATGCTGCTCACAGGTTGTTTAACCCTGATTGGTCTGATGAAAAAAATCAGCAAATTTTCGGGAAATGTAGTAATCCGAATTATCATGGGCATAATTACGATTTAATCGTTTCTTTAACGGGAGAAATAGATAAAGAAACAGGGTATGTGTATGATTTAGGAATTCTAAAAACATTGATTAAAGATGAAGTAGAAGATGTGTTTGACCATAAAAATTTAAACCTAGATGTTGCTGATTTTGAAAATTTGAATCCAACAGCTGAAAATATATCAGTAGTAATATTTAATAAATTACGCGGTCATATTCCTGTAAATTTAGCGCTAGAAATTACGCTTTATGAAACTCAAAGAAATTACGTTACTTATAATGGGTCTTAGACATGATACATCAATTATTACGATTTGAACCAATTTTAAAATCTAAAATTTGGGGCGGACAAAAATTAAAAACAGTACTCCATAAAAAAGCAACCAAAAAAGATGTTGGTGAGAGTTGGGAAATTTCAGACGTACAAGAAGATATTTCAATCGTTAATAATGGCAATTTAAAAGGATGCTCTTTAAAAGAACTTATTCAGGAATTTAAAGAACAAATTGTTGGCGAAAAAGTATATTTAATTTTTGGAGATAAATTCCCGCTATTAATTAAATTTATTGATGCTAAACGTAAATTAAGTTTACAAGTACATCCGAATGATGTTTTGGCACAAAAAAGACATAACTCGCTCGGGAAAACCGAAATGTGGTATATTGTAGATGCTGATAAAAAAGCAAAAATAATTATTGGTTTTTCAGAGGAAACCGACAAAAAATCATTCTTAAAAACCGTTGAAAATAACGATGAATTAGCATTATTAAATGTAGATTATGTTAAAAAAGGCGATACTTTTTTAGTGCCATCAGGACGTGTACACGCTATTGGAAAAGGTGTTTTATTGGCAGAAATACAAGAAACTTCCGATGTTACCTATCGAATTTCCGATTGGGGAAGAAAAGATTCCAACGGAAAATTAAGAGATTTACACCTGAATTTGGCTTTAGATGCCATTGATTATTCGGCAAAATCAAACTATAAAGCCGAGTATTTAAAACGTAAAAATAATCCATCAACAATTGTCGATTGTAAATATTTTACCACAAATTATTTGCATTTAACACAAGATTTTATCATCAATAATCATGATAAAGATAGTTTCGTAATTTATATGTGCGTGGAAGGAACCGTAATTTTTGTCTATGAAAATCAACATGAAAAACTTCGTTTAGGTGAAACTATTTTAGTGCCATCTTGCATTAAAAATGTAACTGTTATCACCAAAAATGCCAAACTTTTAGAAGTTTTTATCAAATAAAAAATACTTCAAAAGAAGTGTAAAATAAGCCCAAAATAAGTAAATTTTTCATTTTGAGCTTCTTGTTTTTAAATATCAAAATTTAAGAGGCTTTTTGTAATTGATATCCAAATAGTGCTTTACAAATAATTTCTTGCTTTTTTTCTTTTTTTGAAACCGTTATCTGTAAAATAATTTCAGTATCATTCAATTTTTTAATATTATTTTTAATGATAAGATTATCATTTAAATAGGCATTTTTGATAATATCAAAATCAATGCTTTTAAAACTTAAATTAGGGAAATTTTTGTGAAATACAAGGGAGGAAGTTACGCTGGTTTCAATTTTTTGATATAAAACACCTGTTTTTAGCGTTTTATTTTTGTGAACCTGTTTTTTACTAACGGTAAATTGTGACGTACTATTTTTAGAAGTGATTTGGGTATTCATTATTTATGGGTTTATTGGTGGAAATTTAGATTTTTCGTAAAACGGATTTTGAACCAAGGACATTATTGTTTTTAAGTGCATATTAATTTGTTTTGACATTTTTACGGTGTTCATAGTTTGTTCAATTTTAAAAGGTTTGTGAAAAAAGTATAAAAAAAAAGGTGCTTTTTTTATAAAAAGCACCTTTTGTAGTTTGTATTAAATTGGTTTTAAAACCGTTGTTTAAAGCGATTACTAGGCGTACTTTTTATATAGGCATATTTTTTGCGCATAGGCATACACTTTATCATGACGATAGTGTTTAAAATAATGCGATATGTATGTAAAAGTACTTTCATTAGAAATTTAGCGAGTTCAAATTTAATAAAAAAATTAGAAAATAACTAAAAGCTTAAAAATAATACTGTTAAAGTTTTAATAAGTCTAATTTTACTCACTTTAATACTTTATTTAAATATGTATCTTTGATTTGTGTAAATAACTATAATTTATGAAAATAATTGCAATGATTCCCGCGCGTTATAGCGCATCTCGTTTTCCTGGAAAATTAATGAAAAATTTAGGAGGAAAACCTGTAATTGTAAGAACCTATCAAGCTGCTGTTACTGCCAATTTATTTGATGAGGTTTATGTGGTAACCGATTCGGAAATCATCTTCAAAACCATAGAACAAGCAGGAGGAAAGGCTATAATGAGCATCAAAGAACACGAATGTGGTTCGGACAGAATTGCCGAAGCTGTTGAAAATTTAGAGGTAGATATTGTGGTAAATGTTCAAGGAGATGAGCCTTTTATTGATACTGTTTCTTTATCAAAATTAATAAAAGCTTTTGAAGATGATAAAAATAATAGTATAGATTTAGCATCTTTAAAAGTAGCAATGACATCTTTAGAAGATATTGAAAATCCTAATAATGTAAAGGTAATTACCGATGTAAATGATTTTGCTATCTACTTTTCGAGAAGCGTAATTCCTTTTCATAGAGATAAAGAATTAAACGTTACATATTATAAACATAAAGGGGTATATGCTTTTAGAAAACAAGCCTTACTCGATTTTTATAATACGCCAATGACTCCTTTAGAAGCCGCAGAAAAAATAGAATGTATCCGTTATTTAGAAGTTGGTAAAAAAATAAAAATGATTGAAACATCGGTAGAAAGTATTGGAATTGATACGCCTGAAGATTTAGAAAAGGCAATAAAACAACTCGAAAATGAATAAAATAAAAGTAATTGCCTTTGATGCCGATGACACACTCTGGATAAATGAAACTTTTTTTAGAGAAGCTGAAAAGGAGTTTGCGAAATTATTATCGGGCTACGAAACTGAAAATAAAATTCATCAGGAGTTATATAAAAAAGAAATTGATAACCTTAAAATTTACGGCTATGGCGTAAAAGGTTTCGTGTTATCAATGGTAGAATGTGCTTTAGAATTATCTAATTATAAAGTAAATCAAAAAATTATAGACAAAATTCTTGAAATCGGTAAAGAAATGCTAGCCCAACCAATCGATTTATTAGATGGAGTAGAAGAAGTACTGCAAAAATTACAAGGAAGGTGTAAAATAATTGTAGCCACCAAAGGTGATTTATTAGATCAGGAGCAAAAATTAGAAAAATCAGGTATTTTAAAATATTTTCATCATACCGAGGTAATGAGCGATAAAAAACCAGCCGATTATTTAAAATTGATAAAACATTTAGATATTCAGCCTTCGGAATTATTAATGATTGGAAATTCGTTGAAATCGGATGTTTTGCCTTTAATTGAAATCGGTGCTGCTGCAATTCATGTGCCTTTTCACACCACTTGGGCGCACGAACAGGTAGAAGGAAATCAAAAATCAACAGAATATCAAACGGTTAGCAATATTACCGAAGTGTTAAATTTTTTATAGATGCAATATTTAGATATTGAAAATTGGAATAGAAAACAGCATTTTAATCATTTTAGAACTTTAGCGGATCCAACATTTGGGCTTGTCGCCGATGTTGATGTTTCTAGTTGTTATCGGCAAGCAAAACAGAAAAAAGAATCTTTTTTTGTGCGATATCTTCACGCATGTATGAAGGCAATTAATGCCATTGATAATTTAAAATACCGAATAGAAGACGATAAAATAGCAATTCATAAGGTAATTAATGTATCAGCAACTATTGCACGAACAGATACTACTTTTGGCTTTTCATTTATTGATTTTTCAACGGATTTTGAGGTGTTTAATGCAAATTATCAGCAAGAAAAAAAGCGTGTACTTAGCACTACTGATTTATTCCCACCTAAATATTCAGTAGCTTGTGTACATTGTTCAGCCTTGCCTTGGGTTTGTTTTACAAGTCATAAAGAACCAAATTCGGGAAATAAAAATGATAGTATTCCACAATTTTCTTTTGGAAAGATAAAAACAGTAAATAATCAGAAATTAATGCCTGTAGCAATCAATGTAAACCATGCGTTGGTAGATGGATATCATGTAGGACAATTTTTTGATAAATTTCAGGCTGAATTAGATAAAATCGATTAATTTTGCAAAAAAATAATAATTATGGCAAGCATTAAAAACTTAAAAAAAGATATCGATTATACTTTAGGAGATATTATTGATATCTGTAGATTATCAGCGGAGTTAAACCCAGGTGAAACAGCAGAAAAATCAGAAGCTATTATAGATGAAGTTTTTGAAACTTTTGATACTTTAATCGCAAAAATTAATGCTAAAAATGTAGAAAATAAAAAAGCACATTTTAAAGCAATTAGTACTGAATTAGAAACCAAAGCAAATGCTTTAATAGAAAAATTAAATAGCTTATAGTTAACTGTAAGTTAAATAATTAAAACTGATACTTTAACAAGTATCGGTTTTTTTTTGCTGAATTTTAACATATTATAAGGAATAAAATGTTGTAAATTACGTTCGTAATGTAGAACATATAAACCCCCGTAAATAAACAATAAGCATGGCAAGAGCAATGTATGAGTACACCAAAATAGTACTGGAAAAGGTAAGTTTTAATACTGATTTATTTTGTAGAGAGTTAGAAAAAGCATTAAATAGATTATTACCTTACGAAATAAATGAATTAACCATTTGGTTAAAACAATATACTGTAAATAAGCCTAAATTATATCCTAGTTTGGCTTTAGTCAAATAATTTTAATAAAAAAAGAAGCTATATAGCTTCTTTTTTTATTAAAGTCAAAGTAAGTGAAAAATGATTAAACTCGTTTTCTAGAACATCCGAATAAACGTTTATCTTTAATGGTTTTAGAAACTCCTTCAGGAAGCATTTCTTCCCAGCCTTTTTCATTATTTTTAATCATCGTTAAAACTTTTCTAGAAAAAATATGTAAACTATTTTCATCTAAGTTTTTAATATCTACAAATCTTCCATTATGTTTGAAAAATTTATATAATTCTTTCATTCGAGGATGTACTTTTAGGTTTTCAGTATTTATGAATTCACCTGTTTCTTGGTCTTTATAAGGATAGGTGTATATTTTTAAATCTCTGTAAAAAAGTTTACCAGAAGCTTCTAAAATTCCACCGCTAAGGTTACGATAATATTTTTCATCAAAAATTTGAACAAGACTCTGAACCCCCATTGTTAAAGCCATTCTTTCTTTTGTAAATTCACCAAAATAATCAACTAGTTTAAAGTATTCTTGATAGTTGGTAATCATTACATTTTGCCCAAGTGCACAAAGTAACTCGGCTCTGTCTAAGAAATCACGTTCATTAATTTCTCCTTCTGAACGAAGATTACTAAGGGTAATTTCGAAAATAATTTGTGTTTTATCGGGGTTTACTTTTTTTTCTGCTAAAAATAATTGTTTAGAACGTTCAAACATATCCATATTTACTTTGGTAACAGGGCGATAGCTTCCACGTAATGCTAAAATATTCTTTTTATAAAGTACTTGAGCAGGTAATAAGTTATTTCCATCAGGACCGAACATTACGGCATTTGTCATTCCATTTTTAACTAATTGTAAGCTCATTAAACGATTATCGACATACATAAATCGAGGTCCAGAGAAATTAATCATATCAATTTCTAAGCGGTCACTATCAATATTATCGTAAAAAGATTTTAATAACTCCTTTGGATTATCATTTAAATAATATGCTCCATATACTAAGTTAACTCCTAAAACACCTAAAGTTTCTTGTTGCTGACGTGCATCAGTTTCTTTAAAACGTAGGTGTAAAATAATTTCGTTATAATCTTCTAAAGGGTCTAGCTGAAAACGAATACCAACCCAACCGTGTCCTTTAAATTTTTTAGAAAAATTAATTGTTGCAACGGTATTTGCATAGCTAAAAAATAATTTATGAGGATGTTTTTGACGATCAAGACGATCTTCAATTAAATCCATTTCATGTTTTAGCATTTTTTTTAATCGCTTTTCAGTTACATAACGATTATCACTTTCAATTCCATAAATAGCATCTGAAAAATCTTTATCATAAGCACTCATTGCTTTTGCAATAGTACCTGAAGCACCACCAGCTCTAAAAAAATTACGAACAGTTTCTTGTCCTGCACCAATTTCAGCAAATGTTCCATAAATATGAGAATTTAAGTTAATTTTTAACGCTTTACTATTTGTGGTGGGTACGGTACTTATTTTTTTATCTCCTTTAAGTGTGATGGCCATTTTTCTAATTTTATGTTATCGCTACAAATGTACTTAAAATAGCAACTATGATATACTTTTTGTCTTATTTTTGTGTTAACAATTAAGAAAAAATGCAATTGAAAATTACTTTTTTAGGTACAGGAACGTCTACGGGCGTTCCGATGATTAATAGTACGCATCCTGTGGCGTTGTCTAACAATTTTAAAGATAAGCGTTTGCGTTCATCAATTCTTGTCTCTTGGGATGATATTAATTATGTTATTGATTGTGGTCCTGATTTTAGGCAACAAATGATGCGTGAAAAAGTAGCATCAATAAACGGAATTTTATTTACCCATGAACATGCAGACCATATTGCTGGTTTAGATGAAATCCGTCCGTATTGTTTTCAAATGGGGGCAGTGCCTATTTATACAACCGAAAGAGTATTAGGAGTTTTAAAGAAAAGATATGATTATATTTTTAAAACAGAAAATAGATATCCGAGTGCACCCGCAGTAGCTACTAATATTATTTCACATAAAAATAGTTTTACTCTTGATGGTGTTAAAGTTACTCCGATAGAGGTAATGCATGGAAGGTTACCTATTTTAGGGTATCGTTTTAATAATATAGCCTACTTAACAGATATTAAAACTATTTCATCCGAAGAAAAAAAGAAATTGACTAATTTAGATGTTTTAATTGTTACAGGATTACGAAAAGAACCACATGCAACACATTTTAATTTAGAAGAGTCATTGGCTTTTATTGCCGAAATAAAACCTAAAAAAGCTTATTTAACGCATATTAGTGAATTATTAGGTTTGCATGAAGAAGTTGAAAAAGAATTGCCTGAAAATGTATTTTTAGCTTATGACGGTTTAAAAATTTAATATTTATTTTTCTAATATTAGTATTGATTTAAAGTATCAGAATTAGTTTGGTGGTTTAAAAGTGTATGCTATTTTTACATTAAAAATTAATTCAAACACTAATTGAATGAAAATAATTATATCTCCAGCAAAGTCCTTAGATTTTGAAACAAAAGCTTCTACAAAATTATATTCTCAACCTCGTTTTTTAGAATATTCAACAAAATTAAACACAAAATTAAAAACACTTTCTAAACAAGATTTAAGTGATTTAATGAAAATTTCTGATGATTTGTCAAACTTAAATTATCAACGAAACCAAGATTGGCAAACTCCTTTTAATTTAGAAAATGCGAAACAGGCAATTTATTCTTTTACAGGAGCAGTTTTTAAAGGTATTGATGTAAATTCTTTATCCGAAGAAAAAATACCAACTTTACAAAATAATCTTAGAATTTTATCAGGATTATATGGCTTATTAAAACCTTTAGATTTAATTCAACCGTATCGTTTGGAAATGAAAACGAAATTAAAAGTAGGCGAAACCGAGAATTTATATAAATTTTGGAATAATGAATTGGTAAATTCGTTAAATGATGAGTTAGAAGACGGAGAATTATTAGTAAACTTAGCGAGTTTAGAATATTTTAAAGCTTTGCCTAAAAAACTTTTAAAAGTACCAATGATAACGCCTGTTTTTAAAGATTTTAAAAATGGCGAATATAAAACTATCATGACTTTTGCTAAAAAAGCAAGAGGATTAATGGCGCGTTATATTATCGAAAATAATGTTAAAACAATAGAAGAATTAAAAGGTTTTAATATTGATAATTATGGTTTTTCTGAAGAAATGTCAACTGAAACGGAATTATATTTTACTAGATAAAATGATTAAAAAAACTCTGAAATTAGCTATTTTATCAACATTGTTTTTGTTGATTGCCATTTATTTGTGTAATTTTTTAATAGAAAAACAAACAAAAGATAAACTGTATTCTAGCGTAACTGAAATCCCGAAACATAAAGTCGGGCTTGTTTTAGGTACATCAAAACATTTGTTAAATGGGCGTGTAAATTTATATTATAAGTATAGAATACGTGCGGCTATATCATTATATAAATCAGGGAAAATTACTTTTATTATTGTGAGTGGTGATAATAGCACCGAAAAATATGACGAGCCAACTACTTTTAAAAACGATTTGATAAAAGCGGGTATTCCTGCGGATAAAATATTTTTAGATTACGCAGGTTTCCGAACTTTAGATTCTGTTGTAAGAGTAAAAGAAATATTCGGACAAACAGATGTTACTATTATTTCTCAAAAATTTCATAATGAAAGAGCTATTTATTTGGCAAATCATTTTGGAGTTAAAGCAATCGGATTTAATGCTAAAGATGTTTCTGGTAGATATGGGCTAAAAGTTCAATTAAGAGAATATTTAGCCCGAGTAAAAGTATTTGTTGATATTTTATTTAATGTGCAACCGAAATTTTTAGGGAAATCAATAGAAGTGAAATAGGTTGTTTTTTAGAAAAAAATGATTAATTTCTTTTTAGATAGCTAATATCTAACCTGTTTTTACCTTTTTTATTTTCTGTAAATTTAGTAGATACACATTCGTTACAAATAACTTCTCTTTCATTATTAAAATAATCAGTAACTGTTATTTTATTATTTTTGATGTGTTTCGCAATTGTTTTGAATCTTGTTTTATAAATAGCAGTGTTTAAAAGTTTTTCTTTTAAAACTGCTTCGTTCTGATTTCCTAAAACATACATTTTTAATAAAAAATCATTACAGCCGTTGATACTAAAAGCGTATTCAAAACCTTCTTCTTTGTAAAATTCTAATTTTAGTTGATTAAAAGCAGGGTCTATATCATAATTGGTTTTATACTCTTCTTTAAAGATGCGTTTATTTTTCATTGCAGACATAGCACAATCAATATAGTTTAGTGATATTATTTTACCATTTTTAAATCCAAGATGCGTATTTATATGATAAATAGGGAATTTATTTATGTTACTTTGATGGCTTGTACTTATTTTAATAATAGGTGTTTTGTTTTTAAATCCGTCAATATTATAGATGTAATTAGAGAAATCGCCAAAGCCAAAATACCCGATATAATCTATATTTTTTGGCGATTTTATTTGAACAATACCATAAGAAACCATAAATTCATTTCCACCGTCACTAGTATCCGTTATTTTTGCCCACATATCTTGTGTACCATCTTTATTAAAATCATTTAAACTTTCGTCATAGAGTTCTATATCTACAGTACCTAATGTAAAATTATGGTCTAAATTATAAATAATATAATATTTTCCAATAGAATAGCCCTTATATATAGAGAAAAGCTCTGTTAGATATTTTTTACGAAAACTATCTCTTATTTTTTCATTATCAGTTTTACAGGATTGAAATAAAAAGAAACTAAGGATTATAATGGTTATTTTTTCTTTCATGTTTTTTGAATAAACATTTGTTATGTTCTTTAGATGAATAAATTTAATAAATAAAATTTTTAAGTTCTGATATAAGAAAGTAAATTACTTTATTAAAAAACAAAAACCCTCTTAAAAAGAGGGTTTTTATAGTTTTTTTATAATGATGATTTTTTTAACAAGCTGCTAAACCAACAGTAATTGCTAAACCACCTTCAGAGGTTTCTTTATACTTTCTGTTCATATCTTTTGCAGTTTCCCACATAGTATCGATAACTTTATCTAAAGGAACTAACGATTCTTTAGGATTAGTTTCTAAGGCTAATTCGGTAGCATTAATAGCTTTAATTGCTCCCATAGCATTACGTTCAATACAAGGTATTTGAACTAAACCACCAATAGGGTCGCAAGTTAAACCTAAATGATGTTCCATTGCTATTTCCGCTGCAACTAAGCATTGCCCAGGACTTCCTCCTAAAAGCTCTGTAAGTGCTCCCGCTGCCATTGCTGATGATACGCCAATTTCTGCCTGACAACCGCCCATGGCTGCCGATATGGTTGCATTTTTCTTGAAAACACTTCCAATTTCACCTGCAACTAATAAGAATTTTTTGATGTGTTCAAAATCAGCTTTATGATTTTCTATTACTAAATAATACATTAAAACGGCAGGGATTACACCTGCACTTCCATTTGTAGGAGCGGTTACAACTCTACCTAAAGCGGCGTTTACTTCATTTACAGATAGTGCTAAACAGCTTACCCATTTTAATATTTCACGAAATTTTACTTCGGTACTTCTAATGGCGGTAATCCATTCTTGTTGGTTGTTGTAAGTAGCATCTTTAATTAGTTTAGTATGTGTGTCAAAAGCTCTACGTTTTACATTTAATCCACCTGGTAAAATACCATCTGTATGACAACCAATATACATACATTCGAGCATGGTATCCCAAACACGTTTTAACTCTGCATCAATTTCTTCAGAAGATTTTAAAACCAATTCATTCTGATACACAATTTCAGAAATATTTTTGCCTTCTTTTTCGCAATAATCTTCTAATTGTGTGGCTCTGTTTATAGGATATGGAAAGTTTACTTCGTTTATTTCGGTATCTTGAGTTACTTTTATTTCTTCTTGAATAACAAAACCACCCCCGATAGAATAATAGGTTTCTGTAGATATTTCTTTTCCTTTGCAAAAACCTCTAAAAATTAATCCATTAGAGTGAAAAGGTAAGAAGTTTTTATTAAAAACAACATTTTCAATAGAAAAAACCAATTGTTTTTCGGCATTAAAATGCAAGCGTTTTGTTTCTTTTATTTTATTGATAATTGTTTCAATACTATCAACAGGAATGTATTCAGGATCGGTACCACTTAAACCTAGTAAAACGGCTAAATCAGTTGCATGACCTGTTCCTGTTAACGATAAAGAACCGTATAGGTCTATTTTAATACCATCAATAGTATTAAAAACACGCTCTTTTTTTAATTTTTCAATCCATTGTTGGGCAGCTCTCCAAGGACCTAAAGTGTGTGAACTTGAGGGACCTACGCCAATTTTAAGCATATCAAAAACACTAATAAATTGAGACATAAATTTAATTTGTTTGTTGAGCGCTAAAATAGAAAAAGTCCTGTATTAAAATCAATACAGAACTTTTTTTTATGAAAAATGTGTATTTTGTATTTCCCTTACATTCCGTACACTGCTTCTTTGTTAAACTTTTTTGTTAACAAATAGTAAACTACAGCTCTGTATTTCTTTCTTTCTGAGCGACCTATTTGTTCCATAACTTGGTCAATAGCATTATCTAATTCAGGAGTATCTGCTAAACCTAATTTTTTGATTAAAAAGTTATTTTTAACGGTTAGCAATTCTTTTGGATCAGTACCTGATACTGTTTCGGCATCTGTTTTGTAAATTGAAGGACCTAATCCTTTGGTTACAGCTGTTAATAATTCAAGATTTACAGACAGTTTTCTGTCGTCCATAAACTTTTTATACAATTCTACTTTTTCGTCAAATTTACTCATCTTTTTTCTTTTAATTATTTGTTAATGTAGCATTACATCATTTCAAATATAGCTAAATAATTTGTTCTTTCAAATAAGAAAAATTAATAATTTTAATCAAAAAAAAATGTTAATTATTTCTTGTAATGACAATACTTTAGAAGAAATTATTTATATTAGGTATTATTATTGTAGTATATTTAGCTATAATCAAACAGGTAGTTTATGTCGATATTAAAATTTGAATCTATGCTGAAAACCAACGATGTCTATTTTTTTGATGCCGTTGAGTTTGAAACAATTATTGAACATTATTTAGATATAGCCAAAAATTCATTGGCTAAAAAAGCGGTGTCCTTAGGCTTAGAACAGCATCCGTCATCAATTCAATTAAAATTAATGAAAGTAGAGCTTTTAGTTTTTGATAATGAATTAAAAAAAGCCACTGAATTGCTTAAAAATATTGAAGCTGTTGAACCTTATAACGATGAGGTTTTTATTCAAAAAGCATTAATTTTATCTAAAAAAAATAAACATAAGCAAGCAATATCAGTTTTAAATGAATCGCTATCTTTTATTGAAGATCCAGCAGATATTTGGTCAATGTTAGGCATGGAATATTTGTATTTAGACGATTATAAAAATGCTCGTTTAAATTTTGAAAAATGTGTAGCTTTTGATATGGAAGATTTTTCGTCTTTATATAATATTGTGTATTGTTTTGATATGGAAGAAAAACATATTGAGGCGATACAATATTTAAACACTTATATAGATAAAAACCCTTATTGTGAGGTAGCTTGGCATCAATTAGGTAGAAAATATGCCGAAATAGGAATGCGTAGAGAGGCGCTTACGGCATTTGAATATTCGATATTAATAGACGAAAATTTTATAGCTGGTTATTTAGAAATGGCTAAAACTTTAGAAGATTTAAACCGCTATGAAGAGGCTATTAAAAACTATAAAATTACCTTAAAGTTAGACGAGCCTACGACTTTTTCATATATAAGAATAGGGGATTGTTACGAAAAATTAGAAAATAGTAATAAAGCAATTTATTTTTATAAAAAAGCAGTTAACAAAGATCCTTTTTTCGATAAAGGTTGGGCGTTATTAACGAATATTTATTTTGAAAATAAAAACTATCAGAAAGCGCTATATTATATTAAAAAAGCCATTGAAATAGATGAAATAAACCCTTTTTATTGGCGAATATATAGCGATATAAATTTAAAATTGAATTTTTATGAAGAGGCTGTAAAAGGATTTTATACCTGCATTGAGTTAGGCGATGATGAAATGGAAGTTTATACTGATTTAGCAGATATTTTATTATTTTTAGGTGAATTTGACGAAGCTTTAAAAATCTTGATTAAAGCCAAAAAACTATATGAAGATTTTGCTGAAATTGAATATCGTTTGTGTGGTTTGTTTATGATTTTAGACAAGCAATCGTACGGATTAATACATTTAAAAAATGCGTTGGCGATTAATTTTGAATTGCACGATATTATAAATGAGTTGTATCCTACTGTTTTTGAACACGAAAAGGTTCAGGAAGTTATTTCTGATTATAGAAAAGCCTTGAAATAATTATTTCAAGGCTTTTTTGTTTTTCTTTGGATAAAAAAAATACCTAAAATAAGCGGAAAAACTTAGGAAATACGCTTCCAAATTTTCAGTAAAATTCCTACACAAATTAAGGTTGTTACAGTTAATATTGAGGCTAGTAATGTTTTACCATAAATCCAGTTTCCTGTGGCGAATAAAAAACTATAAACTCCAATTGTTCCAGTAATAAAACCGACAATTTTTATACCGATATTTTTAAATTTATCTTCGCCTTCAAAAATTAAACTCTCAAAATTATCAATTGTTTTTTTATCTGTAGGTTTTGTTAAAAGCGTTACTAAAATCCATCCGAAAGTAGTAATTACGACACCAATAATTAATTGCCAATAGCCTGCGATTTCAAAAAACGGGTTTTCTAATTTTCTGTTGATAAAAAAGAAAAATGCAATTACAAATGATATTCCCATTGCAGCAATTTCACTGTACGGATTAATTCGGCTCCAAAACCATCTTAAAATAAATAATAAGCCTGTTCCTGCACCAATTTGCAATAATAAATCAAAAACATCTTTAGCCGATTGCAAATAAAATGAAAATAAAGCAGCACAAATCATTAATAAAACAGTAGAAATCCGACCAACCACAACTTTTTGTTTTTCCGAAGCTTCTTTATTGATAAAACGACTGTAAAAATCATTCACGATATACGAACTTCCCCAATTTAATTGGGTAGAAATCGTACTCATAAAAGCGGCTATTAAAGAGGTTAATACAATCCCTAACAAACCTGCGGGTAAATAGGTCATCATAGCGGCATAACCAACATCGTGCCCTTGCATTTCTTCGGATAAATTAGGAAACGCCTGATTCATACTTTCTAAACTAGGGAAAATAATTAAAGATGCCAGCCCGACAATAATCCAAGGCCAAGGACGCAAAGCATAATGTGCAAAATTAAAAAATAAGGTTGCCCAAGTAGCATTTTTTTCATCTTTAGCGGCTAACATTCGCTGTGCAATATAACCACCACCACCAGGTTCTGCACCAGGATACCAAGTACTCCACCATTGCACGGCAAACGGAATTATAAACAAAGTAATTAACGATTCGGTATTTGAAAAATCAGGCAACATATTTAATTTTCCGCTTACATTTGGATGGCTTAATAAATTTGATAAACCATTTATTTCAGGCATATTTACAATATAAACTGTTGCCCAAACTGAACCAATCATGGCAAGTATAAATTGAACAAAATCGGTAAGTAAAACACCTTTTAATCCGCCTAAAGACGAATAAATAACCACAATAATAGACGAATAGATTAACATTTCTCCTTGCGAAATCCCTAATAATATATTAGCGATTTTAGCCCCTGCCAAACAAACTCCAGCCATGGTTATAATATTAAAAATTACACCTAAATAAATAGCTCTAAATCCTCTTAAAAAACCTGCCATTTTACCCGAATAGCGCAATTCATAAAATTCTAAATCGGTTGTAATTCCTGATTTTCGCCATAATTTTGCATAAAAAAATACGGTTAGCATCCCTGTAAGCAGCATTGCCCACCAAACCCAGTTTCCTGAAACACCATTTTTACGCACTAGTTCGGTTACTAAACCTGGTGTATCGGCGGCAAAAGTGGTCGCAACCATTGAAACTCCTAAAAGCCACCAAGGCATATTTCTACCTGATAAAAAAAAATCAGCACTACTTTTTCCTGCCGATTTTGATGCCCAAACACCAATAAGTAATGAAATGAGAAAAAATCCGATAATAATTGTGTAATCAAGCGTTGTTAATGTCATGTAGTTTTATTTAAAGGCCTAAATGTAGTTAAATAATATGATACGTTAAATTTCTGCTAAACTCTAAAAAATGATTTTATCTTTTGATAAAAAACCACTTAAAAAGAGTAAATTTGATATTCACTTTATTTTATGAGGAAAATAAAAAAAATAGCAGTCATGACCTCTGGAGGAGATGCTCCAGGAATGAATGCAGCAATTAGGTCGGTAGTAAGAACATGTGCTTATTATCAGACTCAATGTATGGGTATTTATAGAGGGTATCAAGGTTTAATAGAAAACGATTTAGTTTCTTTTACGGCCCGAAGTGTCAATAATATTATTAATAAAGGTGGCACTATATTAAAAACGGCGCGTTCTGATGATTTTAGAACCAAAGAAGGGCGTAAAAAAGCACATCAAAATTTATTAGACAATAAGGTTGATGCTTTAATTGTTATTGGTGGCGACGGTTCATTTACAGGAGCTGTTCTTTTTGGCAAGGAATTTGATTTTCCTGTTATCGGAATTCCTGGAACTATTGATAATGATATTTACGGAACATCCCACACTATTGGTTATGATACGGCTTTAAATACGGTTGTTGAAGCGATTGATAAAATTAGAGATACCGCATCATCGCATAATCGATTATTTTTTGTTGAGGTGATGGGAAGAGATGCGGGGTTTATCGCCTTAAATGCAGGGGTTGGTGCAGGAGCTGAAGAAATTTTAATTCCTGAAGAAAATTTAGGATTAGAGCGTATGTTAGCTTCTTTAAAGAAAAGTAGTAAAAGCGGTAAATCATCAAGTATTGTAGTGGTATCCGAAGGAGATAAAACAGGTGAAAATGTATTTGAATTAGCCAATTATGTTGAAAAAAACATGACAGCATATGAGGTTCGAGTATCTGTTTTAGGACATTTGCAAAGAGGTGGAGCTCCTAGTTGTTTTGACCGAGTTTTAGCAAGCAGATTAGGCGTAAAAGCCGTTGAATTATTACTTGACGGAAAAACCAATTTAATGGTTGGGCTTCAGAATAATAAGGTAGAAACAACTACTTTAGAAAAAGCAATAAAAGGAAATAATAGTATAAATATGGAGCTTTTAAGAGTTTCTGATATTATGACCACATAATTTAAAATAAGAATATTAAATAGTTAACATAATGATAAAAATAGGAATTAACGGGTTTGGTAGAATAGGAAGGTTAGCATTTCGTACTGCCATGAAAAGAGAAAATATACAAGTTGTTGCCATCAATGATTTGTTAGATGTGGAGTATTTAGCCTATTTATTAAAATATGATTCTGTACACGGTCGTTTTGATGGTGATATTGAAATAAAAGAAGGAAATTTAATTGTAAACGGACAAGAGATAAGAATTTCTTCGGATAAAAATCCTGAGAATTTAAAATGGGATGAAGTTTCGGCAACACATATTTTGGAAGCAACAGGTTTATTTACTGATAAAGAAAAAGCAGCTTTACATATAAAAGGAGGGGCTAAAAAAGTAATTATTTCAGCACCATCAAAAGATGCCAATATGTATGTGATGGGGGTAAACCATCAAGATTTAAAAGCCGATGAGGTGGTTTTTTCAAATGCTTCTTGTACTACAAATTGTTTGGCACCTGTAGTAAAGGTAATTAATGATGCTTACGGTTTAACCGAAGGAATTATGACTACGGTTCATGCGGCAACAGCTACACAAAATGCTGTTGATGGTTTTAATAAAAAATGGCGTAGAGGACGTTCGGCAATGAATAATATTATTCCAACATCGACAGGAGCAGGAAGTGCTTTGGTAAAAATAATTCCAGAAATGAAAGGAAAATTAACGGCAATGGCAGTTCGAGTGCCCACGGCAGATGTTTCTTTAATCGATTTGACTTTTAAAACTCAAAAGACAACTTCATTAAAAGAAATTATGGAAACTTTTAAAAAGGCTTCTCAAAATGAGTTTAAAGGAATTATAGGATATACCGAAGATGCTGTAGTTTCTCAAGATTTTGTATCAGAACCTAGAGTATCGGTAATTGACGCATCGGCAAGTATGGAACTTAATGAGCAATTTTTTAAAATCATTTCTTGGTATGATAACGAGTTTGGTTACGCTACAAAAATTGTAGATTTAATAGAATACTCCGCTTCTTTAGAAAAAATTTAAGCGTTAAATTTATAAAAAAATCCCCGTTATTAACGGGGATTTTTAATTGTTTTGAATATTTTTATTTAATGGCAATCATGCTAATTTCTACATTTACAAATTTTGGTAAATTTGCTACCTCTACAGTTTCTCTTGCAGGTGCAGTTGCTTCATCAAAATATTGGGCGTAAACGCTGTTTATTTTAGCAAAGTTATTCATATCAGAAATAAAAATAGATGCTTTTACTACGTTTTCAAAAGTCATTTCAGCAGCGGCTAAAACTTCTTTCATATTTTCCATTACTTGTTTTGTTTCAATTTCGATGGTGTCCATTACTAATTCACCATTTTCAGGATTAAAAGCAATCTGCCCTGAGGTATATAAGGTGTTTCCGCTTAAAATAGCTTGGTTATAAGGACCAATAGGTGCAGGAGCTTTTGAGGTAGTGATAATTTTTTTCATAGTTTTTATCTTTTGATATATAAGAAGTGTGTGTTACTTTCGATTAGAATAAGGCTCTATCTGGCGGTTTATTTTTATCCCATTTCAAATCGCTTAAAACAGCTGATTTTACACCGATAAAGAAATTATACGAAGTTCTTTGTCCAAAAGGTGTCCAACCGAAATTTAAACGCCAACTATCTAAATCTCTAGAAAAATTTAAATTGGTATAAGAAAATCCATTGTTTTTAATATCGTAACCAGAATTAAAACCAACGCCCCATTTGGGTGATAATTCTATATTTCCGCTAAATCGTAAAGTGTTTATATTAATACCACTTTTAAGCCCATCATTACCATAGTTCATGGTGTAAATTAAGTTTAATGTCCATGGTATTTTATGATGGTACAATACCGTTTCTGCTACGTCTTTATTTTTATTTTTTGATGTGTTAGAAAAATCATTGGCATTTTGAGATGTTTGCCCAAATAAGTCAGGAGTATCTTGCGCACCATTTCCATTATTTTTACTAGGGTCGTTTTTAGTTTCTTTATTCTTGCTAAAATCTTTGCTTGACAATGAATAGTTTGCTGTTAATCCTATTTGTTTTACTCTAAATAAATTCGCGTTAAATTTATCTATTTGCTTCCCGTTTTTATCTATTTGATACGGATCTAAAGACATATTGGTATTTAAGGCTAACTTGTCTTTAAATAATCGTGTGCTTGCGTTTACAGAAACATCACTCCAACGAATACTATCTTTAGTAATGTCATATCTGGTAGAAAAATCTAAGTTATTTAAAAGCATTATTTTCTGATCATCGGCATCGCTATCAGGGTCTTTTGGTGCAACTTTAGCTTCTAAAACATTGTTTACCGAAATACCAATTGCATTTGAGGTTCCATTTGCAGGTTTACCATATATTCCTCCTTCGAAAGGCGAATAAGTAAGTAGGTCAGTAGGGTCTGAGCTTTGCTGTACTTGTAGGTCGTAATTCTTAGCCAAATTAGGCGTGTATCCGTAGGAAATAGATGGTCTAATGGTATGACGAATGGCTTTTAAACGCCCTTTTTTAAAGTTAAAAGTACCGTAAATATTGGTTGATAATGATGCGCCAAAATTATAATTATGATATCGATTAAAACCACTAATAGTATCGTTTACAACTGCGCCTAAATTTTTACTAGCATTAATCTTTTTAGGGTCGTATCGTTTATGAATTTTATCAAAATACCAAACATCTTTATAGCTTGCATTAGGCGATAAAGTAAAGTACTTAAATGCTTTTAAACTGGTGCTAGTACTTAAACTATGTTGAACTCCTGACTTGGCTGTTTTAAACATTTTAGGAGTAAAAAACTCATCATCAGTAGTATTTATTTCATAACGCCCTTGCATATTATAATTAAACCCCATTTTTTGAATGGGATTATTTTTAGCACCATCTTTCCCTGTAAACGGATAAAGTGGTTCTGAATTTACCTGTAAAGAAGGCAGTGTCATGGTTATTTTTTCGGTATTCGTATTTTGACCATGCTGCAAGGTTAAACTCATATTAAAAGGAGTACCAACAAACTTTTTATAGTAAGATATAGAAGAGTTTAAACTGTTGTCTATTGCCCGAGCATTATTGGCTTGATTTTGTGATTCTAAGAAAAAACGACTGCTTCCTAAATTAACCGCTGCTGAAAATTTAGAGTTTGGGCTTGCTTTTGAATCTTGATTATGACTCCAACGAATATTAAAACTATTACTTTTATTGTAGTTCGATAAACCTCTGATTCCTTGAATATTGTTTTGAAATTGAAAATTAAAATTCCCGCTAAATTTATAGCGCACATAATAACTAGATTCTGCTCGTAAGCCCCAACTTCCATTGGTATATAAATCACCTAAAACAGTTAAATCAAAATAATCGCTTAAGGCAAAGTAATACCCACCATTTTGCATAAAAAAACCTTGACTGTTGTTTTCTCCCCAAGAAGGGATGATAAAACCAGAGGTTCTTTTATCAGTTAAAGGAAAATAGGCAAATGGCAAAACTAAGGGTGTTGGTACGTCTGCCAATACTAAATGACTAGTACCTACAATTATTTTTTTACCAGGAACAAGCTTTGCTTTACTGGTTTGTATATAATAATCGGGGCGTTTCTTTTTAGAGGTTGTAAAACGCATTTTACGCATGTAAATGGTAGAATCGTTTACTCGTTTTGTTTTTTCGGCATAGGTTATAATTCCATCTTGAACCGTTTTTACACCGTAAATAAGGGCTTTTTTTGTTTTGAAATTAAATAAAATCGAATCTTGTTCCGATTCTTGTGCACCTTGTTTAAAAACTGGTTTTTGATGATAACCTAAACTATCTTTTATTCCTTTAGCATATACGGTATTATTTTTATAATCTAAAACAATAATTCCTGCTTTTAAATCAATATCAGTATAGGTTACTTGCGCTTTATTATATAAGGTTACTGTTTTGTTTTTTGCATTTTGAATAGTGTAATCTTCTGCATTGTGAGTAATAATTCCATCAATAACCTCTTTTGGTTTAATAGAGTCGTTTGCAATGCTGTCTTTTTTAAAGTTTAAAAGTTGCTCTTTTTTTAAATCAATTAGGCTATCTTTTGATTGATTTATTATTGTCTTTTTTTTCGTTTTCTTAGTGGTGATATTTGAGTTACCAAAATCTTGAGCTGCGCTAATTTGATAACAAAAAAGGCAGAAAACTAAAAGTATGTAAGTTAGATTTGTTCGCAATGTTATAAATGCTATTTTTGTGTTATATTTAAAAGCTTTGGCGGACTATTTGTATGCCAAAAACCAAAAACCAAAAATAGTTAAATTTTATTGATGCAATTCTTAAAATTACGTAAATATAATCACTTGAAAAATAATTTTTTATTTTTAATCTTTATTTTTTGTTTCTTCGGATTTTCAAAAACAGTCTATGCCCAAAAAAAATATACCATTGTTTTGGATGCTGGTCATGGAGGAAAGGATGCGGGAGCTTCTAGAGGTGCGTATATTGAAAAAAAAATAGCTTTAAAATTAGTTCTAAAAATAGGGGCTATTTTAAAAAAAGACCAAAGTATTAATGTTCGTTATACCCGAACAAAAGATGTTTTTATAGAGCTTCATAAACGAGCTAGTATTGCTAATAAGAAAAATGCTGATTTATTTGTATCGATACATTGTAACTCTAATAAATCAGTAAAACCACATGGTTCAGAAACGTATGTTCTTGGTTTAAAAGGGAATGATGAGAATTTTGAAATTGTGAAAAAAGAAAATTCCGTAATTTTATTAGAAGATGATTATAAAAAAAATTATGATTATGACCCTAATTCTCCGGAGTCTTTAATTGGATTATCTGTTTTACAGGAAGAAAATTTAGATGCAAGTTTGGCGTTGGCAAGTTTTGTACAAACCAATTTTAAAAGTATTAAAAGATATGACCGAAAAGTAAAGCAGGCTAATTTTTTAGTACTGCGTGAAACCGCTATGCCAAGTGTTTTAATTGAGTTAGGTTTTTTATCAAACAAAACAGAAGGACGGTTTTTAAATTCAAAGTATGGGCAGTTGAAAATGGCAAAATCAATAGCTACTGCTATTAAAAAATATGTAAAAAGGTTAAAATTAAACAGCATTAATCAAGATGTAGTAGAGGTTTCTAAGCCTAAAAAAACCGCTGTTATTAGAAAAAAGAAAGCTGTTAAAATAAAAAAACAAGCAGTTCGTAAAAAAAAGATACTCTTTAAAGTACAAATAGCAGCATCTAAAAAACGATTAAATAAGCAGAATTTTAATTTTAGAGGCTTAAGAAATATAGAATCAAAATATATTAGCGGTTATTATAAATATTATTATGGAAGTTCTGCTAGTTTATCAAAAGTAAAAAAGAGTTTAATTAAGGTAAGAAAGGTAGGTTATAAAGATGCTTGGATCGTTGCTTTTAAGGGTGGTAAAAGAATATCGGTTAAACAAGCGCTAAAAAACCGTTGATTTAGCAAAAATCAAAATTTCTACTCACGAAAATTATTAGTATTTTCGTGCTATAATTTTTATATATGTCAAAAGAACTTAAAACAGGTATTGTTACTGTCGTTATTATAGTATTATTTATTTGGGGCTATAATTTTTTAAAAGGAGAAAATTTATTTAGCGGTAGTCGTAGACAATTTTTTGTGGAGTATAAGAATATTAATGGACTTAATAAAGCAAGTTTAGTAACTATAAACGGACTAAAGGTTGGTAAAATTGATGATATTTCATTTAATACAACTCCTGAAAAACAAGGTGTTTTATTAGTAGAGATATCTTTAGACAGCGATTTTGAATTTTCTAAAAATAGTATTGCTCGAATTTACTCGGCAAGTTTAATGGGGGGGCAAAATTTAGCAATAGTACCAAAATATGATGGCGGACTTGCTGTTTCTGGGGATTATTTAAAAGGAGAAGTAGAATCGGATCTTTTTTCATCTGTAGGCGAAAAATTAAATCCTATTCAGTCAAATTTACAAAGTGTACTTATTGGTGCTGATTCGTTGTTACTAGGAATGAATACCGTATTAGACCAAAAATCACGTAAAAGTTTAAATAAAAGTATTCTTGGTTTAGAAGGCACAATTACTGATGTTCGAAAAACATTGACATCAGTAAATAATTTATTGAGTAATAGTAAAGAAAACTTAAAAGTAACGCTTACAAATACTAAAAAAATTACAGATAACTTTTCTAAATTATCAGATGATTTAGCTAAGTCTAATTTAGGTACAACTGTTAAAAAACTAGAAACAACGCTAGGTAATGTAAATGGCTTATTAGCAAATATGAAAGATGGTAAAGGAACCTTAGGAAAGCTAATGACCGACGATAAAATGTACACTAATTTAACTAATGCTTCTAAAGAAATGGAAGAATTATTACGAGAAGTGAAGTTAAATCCTAAAAGATTTGTACATATATCATTATTTGGTAAAAAAGCAATACCTTATAATAAAGAAGCTAACACCAAAAATATAAGCTCTAAATAAGCCTTTAAACACTAACCCTTTACAAACTTAATAAATATAGAACGATGGAGAAATATTTATCAAACATTATTTTTGCAGCCATTTTAATTACAGGTATTGGATACTTTGTAATGAATGTTCGCAAGTTGATAAGAAATATTAAACTAGGAAAAGACGTTGATAGAACAGACAGAAAACCTGAGCGTTGGAAAAACATGGCTAAAATAGCCTTAGGACAGTACAGAATGGTACGTCGTCCGCTTTCAGGAATTTTACATATTGTAGTTTATGTAGGATTTGTTTTGATTAATATTGAAATGTTAGAAATAGTAATTGATGGTTTATTAGGAACACATCGTGTTTTTCAACCTATTTTAGGAAATGCCATTTACGGATTTTTAATCGGTAATTTTGAAATTTTAGCAGTGTTAGTTTTTGTTGCTGTAACGATATTTTGGTTGCGTAGAAATATTGAAAGAGTAAAACGTTTTTGGAGTAAAGAAATGACAGGTTGGCCTAAAAATGATGGTAATATTATTTTATATTTTGAAATGGTATTAATGTCGTTATTTTTAATAATGAATGCTACGGATGTTCCTTTTCAACAATCAGGAGCAGGTAATATTATTTCTCAATTTATAGCACCTTTATTTGATGGGTTTTCATCAGAAGAATTACATACTATTGAAAAATCAGCTTGGTGGATACATATTATAGGTATTTTAATTTTCTTAAATTACTTATATTATTCAAAACATTTACACATATTATTAGCATTCCCAAATACATTTTTTGCTAATTTAAAACCTAAAGGACAATTCACAAATGTTGCTTCGGTTACTAAAGAAGTAAAAATGATGATGGATCCTGATGCTGACCCGTATGCAATGCCAGAAGAAGGTACGGAAGAAGAAGAACCAGAAAAATTTGGTGCATCTGATGTTACCGATTTAAACTGGGTGCAATTAATGAATGCTTACACATGTACTGAGTGTGGACGTTGTACATCATCATGTCCAGCTAATTTAACAGGAAAAGAATTATCTCCTAGAAAAATTATGATGGATACTCGTGACCGTTTAGAAGAGGTAGGTAAAAATATTGATGCCAATAAAGGCGTTTTTAAAGATGATGGAAAGCAGTTATTAAACGATTATATTTCTCCAGAAGAATTATGGGCGTGTACAAGTTGTAATGCTTGTGTGCAAGAATGTCCTATTGATATTGACCCATTATCTATTATTTTAGAAATGCGTCGTTATTTAGTAATGGAAGAATCTGCAGCTCCGCAAGAGTTAAATATGATGATGAGTAATATTGAAAATAACGGAGCACCTTGGCAATATAGTCAACAAGACAGATTAAACTGGAAAGATGAAGATTAATATTAAGTATTAAAAATCAATCTAAAAATTCCAATATTTTTTAATTTAAAAGTAAACGCTTAAAAATATACAACTATGAACGTACCAACAATGGCAGAAATGATGGCTCAGGGCAAACAACCAGAAGTGTTGTTTTGGGTAGGAGCAGCAGGAAGTTATGATGATAGAGCTAAAAAAATAACCAAAGCGTTTGTAAAAATATTAAACCTAGCAAAGGTAGATTTTGCAGTGTTAGGTACTGAAGAAAGTTCAACAGGTGATGCAGCAAAACGAGCAGGAAACGAATTTTTGTTTCAAATGCAAGCAATGATGAATATTGAAGTTTTAAATGGATACGAAATAAAAAAAATAGTAACCTGTGACCCGCATTCATTTAATACTTTAAAAAATGAATATCCAGAATTAGGAGGGAATTACGAAGTATATCATCACACACAATTTATAAATAACTTAATAAGCGAAGGTCGTTTATCAATAGATGATACAAATTTAAAAGGAAAACGTGTTACTTATCACGATCCTTGTTATTTAGGTCGTGCAAATGATATTTATGAAACTCCGCGAGAATTAATTCGTAGTTTAGGGGTAAAAATGACGGAAATGAAACGTCATAAATCTACCGCTTTATGTTGTGGGGCAGGAGGAGCACAAATGTTTAAAGATGCTGAAAGAGGTGATAAAGAAGTTAATGTTTTACGAACTGAAGACGCATTAGCAACAAATCCACAAATTATAGCAACAGGTTGCCCATATTGTAATACTATGATGACGGATGGTGTAAAATTTAAACTGAAAGAAGATCAGGTTATAGTACAAGATATTGCTGAGTTAATAGCTCAAGCAAATAATTTATAAAAAAAATATTTTATAAGATTATTCCGACTCCGCTCGTTCAGACAAATATTGTCAATTCGAGCGGAGTCGAGATTTTTTAAAAAACAATACATGATTAAAAATTATATAAAAGCCGCACGTTTAAGAACTTTACCGTTATCGGTTTCTGGAATTATTGTTGGAAGTTTTTTAGCCAATTTTTCTACTTATACCAACGATAACTTTCCAAATTCCGAAAAAAACTATTTAATATTTATACTTGCAATCTTAACAACTATCGGTTTTCAAGTGTTATCAAATTTTGCGAATGATTACGGAGACGGTATCAAAGGAACTGATGATAATAGAGAAGGAGAAGCACGTATGGTTTCATCAGGAGCAATAACGCCAAAACAGATGAAAATGGCAATGATTATTACAGGAGTTATCACTTTAATAATAGCATTATTGCTTATTTATGTATCTTTCGGAAAGGATAATTTTTTGTTTTCAGTAATTTTCTTCGGATTAGGAGTTTCCTCAATTGTTGCAGCTATAAAATATACCGTAGGGAAATCGGCTTATGGTTACAGCGGTTTTGGCGATGTTTTTGTATTTCTTTTCTTCGGATTATTAGCTGTTGTAGGAACATACTTTTTATATACAAAACAATTAAATGTCACTATTTTCTTACCTGCAATTACTGTCGGATTATTAAGTACAGCTGTTTTGAACTTAAATAATATGAGAGATAGGGTAAACGATGCAAAAGTTGGTAAAAATACGTTAGTTGTTAAATTAGGAGCTTCTTTATCTAAATATTATCATTATTATTTAATCATCGCATCATTTTTATTTGCTAATTTATATGTAGTAATTAACTTTAAATCACCATTACAATTCTTATTTATATTAGCTTATTTACCAATTATAAAGCATCTATTTTTTGTTTATAAAAACAAAGAAGAACCGTTATTAGATGGTGAATTAAAAAAAGTAGCACTAAGTACTTTTTTCTTTGCTATATTATTTGGATTAGGAAATATTTTATAAAACTAATATTATAAACAATACATAATGAACATTACATTTTACGGTCATTCTTGTTTCGGTATCGAAATTAACGGAACACATTTATTAGTTGACCCTTTTATTACAGGAAATCCATTAGCATCAAATATCAAAATAACTGATATCAAAGCCGATTATATATTAGTAACACACGCACATCAAGACCATGTTTTAGATGTTGAACTTTTAGCAACACAAACAGGTGCAACAATTATTTCTAATTTTGAAATAGCACAATATTACGGAGCTAAAAGTTTTAAAACAGCGGCTGTAAATCATGGTGGAACTTTTAAAACTGATGCTTTTTCAGCCAAATATGTAAACGCAATTCATACTTCATCATTTGCTGATGGAACTTACGGAGGGCAACCAGGAGGATTTGTAATTTCATCCGAAGAAAAAACATTATACATTGCTGGAGATACTGCTGTAACTATGGATATGAAATTAATTCCGATGACTACAAAATTAACAGTAGCTATTTTTCCAATAGGAGATACCTTTACAATGGGAGTTGATGACGCAATTATTGCTAGTAATTTGGTTGAATGTAACAACGTAATCGGTTGTCATTTTAACACATTTGCACCAATAGAAATTGATGTAAATGAAGCAAAAAATAAATTTACAAAAGCCAATAAACAATTAACTGTTTTAGAAATAGGACAAACTATTACATTATAAAAAAATGAAAGCTGTAAAAATAACTTTAGGAATTGTAACTGCCTTTGTACTTGTTTTTTTAATAACAGGAATTGTTGTAGAAGAAGTAGAATATAGTACTAAAATAACAATAGATAAACCTGTGAATAAGGTTTTTGAGAACTTTACAAATCCTGATTTAATAAAAAAATGGTTGCCAAATATTAAGTCAATCGAAGTAATTGAGCAAAAACCAGCCGTTATAGGAAGTACTTATAGAATGACTGTAGAAAGCAACGGACAAGAGGTTAAAATGGCTCAAAAAATAACAGATTTTGTACCTAATCAAAAAATAACATTTCAATTTACTTCAAGCGAAATGATTAAAATTGATAGCTACAATTTCGCATCTAACAACGCAAGTACCACCGTTACACAAAATAGCAGTGTAAATAGTAAATCATACCTAACAGCCTGTTTGTATCCTTATTTTAAAGGAACATTTAAAGCTGTAAATATGAATTGTTTAACACAGTTAAAAGAGTTGTCAGAACAATAATTTTTTGGGCGTTCGAGCGGGCTTTACATTACAATCTTTTGTTCGTGCCTCACAAAAGGATTTCCATTGCAATCCCTAACGCAAAACCAATAATCACTTAAAAATAGTGCATAATGATAAAAGCAACCTATCATAAACATTTGCTTAACTTTAAACAAGCAAGCGGAACATCTCGAGGAATTTTAAGAACCAAAGAAACTTGGTTTATCACCTTAAAACAAGAAGATAAAATAGGAATAGGAGAGTGCGGTTTATTCAGAGGATTAAGTATTGATGACACGCCAGATTATGAAGAAAAACTAAAATGGTTTTGTGAAAATATTAATTTAGGTTTAGAGGTTTTATTAGCCGAAGCGATTCGCTTCCCGTCTATTCAATTCGGATTAGAACAAGCTTTTTTATCATTAAAATCTGAAAATAAATTTGAATTATTTCCTTCTGATTTTACCAAAGGAAAAGAAGCTATTGCCATAAACGGATTAATTTGGATGGGAGATAAAGCCTTTATGCAACAGCAAATTAAAGACAAGTTGCAACAAGGTTCTTCTACTATAAAAATGAAAATTGGAGCTATCGATTTTGAAACAGAAATTGATTTGTTAAAATCTATCAGAAATGAATTTTCATCAAAAGAAATTACTTTACGTGTTGATGCAAATGGAGGTTTTACACCAAAAGACGCTTTACAAAAATTACAACGATTATCAGAGTTAGAAATTCATTCTATCGAACAGCCTATAAAACAAGGTCAGTGGCAAGAAATGGCTAGTTTGTGCGAAAAAACACCTTTGCCAATTGCTTTAGATGAAGAGTTAATAGGCGTTTTTACATCCGAAGAAAAAGAAAAATGTATTGAAACAATTAAACCGCAATACATTATTTTAAAACCAAGTTTAGTTGGCGGAATCAAAGGAAGTGAAGAGTGGATTTCAATAGCAAAAAAACACCATGCCGATAATTGGATAACTTCTGCACTAGAAAGTAATATTGGTTTAAATGCTATTGCACAATGGACGCAAACTTTAAAAAATCCGTTGCCTCAAGGTTTAGGAACAGGAAGTTTATTTACCAATAATTTTGAAAGTCCGTTAGAAGTATCAAACGGAAGTTTACATTATAACAGTAAAAAAGCGTGGGAATTTTTTTTTAGATTAAAATCTTTTTAATTCCCTTTATTTTATTCAAAAAAACAATAAATTTTTAACGAATGAATTTTATACAACAAGCCTACAAAGGAAAAAATGATTGGTTTTATTATTTAGCAAGTATTTCATTAATTCTTTTTGGATGGCAATTTATAGGAATACTTCCTTTGGCATTAGTAGCGATTTTACATTCCAAAGATTTTGGAGAGTTTTCGAGTGCTGCTAATCAAAGTTTTATGACCTTAGGAATTGACAAAAATTTGTTTTTATTTCTGATGATATTAATGTTTGCTATCGGATTGTTTTTTTTGTTTTTATCAATAAAATTCATTCATAAAAGAGCCATAAAAACACTAATAACAAGCCGTGAAAATATTGATTGGAGTAGGTTTTGGTTCGGTTTTATTACTTGGGGAATTGTTGCCGTAAGTGTAACTTTATTAGGTGTTTTTTTATCTCCAGAAAATTATATTTGGAATTTTAAACCCGTACCTTTTTTTACTTTAGTAGTCGTTTCTTTTTTGTTTTTACCTTTACAAACGAGTTTTGAAGAACTGTTATTTAGAGGTTATTTTATGCAAAGTTTAGGTGTTTTATTTAAAAATAGATGGATGCCTTTAATTATAACTTCGGTAGCTTTCGGGTTGTTACATGGTGCAAATCCTGAGGTTGAAAAATTAGGTTATATTTCGATGGTATTTTATATTGGAACTGGTTTTTTCTTCGGAATTACAACTTTAATGGATAAAGGAACAGAATTATCTTTAGGTTTACACGCTGTAAATAATATTGTTGCCGCTTTTTTAGTAACCACAAATTGGACGGTTTTTCAAACAGATGCTTTATTTATTGATACTTCAGAACCTTCAGTAGGTATCGAAATGTTTTTACCTGTTTTTGTATTATATCCGTTAATTTTATTGTTGTTTTCTAAAAAATACGGCTGGAAAAATTGGAAAGATAAATTATTTGGACAGATAGAAAAACCAATAAAAATTGAATAAACAACGTTTTCATAAAAGTTTTAAACTCAATGATACTTCTTTTTTATCCGAAGAAGAATTACTTGTTTTTTCTGATAAAATATCAAAATCGATACATACTTTTTTAACCGATTGGTTTAATGAAAAGGATTTTGTAATTGTACAAACATCAGGTTCAACAGGAAAACCAAAACCGATTAAGTTGCAAAAAGAATTTATGAAAAATTCGGCTTTAGCAACAGGTGATTTTTTTGATTTAAAAGAAAATACAACAGCTTTATTATGCTTATCAATTGATTATATTGCTGGTAAAATGATGTTAGTCCGTGCTTTAACTTTAGGTTGGGAATTGGATATTGTAAATCCTGTAATGAATCCTTTAAATGAAGTAAATAAAACCTATGATTTTTCGGCAATGGTTCCGTTACAATTACGAAATTCATTGTCTGAATTACATAAAATAGCTAAATTAATTGTTGGTGGAGGCGTAGTTTCAAATGATTTAATAACTGCTATTCAAAATACACCGACAAATATATTTGCTACTTATGGAATGACAGAAACAATTACTCATATTGCAGTTAAAAAACTCAATAATTTTAAGAGTCATCAACTTATTTCAGATGCTAATTATACTATTTTATCAAACGTAAAAATAACTACTGATACTAGAAATTGTTTAGTTATTGAAGCTCCAAAAGTATCCGAAGAAAAAATAATAACTAATGATGTTGTTCAGTTAATTTCTAACAAAGAATTTGAATGGTTAGGTCGTTTTGATAACGTAATAAATTCGGGAGGAATTAAATTACATCCCGAAAAAATAGAAGAGAAATTATCAAAAATAATAAATACACGTTTTTTTGTTACAGGTGTAAATGATGATTTTTTAGGCGAGAAATTAATCTTAATTATTGAAGATAAAGTTTTATCCGAAGAAGAAACCGAAGATGAAAAAACTTTAAAAAAAACCATTAAAACTTTAAAAACATTATCAAAATTCGAAATTCCTAAAGAAATTTATTTTATTGATAATTTTATAGAAACAGACACGAAAAAAATCCAACGAAAAAAAACCTTGGAAAAAATAGTATGGCATTAGTCTAGTAATTAAGCTCTTTTTATCTTTTAATTGTTTTTTTGTTGTTATGATAAACTTTTTTAAATCTGTTAAAAAGTTTAAAAAAATGATAAATGCCAAAACCTTTTGATTTTCAAAATGTTTACGTATATTTGCAATCTGTTTTTATGGACTATTTATGCTTTAATGTTAAGAAAATAGAAAACACTTGTTTTTGACGGCGTTGTATTAAGTTTAATTAGTGGGCATAAAAGCAAAAAAATAAATATTAACTGGTTTCAGGTTTAGTAGTTACGGTGTATCCGTAGGGTCAATAGAAATTACTAAATACCAAAACCGAAATTTAATTAATTATGTATACAGATCCAATCGCGGATTTTCTTACTCGAGTAAGAAATGCTATTGCAGCAAATCATCGAGTAGTAGAAATTCCTGCTTCTAAATTGAAGAAGGAAATGACGAAGATTTTGTTCGATCAAGGTTATGTTTTAAGTTATCAATTTAATGATGATAAAGTTCAAGGAACTATCAAGATAGCTTTAAAGTATGATCGTGACACGAAAGAGTCAGTAATCAGAAAAATTCAAAGAATTTCAACACCAGGTTTACGTAAGTATGTTGGCTCTAAAGAGATGCCAAGAGTATTGAACGGATTAGGTATTGCTATCGTTTCTACATCTAAAGGTGTAATGACGAATAAAAAAGCAAAACAAGAAAATGTTGGTGGTGAGGTATTGTGTTACGTTTATTAATCACTTTGTAGAATGAGTAGAATAGGAAAGAATCCAATCGCATTACCACAGGGTGTTGAAGTTAAAGTAAACGGAAATGTGGTTACAGTAAAAGGTAAATTAGGAGAGTTAACTCAAGAGTTAAAGTCTGAAATTACTGCAGAAATTGAAGACGGTGTTTTAACAGTCAAAAGAGCATCAGATAGTAAAGATCATAGAGCAGCACACGGTTTATATCGTTCATTAATCAGTAACATGATTGAAGGTGTTTCTAAAGGTTATACTAAGGATTTAGAATTAGTAGGTGTAGGTTATAGAGCATCTAGTCAAGGTCAAAAATTAGATTTAGCTTTAGGTTTTTCTCATAATATTGTTTTAAATATTGCTCCAGAAGTAAAAGTTGAAACAGTATCTGATAAAGGTAAAAATCCAATAGTTAAATTATCTTCGTTTGATAAACAATTAGTAGGACAGGTAGCTGCTAAAATCCGTTCTTTCCGTGCTCCAGAGCCATATAAAGGAAAAGGGATTAAATTTGTAGGAGAGGTATTAAGAAGAAAAGCAGGTAAATCTGCATAATAAATAAGAGAAATTATTATGGCATTATCAAAGCTTGAAAGAAGACAACGAATTAAGTATAGAATTAGAAAAGTTGTTACTGGAACAGCTGTTAAACCTAGGTTGTCAGTTTTTAGAAGTAACAAAGAAATTTATGCTCAATTAATTGATGACGTTGCTGGTGTAACATTAGCTGCTGCATCATCAAGAGATAAAGAAATTACAGCTGGTTCTAAATCAGAAGCTGCTGCCGCAGTAGGTAAAGCAATTGCTGAAAGAGCTGCTGCAAAAGGTTTTGAAACTATTTCTTTTGATAGAAATGGGTTTTTATACCACGGTAGAATTAAAGTATTAGCTGAAGCTGCTAGAGAAGCTGGTTTAAAATTTTAAGAAATTATATTATGTTAGGATATAAAAACGTAGAAAGAGTAAAACCAAGCGGATTAGAGCTTGTAGATAAATTAGTAGGTGTACAGCGTGTTACCAAAGTAACTAAAGGGGGTAGAGCATTTGGTTTCTCTGCAATCGTAATAGTTGGAGACGGTAATGGTGTTGTTGGTCATGGATTAGGAAAGTCTAAAGATGTTGCTTCTGCAATTGCTAAAGCGATTGAAGATGCTAAGAAGAGTTTAGTACGTATTCCTCTTTTAGACGGAACCTTACCTCATGAACAGAAAGGTAAATTTGGTGGTGCGAAAGTATTTATCAAGCCTGCCTCTCATGGTACAGGAGTTATCGCCGGTGGTGCAGTACGTTCAGTATTGGAATCAGTTGGTGTTAAAGACGTATTATCAAAATCTCAAGGATCTTCAAATCCTCATAACGTAGTGAAAGCAACTTTTGACGCTTTATTACAATTACGTAATGCTGCAACTATTGCTAAGCAAAGAGGTATTTCTTTAGAGAAAGTTTTTAACGGTTAAAATTTAAGACGATGAGTAAAATTAAAGTTACACAAGTAAGAAGTAAAATTGGTCGCCTTAAAAGTCAAAAAGCAACGTTAGAGGCATTAGGTTTACGCAAATTGAACCAAACTGTAGAGCACAATGCAACAGCTCAAATTTTGGGAATGGTAAAAACAGTTTCACACTTAGTTTCTGTAGAGGAAATTAAATAAGACAATAATAAGATGAGTTTACATAACTTAAAACCTGCAGTAGGATCTACAAAGAGCCGTAAACGTATAGCACGTGGAGAGGGTTCTGGTAAAGGAGGAACTGCAACAAGAGGTCATAATGGTCAGAAATCTCGTTCTGGTTATTCTCGTAAAATAGGATTTGAAGGAGGTCAGATGCCACTTCAAAGACGTGTGCCTAAATTTGGTTTCACAAACATTAATCGTAAAGAGTATGTTGGTGTTAATTTAGAGAAATTACAAGAATTAGTAGAAAGCGGAAAGATTTCAGATACAGTAACTTTAGAGATTTTAGTAGAAAATCGTTTAGCTCGTAAAAATGACTTAGTAAAAATACTAGGAAATGGTGAGTTAAAAGCTAAATTAAACGTAACCGTACACAAATTTACTGCAACAGCAAAAGCGGCTATTGAAGCTGCAGGAGGTGAGGTAGTTACATTATAAAACAACTGTAAATGATGAATTTTGTAAATACATTAAAAGACATTTGGAAGATAGAAGAGTTAAAAGAGAAATTACTTTTAACCTTTGGTTTAATTGCTGTTTACCGTTTTATGTCGACGGTTCCATTACCTGGAATTGACCCGACACAATTAACAGCTTTGCAAGACAGTACTTCAGGTGGACTTTTGGGTTTATTAAACGCATTTACAGGTGGGGCATTTGCTAGAGCGTCAGTAATGGCTCTTGGTATAATGCCTTATATTTCTGCTTCGATTGTAGTTCAGTTAATGGGTATTGCGGTACCATATTTACAAAAACTACAAAAAGATGGAGAAAGTGGACGTAAGAAGATTACGCAAATTACAAGATGGTTAACAATTGCTATTACATTGTTTCAAGCACCAACCTATATTGGGATTATTCAAAACCAAATGGGATTAGGACCTGAAGCTTTTTTAGTACCAGGGGTTACCTTTTGGGTATCATCAATTATTCTTTTAACTGCAGGAACAGTTTTTGCAATGTGGTTAGGAGAACGTATTACAGACAAAGGAGTTGGTAATGGTATTTCATTATTAATTACAGTAGGTATTTTAGCGAATTTTCCAGCAGCTTTTATTCAAGAGCTAGCATCTAAATTAACAGCTGGGGCAGGAGGTATGATGATGATTCTAATAGAATTAATAGTTTGGTTTGTAGTGATTTTGTTAACCGTATTATTAGTTACAGCAGTACGTAAAGTTCCCGTTCAATACGCACGTCGGACAGCAGTTACTGATATTAAAGATGTTGACGGTGCTCGCCAGTATATTCCTTTAAAATTGAATGCATCAGGTGTAATGCCAATTATTTTTGCACAAGCTATTATGTTTTTACCAGTAGCTTTAGGACAGAAATTTCCAGCATTAAATAGTTTAACTGACAACTTCGGATTATGGTATAACGTTATTTTTGCGGTATTAATTATTGTATTTAGTTATTTTTATACGGCGATTACAATCCCTACAAATAAAATGGCTGAAGACTTAAAAAGAAGTAATGGTTTTGTCCCAGGGTATAAACCAGGAGAGGAAACAGCAAATTATTTAGATGCTGTGTTATCGAAGATAACATTTCCAGGGTCTTTATTTTTAGCAGCTTTATCTATTTTACCAGCAATTATTGTAAAGTTTGGGGTAACTCAAAACTGGGCAATGTTTTTTGGAGGTACTTCTTTAATCATTATGGTTGGAGTTGCAATAGATACCATACAGCAAATTAACTCGTATTTATTAAACAGTCGTTATGATGGATTAATGAAAACAGGTAACAGTAACAGAAAATCATTAAAATAATATGGCTAAACAACCAGCAATTCAACAAGATGGAACAATCACTGAAGCATTATCAAATGCAATGTTTCGTGTAGAATTAGAAAACGGACATATTGTTACGGCTCACATTTCAGGGAAAATGCGTATGCATTATATCAAACTATTACCAGGGGATAAGGTAAAGTTAGAAATGAGCCCATATGATTTATCAAAGGCAAGAATTACTTACAGATATTAAAAACACACACTGATGAAAGTAAGAGCATCATTAAAGAAAAGAAGCGCCGAGTGCAAGATTGTACGAAGAAAAGGCAGATTATACGTAATAAATAAAAAGAATCCTAGATTTAAACAAAGACAAGGGTAATGGCAAGAATAGCAGGTATTGATATTCCAAAGAATAAAAGAGGTGTTATCGCTTTAACTTACATCTTTGGTATAGGAAACAGTAGAGCTAAAGAAGTTTTAGCAGAGACAAAAATAGACGAAAGTATCAAAGTTCAAGATTGGAGCGATGATCAAATTGCAGCAATTCGTGAACAAGTAGGTAGTTTTACTATTGAAGGTGAGTTACGTTCTGAGGTTCAATTAAGCATTAAGCGTTTAATGGATATCGGATGTCAAAGAGGTATACGTCATAGACTTGGCTTACCTTTAAGAGGTCAAAGAACAAAGAATAATTCTCGTACTAGAAAAGGTAAGAGAAAAACTGTAGCTAACAAGAAAAAATAAGTTAGATAAGTAATAAAGATCTAATAATGGTTCTAAAACCATAAAGTTAGAAAACTAAATTACTAAAACTATAATAACCATGGCAAAGTCTAAAGTAGCAAAAAAACGTAAAGTTGTAATAGAATCAGTTGGTGAAGCTCACGTAACTGCATCTTTTAACAATATTATTATTTCTTTAACAAACAAAAAAGGTGACGTTATTTCTTGGTCATCTGCAGGTAAAATGGGTTTCAGAGGTTCTAAAAAGAACACTCCGTATGCAGCTCAATTAGCCGCAGAAGACTGTGCAAACGTTGCAAAAGAAGCAGGTTTACGTAAAGTAAAGGTGTATGTTAAAGGACCAGGTAACGGTAGAGAATCTGCAATCAGATCTATTCATAATGCTGGAATCGAAGTGACTGAAATTGTTGATGTTACTCCTATTCCTCATAACGGATGTCGTCCACCAAAAAGAAGAAGAGTATAAGTTGATTTTATCAACTTATATTTTTGTTTCGCGTACTTTTGTGCGCAAATAAAATATATTTTAACTAAGTAGGAATAAGATTATCGAAGGAGTACGCCTTAATTCATAATCCCTACTAAAACAATAAGAAATGGCTAGATATACAGGACCAAAAACTAAAATTGCTCGTAAGTTTGGTGAAGCAATTTTTGGAGAAGATAAATCTTTTGAAAAAAGAAATTACCCTCCAGGACAACACGGAAACGCAAGAAGAAGAGGTAAGAAATCGGAATATGCTACTCAGTTAATGGAAAAGCAAAAAGCGAAATATTCTTACGGAATTTTAGAGCGTCAATTTAGTAACTTATTTAAGAAAGCTTCTGCTTCTAAAGGAATTACTGGTGAGGTTTTATTACAATTATGTGAATCTCGTTTAGATAATGTTGTTTTCCGTTTAGGAATTGCTAACTCAAGAAGAGGTGCACGTCAATTAGTTTCTCACCGTCACATTACTGTGAATGGAGAAATTGTTAACATTCCTTCTTATGATGTACAAGCAGGTGATGTTATTGCTGTAAGAGAGAAATCTAAATCATTATTAGCAATTGAAAATGCTTTAGCTGCTAACAGTAATGTTTACGAATGGTTAAGCTGGAATTCTGATTTAAAGTCTGGTACTTTTATTAAAGCACCAGAGAGATTACAGATTCCTGAAAATATCAAGGAACAATTAATCGTAGAATTATATTCTAAATAATAAAATAATCATTTTGGTATTTAGCCAAAGGGTTTATCTGTGTTTCTTCAAACTAATAAACCGCGCAACTAAATAACAATTAAAACGAAGAAAAATGGCAATTTTAAATTTTCAAAAGCCTGATAAAGTAATAATGATTGAATCTACTGATTTTTCAGGAAGATTTGAATTCAGACCTCTTGAACCAGGTTTTGGATTAACAGTTGGTAACGCTTTAAGAAGAGTATTATTATCTTCATTAGAAGGTTTTGCTATTACATCATTACGTGTTGACGGTGTTGATCATGAATTTTCAACAATTCAAGGAGTTGTAGAAGATGTTACTGAAATCATCTTAAATTTAAAACAAGTTCGTTTTAAGAAACAAATTGAAGATACTGATAGAGAAACAGTATCAATAGCTGTATCTGGGCAAGAGCAATTTACTGCAGGAGATTTACAGAAATTTATGTCAGGTTTTCAAGTACTAAATTCAGATTTAGTATTATTTAACTTAGATAAATCTGTAAGTTTTAACGCTGAAATCACTATCGAAAAAGGTAGAGGTTTTGTGCCAGCAGAAGAGAACAAAAGACCAGGTGCGCCTTTAGGAACAATTTTTACAGATTCTATTTACACTCCTATAAAGAATGTAAAGTATGCTGTTGAAAATTTTCGTGTAGAGCAAAAGACCGATTTCGAAAAATTAGTTTTCGATATTGATACTGATGGTTCTATTAACCCTAAGGATGCTTTAACAGAGGCTGCAAAAATTTTAATCCACCACTTTATGTTATTCTCTGATGAGCGTATCACTTTAGAGGCAGATGAAATTGCACAAACTGAAACATACGATGAGGAATCATTACATATGCGTCAGTTATTAAAGACGAAATTAGTAGATATGGATTTATCTGTTCGTGCTTTAAACTGTTTAAAAGCGGCTGAAGTAGATACTTTAGGAGACTTAGTATCATTCAATAAAAGTGACTTAATGAAGTTTAGAAACTTTGGTAAAAAATCATTAACTGAATTAGATGAGTTAGTGGCTAATAAAAGCCTTAATTTTGGAATGGATTTAAGCAAATACAAATTAGATAGAGATTAACCTTTCATATTTTGCTCCCCAAAAAGGGTTGTAGCAAGATGAAAGCTAAAAACCAAAGTCATGAGACACGGAAAGAAATTTAATCATTTAGGAAGACAAACGGCGCACAGAAAGGCAATGTTAGCTAATATGGGATGTTCTTTAATAGAGCACAAACGTATTAACACAACAGTAGCTAAAGCGAAAGCTTTTCGTACGTTTATCGAACCTATTATTACAAAATCTAAAAAAGATACAACTCATAATCGTCGTACAGTATTTAGCTATTTACGTAGCAAAGAAGCTGTAACGGAATTATTTAAAGAAGTTTCTGTAAAGATTGGAGATAGACCAGGAGGATATGTACGTATCATCAAGTTAGGAAACCGTCAGGGAGATAATGCTCCTATGGCAATGGTAGAATTAGTTGATTACAACGAATTATACAATCCTAAAGGAAACAAAGCTAAGAAAAACACACGTCGTAGCCGTCGTGGTGGATCTAAAACTGCTGATGCAGCTGCTGAAACTTCACAAGAAGAAGAATAAAAATGAAAATTTTTATAATTTATATCAAAGGGATAAACATTTAATGTTTATCCCTTTTTTTTTATTTATTTTTGCAAACAAAATTACACAACACACACTAAATGAAATATCAACAACGTAAAAAAGCACTAGTTTTGTTAGCAGACGGAACTATTTTCTATGGAAAGTCTATTGGAATAGAAGGCACTTCAACAGGAGAAATTTGTTTTAATACAGGTATGACTGGTTATCAAGAAATTTTTACTGACCCTTCTTATTTTGGACAATTAATGGTTACCACTAATGCACATATTGGTAATTATGGCGTTAACAAAGAAGAGGTAGAGTCGGAAGGAATTAAAATTTCAGGATTAATTTGCCGTAATTTTAGTTTTACACATTCTCGTGTAGATTCTGATGGAAATTTGTTTGACTGGTTTAAAGAGCATAATGTAGTAGCTATTTCTGATGTAGATACCAGAGCATTGGTAGCTTACATAAGAGATAATGGGGCTATGAACGCTATTATTTCTACTGATGTAGAGAATATTGAAGCTTTAAAAGAGCAGTTAGCAGCAACTCCTAATATGGAAGGTTTAGAACTTGCCTCAAAAGTATCAACTAAAGAACCTTATTTTATTGGAGATCAAAACGCATCACTTAAAATATCGGCTTTAGATATCGGAATTAAAAAGAACATTTTAAGAAACCTAGTTAAAAGAGACGCTTATATTAAAGTGTATCCTTACAATGCTACGTTCGAGCAAATGAGTGATTTTAATCCTGATGGATATTTTATTTCAAACGGCCCTGGAGATCCTGAGCCTTTAGTCGCTGCTCAAAATACGGCAAAAGAAATTATCAAAAGAAATTTACCGTTATTTGGTATCTGTTTAGGACACCAAGTAATTGCTTTGGCAAACGGAATTTCTACCTACAAAATGCACAATGGGCATAGAGGAATTAATCATCCTGTAAAAAATCTAGTAACAGGAAAAGGTGAAATAACTTCTCAAAATCATGGTTTTGCTATTAATAGAGAAGAAACAGAAGCACATCCTGATGTTGAAATATCACATGTACATTTAAACGATCATACCGTTGCTGGTATTAGAATGAAATCTAAAAATGTATTTTCTGTACAATATCATCCAGAGGCAAGCCCAGGACCACACGATGCAGAATATTTATTTGATGAATTTATTGAAAATATTAAAAAGGCAAAAACCGAAGCATAATCATTTTATCAATTAGTTGTAATAATTAATTAAAATGAGTTTCAATTTATAAATTAGAAATTGTAAAAATAGCCTTCCTGTGAATATTAATTCACAGGAAGCTATATTAAAAATAAAAACTATGAGTATTATAATCAACATTCACGCACGTCAAATTTTTGATTCAAGAGGTAATCCAACTGTAGAAGTAGATGTTACTACAGAAAACGGTGTTATTGGTAGCGCTGCAGTTCCTTCAGGAGCATCAACGGGAGAACATGAAGCTGTTGAATTACGTGATGGAGGAAAAGATTATATGGGTAAGGGCGTGTTAAATGCGGTGAAAAACGTAAACACTTTAATTGCCCAAGAACTATTAGGCGTTTCTGTTTTTGAACAAAACATGATTGATCAGCTAATGATTGATTTAGACGGAACTCCAAACAAATCGGTTTTAGGAGCCAATGCTATTTTAGGTGTTTCTTTGGCTGCTGCAAAAGCTGCTGCAATCGAGTTAGGCTTGCCTTTATATAGGTATGTAGGTGGTGTTTCAGCCAATACATTGCCTGTTCCGATGATGAATATTATTAATGGAGGATCACATTCTGATGCGCCAATTGCGTTTCAAGAATTTATGATAATGCCTGTAAAAGCTAAAAATTTTACGGAAGCAATGAAAATTGGTTCTGAAATTTTTCACCATTTAAAGAAGGTTTTACACGACAGAAATTTATCAACAGCTGTTGGAGATGAAGGAGGTTTTGCACCAACTTTAAACGGAACAGAAGATGCTATTGAAACTATCGCTTTGGCAACTAAAAATGCAGGGTATAAATTCGGAGAAGAAGTAATGATCGCTTTAGATTGTGCTGCTGCTGAATTTTTTGTTGATGGAAAATACGATTATACCAAGTTCGAAGGAGCAAAAGGAAAAATTCGTACAAGTAAAGAACAAGCCGATTATTTAGCTGAATTAGCTCAAAAATACCCTATTATTTCTATCGAAGATGGAATGGATGAAAACGATTGGGAAGGTTGGAAATATTTAACAGAAATTGCAGGCGATAAAGTGCAGTTAGTTGGTGACGATTTATTTGTAACCAATGTGGAGCGTTTATCAAGAGGAATTGAAAACGGAATTGCCAATTCAATTTTAATTAAAGTAAACCAAATAGGAACTTTAACCGAAACAATTTCGGCAGTAAATATGGCGCATAATGCAGGATATACTTCTGTAATGAGTCATCGTTCTGGTGAAACAGAAGATAATACAATTGCCGATTTAGCCGTTGCATTAAACTGTGGGCAAATTAAAACTGGTTCGGCTTCTCGTTCAGACAGAATGGCGAAGTACAACCAATTATTGCGTATTGAAGAGCAACTAGATGGAACAGCTTATTTTCCTCAAAACAAGGCTTTTAAAATAAAATAATTAAATATTATTTATTTGTAATATAAGAAAACTCATACTTTTGTGTGGGTTTTTTTTATGCTATAGTTTTAAAAATATAAAAATTATTTGAAGCAATTTCCCGCTTTCCGCACTCGCTCTTTTTTGAAAAAAATCAAAAAAGGAGCTCAAACAATTGCTACAATCGGGGCTAGGGTTTTGTACTATTTTAGATTAATTTAGAAAGAAATTTAATATCTACTTCAATAACAACAGACCTCACAGGTTTTTAAAACCTGTGAGGTCTAATTTTTAATAGATTCTAATTCATTTGATGCTAAAATAAGTTAAAAAAATAGCGGTGTTTTTATATTTACAAAATAATAACCTAGTAAACTATTTCAAAAAAAGCCCTTTAAAACCTATTTGACATTTTAAAATAAACTCAAAAAAGACTGTTTTTAATTAATCAATTCTTTTTAAAAAAAACTAAAATAAAGTTTTTAGTATCTTCAGAAAAAGAAGTTTTATCTGAAAAAAAAGATGTAAAAAACAAGTGAAAACAGTTTGTTAAAAAAAGAACTGCTAAGAATCTATTTTACAATATTATCAGTGTATTTTATAAAAAAATGAATAATTAATAAAATAAAGAAACAATCTGACGTTTTATTTTAGGCTGTATTTTGGTTGTAAAAGAATAAAACCGTGTTTTTTAAAATTTAATTTCAGTGTTTTACTAAACTAAAAAGAATTATTTATGGTGTTTTTAAAAAGAGTTATTTAATTGTTTTTTAGTTTTATAGGACGCATTTTATCAATGTAAAAATATGATTTTTTTTAGGCTAAAAATCCTGAATAATACGATGTTTACGATTATTAAAAAACGCTGAATGCTAGTTTTAAAATACTTTTAAAAATGGTATATTTGTAATTCACTTCAACTTAAAAATAAAGATAAAAATGGCAGATATAGCAAAACTACAAATTGGTGATAACACGTATGAATTTCCCTTAATTAAAGGAACAGAAAACGAAACTGCAATTGATATTAAAACATTAAGAGGAGCATCTGAAGGTGTTATAACAATTGATCCAGGATATAAAAATACAGGTTCTTGTTTAAGTGCAATTACATTTTTAGATGGTGAAAAAGGAATTTTAAGATACAGAGGGTATTCAATTGAAGAATTAGCTGAAAAAGCAGATTTCTTAGAAGTTGCCTTCTTATTAATTTTTGGAGAATTACCAACAAAAACAGAATTAGAGAAGTTTAAAAAAGATATTTGTGAGCAGTCTATTGTTGATGAAGACATCAGAAAAATTGTAGATGCATTTCCTAGAACAGCACATCCAATGGGTGTTATTTCATCATTAACATCTGCATTAACGGCATTTAATCCTTCTTCAGTAAATGTAGATTCAGAAGAAGAAATGTACAATGCAATTGTTAAAATTTTAGGTAAATTTCCAGTATTAGTAGCTTGGACAATGCGTAAAAAACAAGGGCTTCCGTTAGATTACGGTGATTGTAGTTTAGGGTATGTAGAAAACACCTATAAAATGATGTTTAAGCAACCAAATAAAGATTATGTAAAAAATGATGTTATTGTAAGTGCTTTAAATAAATTATTAATCTTACATGCCGATCACGAGCAAAACTGTTCAACATCTACTGTAAGAATTACAGGTTCTTCTCACGCAGGATTATTTGCATCACTTTCAGCAGGAATTTCTGCACTTTGGGGACCACTACACGGTGGAGCAAACCAAGCTGTATTAGAAATGCTAGAAGCAATTAAAGCTGATGGAGGAGATACTAAAAAATACATGGCAAAAGCCAAAGATAAAAATGATCCGTTCCGCTTAATGGGATTCGGACACCGTGTTTATAAAAACTTTGATCCAAGAGCAAAAATTATTAAAGTTGCTGCCGAAGAGGTTTTAAACGATTTAGGAATTCAAGATCCTATTTTAGATATCGCAAAAGGATTGGCTGAAGAAGCGTTAAGCGACCCTTATTTTGTTGATAGAAAATTATATCCAAACGTAGATTTCTATTCAGGAATAATTTACCGTGCAATGGGTGTACCTGTTGAAATGTTTACCGTAATGTTCGCCTTAGGTCGTTTACCAGGATGGATTGCTCAGTGGAGAGAAATGCGTTTAGGAAAAGAACCAATTGGACGCCCTCGTCAAGTATATGTTGGAGAAAATATTAGACCTTTCAAAGAAGTAAGCGAAAGATAATCAATAAAATTATATAAAAAGTGTCATTAAAAAACATCATTCAAAAATGACGTATTAATGACACTTTTTTATGTGAAGTAGTAGCATTAACAATTTAAGATCAAAAGAAAATGAATACCATAAAAATTATAAAAAACAGGTCAGATATTGGTGCAGGAACACGTGGTTCTGATATGGGAATTGACGCCATTGAAATAGCGGCTATTAATCAAAATAACGATTTCTTTAATCGCTATGATTTTGAAGATGTAATAACAGAAAATGAATCTGTTTATGATAAAAAAAATAACTCTTTCGGAAAACAAATAAACAGTGTTTTAAATCAATGCAAAAGAGTTAGTAATCATGTAAAAGTAAGTTTACAGGAAGGTAATTTTCCAATCGTTCTATCTGGCGACCACTCATCAGCATTAGGAACAATTAGTGGTGTTAAAGCAGCAAACCCAACAAAAAGAGTTGGTGTTATTTGGATTGATGCTCATGGTGATTTACACACGCCATATACATCTCCTTCAGGAAATATTCACGGAATGCCTTTAGGTGCTGTAATTTCTGATGATAATTTAGACTGTCAAATAAATGATGTAGATAGAGAAACTACTGATTTATGGAATAGAATGAAAAATATCGGTGTTTCAGGACAGAAAGCATTGCCTGAAGATATCGTGTTTTTTGGTGTTAGAGATACCGAAGAGCCTGAAGAAAAGCAAATGGAAAAGTATGGTATCAAAAATTATATGGTTGCCGAGGTTCGTTATAGAGGTTTAGAGGTTTGTGTAAATGAAGCTCTTGATAAATTAGCTGATTGCGATATTCTTTATGTGTCTTTTGATGTTGATGCAATGGATTGCGATATGATTTCTTATGGTACAGGTACACCTGTTGCTAAAGGTTTTGATGACAAAGAAATTATTAAAATTATTAACGGATTATTAGCAAGTAAAAAAGTTGCTTGTGTTGAATTTGTAGAGGTAAATCCTTTATTAGATTTAAAAGGAAACAAAATGGCCGAAACCGCTTTTGATGTACTTCAACAAGTAACAAAAACCATTGAAAAATTATAGAAAATTAGTTATTTAACTTTTTTGAAATTATTTTAAAAAGCACTAAACTTTACTGTTTGGTGCTTTTTGTTTTTTTAATAAAATAAAAGGCTATAATCTTTTTTTTATCAAAAATAATAATACATTTGTCTCGTAAACTTTAGGAGTAGCTATTAAATTAGTTTGAGAAACATCCTTAGAACCTGATTTGGTTAATACCAGCGTAGGAAAAAGTTATGTTCGATAATATATCGAAATACTACCACCATTTGGTTTACAGTAATATCTATAAATATGATTACTATACAAGTAAACCAACAAGAACATCAAATTTTAGAAACCTTAACACTACAAGAGTTCGTTGAATACTTAAATATTCAAACGAATGGAATTGCTATTGCTATAAATAGTAGTGTGGTTAAAAAAACTGATTGGTCTTTAAAGTTACTTCAACATAATGATGATATTTTAATTATAAAATCAACTCAAGGAGGTTAAATCTGAAAGTTATTTTATTTAAAAAATTAAAAGAAAAACTAAATTATCAAATGAAGAACAAAGACACTGCTCCAAAACAAAACGGAATTACTAGAAGTCCATTTCCTAATTCACAAAAAATTTATGTAAACGGAAAAATTCACCCGCAAATTAAAGTAGCAATGCGTGAAATTTCGTTAAGTGATACGGTGGATTCTATGACCAAAAAGAAAACGCCAAACGAACCTGTAACTGTTTACGATACTTCAGGACCATATACTGACCCTAATAAAGAAATTGATGTACATTCAGGTATTGAAAGAATTCGTGAACCTTGGATTAAAGAACGTGGTGATGTAGAACAATTAACGCAGTTTTCTTCAAAATACTGTAACGAGCGTTTAAATGATGCTAGTTTAGACCATATGCGTTTTAAGTTATTGAAAAATCCTTTACGTGCTAAAAAAGGGCAAAATGTAACACAATTACATTACGCTAAAAAAGGAATTATTACGCCAGAAATGGAATATATCGCTATTCGTGAAAATCAACGAATAGATGAAATGACCGAAATTAGAAAACAACATAAAGGTGAACATTTTGGTGCTAATATTCCAGAAAAAATTACGCCAGAATTTGTAAGGTCTGAAGTAGCAAGAGGTCGTGCAATTATTCCATCAAACATAAATCATCCAGAAGCAGAACCTATGATTTTAGGTAGAAACTTCTTAGTGAAAATAAATGCAAATATTGGTAATTCTGCCGTAACATCTTCTATTGAAGAAGAGGTAGAAAAAGCAGTTTGGGCTTGTCGTTGGGGAGCAGATAATATTATGGATTTATCTACAGGAGAAAATATTCACGAAACTCGTGAGTGGATTATCCGTAACTCACCAGTACCAGTAGGAACTGTGCCAATTTATCAAGCATTAGAAAAAGTAAACGGTGTTGCTGAAGATTTAACATGGGAAATTTTTCGTGATACATTAATCGAACAAGCTGAACAAGGAGTAGATTATTTTACGATTCATGCAGGAGTTTTATTGCGTTACGTACCAATGACAGCAAAACGTGTTACAGGAATTGTATCTCGTGGAGGGTCAATTATGGCAAAATGGTGTTTAGCACATCATAAAGAAAGCTTTTTATACACACATTTCGAAGATATTTGTGAAATATTAAAACAGTACGATGTTGCCTTTTCTTTAGGTGATGGATTACGCCCTGGTTCGGTAGCTGATGCCAATGATGAAGCACAATTTGCTGAATTAGAAACTTTAGGAGAGTTAACTCAAATAGCTCGTAAGCACGAAGTTCAGTGTTTTATTGAAGGACCAGGTCACGTGCCAATGCACATGATTAAAGAAAATATGGAGAAGCAAATTGAACTTTGTGATGAAGCTCCTTTTTACACTTTAGGACCTTTAACAACGGATATTGCACCAGGTTATGACCACATTACTTCAGGGATTGGAGCTGCTATGATTGGTTGGTATGGATGTGCAATGTTATGTTATGTAACTCCAAAAGAACATTTAGGTTTACCAAATAAAGAGGATGTGCGAGTAGGAGTAATTACTTATAAATTAGCGGCTCATGCTGCCGATTTGGCAAAAGGACATCCAGGTTCTCAGCATAGAGATGATGCTTTAAGTATGGCACGTTTTGAATTTCGTTGGGAAGACCAATTTAATTTAGGATTAGACCCTGAAAGAGCTCGTGAATATCATGATGAAACTTTACCAGCAGCAGGTGCTAAAATTGCACATTTTTGTTCTATGTGTGGACCAAAATTCTGTTCAATGAAAATATCGCAAGAAGTTCGTGATTTCTCCGCTGTCAATGAAATAACTACAAATAATGAAATTATCAAAAAAGGTTTTGAAGAGAAATCAAAAGAATTTGTAGAAAAAGGTTCAGAGGTATATTTATAAAAATATAGTAAAAAGAAGAAGAAGGGGAAGTAAAAAAAGAAGAAGAATTAGGAGGTTCCTACGCCTTAAAAAAAAAGGCGTAGTCGGGCTTTCCGTTATATCTTTTTTATTTTGAAAAAAAATAAAAAAGGATGCCACTGCAATCCCTAACCCAAAAAAAAGTCCCCCGATATTACTATTATTTTTTTAAGTTAGGTATTTATCAATAGAAAAAAAGTGAATATGATTGTACTTATAGCCCCTGAAAATGATGTAAAAAATGAAATAAAAATAGTACATCAATTATTTGAAGCAGGATTGCAATATTATCATCTAAGAAAACCTTTTAAAAATTATGAAGCACATGTTTTGTATTTAAATCAAATAGATGAAAAATATCATAAAAGAATTGTAACACATTATTTTCATGAATTAGTGAATCAATATTCTTTAAAGGGAATTCATTTTCAAGAACAAAAAAGACGTGACGCTTTAGAAAATGGCAGTCGTTATTTTATAGGATTACAGATGTTAGGTAAAACAATGAGTAGTTCTTTTCATGAGCCAGAAGAATTAGCTGATTGTGATATTGAATTCGATTATCATTTATTAAGTCCTGTTTTTTCATCAATATCAAAAAAAGGATACGAAGGAAGAAATTTTGATGTCAATGATATCGACAAAAAAATTGTAGGAATGGGTGGAATTACAACCAAAACAATAGCGCCAACCATTGAATTAGGTTATAATGGAATTGGTGTTTTAGGAGGTGTTTGGAATTCTGAAAATCCTGTAGAAAGTTTTAATAATATTCAAAAAAAGTTTGATTCATTACAATAAAGCATTGAATTTGAAAAATCAAAATTACATACTTACTATTGCAGGACTAGACCCGTCGAGCGGTGCAGGAATTACTTCAGATATTAAAACATTTGAAGCTCATGGTTTGTATGGATTATCAGTATGTACAGCGGTTACTGTTCAAAATGATATCGCTTTTAAAAATTGTATTTGGATTGAAGAACAAATAATATTAAATCAAATTGAAACATTATTTGAACGTTTTACAATTACAGTTGTTAAAGTAGGAATTATTCAATCTTGGGAAATTTTACTAAATGTTATTCTAAAATTAAAGAAATTAAATTCTAAAATTAAAATTGTTTTAGACCCTATTTTAAAAGCAAGTGCTGGTTTTAATTTCCATCAAAAAGAAAATTTAAAAGTATTTGAAAAAGTGTTGTATAATTGTGCTATTGTAACACCTAATTTTGATGAAATAAAAGCATTATTTCCAAATAAAAATATAATGGAAACTATTGATTTTATCTCAAAAAAAACAAACATTTATTTAAAAGGAGGGCATAGAATAGATAAAAAAGGATGGGATACCGTTTATTATAATAAAATAGTAGAACTAAATATTCCGCCTATAGCAAATTCCATTTCCGAAAAACATGGAAGCGGTTGTGTTTTATCATCGGCATTAGCGTCAAATTTAGCGTTAAATGTTCCTTTTGAAAATGCTTGTATAAATACAAAAAGGTTTACAGAACAATTTTTAAATTCAAACAAATCTCTTTTAGGAACTCATAATTACAAGTAAAATGATTAGTAAATTACAGTATATAACACAAGGTAAAACAGCACAAGATCATTTAGATAATATTCAAAAAGCTTGTTCTTCAGGAGCAGAATGGGTACAATTACGATTAAAAGGTTTTGACCCTAAAACAATTTTAGAAACCGCAAAAAAAGCCAGAGAATTAACGGCTCATTATCAAACAAGATTAATTATAAACGATTACTACAAAGTAGCCAAAGAAGTAAATGCAGATGGCGTTCATTTAGGAAAAAAAGATGATTGTCCGTTAAAAGTACGTGCTTATTTGGGGAAATTTTATAGCATTGGAGGAACTGCAAACACCTTAGAAGATTGTAAAGTTTTACTAGATAAAAAAGTAGATTATATCGGTTTAGGTCCTTTTCGTTTTACAGAAACTAAAAAGAATTTAAGCCCTGTTTTAGGAACATCAGGATATAAAAAACTACTAGAAGAGCTACAAACAGAAACTCCAATAATTGCTATTGGAGGTATTACTTTAGATGATGTTGCAGAAATTGTACAAACAGGTGTTTATGGAATTGCTACATCAGGAGCTATTACTAAAGACTTTACAAGTATTCCTGTTTTTCATAAAATTTTAAGCGCTCCAAGTACACAAGAACAAGTGTATAAGATGGATGACAAGTAGTTTTAAAAACAAACGAATGAACGATATATTAAAAATAGCAGATAAACAATTTACATCACGTTTATTCACAGGAACAGGTAAATTTAGTTCATCAAAATTAATGAAAGAAGCATTGTTAGCCTCTGAAAGTGAATTGATAACTGTTGCTTTAAAAAGAGTAGATGTTCAAAATAAAGAAGATGATATTTTAACACATTTGGTACATCCTCATATAAGTTTATTGCCAAATACATCAGGCGTTAGAACCGCAAAAGAAGCCGTATTTGCTGCTGAATTATCAAGAGAAGCATTAGAAACAAATTGGGTGAAATTAGAAATTCATCCTGACCCTAGGTATTTATTACCAGACCCTATTGAAACTTTAAAAGCAGCCGAAGAATTGGTTAAAAAAGGTTTTGTAGTGATGCCTTATATTCATGCTGACCCTGTTTTATGTAAACGTTTAGAAGAAGTTGGTACACAATGTGTAATGCCATTAGGCGCACCAATAGGAAGTAATAAAGGTTTAAAAACACAAGATTTCTTAGAAATTATTATAGAACAATCAAACGTTCCTGTAATTGTTGATGCAGGTATTGGCGCACCATCGCACGCAGCATATGCAATGGAATTAGGTGCTGATGCAGTTTTAGTAAATACAGCAATTGCAGTATCTCAAAATCCTGTGGCAATGGCAAAATCCTTTAAAATGGCTGTTGAAGCTGGAAGAATGGCATATGAAGCAAAACTAGCACCTGTTCAAAAACAAGCAGTTGCAAGTAGTCCGTTAACTAGTTTTTTAAATTAAAATATGAGTAATTTTAAAGAACTTTTTGATACGTATAATTGGGATGATAATTTAAAAAGTATCTTCGATAAAACAGCTGTTGAGGTAGAATATGCTTTATCAAAAGAAAAATTAGATTTAGAAGATTTTAAAGCATTAATATCGCCTGCTGCACGTCCGTATATTGAGCAAATGGCTCAAAAAAGTAGTCTGCTTACTAAAAAACGCTTCGGAAACACCATACAAATGTATGCACCGATGTATTTAAGTAATGAGTGTCAGAATATTTGTACGTATTGCGGATTTAGTATGACCAATAAAATACCTAGACGTACTTTATCTGATGCCGAAATTTTAAAAGAAGTCGCTTTTTTAAAAGGTAAAGGATATGACCATATTTTATTAGTTACAGGCGAAGCGAACAAAACAGTTGGTGTAGATTATATAAAAAATGCTATTCAATTAATTCGTTCTCAATTTTCAAATATTACTATTGAAGTTCAGCCTTTAGATAAAGAAGAATATGAATCGTTAATTGAAGCTGGATTGTATGCTGTGTTGGTTTATCAAGAAACATATCATAGAGAGGAGTATAAGAAACATCATCCGAAGGGAAAAAAATCGAATTTCGATTATCGTTTAGATACGCCCGATAGATTAGGAAAAGCAGGAATCCATAAAATAGGTTTAGGTGCTTTATTCGGATTAGAAGATTGGCGTGCCGATAGTTTTTTTACAGCATTACATTTAAAATATCTGCAAAAAACATATTGGAAAACAAAATATTCTATTTCATTTCCAAGGTTACGACCACATTCGGGTGGATTAGAGCCAAAAGTTGAAATGACAGATAGTGATTTAGTGCAATTAATTTGTGCTTTTCGTTTGCTAGACGAAGATATTGAGCTATCAATGTCTACCAGAGAAAGTGAAGTATTTAGAAATAATATTGTAAATTTAGGGGCTACTTCTATAAGTGCAGAATCAAAAACAAATCCAGGAGGTTATACGGTTGAACCACAATCGTTAGAACAATTTGAAATTTCTGATGAAAGAAGCACAGAACAAGTAGTAAAAATGTTAAAAAATAAAGGTTTAGAAGTGGTTTGGAAAGATTGGGAACAGTTTGAATCAATATAAAAAAATGAGCTTAACAGAAGAAGAAAAAAAACAATATAACCGTCATCTTATTTTAGAAAAAATAGGTTCAGCAGGGCAGTTAAAATTAAAAAATGCTAAAGTTTTGGTAATAGGTGCTGGCGGATTAGGCTGTCCTGTATTACAATACTTAACAGCTGCAGGAGTTGGTACAATTGGTATTATTGATGATGATAAAGTTTCGCAAAGTAATTTACAACGTCAAATTTTATATACTGTTGATGATGTTGGATTTTCAAAAGCAGAAACTGCTAAAAATCGATTATCAAAGTTAAACCCGTTTGTTAAGTTTAATGTTTATAAAGAACAATTAACACGATTAAATGCTATTTCATTATTTGAAGAATATGATGTTATTGTAGATGGAAGTGATAATTTTTCAACTCGTTATTTAACAAATGATGCTGCGGTAATAACAAACAAACCGTTAGTATATGGTGCAATTTTTAAGTTTGAAGGACAAGTAAGCGTATTTAATTACAAAGGAAGTGCGAGTTATCGCTGTTTATATCCTACGCCACCAAAACCAGATGAATCACCAAATTGTTCGCAAATAGGTGTTTTAGGTGTTTTACCTGGTATTATAGGTAGTTTACAAGCTAATGAAGCGATTAAAATAATTTGTGAAATAGGCGATGTTTTAGCCAATAAATTATTGATGTATGATACCTTAACAATGCGTCAAATGCTATTGAATTTTGAAAAAACTCCAGAAAAATCAATTACAAAATTAGAAGAAAATTATGATTTTTTCTGTGGAATTATTGAAGCTGATAACGAAATAACATTAGAAGAATTACAAGCTGATTTATTAAAATATAATCTTTTAGATGTTCGTGAAGATTGGGAAAGAGAGCAACACCATATTGGAGGACAGCATATTCGTTTAGTAGATTTACCAGAGCGATTAAATGAAATTGATACCACGAAACCTGTAATTGTGTATTGTAAATCGGGTATTCGAAGTAAAAGAGCTATCTCTTTCTTAGAAGATTCATTAAAAGAAGCTATTTTAATAAATCTTAAAAATGGTTTGAATTAAAAAATTAACACGTATTTACTTTATGAAAAATATAAATACGTGTTAAAAACAACAAATAGGTGATTATTTTCTAATAAAATTTATATATTTAAGGTCTTAAAAAAATCTACGCCTTGAAATTAATCAAACAAAAGAAATTATATTTTTCAGATGAAAAATCAGACAAAGTTTATGAAGTTGACTTATGTGAAAGTCAAGATTTATTTATAGTAAACTTTAGATATGGAAAAAGAGGTGCGAGTTTAAGAGAAGGCACTAAAACTGTTTTTCCTGTATCTTATGAAGAAGCTGAGAAAATCTTTAATAAATTAGTCGGAAGTAAAGAAAAGAAAGGGTATTCAGAAGCAAATTTATCAGAAAAAAAACAAGTTGAAAATCCGAAGAAAGAAGAAAAAAGTACTACACGAAAAGATACTATTTTAAAGTATCTAAATCAAGCTTTAAAAGGAACTTATACCAGAAATTGGAAAGTAGCTAGAATTATAAATAGAGTAGGTGTTTTAAAAATAAAAGAAGCAATACCATTAATCGCTCAATTTATTCATTCATCAGATAAGTTTGAACAGTATAACGCGTTATCAGTATTAATTGATTTTAATGAATCAAATTATGTTGAAGATGCAATTAAAATCTTCAAAAAAGATACTTTTAATACAATTGGAGGAAGAGTTTCCGTAGCTTATATTTTGAAATATGGAAATACTTCGGATATAGAAACGGTACAAAATGAAGCTAGAAAATATATTACAAAAGTAAAATTAGATTCTTTAAAAACACGACTTTTAGCAGAAATTTTAGGAGAGAACCCGAAAAATCCGATGCTATTATTTTATGTTTATATTTATTCCTTTAATAACGAAAAATTAAGATTGGAGTTATTGGAAGTAATAGAAGAAATTCCGTTAAAAGTAGATACTTTTAAATCTGTACGCTATATTTATCGAACAGCTTATGCAACAAATGACACTCAATTTTTTGCTTTAGTATCTAAACGAATTGCTATTAGTAACGGAACTTACAGTTCTGATTTCCCATATATAAATGATGAATATGATTGGGTAGAAGCATCCGAAGAAAAGAAAAAACCAAATCCGAGAATTGCTTTTTCAGGAAAAACCAAAAACTATTTTAATAAAAATACCTATCAGAAAGTATATACTTTAAGTACAGATAATCAAGAAGCATATATTGAATATGCTAAAGAATTATTATGTTCCTTAAATGATAAAGAAGATACTGCTCCTGAAAATAGAACTACCGAATGGGTTTATAATCGAGAAACAGGATATGAACCAGAATTTAGATGTTACCCTAAATATCATCAATTTTTAGCTTTAATGTATATCTTGTATGGAAATTCAACAAGGTTTAAATGTATCGGTAATAAATGGTTTTATATTGATGAACTTACTGATAACAGTATAAGAGAAGATATTTTACCTGCTGTTTGGAATAAAAAACCATCCGAAGTATTGTCTATTCTAGCCAATGCAAAAAGTAGTATTGCAGTTGATTTTTCATTGAAAATTATAAAAGAAAATCCACATTTTTTAGAAAATTTATCCGAAGAAATACTAGCGAAATTAATACGACATTATCATCCGAAGGTATTAAATTTAATAGCTGAGGTTTTAGAACAAAAATATGCGATAGCCCAAGCTCCTGAAGAAATTCTATTGATTTTAGTATCTTCAAGATATAAAAAAGTTGTTGAATTAGGATTAAAATGGTTAGATAAATATGAAAATTCGTATTTATCAAATCCTTCTTTAGTAACAAAATTATTGCTTACTGATGAGGTTTTAATCATCGATTATTTAAGTAATTTATATAAAAATAATGTAGCATATAATATGCCGATTTTTATAGATGATTTAATAACATTGTTTGATGAGCCTTCTACATATACTTCTGAATTTTTAATAGCGGTTAATTATTTAATCGGAAATACATTTTTTGGAAAATTATTAAGTGAAATATCTGCTCAATATATTATCAGTTTATCGGCTTCAAGTTCTATAACAAATCAATTATTTGCAATTAATTTAGCAAAACATAATACTACATCGGTTTATGAACTTTTTAAAGAGAATTATAAAGAATATATTGCCTCAGATGAAGCGATTTTAAGAAGTGCAGGAATTGAAATTTTAGCATATTTTCCTGATGAATTTTTATTGGAAAATAAACAAGATATAATTAAATTTTGTTTTTCAGAACATGAAACCGTTAGAAAAGCAATACAACCGACAATTCGTAAATTAATTCATTTAGATGAAGAATTTAAAGAGTATTTACGTAAAAAATTATTAGCTTATTTAGTAGAAGATGAAACGTATGAAGGTTTACATCAAAATTGTTATAAAACTTTAATACAATTTTATGGAACTCAAATAAATGCAGTATCTGAAGAAGAAATAATAGCATTAATTTTATCAAAACATGAATTTGCACAGAAATTAGGAACGCCACTTTTTGAAAAAAATGTGGATATGAATAATTTAAAAATGTCTAAATTAGTTCGTTTAGCACATAGTGATGTATTTTCTGTAAGAACACAATTACATAATTATTTTAAAAATAACGTAGCCAGAGTAAATTACGAATTAGAAGAAGCATTGCCTATTTTTAATACAAATTGGCAAGATGTTATTGATTGGGCGGATGCTTACTTTAAAACATCTATTGAAGCTAAAAATTGGACAGTACCATTACTATTATATGTGTGTGACCATGTAAAAGAACAAGTACAACTATTAGGTAGAAGCCTAATAACAACTCATTTTTCAGAAGAAAAAGGATTACCATTACTTGTTAGTTTACAAGAGCATCCAACAAAAAATATGCAGTTTTTTGTAACCAATTATTTAGAAGGATATGCATCAGATAATATTAAAGTTATCTTACAATTAGAAGATTATTTTAAAACAACCTTATTTTATATAAATACCAATAGAGCAACAAAAACAAGAGTATATTCTTTTTTAGAAAATCAATCTAAAAAATATAAAGAAATTGCTGAGATGACCGTAAGAGTTTTAACAGCTATTTTAGATACAAAAACTGCCATTGATAAAAATAAAGTTATAGAGATTTTAATTACTATATCTGAAATACATACAGATGTAGAAGTGCCATTATTAATTAAATAAGAATAAGAAAAAGAATGAAGTTTAATTTTAAATATAGTGGTAATAGTAGTGTTAGTAATACCATGGCATCTACAGGAGTAAGTTTTGCTCCTGATACATTAAGAGAGCCTACATATTTTGTAGGAAGCCTAGATAAAAAAATTCCTTTTAGAGAGGCTATTTCAGCTTTACATCATGTAGTAATTGCCGATTTTAATTTTCAACCAAAAGATAATACAGAATACTTAGCTTGGTTAAAAGGTCAGGAAGAGGTATGGATTGCCGAAGCAACAGCTCAATTATCAGGGTTAAAAGAAGATATTAATCATCTTCAAGAAAAATTAAAAAAATTACGCCTAAAAAGAGAAGAAATTACAAAGCCTTTTTATGATGCGCAACGAAAATATTTTAATTATCTATATAAACGAGATTATGCTGCTTGGTTTGTTTTAGACCCCGTAATTACAGTACACCCAGACCAAGTGTTTTTTGAGTGTTTTAGTCAAGATGAATCTGTTTATGGAAAATTATCTTGTGGTTATGATGTTTTTAAAAATATAAATGAGTTTAAATGTGGAACTACAAATATTGATTATTCGAAAGAATTATATAATGAGTTTCAGAAAATAAGAACTTATAAAGAAACAGAGTTTAAAGTAGATCCAACGGGTTTTGATGTAAAAACAACAGGAGAAGATACTTATAGAGAAGTAAAAATTGATTTACCAGATAGTTGGGTTCGTGGTTTTTTACAAGTAAGTAGTGCCATGACAAGTGATAAAGTATCTTTTGATTTGCATCCTGTGGATATTGCTAATTTTATAGCAGTATTAAAAAGACACAAAGAAAAGAAAGGTCCAAGGGCGATAAAATATATATTGAAACCTGGTAAACCTATTATTGCTGTTTTTGAACCTTGGAATATTGAAGTGGCTTGTTTACAATCTATATATAAAGGTGATGAAGAAAAAGAAATAAGAGTTTGGGGAAGAAGAAGAATAACGCTTTTAGAACGATTATTGCCAATTACGACTAAATTCACTGTTCATTTATTGGGTAGCGGTATGCCGTCATTTTATATCGCACATTTGGCAAATGATATGTATTTTACATTAGGATTATCTGGTTGGACAGCTAATGATTGGACGCAAACAACTAATTTAGATTTACTTTCACCTAGAGGACAAGTTCCTGCTACTACCATGCAAACTATTTATTTAGCATTGCGAAAGGATTGGTTAAATACTCCGAGTAATTTAGCTAAAGATTTAGGATTAGATAAAACAATTGTAACACAATCATTACAAACTTTTACACAAGCAGGAAAAGTAGTGTACGATTTAAAGAATAATGTATATCGAATTAGAGAATTAAAAAAAGATGGAATTGATTTAGATAGCTTACGTTTTTCTAATGAAATTGATAAAAAAGCCTATGAACTGATGGAGTCAGGAGCTGTTTCAAATTTAAAAACAGCTATAGATGGTAGTAATATAAACATAAATGCAACAGTAAGTAATAATTATAAAACAAATGTACTTATTAACAACGACCTACAAATTGTTGATGCTAAGTGTGTTTGTAGTTATTATCATCAAAATAAAATGACAAAAGGACCTTGTGAACATATTTTAGCCACAAGAATTGCTTTTGATAAAAAAAATTAATATATTTAAACCCTGGTAGTAATAAGATAACGACCTTGCAATTTGATTGGTGTATCACCAATCTAGCTTACAGACACCGAACGCGTCACTGACTCGAACTTAACTTGTGAAATAGGTACTATAGTGCCATTTCCTGTTATACTTCTTCGAAGTGAAATAGCACTATAGTACCTATTTCACTGGAGTTGTTCAATTCAGTCTTTAGAATTGTACGAAGATATATCTTATTGCTACCTTTTTTTGTTTTATGGATAATTCAGCTACGAGAAAACAAGAGATTTACGACAAAATTAAAGAATCATCAAAACATGAATTTATTCTTTCAGAAATGAAACGATTAGGTTTTTGGGGTGATGATAACGTGAATTTCGATAAAGTAAACGATTTTTTAAAAGAAGAAAATGCTCTATCAGGAGATTTATCAAAACTTTTAAAAAAGGAAAGACTAATAAAAGATACTGATGCTTTTATCGCCAATAAACACAAAGAGCGAAAGAAGTTATCAAAAGAAAAACAAAAAGAAACTAAGCTTAAAAGAGAACAAATCCGTAAGGAAAAAGCGGAAAAATGGCAGCAGACCAAAAAAGAAGATATTACTTATTTAGGTGCTGGTTATTCTCATCAGTTAAACGATACTCAAATAGATGAGGTAAGACTCAAAGAAGCTGGTTTACCAATTTATCATTCGGTAAAAGATTTAGCTGAGGCTATGAAAATTACGGTAAATGAACTTCGGTTTTTAGCTTTTTCAAGAAAAAACTCACAAATTGAACACTACAAACGTTTTAAAGTTGCTAAAAAATCAGGCGGATATCGTTTAATTTCTGCGCCAATGCCTCGATTGAAAAGAGCGCAACACTTTATTTTAGAAAATATTTTAAATAAAGTAATTGTTCATGATAAAGCTCATGGTTGTGTAAAAGAAAGGTCAATTATTAGTAATGCAATGCCTCATTTAAATAAAGCGGTTGTTATTAATCAAGATTTGAAAAACTTTTTTCCATCAGTTACTTATAAAAGAATAAAAGGCGTTTTTAAATCTTTAGGATATTCAGAACAATTAGCAGTTATTTTTTCATTATTATGTTCAGAATCTAAAATTTTAGATATTTCGTTATTAGGTGAAAATTACTTTTCAAAAAGAGGAGAACGTTTTCTACCACAAGGCTCGCCTTGTAGCCCTGCGATAACTAATATTTTATGTCGTAAAATGGATTATCGATTAGATGGTTTAGCTAAAAAATATGGTTTTGATTATTCTAGATATGTTGATGATACTACTTTTTCAGGAAATCATGAACAATTTAAACACATTACAGCAATATTAAAATATTCTAAAAAAATCATATCCGAAGAAAATTTTAATTTACATCCTGATAAGCTTAAAATAATGAAGCGAAATCAACGACAGGAAGTAACAGGTATTGTAGTGAATGAAAAATTGAATATTGATAAAAAATCATTAAAACGTTTTAGAGCATTGTTATATCAAATTGAAAAAGAAGGTATCGCAGGGAAAACATGGAACGGCGGATTGAATGTTTTAGCAGAAATTGATGGATATGCAAATTATATTTATCAAGTAGATAAAGAAAAAGGTGTTAAGTATAAAAGTCAAGTAGCAGATATTTTAAAAGCGCATTCTTATAAAGAAAGTAAAGGAATTTTTAATAAAATAAATTCGTTGTTCAAAAGATAATAGTTTAAAAAAAATCTAAATTTACCAAAAAAGCGTTTTCTTTTTTAATCTTTATTTAGAGCCTGTTTAAAAATCAAATTTTCGTCATGCTGAATTTATTTCAGCATTGCATCAACAGTAGAACTAGGGCAAATCAGAATGCGAACCTGAAATAAATTCAGGTTGACGGATTCGATTTTCTGTTTTTCTGTATAAACTATAAAACGTTTTTTAGATGAAGTTTAAACAAGCTCTTAAGATTAATAAGAAAACGCCTATTAAAAATTATCTAAATTATGGATTTGTTGACCATAAAGAAGCACCTTTTAGCATGGCTCTTCTAGGTAACATTAAACCAGCGACAATTAATTCTGCAAAATCTTCAGGTTGTAACACTTTTTCAATATTTCCGTCAGTAATTCCTAATTCTAACGACATATCCGAAGCAATTGTACTTGGCGTAAGCGTGCAAACACGAATATTATTTTTACGCACCTCTTTCATTAACGATTCTGACATTCCAATAACCGCAAATTTAGAGGCTGAATAGGCTGAGGTTGTCGCATTTCCACTCAAACCAGCAGTCGATGAAATATTAATAATATCACCTTGGTTTTTTTCGATTAAATACGGTAAAACTTCTTTGGTTACATAATACATTCCCATTAAATTGGTTTGTATAATTTGTGTCCAATCTTCAACTTTCATATCGTTAAAAGTTCCAAAAGAAGCGATTCCAGCGTTATTTACTAAAATATCAACTGTTCCAAAAGTGGCAATAATTTCTTTGATTCCTTGTTGAACTTGCTCATAATTTCCGACATCAAAAATGGCATAAGTTGCCTCGATATTGTATGATTTTAATTCGGCAACGGTTTCTTGTAATCGTTTTTCATTTCTACCAGTAATGGCAACGTGTATTCCTTTTTGAGCAAAAGCGATGGCAGTTGCCTTTCCTAATCCTCTACTTCCACCAGTAATGATGGCTTTTTTATTTGTTAATTTTTCCATTTTTATAAACTGTTTGTATAGGTAAAGGTATTGTTTTTTGGAGCTATTTCCCGCTTTCCGCACTCGCTCTTTTTTGAAAAAAGTCAAAAAAGGAGCTCAAACAAATGCTTCAATCGGGGCTAGGCATCGTTACAAAGCTTCATTTTTTCATACTTTATTTTTAACATTAATTAATACGATGGTAATTAGTATAATAAAAATTCCAATAGCTTGTAATACATTAACCTGTTCATTTAGTATTAAAAAAGCACTTAAAACAGAAATAGGTATTTCTAAAGCAGCAATAATACTGGTTAATCCGTTACCAATTACGGGTACACCTTTGCTAAATAATATAGGAGGTAATACAGTACCAAACAACCCTAAAACCATTCCCCATTTTAGTATTTCTACGGAATTTACTTCTTCAATAATTTGAAAATTCCAAAAAATAAGGATTGCTAAAAAACCGCCATATACTAAATACTTACTTCTAGTTAAACTAGGTAATTCTAACGAAATTTTATTGGAAGCATACATTGAAGCGGTATAAAATATAGCCGCAAATAAACCATATATAACGCCTAATAAATTTAAATTGAAATCACTTTCAAAAACTTTTGAAGCTAATAAAGTCCCTAGTAATACCATTATTGAACCTATTATTTTTGCTTTTGAAACAAGTTTTCTATCGATAAAAAACTCTAAAAGGATGCCCATCCAAACTGTTTGCATTAACAGAATAATCCCCACAGAAACAGGAACATATTGTATTGATAAATAATAAAAACTACTGGTAAGCCCTAAAAAAGTACCGAAAAATATTAATTTTAACTTAGGGTATTTTGCTGTTGATATTACTGTTTTGTTTACTGTATTTTTTGTTGAAATAGTTTTTTTTGATGTTACCTTAATAAGAAAAGTAGCGATACTTAAAAAAAGTACGCCAAAAAGATATTGTAAAAAAGTAAGTCCTGCTGTACCAAAATTATTATGATTGGCTAATTTAATAATAGTTGCTAAAATACCATAACTAGCTGCTCCTATAGAAACGAATATCATTCCTTTTAGTTTGTTCATTTTTTTTATTTTAGGTGTAATTTGAAGTAATAAATTTGTATAAAACGTATTTTTTAGTAGGCTTAAAAAAGCGAATTGAAAAAATTATGGTTTTATTAAAAAAGTAAAAACGCATCAATTTGATGCGTTTTTTTAGGTAAAAAAATAGATGTTGTTTATTTTTTAGCTAATTTATTGACAGTTAAGCGGTTTTCACGATTGGCAATTTCCCAAGCTGTATAAAAAACCAAACGCGTTCTGTTTTCTAATAGTTCGTAGTTAATTTTATCGGCAGTATCGGTTGGTTTGTGGTAGTCTTCATGGGTTCCGTTAAAGTAAAAAATAACAGGAATATTATGCTTTGCAAAATTATAATGATCTGAACGATAGTAAAAACGATTTGGGTCATTTTCATCATTATACGTATAATCTAAGGTAATATTGGTGTATTTTTTATTCATAGCCTCAGAGATGTTGTGCAACTCTGTACTCAATTTATCGGCACCAATTAAATAAAGGTAATTAGGTGTTTCTTTGTGTGCTTTGTCAACACGCCCAATCATATCAATATTTAAATCGGTAACGGTATTTTTTAAAGGGAAAATAGGATTTTCGCTATAATATTTTGACCCTAATAAACCTTTTTCTTCACCTGTTACATGTAAAAATAAAACAGAACGTTTAGGTCCTTTACCAGCATCGGCTGCTTTTTTAAAGGCTTCTGCAATTTCTAATATTGCTACTGTACCCGAACCGTCATCATCAGCACCGTTGTAAATTTGTCCGTCTTTAATACCTTCGTGGTCTAAATGTGCCGAAATAATAATAATTTCATCAGGCTTTTCAGAACCTTTAATAAAGGCAAGCACGTTTTCAGAATCTTTTAATACCAGGTCATACCTATTTTTACTTAAAAAAGCACTAGGCACTTCTTGAAAATAATTGGTACCACCTAAAGGTGATTTAATTTGTTGGTTTATATAAAAATCTTTTAAATATTTTACAGCTTTCTTTTGCCCAGGTTCTCCGGTATTTCGTCCTTCAAATTCATCCGAAGCATAGATAAATAAATGCTTTGCTAAATCTTTTGCAGTAATTGTTTTTGCAAATTTATCAGCATGATCTATAGTTTTACCAATTTCGATACTTGCTGTTTCTTTTGTGCTTCCACAGGCTGTAAACACAATTGCACTTGCTATGTAAAGTAATTTTTTCATCAATAAATAAAAGGTTTTTATATGGTTTTTTCGATAACAAAAAATTGCTACCAAATGTCAAATTTAATTATTCTTTATAATGAATTGTTTTAACGTTTTGTTAAAACTGATAAGTTCTTTAGGAAATAGTGAATCAAAAGCATTTTTTTTGATTAACTCTTGCGAATTTCCGCAATAAATTTGTGTATCGGCAAGTAAAATAAATTCGTCGGCAAGTTGAATGGCAATATTTACTTGATGGGTAGAAATAATAATAGTTTTACCTGTTTGTTTGACTAATTTTTTTAACAACGAAAACACTTTAAAGGTGTGATGAATGTCTAAATGAGCAGTTGGCTCATCTAAAATAATAAGGTCGGTATCTTGTGCTAAGGCACGTGCAATAAGAAGGCGTTGTAATTGCCCGTCGCTTAATTGGTAAAAATACTTGTCTTTTAAATGGGTAATATCAGTTTTATCAATTGCCCAATTAATTTTGTCAATATCGTTATGTGTCAAGCTGTCAATCCAATTAGTATAAGGCTGTCTTCCTAATGCTATTAATTCAAATACAGTTAGTTGGCTTTCGGGTAAACGCTCAGTTAAAACCAAACTTAATGTTGTTGCTAATTCTTGAAATGAATAATCTAAAATGTTTTTCTGATTAATTTTAACGTTTCCTTTTAGCGGTTTTTGAACATTAGAAAGCGTACGTAATAAGGTTGATTTTCCTGCGCCATTTTTACCTAAAAGCGCTACAAATTTTCCTTGTTCTATTGTTAAATCAATGCCTGAAAGAACAATATTTTGTTCCTTTTTTGATTGATAACCGATGGCTAAATTCTCAGTCGTAAGCACCGTATTTTTTTTAGAATTTATCAAAATTATACATGTATTTTTTTCTTACGAATTAATAACCAAATTACTACAGGTGCGCCAAATAGCGAGGTGATGGAATTAATAGGCAAGGTAAATTGGCTTGTTGGTAATTGTGCAATTGCATCGCAAATTAATAAAATAATAGCACCAATAAGAGCTGCTGCTGGTAATAATATTTTATGATTTGAGGTAGTAAAAATTATTTTAGCAATATGAGGAATTGCAATACCAATAAAGGCGATAGGTCCTGAAAAAGCCGTAATTACACCTGTTAATAAACTAGTGATTAGCAAAATAGTAGTTCTGCTTTTTTTAATATTAATACCTAAGCTTTTAGCGTAATTTTCGCCTAATAAAAAGCTATTTAAAGGTTTTATAATACTAAAACTAGCTATAATTCCAATGCTATAAATACTAGTAAAAACAGCCAATTCTTGCCATGATAAATTCCCTAAACTTCCAAAGTTCCAAAATAAATATTGTTGAATTTGAGAAGCTTCACTAAAATAAGATAACACGCTAATTACTGCAGAAGTTAACGAGCCAAACATTAAACCTATAACTAAAATAGCCATGGTATTTCGCACTTTATTAGCCGCTATAATTACGGCAGATAAAACCAAAAAAGCACCTAAACTAGCGCCAATAGCCAGCGTCCAATTAGAAGTTGTTATTGAAAACAGCGCAGCACCAAATACCCCTGAGCCTAAAATAAGCAAGGCAACCCCCAAACTTGCACCCGATGAAATTCCTAAAACAAAAGGACCAGCTAACGGATTTCTGAATAAAGTTTGCATTAATAACCCACAAATTGACAAGCCCGAACCTACCATAATTGCCGTAATTGCTTTTGGTAATCGGAAATTTACAATAATGGTTTGCCAACTTTCTTTCGTTGCAGTTCCGCCTGTTAATGCGTTAAAAATATCTTTAAAAGGAATGGAAACCGAGCCTAAACTAATATTTATAAAAAAAACGACAACTAATAAAATCGCTAAGATGACAAAATGTTTGTTGTATTTTTTTGAAGTATTCAATAGTGAATAGAAGTTTAATTTAAGCGTTTGATTTTAAAAATTCCACTAATTTTTGAATAGCTAATCCGCGGTGGCTAATGGCATTTTTTTCTTCGGATGTCATTTGTGCAAACGATTTGTTAAAACCTTGAGGCTTAAAAATAGGATCGTATCCAAAGCCTTTTTCTCCTTGTTTTTCGGTTAAAATATCGCCTTTACAAATTCCGTCAAATAAAAATTGCTGTCCGTTTAAATTTAAACAAATAGAAGTTCTAAATTGTGATTTTCTGTTTTCAGTTTTATTTAATTCAGTTAATATTTTCTCCATATTATTTTCCGAATTAGAAGGTTCACCCGCATAACGTGCCGAATAAACTCCTGGTTGTCCGTTTAAGCTTTCAACTTCTAAACCGGTATCGTCAGCAAAACAATTTAATTTGAAATTATCGGTAATATGGTCTGCTTTTATCTTAGCATTTCCTTCTAAAGTCGCTGCTGTTTCTTCAATATCATCAAAACAATTAATATCTTTTAAAGAAAGTAACTCAATGCTTTTTGGAAGCATTTTTTGTACTTCCGCGAGTTTATTTAAGTTGTTGGTAGCGAAAACAAGTTTCATATAAGTTAAAATTTTAAGTACACAAATGTATTGTTTTTTAAGCAAAAATAACGAAATACAACCCTTGTTATATTTCGTTATTTTTAATAAAAAAGTATAATAAAATTATCCTTTTAATTTATTTAATTCTACTTTTTTTGCTGTTATTTCAGCTTGTATTTTATTTAAACGCTCTTCAATTTTAATAATAATTGCTTTTTTACGTGCAATGCTTTCTTTTGATGTTGTAGGGTCTAATTGTGCTTTATTTAATTTAGATTTCATTCTCTCTAAACCTTCTTTAGCACTAATTAAAATTTCTTGATTAATACTAATATCATCTTCATAATCGCTAATTAAAGTACCTTTTTCTTTAACGATAGATTTTTCCTCAGCTTTAATTTCATTGTCTAATTGTTTTAATTTTTCGGCTTGTAAATGTAAAGCTTCTTGTTCTTTTAAATAGGCAATTTCTTTAGCTTTACGATCTTCTTCTAATTTTATACGAGCTTTTTCTAATTGTTGTTTTCGTAATGCTAATTTAGAAAGTGTATTGTTTGTATTTTGAATTGGTTTTGGCTCTTGAACTTGTGCTGATTTTAATTTTTTTTCAGCTTTGTTATTTTTTTTACTTGCTTCTTTATCTTTCTTTTTAGCTAGTTTTGTTTCAAGAGTTGTTAATACTTCTTTCTGATTATTAATTTGAGCATTTAATTTTGTTAATTTATTTTCTATGTTATTAACAATATTTTCTTTTCTTCGGATATTTTCTTTGGTAGCTTTTTTACTTTTTTTAAAGTTATCTAAATTGCTATTTACACGTTTTAGAGCTTTAATACCACTCATTAAAACAGATTCATTTGCGCTAATTTTATTTTTTTGACTTTTAATTTTTTCTTTTAATATTTTTATATCACTTTGAGCACTTGTTTGTTGTGTTCCTATAATAAAAGTGAAAAATAGAGTAGTTAAAATAATTTTGAATGTATTCATAACGATATTTATTGTTGTTATTTTGGAGGACGGCAAAATTACGGATTTTGAAGCCTAAAAATAGTTTAAAAAGTGTTAAAAAAAATATAATTTAAATAAGTAAAAATCTAATAAAAAGCCACTTACCTATTATTCATGATGATACGGCTCATTACGTAAAATAGTAAAACCACGGTAAATTTGTTCTACAATAAATAAGCGAATCATTTGATGTGAAAAAGTCATTTTTGATAGCGATATTTTTCCTGTCGATTTTTTGTAAATAGCATCAGAAAAGCCATAAGGACCGCCAATAACCAAGACCAATTGTTTGATGCCCGAATTCATTTTTTTCTGTAAATATTGCGAAAATCCAATAGAGGTAAAGTCTTTTCCTTTATCGTCTAACAACACCAATTGATCGGTTGCTTGTAACTTGGCTAAAATTAATTCACCTTCTTTTTCCTTTTGTTGCGATTCACTTAAATTTTTTACATTTTTGATATCGGCAATAATTTCCAATTCAAATTTTACGTAATGTTTTAACCTGTTTTGATAATTATCAATGAGTTGCATTAAATTTTTATCATCGGTTTTACCAATAGCGATTAGTTTTATTTTCATAAGTTGTAAAAGGGTATAAAGAGCTGTTAATTTGAATTAATTTTTGCTGCAAATTTATTTATTTAAACTCATAAAATTCATCAGAAAGAATAATTTAATTCCGTAGGATAAAATCAATCCGTATTTTTACAGGATAATTAAAGAAGACAGAAAAGCATGATATCAAAAGAACAATTTAACAAAGAGCTAAATTTAATAATAACAAATGCGATTCGTGAAGATATTGGCGATGGCGATCACACCTCATTATCATGTATTCCTGCAGATGCTATGGGTAAAGCAAAATTATTGGTAAAAGATCAGGGGATTATTGCAGGAGTTGAATTTGCTAAAATGGTTTTTAACTATGTTGATGCCGATTTGAAAGTAGAAACTTTTATTAACGATGGTGATTCTGTAAAATATGGCGACATTGTTTTTTATGTAACAGGAAAATCGCAATCTATATTAATGGCAGAGCGTGTGGTTTTAAATGCCATGCAACGTATGAGTGCTATTGCTACGAAAACTGCTTTTTTTGCTGATTTATTAAAAGGAACAAACACCAAAGTATTAGATACGCGTAAAACAACGCCTGGAATTCGTGCTATTGAAAAATGGGCGGTAAAAATTGGTGGCGGCGAAAACCATCGATTTGCTTTGTACGACATGGTGATGATTAAAGACAATCATATTGATTTTGCGGGCGGAATTACACAGGCAATTACTAAAACTAAAGAATATTTAGCTGATAAAAAATTAGATATTAAAATTATTGTAGAAGCACGAAGTTTAGAAGAAATCAAAGAAATTTTATCAAATAAAGGCGTGTACAGAATTTTAATCGATAATTTTAATTATGAAGATACTCGCAAGGCAGTTGCTTTAATTGGCGATATTTGTTTAACAGAATCATCAGGAGGAATTAACGAAGAAACCATCCGTAAATATGCCGATTGTGGTGTCGATTTTATTTCATCAGGTGCTTTAACGCATTCGGTTTATAATTTAGATTTAAGTTTAAAAGCAGTAGATTAATTTAATAAAATGTCATTGAAGCAAAAGCAGTAATCTTTTTGTTTGAATTTGTTTCAATGATAAAATAAGTAAAACAATGAAAAAACAGATCATCGTAGCAACAACAATTGCTTTGGCAGTATCTTGTACTACAAACCCAAGCGAAAAAGCTAAAAAAGATACAAACACCGTGAAAACAGAAAATACCATAAATATTGCAAATAATCCTTTGTTGGTTAAAAGCACTTTAGCGTACGGAGCGCCTGATTTTACTAAAATTAAGAACGAGCATTTTATGCCTGCTATTTTAGAGGGTATGAAATTACAGAACCAAGCGATTCAACAAATAATTGCCAATAAAGAAGCGGCAAACTTTAAAAACACCGTTTTAGCTTTAGAGCAAAGTAGCGCAACTTTAGACAACGTTACCGCTGTTTTTTACGGATTAACAGGCGCACATACAAACGATACGCTTAAAAGTATTCAAAAAGAATTAGCACCAAAATTTTCTAAACATTCCGATGATATTTTATTAAATACCCCATTGTTTGCTAAAATTAAAACAGTGTACAATACTTTAGAAACTACTAATTTAGATGCTGAAAGCACACATTTAGTAAAAGAGTATTATAAGAATTTTGTAAAAGCAGGTGCTAATTTATCCGAAGATAAAAAAGCAGTTTTAAAGGATATAAATTCTGAAATAGCAACTTTATCGAACGATTTTGGTAAAAAATTATTAGACGCAAGTAAAAAAGGCGGTGTTATAATTACTGATGTTAAAAAATTAAAAGGTTTTTCTTCGGATAAAATAAAATCATTAGAAAAAAAATCTGATAATACTAAAACTTATGAAATTCAGCTGGTAAATACTACACAGCAGTCATCATTACAAAGTTTAGAAAACAGAGAAGTTCGTAAAGAATTATATGAAAAATCTATTCACAGAGCCGATTCAGGTACTTACGATACCAGTGAATTAGTACAAAAAATGGTTTCTTTAAGAGCTAAAAAAGCGCAAATTTTAGGTTTTGAAAATTATGCAAGTTGGAGTTTGCAAGGAACGATGGCAAAAACACCCGCTAAGGTTTTTGAAATGTTTGAAGGTTTAATTCCAGAATCTTTAGAAAAAGCATCCGAAGAAAAAAAAGAAATTCAGGCTGAAATGAACAAGCAAGTTAAAGGAGCAACTTTAGCAGCTTATGATTGGAATCATTATGCCGAAAAAGTACGCAAATCAAAATATAATTTAAATGAAGATGAAATAAAACCCTATTTCGAAATGACCACCGTTTTAGAAAAAGGAGTGTTTTATGCCGCTACAAAATTATACGGAATTACCTTTAAAAAACGTACCGATTTACCAGTTTATCATAAAGATGTTGTTGTGTATGAAGTTTTTGAAGAAGACGGAAGCAAGTTAGGTTTATTTTATGGTGATTTCTTTGCCAGAGATAGTAAACGTGGTGGTGCGTGGATGAGTTCTTTTGTAAAACAATCAAAATTACGTAATCAAAAACCTGTAATTTATAACGTATGTAATTCACCAAAACCAGCCAAAGGAGAACCTGCTTTAATTAGTTTTGATGAGGTTGAAACAATGTTTCATGAATTTGGACACGCATTACACGGATTATTCGGAAATCAAAAATATGCTTCTATTTCAGGTACAAGTACCGCTAGAGATTTTGTAGAATTTCCTTCTCAATTTAATGAAAACTGGTCTACACATCCAGCTATTTTAAATAATTATGCAGTACATTATAAAACAGGAAAAGTAATTCCTGCTGAGTTATTGAAAAAAATTAAAGATGCAGGAACTTTTAATCAAGGATATTCAATGATTGAAAATTTAGCATCGTCGAGCTTAGATATGAAATGGCACACGGTTTCTGCAAGTACTAAAATTGAAGATGTAGCAAATTTTGAAGAAGCTGCCTTAACTGAAATGAAATTAAAACTTGCCGAAATTCCACCAAGATACCGCTCTACCTATTTTGCACATATTTTTAGCGGCGGATATGGCGCTGGATATTATTCATATTTATGGACAGAAATGCTAAGCCACGATGCCTACGCTTGGTTTAAAGACAATGGATTATTAACACGTGAAAACGGGCAAAAATTCCGTGAGCAAGTTTTATCAAAAGGAAACACGATGGATTATGCAAAAATGTATCAAAATTTTGCAGGAAGAAACCCAGAGGCTACACCAATGTTAAAAGCAAGAGGTTTAAAGTAGTAAAAAACCGAATTTTGAATCTAAATTTAGTTTAGGTTTGTACTCTAATATATAAAAATGTTGTGTTTATAGTTCGCTATATACACAACATTTTATTTTTAATAATACTACTATTTTAAGGGCTATAATTTATGAGTTCCTTTAGTTTTTTAATGCTTTTATCTCTTAAAACGATTGTATCTTTGTTATTATAAAAATTGTTATAATTAGATTTTAAATAATGACAAAATCAATAGAAACTAAGCTAAAAAAAATACCTATAATTAATTTATTGGTTCTTTTTTTTAAGGAAATTAAAATTCCAGGATTACAAGGGATGTCTTTGTACGATTTGTTTGAAATGTACGTTATTGGTATTGTAAAAGGTGCATTAACAACAAGAGCTGGAGGAATTGCATTTAGTTTTTTTATGGCTGTTTTTCCGTTTATGCTTTTTATATTATCGCTTATTCCGTATATTCCTATTGATGGATTTCAAGAAAATCTCTTCGGGTTAATTCAAGAAATGTTACCTCCAAAAACTTTTGATGCCGTAGATATGGTACTAAAAGATATTATTAATAATCAATATGGAGGTTTGTTATCTTTTGGTTTTTTGGCTTCTATTTTTTTAATGACAAATGGTGTAAATGCTATTTTTGGTGGCTTTGAATATTCATATCATGTAAAAGAAATGAGAAGTGTTTTTAAAGCATATTTTATTTCATTAGGTGTTTCATTATTGATGTCATTTTTTTTAATTATAACGGTTGTATTAATTATTTTATATCAAGTTGCTTTAGCTAGAATAGACCAAAATGGTTGGTTTCATCCTGATGATTTAGATTTGTTTTATTGGGGTAGGGGCTTATTCTTTTTAATTATGATTTTTACTATTGTTTCCTTATTATTTCGTTTTGGTACAACTCAAGGAAAGGAAATTAAATTCTTTTCACCAGGTGCAATATTAACAACTGTTTTGTCGCTTCTTTCATTTTATGCTTTCGGAATTTATGTGGTAGAGTTTTCTACTTATAATCAGTTATATGGCTCCATTGGAGCACTCTTAATTTTAATGCTTTTTATTTGGATAAATGCCATTATTTTATTGTTAGGTTTTGAATTAAACGCATCAATTTACCGATTAAAACGCAGCCATAAAACTTCGTAAATTAGCTATAAATTCAGATATTTGCATTTAAAGTGGATTTTAGTATTTTTTTAATCCTTAATTTTATCATCAATTATGAAACCATCAATTCCAAAAGGAACAAGAGATTTTTCATCAACAGAAGTTGCGAAAAGAAATTATATATTTAATACCATAAAACATTCGTTTGAAAACTTCGGATTTCAACCTATTGAAACGCCAAGTTTTGAAAACTCATCAACCTTAATGGGGAAATATGGCGAAGAAGGAGATCGCTTAATTTTTAAAATTTTAAATTCTGGCGATTATCTAAAAAAGGCTGATGAAAAATTATTGTCTGAAAAAAATAGCCAAAAAATAACAGCTCAAATATCAGAAAAAGCTTTACGTTACGATTTAACAGTGCCATTTGCACGTTATGTAGTACAGCATCAAAATGATATTACGTTTCCTTTTAAAAGATATCAAATTCAACCTGTTTGGAGAGCTGACCGTCCGCAAAAAGGACGTTTCAGAGAGTTTTATCAATGTGATGCCGATGTTGTAGGAAGTAAATCATTATTACAAGAAGTTGAATTTATTCAATTATACGATACTGTTTTTAGTAAGTTAGGTTTAAACGGTGCGACTATCAAAATTAATAATCGTAAAATATTATCTGGAATTGCTGAAGTTATTGGTGCAAAAGATAAATTAATAGATTTTACAGTAGCTTTAGATAAGTTAGATAAAATAGGAAAAGAAGGTGTTGTAAAAGAAATGCTTGAAAAAGAAATTTCACAAGATGCCATTGAAAAAGTAGCGCCGTTATTTAGTTTTTCAGGAACTAATCAAGATAAATTAAGTTCTTTAAGTGCGATGTTAGAAGCATCCGAAGAAGGTTTAGCAGGGGTAGAAGAATTGCGTACTGTTGCAAATATGATTGAAGAAATTGGTTTATCATCAGCAAGTTTAGAGTTGGACGTAACTTTAGCACGTGGTTTAAATTATTATACGGGTGCAATTTATGAAGTTGCTGCACCTAAGGAAGTAAAAATGGGCTCTATCGGTGGTGGAGGTCGTTACGATGATTTAACAGGGATTTTTGGTTTAAAAGATGTTTCTGGAGTTGGAATTTCTTTCGGATTAGACAGAATTTACTTGGTGATGGAAGAATTAAACTTGTTTGAAGCAGTTGAATTACCAAAACCAAGAGTATTATTTTTAAATTTTAATGAATCGGATAATTTATCAAAAATAAAAGCGATTAAAAATTTAAGAGAAAATAATATAAAATCAGAATTATATCCTGATACCGCAACGAGTAATAAACAACAAAAGAAACAATGGAAATATGTTGGAAGTAGAGGCATAGAATTTGTAGTTACTGATGTTGAGAAAGATGTATTTGTCTTAAAAAATATGACAAACGGAGAGCAAACTACTTGTTCTTTAGATGAATTGAAAAAAATAATACAGTAAATTAATTACAATGTTGTAAATTTACAGCCTAATAAAAGAAAGAAATGTTTGAAGTGAACAGCAACGAAATGAATGAAGATAGAATCGATGATATAGGAGATAATCATGTAGGAACCTCGGCTAAAAATCCTTTAAGAGATGATGCTTTTGATTTATCTGACCAAGAAAAAATAGCTAAAATCCAAGAAAGTGTTAAAGATATTTTGGAAACCTTAGGAATGGATTTAACCGATGATAGCATGCAAGGAACGCCAAAACGTGTTGCAAAATCATTTGTGAATGAAATTTTTATGGGATTGAATCCTGCAAATATGCCAAAAGCATCTACTTTCGAAAATAATTATAATTATGGCGAAATGTTGGTGGAGAAGAATATCGTTGTATATTCTACTTGCGAGCATCACTTATTGCCAATTATAGGACGTGCGCATGTGGCGTATATTTCTGGCGGAAGAGTTATAGGTTTATCAAAAATGAATCGTCTTGTTGAATATTTTTCAAAAAGACCACAAGTACAAGAGCGTTTAACCATGCAAATTGTACAAGCAATGCAAGAAGCTTTAGGAACGCAAGACGTAGCCTGTGTTATTGATGCAAAGCATTTGTGTGTAAATTCAAGAGGAATAAAAGATATTGAAAGCTCAACGGTTACTGCTGAGTTTGGCGGTAAGTTTAAAAATAAAGAAACAAAGCGTGAGTTTTTAGATTATTTAAAAATGAATACTGATTTTAATTAATAGTACTATTAATTATATATTTTATAAAACGGACAACTTTAAAGTTGTCCGTTTTTTCGTGTAAAAAAGGGTAGGTTACTCTAAATAAAGAATAAAGACAAAGCTTTAAATTAACAATTGAATTTTTCAATTACCTGATAATCAAGATTGTTAACATTTAGTTTAATTTGATATATTCTTATTTTACAGTGGCATTACGCTAGCGTATCTTTTAATAGGTGTTTTCTTAACGTTCATAATTGTACATATGGTCAAATTATAATTTAATTTGAATTGTAATTTTTAACAATTGTAAAACGTAAGTAAATGAATAATTTTAAGCTTTTTGTAAGCATATTGCTAGGTGTTTTTATTAGTAGCACAATTTTAGCACAATCTTCTACTATTTCAGGAGTAATTAGCGATGGTAGCTATCCGTTACCAGGTGCAAGTGTAGTGTTAGAAGGAACTACTACTGGAGCAGATACCGATTTTGATGGTAAATTTGAACTGAATAAAGTAAGTTTTGAAAAAGTAACTTTAAAAATATCTTTTATAGGATATCAAGAAAAAAGAGTACAGGTCTCTTTAAGTAAAGGAGCGCATAAAAAGCTAGGAACAATTGTTTTAAAACAGTTAGAACAGCAATTAGATGAGGTTGTAATTACGGCTTTAGGAATTAAAAAAGAAGAAAAGGCTTTAGGATATTCTGTATCAAATTTAAAAGCAGCAGAACTGAATCAGGCAAAGGAAACAAATTTAGTAAATGCTTTAAATGGTAAAATTGCAGGTGTTCAAATTACCAACGGATCTACAGGTGTAGGTTCAACATCAAGAGTTGTAATACGTGGAGAAGCCTCTTTAACATCAACAGCTAATGGTCCTTTATTTGTGGTTGATGGAATCCCAATTCATAACAATACTATTTTTGGTACAGGTCAAAATACGGGTGGAAATGAAATGCAAGAGGTCGATTATGGTAATGGTGCTTCTGAAATTGACCCTGATAATGTAGCGAATATTAGTGTGTTAAAAGGTGCAAATGCGGCAGCTTTATACGGTTCTCGTGGTTCTAACGGAGTCATATTAATAACCACTAAAACAGCAAGACGAAATAAAGGTTTAACCGTTACGGTAAATACTGGTACAACAATCGAAAAAGCGTTGAGGTTGCCAAAATATCAAAATAAATACGGGCAAGGATGGGCAGGAAAGTTTAAATATGCCGATGGATTAGCGAATGATTTAGGTATAAATGATCAGGAAGATGTTTCTTGGGGGCCAGAGGCAAATGGTCAATTAGTTACTCAGTTTGACAGCCCAACAACATCGGGAGTAAGAGCTGGAGATATATTCGTAAGAGGCTGGGTTAGGGATGCTAATGGAAAAATTATATCGCCAACAACAATGCCGAACGATATTATTGCAACACCATTTGTAGCAAGACCAAATAATGTAGAAAATTTTTATAAAACAGGGTTTACAACTACTTTTAGTACCGCAATAGGGTTTGGAGCAGATAAATCAGACTTTTTATTTAGTTTTGGTTCTTTAGACAATCAAGGAATTATTCCTAATACAGGCTTAAAAAGAAAATCATACCGAATAAATGGAAGTGTTAATCTAACCGATAAGTTAAAAATTTCGTTAAAATCAAACTATATAAAATCAAGTAGTGATAATCGCCCAAGTTCAGGATATGGTTCAGAATCGGCAATGTATATGTTTACCTGGTACGGACGAACAGTAAATACATCGGCTTTAAAAAATTATTGGCAAAAAGGCTATGAAGGTTTAGAGCAGTACAACTATAATTATGCTTGGCACGATAATCCTTATTTTATGCTCAATGAAAATACCAATGCTTTTAATAAGCACAGGCTTTTAGGAAATATCCAATTAGAGTATCAATTATTGAAAAATTTGAAGTTTCAAGCAAAAACGGGAATGGATTATTATGCCGATAAAAGAGCCTCAAAAAGAGCTTATAGTACGCAACGGTTTTTAAAAGGAGCTTATAAAGATGAAAGAGTTGATTTTACAGAGGTAAATACCGATTTTTTATTTTCTTATGATAAAAAAATAAATGATGCTTGGAATGTTGATGTAAATTTTGGAGGAAATCAAATGAAGCAAGAAATTAACTTTTTATCGAGCATGGCAAATGGTTTGGTTATTCCAGGGCTTTATAATCTTCAAAATTCTATATCGGACGTAGTAACAACGCAATATAAAGAAGAAAAAGAAATTAATAGTTTATACGGTACGCTAGGTATTGGGTATAAAAATAAAGTTTTTGTAGATGTAACAGCAAGAAACGATTGGTCTTCTACATTACCAGCAAAAAACAATTCATATTTTTATCCATCGGCATCTGTAAGTTTATTGATTGATAAAATTTTTGAAATGCCTGAAGCTTTTAGTTTCTTTAAAATTAGAGGTTCTTTCGCCCAGGTTGGTAATGATACGTCTGCGTATAATTTAAAAACACCATATTCATACCAAACACCCTATGCAGGAAATAAAACATTAAGTAGAAGTTCGGTATTATTAAATGAAAATTTAAAGCCAGAAATGAGTACTTCTTATGAGTTTGGAACAGATTTAAGAATGTTTAATGGAGCTGTAGGAGTCGATTTTACCTATTATAAATCTACTTCTGAAGATCAAATTATGTCGGTTCCAATTACCAATACAGTAGGGTATAGCGCACAAATAATCAATGCGGGTAAAATTGAAAATAAAGGAATTGAGGCTTTGTTAACGATAAAACCTATCCGCAATGAAAATTTTGCTTGGACAACCAGTTTAAACTTTTCTAAAAACCAAGGAACAGTCGTTGAGTTAACAGAAAATATGGACGTTTTAACCATGGCATATGCTTCGGTATATGGTGCGGAAACTTCAAAAGTTTTTATACAGGCAAGAAAAGGAGAGAAGTTAGGAAATATGTACGGAAGAAAATTCGAACGCCATAACGGAAAAATAGTTTACAAAGACGGTAAGCCAGTTGTAAATGATAAGTTACAATTACTAGGAAACTATAATCCAGATTTTTCTTTAGGATTTAAAAATAGTTTCAAATATAAAAACTTTGATTTATCTGTTTTAATGGATTGGAAACAAGGTGGAACAATTATTTCAAGAACAAAACAAATAGCGGCGTATGCTGGAAATTTAGATGTTTCTGAAAATAGAAATAATTATCAAGATATTGTACCTGATGGCGTAAAGAAAGTAGGGGGTGAGTATGTTGCTTTAACCGATGCCGATGCAATAGGTTGGTGGAGTTATTACAAACCGTTGTACAATAGAAAAAATCAACAAGAAACAGGGATTGTAGATGCCACTTATGTAAAATTAAGAGAAATAAAATTTGGCTATAATGTTCCTGCTTATTTGATTAAAAAATTAGGAATGGAATCTTTAAAAGTATCTATAGTAGGTAGAAATTTAGGATTATGGACACCATCGTCAAACCCTCATTTTGATCCAGAAACTTTAGCAATGCAAGGCGCAAATGTTGTTCCAGGAATCGAGGATGTATCGTATCCATCATCAAAAAGTTACGGAATCAATTTTTTATTCAAATTTTAATTAAAGAAACTTAGAAAACTTAGAAAATATGAAAGTTACTAAAATATTTAAAGGATTCATAGTCCTTGCAGTTGCAACCTTTATTTCTTGTGATGATTTTGGCGATATTAATATAAACCCAAATGAACCAACTACTGCCCAGGCAACTTATTTACTAACCAATGCAATTTATACGGTAGGAAATCAAACGACTAGCGGTGGTTTTACCTACGCAAGTATTTTAATGCAAGAGCAAGGTAAGTCTGACTTTAATGTAATAGATCAATATAAAATTGATGCCAATAATTCACTTTGGATTACCGATAACAGGCTTTTAGGAGATATGAATGACGTTTTAAATGAGCAAAAAACGAATGCCTCAATGAAGGCTGTTGCCAAAATAATGAAGGCTTTTATTGGCGCGCAATTAACCGATTTATATGGTCCGATTCCTTTTTTTGAAGCAGGTGATAAAAATAATTTAACACCAAAATACGATAAACAAAAGGATATTTACACGGCTTCAAATGGTGTTTTGCAATTACTTTCTCAGGCTGTGAGTACTTTATCAAAAGATAAATCATCAATAACAGGAGATGTAATGTTTGCGGGAAATAAAAATGCTTGGATAAAATTTGCAAATGTTTTAAGATTGCGTTATTTGCTTAGGATTAGTGATAAATACCCCAATGCGGCTGCTCAAATAAATCAGATTGTAGCCTCAGGAGATATTTTTAAATCGAATGCCGATAATGCTATTTTACCATTTACTTCAGCACCAAATAATTGGTATTTATCAACAGCAAGAGAAGGCGATTTTAAAATTTTAAACATTACAACGACTATTTTAAAAATGTTAACCGACAGAGAAGACCCTCGAATTTCTTTTTATTATAAGCCAAACGCGTCAAATTCCTATGTCGGAATAACACCAGGTTCAAATGATAGATCGGGTAATTATACTGGTTTATCGGATAATTTAAGAGCTAGCAATGTATTAGATATGGTTTTTGCAAGCTATTTTGAGCAGGAGTTTATTTTATCCGAAGCAGCAAGCAAAGGTTTTATCGATAGCTCAAAAGCGAAGTTACATTATGAAAATGCGGTAAAAGCAAATTTTGAATATAGAAATATCGAAATTCCTTCGGATTATTTAACTGCAACATCAAAAGGAGCCTTTAAAGGAACCGTAGAAAATATTATAACACAAAAATACTTGGCAAATATTATGTCGGGTTATGAATCTTGGTTTGATTATCGAAGAACAGGGCTTCCTGTTTTAACAGCAGCGCTTAATAATACAAATTCAGATAAAATACCAGTGCGATTTAAATATCCATCGGAAGAAACTTTTACCAATAAAGTAAATAATATAGCAGCGCTTTCTTGGTTAGGAGAAAATAATTATAACGCTAAATCTTGGTGGGATAAATAAAAGAATAAAATAAATTTTAAAGACAAACCAAACCTGTTGTGATTATTGTTTTGCAAAGCAATTACAGCAGGTTTTTTTAATATTAGTACTTCAAATAAAGTAATTATGATAAAAATAAAAGTGTTTTTTATCTTGTTTTTAATAGCCTTAACCGCTTGTAATAAACAAGTAAATAATAAGGATAAAAGCAATAAAAATAATCAGCAAGAAGAAAATAAACAAGCCCAAAAGAAACCAGCTACTCCAAAAGTTGTTTTAATAACGTTAGATGGTGTTCGTTGGCAAGAATTATTTTCAGGAGCAGATTCTCTGTTAATTTCTAATGATAAATATGTAAAAGACACTGCAGTATTAGCATCGCATTTTTGGGCAAAAAAACCAAGTAAAAGAAGGGAAGTTTTGTTTCCTTTTATGTGGAGTTATATCGCTAAAAATGGTGTTATTTATGGAAACAGAAAGGAAGGTAATAAAGTAAATTTAACCAATAACCGTTGGTTTTCATATCCTGGTTATAGTGAAATTTTATGTGGATTATCAGATGATAAAAGGATAAAAAGCAATGCTAAAATTGATAATCCTAATAAAACAATTTTAGAATTAGTAAATAATTCAGAAGCCTATAAAAATAAGGTAGCTGCTTTTGCTAGTTGGGATGTTTTTCCGAGTATTATTAATAGAACAAGAAGTAAATTACTAATAAATGCAGGTTTTGAATCTGCCGATAGAACAACAGGTATTTCAGCGGTAGAAAAACAAACACCAAGCCCTTGGCACAATGTGCGATTAGACGTTTTTACACATAATTACGCTCTTAATTATATGAAAGAAAAACATCCTGATTTGGTTTATATAGCCTACGGAGAAACCGATGATTTTGCCCACGATGGTAAGTACGATCAGTATTTAAACGCTATAAAAAGATCGGATACTTTTATTAAAGATTTGTGGAATTTTATCCAAAATGATACTTATTACAAAAACAACACTACTTTTATTATAACCACAGATCACGGAAGGGGAACAGCGCCTTTAGAAACATGGAAACATCACGGAAATAACTTAAAAGACCATGGAAAAACATATACTATAAAAGGATCAGATCAGGTTTGGATTGCTGCTTTTGGAAAAGGTGTTACTAAGCAAGGAGAGGTAAAAACATCAAGCCAATTATATACAAATCAGATTGCTACGACGATTGAAAAAATTTTAAAAGTCGATGTTTTAATAGGTAAAGCAAGCAAAGAAAAGCTACCATTTATTGATTAAATTATTTTATACCCTGATACAAAAATAAAAAGACTTCCTGGGAAAAGGAAGTCTTTTTATTGTGTGTTTTTTGATAAAAAATGATTGATAAACTAGTGTTTTATACTTTTTCTAACAATCGAAAACCTTCCCCATGAATATTGATGATTTCAACATTTTCATCACCTTTTAAATATTTTCGAAGTTTGGCTATATATACATCCATACTTCTAGAAGTGAAATAATTATCATCTCTCCAAATTTTTGTTAAGGCTAATTCACGTGGCATTAAATCATTTTTATGCACTGCTAACATTCTTAATAATTTACTTTCTTTTGGCGAAAGTTTTTGAGGCTCCGTGCCATTTAGTGAAAGGTGACGTAATTTTGAGTTAAATTCGAAGTTACCAATTTTAAATTCAAATTCATCAGAATCGCTCGATTTTTCGTTTTCTTTACGTTGTAAAATCGCTTTGATTTTGTGTAATAAAACTTCAGAATCAAAAGGTTTATTTAAATAATCATCTGCACCAACCTGATATCCTCTTAAAACATCTTCTTTTAATGTTTTAGCAGTTAAAAATATAATAGGTACTTCTTTGTTTGTTGCTCGGATATCTTGGGCTAATGAAAATCCATCTTTACGAGGCATCATTACATCTAAAATACATAAATCATATTCACCATTCTTAAACATGATTAGTCCGTCAATACCATCTTTAGCAAGTGTAATGTTATAATCGTTTAAGGCTAAATAATCTTTAAGAACTGTTCCGAAATTAGGATCGTCTTCTACTAATAATATTTTTTTACTTCCCATGTATTTAATTTTATATTAATGGTAATTTCACTGTAAATAAGCTTCCTTTACCTTTTTCACTTTCAACGTAAACAGACCCTTGATGGCTGTCAATAATTTCTTTTACATAAGCCAATCCTAAACCGTGCCCTTTTACATTGTGTATATTTCCGTTGTGTTCTCTGTAAAATTTATCAAAAATATATTTTTGAGCATTTCGACTCATTCCAATTCCTTGGTCTTTTACTTTAAAAATAAAGTATTTATTGGTGTTTTCTGTATAAATATCAATTTTAGGAGCGCCTTCTGAATATTTTAAAGCATTTTCTAAGATATTTACAATTATATTTGTTAGGTGAAATTGATTACCAAGAACCTCGGTAGATATTGCCTGATAATGTGGGGTTACTGTTCCTTTTTTATCATCGACTAATAATTGAATATGCTCAATAGCCTCTTCAATAGTATCGTGCATATCGGTGGCATCTTTAGTAATTTCAATCTGATTTTTTTCTAACCTAGAAATTCGTAAAACATTTTCAACCTGTCCGTGCATTCGTTTATTTTCTTCACGAATCATTTTTACATAGCGTTTTATTTTTTCAGGTTCTGATATTATTTTTGGGTTTTTAATGGCATCTAAAGCTAAATTTATAGTTGCAATAGGTGTTTTAAACTCATGGGTCATATTATTGATAAAATCTGTTTTTATTGCTGATATTTTCTTTTGACGAATTAATTGATATAGTGATGTAGTAAAAGCAACAATAATGATAATTATAAATAATAAAGAAAGCCCTAAAATGTTAAATATTTCTGATAATAATTTTTTGCGTTCATTAGGGAATTTTATATATAATTTATATTTACTAATGCCATTATCATCGGCTAATAAAGGATAATTTGCATCGTTTGGTTGTATATTAAAATAACCCGATTTTAATTGTGTGGCTAATCCGTCTTCATATACCCCGTATTTAAATTTTTGGGTGATATTCATTTTAGCCAATTCTTCTTTGATAGTTAAATTCAGTTCTTTATTGCTAATTCGTTGATTTATAGGGAATATTTTTTTTCTTTCCTGCAACATATCTTCAATTAATTGTTTATTGAATTTAGGATATGTTTTAAATTGTGAAACTCGACTTTCTTTAACAAAGGGTGTAAAATCATTATTTGATTTCATTATTTGCGAAAAATAAAAATCTTGTTTCCCTGAATACCGTTTAATAACAATAGAATCATTATCAATAAAATCAGCAGGCATTTTAATGCTTTCTCCTAAAACAGTTGTTCCGAAGGTGAATTTTCTTTTATTAGTAGTGTCTATTTGTTGAAATAAATAGGTAGTTATTTTTGCTTTAGAAACAAATTTTTTATCTTTAAGAAATTCTTGATTGTTTTGGAAAAAATCAGCGTACTCTCTTTCTTTAATCCTTTCAGAAGTTCTAGCTAATGCAATTTTGATGTTGTTGTCAAATTGTTGTTGCTTGTTTTTTACAGCGTCTTTAATCCAATACACTTGAACTGAGATAATTCCAATTAAGGAAATACTCATTAAAACAACAATAAGAATAAATATTTTTTTACCCATTATCCAAAAATAAATTAATAAAATGAACAGCACATTGCTTTTAACGTATATTAACTAAGTTTTTATTAAATTAAGAAAAAATTAACAAAAAAGTATTGTAAAACGTTAATTTATCACTTTTTTAGTTAAAATAGCATGAATTATATCAACCTGATACTGTGTGTTTTTACGAGTAATATTTTCAATAATATAATGAGATTGCAGTGTTTTTTTTATTTGACTCCATTGATTATTAATACGGTTTTTAATAGCATCAGTTGTAGTGTTATCTCTTTTTAAAACACGTTCAATCCTGATGTTTTCAGGAGCTGTTACGGTAATTATTTTATCACAAAAAATATTACTACCGTTTTCAAAAAGAATGGCATTTTCATATAAAATATAGTTTTTATCGGCATTTTTACGGATAAAAACTTGAAAATGATTGTTTACCACAGGATGTACAATAGAGTTTAAAGTAGCTAATTTATCTTTATCATTAAAAACAATATCGGCTAAAAAAGGCTTGTTTAATAGCTTGTTTTTGTAAACATTTTCACCAAATTCAGCGATTAATTTGGTTTTAATTTCATCTGAAGAATTCATTAATTTTTTAGCTTCATTATCTGCAATATAAATAGCGCTATTTTTATATTCAGCAAACATTTTTACTACTGTAGATTTTCCGCTACCAATGCCACCTGTTAAACCTATAACCATTATTTTTTTGTTTTTTTATGTATTAAAAAATCTATTTTTTTAGGAACTATTCGCTGTATTGTAATAGAATCAGGAAACTGTATTAATTTAGGCGTTAAATAAGACGTTTCGTTACTTGTTATCTGCTTATAATCACAGGATACTTTAAACAGATTAGCATTTATTTTATTAAAATTTTTTAAACCTACCTTGTAAATTACCTTTACTTTTTTAGGGAATATATTGATGTTTTTTGGGGCGTTTTTAATGGTGATAGGAACTTCTATATCTCCCTCTGTAAATTTATCGACAATGATACTTATTTTAGCAAAACTAACCTCCTTTTTCACTTGTTTTGGAGTTTCAATAGTACTTTTAAGAGTAGTACTTTCAGAAATATTTTTTAATGTTTCTTTTGATAAATTTAAAAAGTTAATTTTATCGATTAAAGAAGTTTCTCCTGAAATTAACACATGGCTAGGTGTTATTTTTATAGGGCTAGCTAAATCATATCCTAGTTGAAAATTGAGTTCTAAGTTTGTTTTTAAGGGTACTTTTTTTGAAGCTAAATTCCCCATTTCTAAAGGAATACTATCTCTTTGAAATTTAATTAATTCAATTCCTGAATTTAGCTGCCGTTGTACTTCTGAGTAGCTGTTTTTAGTTAAAAAATAATAGTTATTATTTTTTTTCTTATGAGCTTTTTCTAAATCTAGTTTTACAGTAGAATTTGTAAAATTTTGAGAAATTAATTTAAACCCACTTCCTTTTACTATAAGCGATATTTTTTTGATTGGTGTATTAATAATTGTTTTTTGTATAGTAATATTGCTATAAGTTACCGCTATTTCTATTTCGGTAGTATATTTTTTTGATAAATTTATGAGCAACCAAAAAAGAACGGAAGCTGATAAAAATCCAAAAAAGGTTTTAGGTATGTTAAAGTTTTTTTTCAAAGTTTAGAATATACTGCAATCTACATAAAAAACAAAAAAAGAGCGCTAATTAGCGCTCTTTTTTATAAAAAAGTAGCTGTTGTTATTTTTTAACGGCTGTGTATTTCTTGCTTAATTCCATTGAAATAGCAGAGCGTTCAAATTTAATTTTACCAGCACCTGTTTCAATAGTAACAGTATTGTCGGTATCGTTAATTTCAACAATTTTACCATGAATACCACTAGAGGTAATTACTTTAATTCCTTTGACAACAGTAGCTTGAAATTTTTTTTCATCTTTTTGACGTTTCATCTGTGGACGAATAATTAAAAAATAAAAAACACCTATCATTGCTAAAAAAGGAAGCATATTCATAATACTTTCTTGGGTACTTGCTTGTAAAAAAATAGTTATAAACATTATACTGTTTTCTTTTTAGGAGTTACCATACCAGTAATCTTAATAACTTCTTTACCTTTTACGGTATTGGTTGTTAATGTAATAGATTTAGATTGCTTATTTGGTTTCCCACTAGTATTAAAACTTACTTGAATTTCTCCAGTTTCTCCAGGTGCAATAGCGCCTTTAGGCCATACAGGCACTGTACATCCACAACTTGCTTGTGCATTTGTAATTACCAAGTCGGTTTTACCGCTGTTTGTTACCGTAAAGGTAGTTTTAACAACTTCACCTTCGTTTACAGTTCCAAAATTATGCTCTTCTTTATCAAAAGAAATAGAAGCTGTTCCTTTACTAATAGAAACATCTCTTTTTTCAGCGTTTTCTACATTCTCTTTTTTTACTTTAGATGAGGCATCGCTTTTTCCACAAGAAATAAAAAATCCTGTTGATAGAATAACTGCAATTGCTACTGCTATTTTCTTCATGTTAAATATTTTAATTTGTTTTTGTAAAAATAATAATTTTTTATAATAAACCTCTACCAATTTTAACCATCTTATTAGATGCTAAATAATCTTTTGACAATTTATCTAAAACACCATTAATAAAATAGCTACTTTTATTAGTTGAATAATCTTTTGCTACCTCAATATATTCATTAATACTTACGCTACTAGGAATTGATGGGAAATGTAAAAATTCAGTAATCGACATTTTGATAATAATCATGTCAATATCGGCGATTCTATCAGCTTCCCAGTTAGGTGTTTTTTCAATAATATCGTCTTCGTAGGTATGTTGATTTAATACTGTTTTTTGAAATAATTTAGATACAAATTGCTTGTCTTCACTATCTTTATAAAGGTTTCCAAGGATAAAAGGATTCTGAGCTTTTTGTTTGTTTAATGATTTAACAACCCAAGTGTTTATAAAAGGAATATCATCAACCCAAGAAATCATTTTATCTTCAAAATAATCGGCTAATTTTTCGTTAGGCGCTATAATTTCTTTGAAAAAAGCAACTACAAAAGCACTATCAATATGATATGAATCATTAGGATTGTTTATGTAGTTTTCATATAGCTCACTGTTTAATAATTCATCTAAAATAATTCGTACATATTCACTATCAAGTTCCCAATAGTTAAGCTCATGAAGTTCAACATAAGCACTTAAGCTTGTGCTTTCATTTAATTTATTGATTACTCGATTGTCAATAAATTTAGTGTTAGGATTTAATTCTTCTTTAGTAGCAAGTATTTTCTTTTTAGAAAGGGCTATTCTCTTATTTGCTAATTTTTGAACTTGAATTAATAATTGAAGGTTTAGAACATATAAGTCATACATTTTATCAATGCTGTCTTTTAAGAACTTTTCTTCTTTTAGGATGTCATCACTGTGCGATTGTTGCATTGCGTAAACCGACTGCATTACTTTAACTCGAATATGTCTTCTGTTAATCATTTGAAAGAACTTTTAAAACTTTAAAAAAAAAAGAGCGATAGAAAGTATTTCTAACGCTCTGCAAAAGTAAAACTTTTTTATTTTTTAGCTAGCTATTTTGTTCTTTTTTACGAGCATCAATTCTAGCTTGTGCAATATTAAAAGCCGCTTGGTGTGTTGTAATGTTTTCTTTATCTGCTAAGTTAAAAATATCTAATGTTGTATTGTAAATATTTTCAGTTCTTTTAAGGCTTTCCGCTTTGTCGTAACCTGCAACTTCAGCATATACGTTAATAATTCCACCAGCATTAATTAAAAAATCAGGAGCATATGCAATTCCTTTTTCTCTTAATAATTGTCCGTGCTTTAACTCATTTGCTAATTGATTATTAGCAGCTCCAGCAACAACTTTAGCATTTAATTGAGCAATACTTTTGTCATTTAAGGTAGCACCTAATGCACATGGCGCATAAATATCGATATCTAAGCCGTAAATGTCATTTCCTAAAACAACATTAGCTCCGTATTTTTTACTTAATTCCTCTAAACGAGCTTCGTTAATATCGTTTAAAATTACTTGTGCACCTTCATCGGTAATATGCTTAACTAGAGTTTCACCAACATGCCCAACTCCTTGAACTAATACTTTTTTACCAGCTAAGTTATCTGAGCCAAAACGATATTTAGAAGCAGCTTTCATACCCATATAAACTCCATAAGCAGTTACAGGTGATGGATTTCCTGACCCACCAATTGCTTCAGATACACCTGTTACATGTGGAGTTACTTCACGAATAATATCCATATCACGAGTTTCCATACCAATATCTTCTGCGGTAAGGTATTTTCCACTTAATGAATTTACATATTCTCCAAACTTACGCATTAAAGCATCGTTTTTTTGAGTTTTAGCATCACCTATAATAACAGCTTTACCACCACCAAGATTTAATCCTGTAATTGCTGATTTATAAGTCATTCCACGTGATAAACGTAATACATCATTAAGAGCTTCCCATTCACTATTATATTGCCACATTCTAGTACCTCCTAAGGCAGGACCTAATGTTGTATTATGAATACCAATTATTGCTTTTAAACCTGTATCTTCGTCATTACAAAAAACGATTTGTTCGTGATTGTCAAAAGATAATTGACCAAATACTGGGTCATTCTTAAGGTCTTTAATATCAACGATTTCTGATTTCATTTGTTTTGGTTTTAATTTAGAGATTGATTTAGTAATCTAAAAAAATTTGAAGACAAAAATAAGAAATCGTTAAAACATAAGCAAAAAAAGAAGTCTTAATTACAGTATCTTTAACAGTGTCACTTTGTCGAGTTGTTTTTTTAACTTAAAAACATTTTTTATCTTGAAATCATTAAAATATCTTAATAAATATTTTTTTAAATATAAATGGCGTTTATTATTAGGAACTGTAATTACGGTTTTAGCGAAAATTTTAACTCTTAAAATTCCTGATTTTGTAGGTAATTCATTAAATGTTGTTGAGGATTATCAATTAGGAAAAATAACAGATTTATCCGAAGTAAAAGCTGTTTTGTTTGATAATATAATGCTGATTATAGGGGTTACTTTATTGGGAGGTTTTTTTACTTTTTTTATGAGACAAACCATTATTGTAATGTCTAGAATGATTGAGTTTGATTTAAAAAATGAAATTTATCAGCAATATCAACGATTATCTACTAATTTTTATAAAAAAAATAGAACAGGTGATTTAATGAATCGTATAAGTGAAGACGTTTCTAAAGTGCGTATGTATTTTGGTCCAGCAATTATGTATACTTTAAATATGATAATATCATTAATTATTGGTTTTAGTCAAATGTATGCAATTTCGCCAAAATTAACTTTATACACTATGATTCCGTTTCCTATTTTGTCGGTATCTATTTTTATATTAAGTAAACAAATTAATAAACGCAGTACAATTGTTCAAGAATATTTATCAAAATTAACAACATTTAATCAAGAGTTTTTTTCAGGAATTAACGTAGTTAAATCGTATGCAATAGAACCAGCTGTAATTGCTTCTTTTGATGAAATTGCCGATAAAAGCAAAGAGAAAAATATTGAATTACATAAAGTACAAGCGTTATTTTTTCCATTGATGATTTTATTAATAGGAGTTAGTAATATTATCGTTTTATATATTGGAGGGCAACAATATATTGCTGGCGAAATTCAATTAGGTGCTATTGCTTCGTTTGTTATGTATGTAAATATACTTACTTGGCCAGTTGCAGTAGTTGGGTGGGTAACTTCAACGGTACAACAGGCAGCAGCATCGCAAGAACGAATTAATGAGTTTTTAGAGCAAATTCCAGAAATTAGAAACAATACAAATACACATACTAAAATACAAGGTAAAATTGAATTTAAAGATGTTTCTTTAACTTATGATGATACTAATATAACTGCATTAAAGAAAGTTAATTTAATTATTGAAAAGGGTGAAACCTTGGCAATTTTAGGAACTACAGGAAGTGGTAAATCAACTATTATAAATTTAATTTCTCGATTATATGATGCTACTGAAGGTGAAGTTTTAATAGATGGAAAAAATATAAAAGACTGTAATTTATATGATGTTAGAAATCAAATTGGTTTTGTACCGCAAGATCCATTCTTGTTTTCTGATAGTCTTGAGAATAATATTAAATTTGGGAAAGAAAATGCTACGAAACAACAAATTATTGAAGCTGCTAAAAATGCGGTAATTCATGATAATATTATCAATTTTAAAAATGGATATCAAACTGTTTTAGGTGAAAGAGGCGTTACTTTATCGGGCGGACAAAAACAACGAACCGCTATTGCTAGAGCTATTATTAAGAATCCGAAGGTATTAATTTTTGATGATTGTTTATCGGCAGTTGATACTGAAACAGAGCAACAAATTCTCTCAAATTTAGGCCGTATTTCTAAAGATAAAACAAGTATCATAATTAGTCACAGTATTTCGTCTGTTAAAAATGCTGATAAAATAATAGTTTTAGATGCAGGTAAAGTTATTCAGCAAGGTGTTCATAATCAATTAATAAAAGTGACGGGTTATTATAAAGAGTTATATGAACAACAACTTTTAGAAAAAGAAATGTAATGTTTCGTATTGCCAAATCAATTATTTTATTAGATTTGTTGAGCAATTTTAAGTAAATAATTATTATTTAAGAAACGAACTATGAGTGAGCGAGAGAGAGTAGAACAAGAAGAGATTTTTTCACAAGTTTTAAGAGCAGGAAGAAGAACCTACTTTTTTGATGTAAGGTCTACAAAAGCAGATGACTACTATTTAACAGTCACTGAAAGTAAAAAATTTACGCACGATGATGGCTCTTTTCATTATCAAAAACATAAAATTTATTTATATAAAGAAGATTTTTTAGACTTTAAAGAAATGCTAAACAAGGCAACAGATTTTATTGTTAATGAAAAAGGTTCAGAAGTAATTAGTGAGCGTCATCAAAAAGATTACAAAAAAGAAGAAGAAGAAAGTAATGAGGTTATAACTGCATCGACAGAAAGTTTTACCAATGTTTCTTTTGATGATATTTAAGTAGAAAATTAATAATTTTTTGATAAAAAAATAGTATTTTAAATTCAATTTACATTAAAAGCACCTAACTTTTAACAGTTGGTGCTTTTTACTTAATAAGATGTAATTTACAATACTTTTTTCATAGTTTCTGATTTTGAAACCGTTTCTAGCCATTCACTTTCAGGGTTACTTTCTTTGGTAATTCCGCCACCAATAAAAAGAACTGCCGAATTATTTCTAATTTCCATACATCGTAAATTTACAAAAAGTTCCGAAGTGTTTTCACTTGTTTCGTTTAAGTTTAATTCGCCTAAAAAACCTGTATAATATGCTCTATTATAGTTTTCGTTTTTTAAGATAAATGCTTTAGATGCCTCTAAAGGTAAGCCACAAACGGCAGGAGTTGGGTGTAGTTTTTTTATTAAAACAGCATTTTTAGTGTTTATTTCTCCAGAAATAAGTGTTTTTAAATGTAGTAAATTTCCTGCTTTCGCTGTTTTTACTCCGCCTTTTTTTAGCGAATTACAAATTTCAGAAAGTTTATCTGTTATATAATCGGTAACAAATTGCTGTTCTTCGATTTCTTTAGGTTGCCAAATAACGTTTGTTGTATTGTTAAAAACTTGAGTTCCTGCCAAAGACATTGTTTCAAAATGCTGTTTTTTAATTTTCACTAAAGTTTCAGGTGTAGCACCAAGCCACATTCCTACCTTCGGATGATACCAAACATAGGTAAATGCGGTGTTGTAATTTACAAGTAGTTTTTTGAAAATAGTAACTATATTAAAATCGGTAAGTTTTATAAGTTCTTTTCTCGATAAAATAACTTTTTTAAAAAGTCCTGAATTAATAGCATCAATTCCTTTTTGAACTAGCTTGATATGTGCTTTTTCTTGGAAGTTTTTCGTATTGTTTTTCTCTTGACTCTTTAGGTAAGTATCATCAGAATTAATATCTTCTAAGAAATTTTCTTTTAAAAAACATGCGTTATTTTTAGGAATTAAAACAGCAGGGTTTTTATCATCGAAAGGAGCAAATATAAATCCACTTTCAGCATAGCTTGTAGAGGTGTATAAGCAGTCGTTATTTTGAAAAAAACCAGTTAACAAAGTTGAGTTTGGTTTTCTATAAACAACAAAAGGTAGTTTGTTTTTGAGCGATTCTTCTATTTTTGAAAATATTTTCAAACTAAATTTATTTTATAATTATGCTAATAAGCTTATTTTTTATCTAAAACAATATTGGTTATTTTACATAAAGAAATTAATTTTTTTTGTTCATCAACAATTTTAACCTCCCATAAATGCGTTGTTCTTCCTTGGTGAACGGCTTTTGCAGTAGCGAAAACAGTACCGTCTTTTTTACTTTTTACATGATTAATACTAAGCTCAATTCCTTTTACAATTTTGCTGTTATCATTTAAAAAAAATCCCGAAGCACAGCTACCAACCGTTTCTGCTAAAGCAGCTGTAGCGCCACCGTGTAAAATTCCGTGAGGCTGATGTACTTTTGAATTTACAGGCATTTTGGCGGTAATAAAATCTTTACCAACGTCAACAAACTCAATTTGAAGTGTTTCCATTAAGGTGTTTTTATTATAACTATTAAGTATTTCGAGTGATTGTTGTCTATCCATTTTGTTAAAAATTATCATTCAAAAATACGTATTTTTGTAGCGACAAAAAATGATAGAATGTATAAAGTACGTGTAATTTTAGATACAAAAAAAGATGTAATAAGAACCTTGGTTGTTAATCAGGCAAAATCACTAGAAGATTTGCATTCAGATATTGCTAAATCATTTGGTTTTAATGGACAAGAAATGGCTTCTTTTTACCGAACAGATGAAGATTGGAATCAAGGAGAAGAAATCCCTTTATTTGATATGTCGGAAGATGGCGAAGCACCATCAATGGCAACCTGTGTTATAAAAGAAACTTTACCGAATATAAATGATAAATTGATTTATGTATATGATTTTTTACAAATGTGGACATTTTATGTTGAGGTTGTAGAACAATCAGATGAAGTTGTTACTGATACTAAAATAATTTTAACTGTTGGAGAAATTCCTGATGAAGCACCAGAAAAAGAATTTAAAACATCAAAAATACCAAATGATTTAGAAGATGATTTTGATGATGAATTTAACGATGGATTTACAAGTTTTGAAAATATTGATGATTTTGACTTTGATAATTTTTAATATCAAAAAAAGGCAATTTATTTTTAAATAAATTGCCTTTTTTATTTCTTCTATATTAAATTTAATAATAATATTTCTTTTTATTGATGATAATCAATAACGTATTATTTAAAAGAAAATAGTTAATTTTGAAGATAAAATACTATCTTTAAGATATGGCACAATTTATAAAACTATATAACGATAATCCGAATCCGAAAGAAATTGCTAAAATTGTAAAAGTTTTACAAAATGGCGGGTTAATAATTTATCCAACAGATACTGTTTACGGATTAGGTTGTGATATTACCAATACAAAAGCATTAGAAAAAATTGCTAAAATAAAAGGAGTGAAGCTAGAAAAATCGAATTTTTCATTTATCTGTAATAATTTAAGTCATTTATCAGATTACGTTAAACAGATAGATTCTGCAACTTTTAAAATATTAAAAAGAGCTTTACCAGGTCCTTATACTTTTATTTTACCAGGAAGTAATTCATTACCAAAAGTATTTAAAAAGCGTAAAACAATAGGTATTCGTATTCCTGACAATATAATAGCACAAACTATTGTAGAGGCTTTAGGAAATCCAATAGTTTCTACTTCTATTCATGATGAAGATGAGGTAATAGAATACACCACAGACCCTGAATTAATTTTTGAAAAATGGCAAAATATTGTTGATATTGTTATTGATGGTGGTTATGGTGATAACTATGCATCAACAGTAATAGATTTAACTACCGATTCTCCAGAAGTAATAAGAGAAGGTAAAGGAAGTTTAGATATTTTGTAATAAAGTAATTATTTTAATTGATTAAAATTTTTTCTACCTAAAGCATAATATTGCCAAACGATAGAACTATGTTTATTATAGTTATTTTCTTTATTAAGTTTTTTTCTTTTTCCTAAAAACTTAATAAAGTTAGCGTAAAAACTAAAATGAGCTTTTAAAATAGCAATAGTATGCTTGGGTTTAAGTTCAGCTAAGAATTTAAGTCCTGCAATTCCATCTAAGACTAAGCGAGAAAAAATCACAAAGAAGACCAATTTGGTAGGTACATTTTTAACGATATTTAATAAGCTATTTCTGAAGTTTAAAAAGGTTTTCTGCGGATTTATTGCTTGTAAAGTTGCACCGCCAACATGATAAACAGTTGAATTTCCTACATATTTAATTGTGAAATTTTCGTTTTTTGCTCGCCAACATAAATCTATTTCTTCTTGATGTGCAAAATAATCTTCATCAAAACCATTTAGCTTATGATACACTTTTGAGCGAATAAAAAAACAAGCTCCAGAAGCCCAAAAAATTTCAGTAGTATCGTTAAACTGTCCGTTGTCGATTTCTAAATGATTGAAAATTCGTCCACGGCAATACGGATAACCATATAAATCGACAAATCCACCGCCAGCACCTGCATATTCAAATTTTGTTTTATCTTTAAAGTCTAAAATTTTTGGCTGAATAATAGCTGTATTTTTTTCTTTTTTAAAAGTGTCTAAAATAGGAGTAAGCCAGTTTTTAGTAACCTCAATATCAGAATTTACTAAACAATAAACATCAGCATTAATATGTTGTAAAGCATCATTATATCCTTTCGCATATCCACCATTAGTACTATTTTCTACTATTTTAACGGTCGGAAAATTTTGTTTGATAAAAGCGATAGAATCATCAGAAGAAGCATTATCAGCAACATAAATTTCAGCCTGATTTACACTAAAATTTACAATACTTGGTAAAAATTGTTCTAATAATTGTTTACCATTCCAATTTAATATAACGACTGCTGTTTTCATAATTGCGAATTTATCAATTATTTATTATTTATAATCAGGAATATCTTTTAAAAAAACATAGGTTTCATTTTCTTTATCAAGCTGACAAAAATAATGCTCTAATCCGTTGGTAACAATTAGATAATTAGCATTTAATTTTAAGTTATAACGTGCAATTTGGTCAAAAGTATCTTGAGCAATTTTAATTTTTGGAGCTTTACATTCTACTATAATATTCGGCGTTCCATCTGAAGAAAAAATAACAATATCTGTTCGTTTTTTTAGGTTGTTTATAGTCAATTGTTTTTCAAGAGCAATTAAAGTAACAGGATATTTTTTTTCTTCAATTAAAAACTGCACAAAATGTTGACGAACCCATTCTTCAGGAGTTAATACTAAGTATTTTTTTCTTAAATTATCAAAAATAAGCGTCTTATTTTCGTTACTTTTGAGCCTGAATTTGTAGGTAGGAAGATTCAATTTTTGCATGCTTCAAAAATAAGAAAATGAACGAAATTAAAACTATCGTATCCGATATAAAAAAGGGCAATATAAAACCTATATATTTTTTAATGGGTGATGAACCTTATTATATTGATAAAATCTCTGAATATATTGAAAAAAACGTACTTGACGAATCTGAAAAAGGCTTTAATCAAGTGGTAATGTACGGAAGAGATGTTACTATTGACGAAATTATAGCATCAGCAAAACGCTATCCTATGATGGCAGAAAAGCAGGTAATTATTGTAAAAGAAGCGCAAGATTTAGTTCGTACAATAGATAGAATTGAAGCTTATGCTGAAAATCCGCAATTAAGTACCGTATTAGTTTTTAATTATAAATATAAGAAGTTAGATAAGCGTAAAAAAACCTATAAAGCGATTGCTAAAAATGGCTTAATTTACGAGAGTAAAAAATTATATGAGAATCAGGTTGCCGATTGGATTCGTAAAGTTTTAGGCGGAAGAAAATATAATATTGAGCCAAAAGCATCTCAAATGCTAGTAGAGTTTTTAGGAACAGATTTGAGTAAAATATCCAATGAATTAGAAAAGTTGATGTCTGTTTTACCTAAAAATATCATTATTACAGATAAACATATTGAAGAAAATATTGGTATTTCAAAAGATTTTAACAATTTTGAATTGCGAAAAGCAATCGGTCAAAAAGATATTGTAAAAGCGAATAGGATAATCAATTATTTTACTCAAAATCCTAAAAATAATCCGTTAGTAATGACTATTTCATTATTAAATAGTTTTTTTACACAATTATTAATGTATCACGGTTTAAAAGATAAATCGAAAGGTAATGTAGCTAAAGTTTTGGGTGTAAATCCTTATTTTGTGGATGATTATAGTTCAGCTGGAAAAAAATATCCGATGCGAAAAGTATCGCAAGTAATCGGTTTTTTACGAGAAGCAGATATCAAAAGTAAAGGAGTAGGAGCAAATCAATCATCTTCAGATATCTTAAAAGAATTGTTGTTTAAAATACTTCATTAATTAAATTGATTTTGATTTGTATCAAAAAGAAAATCTGTAATTAACAAAATTAGTATTTTCGCAATTCAAAATATATATACATGATTACTGTAGATCAATTAACGGTTGAATTTAGTGGAAAAACGTTGTTTAAAGACGTATCGTTTGTAATAAATGAAAACGATAAAATAGCCTTAATGGGTAAAAATGGCGCAGGAAAATCGACCATGATGAAAATTATGGCAGGAGTTTCAAAAGCTACTAAAGGAGGTGTTAGAAGTCCGAAAGATACTGTAATTGCTTATTTACCACAGCATTTATTAATGGAGGATAATTGTACGGTAAGAGAAGAAGCATCCAAAGCATTCGACGCTGTTTTTAAGATGAAATCCGAAATGGAACACTTAAATAAAGAGTTAGAAACTCGTACAGATTATGAGTCGGAAGCGTACATGAAAATTATTGAACGTGTCACCGATTTAGGAGAAACTTTTTATGCTTTAGAAGATATAAATTACCAAGCAGAAGTAGAAAAAGCCTTAAAAGGTTTAGGTTTTAAACAAGAAGATTTTGATAGATTGACATCAGAATTTAGTGGTGGTTGGCGTATGCGTATCGAATTGGCTAAAATTTTACTGCAAAAACCCGATTTAATTTTATTAGATGAGCCAACAAATCACGTAGATATAGAATCGGTAATTTGGTTAGAAAATTTCTTGCTAAACAAAGCCAAGGCGGTAGTGGTAATATCGCATGATAAAGCTTTTATCGATAACATAACCAATAGAACTATTGAGGTTACTATGGGAACAATTCACGATTATAAAGCTAAGTATTCTCATTATTTAGAATTACGAAAAGAGCGTCGTTCGCATCAAATAAAAGCCTATCAAGAACAACAAAAAACGATTGATGATATTAAAGGATTTATCGAACGTTTTAAAGGAACATATTCAAAAACAAATCAAGTAGCATCACGTGTGCGAATGTTAGAAAAAATTGTACCTATTGAAATTGATGAAGTTGATACAACATCATTAAAATTACGTTTTCCACCATCGCCACGTTCTGGAGATTATCCTGTAAAAGTAGAAAATTTAACCAAAAAATATGGCGATTTAACCGTATTTAAAGACGCAAGTTTTTCAATAGCTCGTGGAGAAAAAGTATCGTTTGTAGGGCGTAACGGAGAAGGAAAATCAACCATGATAAAAGCCATTATGGGCGAAATCGATTTTGAAGGAGAATGTGGTTTAGGTCACAATGCTAAAGTTGGATATTTTGCACAAAATCAAGCCTCGTTATTAGATCCAGAATTAACCGTTTTTCAAACAGTAGATGAGGTTGCAGAAGGAGATGTACGAACACAAATAAAAAATATTTTAGGTCGTTTTATGTTTGCTGGTGATGATATCGAAAAGAAAGTAAAAGTGCTTTCAGGAGGAGAAAAAACACGTTTGGCAATGGTTAAATTACTATTAGAACCTGTAAATGTGTTAATTTTAGATGAGCCAACAAACCATTTAGATTTACGCTCGAAAGACGTTATTAAAGAAGCGTTAATGCATTTCGATGGAACGTTAATTTTGGTATCTCACGACCGTGATTTCTTACAAGGGTTATCAGAAAAAGTATTCGAATTTAAAGAACAACGTGTTATTGAACATTTCGAAACTATTGATGTTTTCTTAGAGCGAAATAATATAAAAGCATTAAAAGAAATCGATTTATAAAATTATTTTTAGAAGCAATTTCCCGCTTTCCGCACTCGCTTTTTTTTGAAGAAAAATCAAAAAAAGAGCTCAAACAAATGCTTCAATCGGGGCTAGAAATTTGTACTAATTTTTATAATTTTATTTATCATAAAAAAATAAACAAAAAACACCGTTAAATAATTTTAACGGTGTTTTTTGTAAATAAATATGATTTAAAATAGTTATTCGGTAACTTTTAAACGAGCTTTTGATGTAATTGAAATATCAGAAAAATCGTTATTTTTATATTTTAAATATCCAGCAATGGCAATCATTGCAGCGTTATCGGTTGTGTATTCAAACTTCGGAATGTAGGTTGTCCATCCCCAATGTTTTTCTGCTAAGGCTAAACGTTTTCTAATTTCAGAATTTGCAGAAACTCCACCCGCAATAGCAATGTGTTTTATATCGGTTTGTTTAACGGTGTTTTTTAATTTATCCATCAATATTTCAATAATAGTATATTGAATAGAGGCACAAATATCATGTAAGTTTTCTTTAATAAAATCAGGATTTTCTTTTACATTTTTTTGGATAAAACGTAAGATTCCTGTTTTTAATCCGCTAAAACTAAATTGTAAATCTCCAACTTTCGGTTTCGTAAACTGAAAAGCTTTCGGATTTCCTAATTGTGCATATTTATCAACTAAAGGACCTCCAGGATAAGGCAATCCTAATATTTTAGCAGATTTATCAAAAGCTTCACCAACGGCATCATCAATAGTTTCGCCTAAAATTTCCATTTCAAAATGATTGGTAACTTTAACAATTTGCGTGTGTCCGCCACTAATAGTTAAACAAACAAATGGAAACGGCGGAATTTTAGCATTTTCTTCTTTAATAAAATGTGCTAAAATATGTCCTTGCATATGATTTACGGCAATTAGCGGAATATTTAATCCTAAAGCAAAAGATTTTGCAAAAGAAGTTCCTACCAATAAAGATCCCATTAATCCAGGACCACGTGTAAAAGCGATAGCACTTAAATCGTTTTTAGTAATATTAGCTTGTTCAATTGCTTGTTGTACTACAGGAACTATATTTTGCTGATGTGCTCTTGAAGCTAATTCAGGAACAACACCGCCATATTTAGCGTGTATTTCTTGGTTTGCAACCACGTTGCTGATTACTTTTCCGTTGTAAATTACCGAAGCGCTTGTGTCATCACAAGAGCTTTCTATACCTAAAATGTAGCTGTTTTCTGTACTCAATGTTTCATGTATTAAAATGCAAAAATATCGTTATTGTGTTACATTTTCGTTAAAATTGATATTTCTTTAAAATAAGGCAATACTTTTGCCATTAGCTGATTACATTTGTTTGTAATTTTATTATAATATAGATTATTAAAAAGATAAAAAACATACTATATAGGGTATCAAAGTACGTGTTACTTGGGCTGTTATTGCTTGTTTTTTTGCTGTCATTACCTTTTGTGCAAAGTAAAATAGGCGCACAGGCCACCAATTGGTTAAATAAAGAATACAACACCGATATTCTTGTAAAAAAGATTGATTTCTCTTGGTTAGGAAGTGTTCAACTAAAAGGTATTGAAATTAGAGACCATCATAAAGATACGCTTATTTTTGTTGAAAATTTAAGCACTTCGCTATTAAATGCCAAACGAATACTAGACAATAAAGTTAATTTAGGCGATGCTTCTTTGCGTGGGGTTTATTTTAATATGAAAAAATACAAAGGCGAAAAAGATGATAATATTGCGATATTTATAGATCGTTTTGATAGCGATGCGCCAAAAGATAGCCTGTCAAGTGTTTTTGTTTTAAAAAGTGATAAAATAGCGGTTGAAAATTTAACTTTTAAGTTTTTAGATGCCAATAAAAAAGATCCGTTGGAGTTTGCGGCGTATCATGCAAGTGGTAATTTATTAGATTTTTCTATAAAAGGACCCGATGTTTCTTTAAAAATGAGAAACATGTGTTTTTCTGAAAACAGGGGCATTAATATAACCAATATGTCTACGGATTTCACCTACACAAAATCATTTATGAATTTTGATAAAACAGTGTTGGAAACCGATAATAAATCAAAAATAAAAGGTGCTATTAAATTAAAGTATAAAAGACAAGATTTTGTTAATTTTAATGATAAAGTAAGGTTTAGGGCTAAAATATTAAAAAGTGCCGTTTCAATTAAAGATATTAGCAAATTATACAACGAATTAAGTGGTAATGATATGCTCTATTTTACAGGGAATATGAAGGGTGTTTTAAATAATTTTAGTGTAAATAATGTGCGTCTTCATTCTCGAAAAGGAATGAAGATTGTAGGAAACATGGGCTTTGTAAATGCGATAAAAAAAGAAAGAGGTTTTATTTTTGATGCCGATTTTAAAAATGTTACAGCAAATTATGGACAATTAAAAAGCGTGCTTCCAAATTTATTAGGCAAGTCGTTGCCTTCTGAATTTCAGCGATTAGGAGATTTTACACTTCAGGGATTGGTGAAAATTACACCCGAGCAAATGGAGGCGACTATTTCTGTAAAATCGGAGATAGGAACGACTATTTCTGATTTGCAATTAACCAATATTGATGATATTGACAAGGCTAGTTATATAGGAGAATTGGCACTTATAGATTTTGATTTAGGCGTTTTTTCAAACAATTCTAACCTTGGTAAAATATCCTTAAAAGCAGATGTAGATGGTAGTGGTTTTAATTTAGAAAACATAAACACGGTTGCTATCGGTAAAATTAGTAGCTTAGAGTTTAATAACTATAATTATAAAGATTTATATATTAATGGTCAATTTCAAAACAAAAAATTTGACGGTGTTTTAAATGCAAAAGATGAAAATTTCAAGCTAAATTTTGAAGGTTTGGCCGATTTTTCATCAGCAATCAATAAATTTGATTTTGTTGCCAATATTAATCAAATTGATTTGAAGAAAACAAGTCTTTTTACGCGTGATAGTATTGCTGAATTAAAAGGAATTGTTAATTTGAATATTTCAGGGAATACTTTTGATGACATTGTAGGTAAAGCAACATTTAAAAAGGTGGCGTACAAAAATCAAAAAAAAGAATACCTGTTTGAAAATTTTGAAATAAATTCATCGGTAAAAGATAGTATAAAAACGATTGAAGTAAATTCAAAAGAAATTGTTACAGGTGTTTTAAGAGGAAAGTTTTCTTTTGAAGAATTAATTCCGATTACCCAAAATGCTCTAGGAAGTGTTTATACGAATTATGTGCCTAATAAAGTAGCACAAAATCAGTTTTTAGAGTTTGATTTTACGATTTATAATCAAATTATCGATGTGTTTTTACCAAACATAGCTATTGCTGAAAACACCAAGTTAAAAGGGCGAATTAATGCCGATAAAAATGCTTTAAAATTAAAGTTTTCATCACCTGAAATTGATGTTTACAAAAGTGCTATTCAAAATATTGTGTTAAGAATGGATACTAAAAACCCGCTGTATAACACACATTTAACGGCTGGGAAAATAAATACACCGTATTATAATATTAAAAAATTAAACTTACTGAACAGAACTCAAAATGATACCTTGTATTTTAAATCGGTATTTAAAGGCGGGAAAAATTATTCAGAAGGCTTTAATCTTGATTTTTATTATACGATTAACGAATTACAAAAATCAGTTGTTGGTATTCAAAAATCAACATTTAATTATAAAGGATTTGATTGGGTTATTAATAAAATATCAGATAAAAAACATAAAGTAGCTTTTGATTTAAAAAAGAAGACCTACGAAATAAGTCCATTTTTAGTAGAGTCTGATCAGCAAAAGATTGAATTTAAAGGAATTGTTAAAGATAGTACTTATAAAAATTTGAATGCCCGTTTTACCAAAGTAAAATTAGCAAGTTTTTTACCGAATATAGATAATTTAAGTTTAGAAGGAGATTTTACAGGAATCGTTGATTTACAACAAAAAGAAGGTAATATAGCGCCAAAGGGAAATTTATCAATAACAGACTTTAAAATAAATAACCTGGCTCAAGGAAATTTAGCAATGGAATTTTCAGGAGATAATTCTTTTGAAAAATATAAGGTAAACCTATCATTAATTAATGATTCGGTAAAAAATATTTCAGCTGTTGGAGCTCTTGATTTTTCAAAAAATAAACCAACTATTTCTTTAAAAACATCTTTAGAGAATTATGATTTAAAGGCATTTAGCCCTTTAGGGAAAGATATTTTAAATAGGCTTAGAGGGAATGTTTCAGGAGGTTTTACGGCAACAGGTTTTTTAGATAACCCGAATTTTCAAGGTATATTAAATGTTGAAAAAGCAGGGCTTTCTTTTCCGTATTTAAATGTTGATTTTGATTTAAAAGGAAACACCAAGGTTATTTTAGATAAGCAGCAATTTAAGCTTAATAATGTTTTATTAACCGATACAAAACATAAAACACAAGGAACGTTATCGGGGTATATTGCACATCAAAACTTTAAAGATTGGTATTTGAAATTAGATATTAACACTAAAAATTTATTAATTTTAGACACCAAAGAAACAGTAACATCATCTTATTACGGAACAGGTTTTTTAGATGGAAATGCCGAAATTAGAGGGCTTACCAATAATTTAGATATTGTTATCGAAGGAAAAACAAATAAAGGAACGCTGTTTGTAATTCCGTTAAGCGACGTAAAAACAATTGATAATTACAAATTAATCCGTTTTAAAACGGAAACACCAACGGTTGAAAATGTACATCAAACAATAAAAGATATAAAAGGGCTCGATTTAAAAATAAATTTAGAGGTAACTAAAGATGCCGTAGCTCAGGTAGTAATTGATAAGGTTTCGGGGAGTGATTTAAAAGGAAGTGGTATAGGTAATTTAAGAATAGACATCAATACGCTTGGTAAGTTTAAGATGTATGGTGATTTTGAAATTCATAAAGGAATGTATAATTTTAAGTACGCAGGGATATCAAAACCCTTTGCGGTTCAAAAAGGTGGGCGAATTTCGTGGAACGGAAACCCATACGAAGCCGAATTAGACTTAGTTGCGGTTTATAAAACGAAAGCAAACCCAGCACAATTATTAGATAATATTAATTCGAATCGTAAAATTCCTATTAATTTATACACCAAAATAACAGGCGGGTTGTTTAGTTCAAAACAAGAATTTGATATTAAAATTCCTAATGCAAATTCAACAGTAGCTTCTGAATTAGAATTTGTTTTGAATGGAAATGATTTGAATACTAAGATGCAGCATTTTTCATTTTTATTAGCTTTTGGTACTTTTTATAATGAAGAAACAATAGGTAATAGTGCGGCAAGTGGTTTAACGGGTACAGCATCTGAAATAGCTTCTAGTATTTTAACAGAAATGCTAAATAGTGAAGGGAGTAAATTTAAATTAGGATTAGGATATACACAGGGTGATAGTGGAAATGGTCAAGAAATTAATAATTTAAAATCAGATGATCAAGTAGATGTATCTATTTCTACTCAATTAAGTGACCGTATACTTGTTAATGGAAAAGTAGGCGTTCCTGTAGGGGCTAATACACAAACAAGTATTATAGGAGAGGTTAAAGTTGAGGTTTTATTAAATAAAGAAGGAAGTTTAAGGGGAACTGTTTTTAACCGACAAAATGAAGTGCAATATTCAAAAGAAGAAGAAGGATATACACAAGGAATAGGTCTTTCGTATCAAGTAAATTTTAATAATTTATCGGATCTTTCTCAAAAAATAGGCTTAAAAAAATCACTTAAAAAAGACAGTATAAAACCTATAAAAAGGAGGCTAATTAAGTTTAAAAAATAAGTAAAAAAACAAGTATAAAAATTAGATGAATAGAACCAAAAAAGATTATTTAGTAATCATATTAAAAGGAATTGCAATGGGCGCTGCAGACGTTGTTCCAGGAGTTTCAGGAGGAACAATTGCATTTATTTCAGGGATTTATGAAGAATTATTAAACGCTATAAGTGCTGTTAATTTAGATTTGTTTAAAATCTTAAAAAAAGAGGGGGTTAAAAGTGCTTGGGCACAATTAAATGGAAATTTTTTAGCAGCTCTTTTTACAGGGATTTTTATCAGTATTATATCTTTAGCAAAAGCAATTAAATGGTTGTTAATAAACCAACCAATTTTATTATGGGCATTCTTTTTTGGGCTGGTACTGGCAAGTATTATTTATATAGCAAAACAGGTAAAACACTGGAGTTTTAAAGGGATATTCATAGGGGTTTTAGCAGTGTTTTTTGGATATTTAATTACAGTTTTACCCGCAGTTAATGGGCAGGAAGTTAGTTATTTATTCTTAGTTTTTTCAGGGGCAATTGCTTCTTGTGCTATGATTTTACCAGGAATTTCAGGGTCTTATATTTTGCTGTTAATCGGTGTTTATCCATTGGTTATGAGTGCTTTAACAAATGGTGAGCTAAAAACAATTTCGGCAATTGTAATAGGAGTTATGATAGGATTAACTACTTTTTCAAAACTATTAAAATGGTTGTTTTATAATTATAAAAATGAAATGTTAATTGCCTTAACAGGGTTAATGTTGGGGTCTCTAAACAAAGTTTGGCCTTGGAAAACAGTTTTAACTACGTATACTGATAGGCATGGTGTTGTAAAACCACTTTTAGAAAAAAGTGTACTGCCTTTTTCGTATGATGGAAATCCTGAATTAATGTATGCTTCAATATTAATTATTGTCGGATTTTCATTAATTTTATTACTAGAGAAATTAGCTGTAAAAAAATAATAAAAATCATTTAAAAAATAATTATTTTAGTCTTTTTAATTTTAAAAATGTATAAGCAAGAACAGCGCAAATTATTACAAAAAACACTACTTTTTTTTAAAGGAATGACCATGGGAGCTGCCAATAAAGTTCCTGGTGTTTCGGGCGGAATGGTAGCTTTTGTAATGGGTTTTTATGAAGAGCTTATTTTTTCTTTTCAGCGGATAAACGGCAAAGCTTTTAAATTACTTTTTAAGGGGCGCTTTAAAAGTTTTGCGAACTACACAAATTTACAGTTTTTAGCATTGGTAATGCTAGGGAGTATGTGTAGTTATTTTACCATTTCGTTAGTGTTAGATTATTTTTTAAAAAATAATGAGGGCTATGTTTGGTCGTGGTTTTTTGGGATGATTATAGGCTCAATATATTATATTTCAAAAGATTTTAACGATTGGAAATTTAAAAATATTATCGCCTTAATTATTGGTGTTTCTATTGGTGTTTTTATCAGTTTTTTAACTCCTGCAAAAGAAAATGACAATCTTTGGTTTGTTTTTGTTTGCGGAATTATAGGTGTTTCAGGCATGACACTTCCTGGGTTATCAGGTTCTTTTATTTTAATATTATTAGGCAATTACGTACTTTTATTAGTCGATAGTGTGAATGTTTTTGCGAGCATTGTAACGAGTTTATTGTCGGGTGATTTTGAGGTGTTAAAAAACCCTATAAAAATAAGATATTTAAAAATTATAAGTGTTTTCACCTTGGGTTCAGTTTTTGGTTTGGTGTCAATTTCACATATTTTAGGCTATGTTTTAAAACGATGGCATCAAGTAGTAACGGCTGTTATTATTGGTTTTATAACAGGTTCGTTAGGTATTGTTTGGCCTTGGAAAAAAACACTCTTTAAAGTAAATGAACATGGTTTTTTATTGGATAAAAAAGGACATAAAATTGTGGAAAATTACCAGCGATTTATTCCTGATTTATCAACCCAAGAAACATGGATTTCAATAGGTTTTATCCTTTTTGGTATCGCCTTAATTTTAATAATAGATTATTATGGAAGAAAAAGACGTTAAAAAAATGTATGCTTTAGTAGGGAAAAATATTTCGTATTCCTTTTCAAAAGGATACTTTACTAATAAATTTAAAGAACTAGGGCTTGAAACAAGCGACTATGTAAATTTTGATATTCAGTCAATCGAAGAATTATCAGCAAAAATAAAAGAAAATGAAACGACTTTAAAAGGAATGAATGTAACAATTCCTTATAAATTGGACGTTTTTAATTTTTTAGATGAAATAGATAAAAAAGCCCGAAAAATAGGTGCAGTAAACACTATTAAAATAGGTGAAAAAGGAAAATTAACAGGTTTTAATACGGATGTTTATGGCTTTAAAAAATCATTGAAACCATTATTAAAAAATCATCATAAAAAAGCCTTGATTTTAGGAACAGGAGGCGCATCGAAAGCGGTAGCGTATGTGCTTAAAAAATTAGGTATTACATATCGTTTCGTTTCTAGAAATCCGAAGGGTAAAAAAGAGGTTTCTTACAATAGTTTATCTAAAGAAATCATAGAAACACATTGTTTAATTATTAATTGTACGCCTTTAGGAACGCATCCAAATATTAAAGATTGCCCGAGTATTCCGTATCAATTTATCGGTAAAAAACACCTGTTATTTGATTTGATTTACAATCCTGAAACAACTACTTTTTTAAGTAAAGGACAACAAAATAATGCCGCCATAAAAAATGGTTTAGAAATGCTAGAACAACAGGCTGAGAAAGCTTGGAGAATATGGAATAATAGTTAACAATAAGTTATTCAAAATAAAATTTGGTATTCTATAAGAATCCGTATATTTATAAAATTAATAATCAAGGAACTTAAACATTGTAGATATGTTAGAAAATAACGAAAAAGAATTACAAGAACCAATTACTGAACAAGTTATTGCAGAAAAAGCAGAAACAGAAAAAGCAGTAAATGAAGTAGAGATTGAAGTAGCTAATGAAGCTGAAAAAGTGGATGAAAAGCACGAAATACCAATGTTAGATTACGCTACTATGGAGTTAAGTACTTTGGTAGATGAATTAAATAAGTTATTACGTGGCTATGAAATACAACAGTTAAAATCGAATGTTGATGCTCTTAAAAATGCTTTTAATACTAAATTTAGTAATTTAGTAGCAGAAAAAAAAGAAGCATTTTTAGCCGAAGGAGGAAATATAATAGATTTTCAGTTTTCAAGTCCTGTTAAAGCAGACTATAACAAATTATTAACAGAGTATAAAATAAAGCGTGATGCTCATTATACTAAGTTAGAAAATCAATTAAAAGAAAACTTAGAAAAAAGAAACAGTTTAATTGATGAATTGAAAACATTAATTGGTAAAGCAGATGCTAAAACAATGTACAATGAGTTTCAAGAAATTCAAAAAAAATGGAGAACCATTGGAGCTGTACCAAAAACAAAATATAATGATACGTGGAAAATTTACCATCATCATGTAGAGCGTTTTTATGATTTATTAGACTTAAATAAAGACTTTAGAGAACTAGATTTTAAACATAATTTAGAAGAAAAATTAAAAATAATTACTCGTGCAAAGGCTTTAAATGAAGTTGCAGATGTAAACGTAGCCTTTAAAGATTTACAAGATTTACACCGTATTTGGAAAGAGGAAATAGGACCTGTAGGTAAAGAACATAGAGAAGATGTTTGGGGTAAATTTAGTGAAGCTACTAAAAAAATACACGATAAACGTCATCAATATTTTAGAGAATTAAAATCTAAATATCAAGAAATGATTGATGCAAAATTAGAAGTTGTTGCACAAATTAATGCATTTGATACTTCTAATAATAATTCTCATAACGATTGGCAAAAAAGTATTATAGAACTTGAAAAACTACGTAAAAAGTACTTTGATATAGGTAAATTACCATACAATAAAAGTGAAGCTGTTTGGCAACAATTTAAAAGTGCTACCAAAAAATTTAACAGTGCAAAAAATGTTTTTTATAAGGCAGAAAAAAGTACTCAAAACGATAATTTAAAAAATAAAATAGCTTTAATTGAACTTGCTGAGAGCATAAAAGATAGCGATGATTGGGAGAATACAACCAACACAATGAAGCGTATTCAGTCTGATTGGAAAAAAATAGGACATGTGCCAAGAAAGTTTTCTGATGATATTTGGAAACGATTTAAAGATGCTTGTAACTATTATTTTGATAGATTAAATACTCAAAAAAATGAACAAAATAAAGAGCAACTAGAACTTGTTGTTGCTAAAAAAGAGTTTATAGAGCAGTTAAAAACATCTGAAGATTTAACCTTAGAAAACCTTCAGGAGCGTATTTTACAGTGGAGAACTTTAGGTTCTTTACCAAGAAATGCACGCCATTTAGACGAAAAATTCAATAAAGCTGTTGATGCGCATTTAGGAAACTTAAATATGAGTAAAGGTGACATCGAGCTGATGAAGTTTAAAAATTCTATTGATACGTATTTATCTCAAAAAGACTTTAAAAAATTAGACAACGAACAATATTTTATCCGTAAAAAAATAGATGAAAATGTTCGTGAAATGCAACAATTAGAAAATAACTTAGGGTTCTTTTCAAATGCAAAACCTGATAATCCTTTAGTTTTAAATGTTCGTAAAGGAATTCAAGAATTTAAAGACCAATTAGATATTTGGAAAGCAAAATTAAATTATATTAAAAAATTAGATTACTAAATTTTAATTAAATATAAAAAAAACTCGAATCGTATACGATTCGAGTTTTTTGTTTTTTATAATGCATTAAAACTGCATGCCAATTTTAAGGTTTAAAACCCTTCCTGTCATGTGATTTGGAATACCGTATTGTCGTTTACTATACGCATCACGAACCCAAGTATTTGTTATTGAGTTACGGATGTCAAATAAATTGAAAAGCTCTAAACCTGCGGTTAATTCTTTAAAATTGGCTAAAAAACCAGTACTTTTTTTCTTTAAAATATCATTAAAAATATAAGAAATACCAACATCGGCACGTTTGTAATCGTTTAATCTATGCTGATATTTATATACATCGGTATAAGCAGGTGAACCACCAGGTAATCCGGTGTTATACACAATATTTAAGTAGGCTTTTAAGCTCGGAATATTAGGTACGTAATCTTGAAATAACACGCCAAATTTTAAACGCTGATCGGTTGGTCGGGCAATATAACCTTGGTCATTGGTGTTTTCTTGTGTTTTTAAATATCCGAAACTCACCCAGCTATCATTTCCTGGTACAAACTCGCCATTTAAACGAATATCTAATCCGTAAGCGTAGGCTTTTGTTGCGTTATCGGCACGGTATCGAATTCGAACATTATCGACTGAATAGGCATTTACATCGGTTAATTTTTTGTAATATAATTCGGTTGTTAATTTAAAAGGGCGCTTCCAAAGCTTAAAACTATAGTCGTTTGCTGCCACAAAATGAATAGCTTTTTGTGCTTTTACCTTCGGATGAATTTCTCCATTATAAGCACGTAATTCTTTGTAAGATGGTGGCTGAAAATACCATCCTCCTGAAATTCTAAAAAGTATGTCTTTGCCCCAATCATCGGGTTTAATTGCAAATTGTGCTCTTGGGCTAAATGTAACTTGATTTCTAGTATTTTTAATGATGTTTTTAGCCGTATTTTTTACACTCCAATTATGTGACCTAACGCCAATGTTTAGCCAAACTAGATGATTTTTCCAAGTAGTTTTTCGACTAAATTGTAAAAAACTACTAATACGATTAATATCAATATTATTTTTTGACTTTACCTTATTAAAAGGTTCAATAGCTGCCGTAAAAGGCTCATATGGTTGCATATTAGTACTATGATGTGGTGGACGAATACTAAAGCCTAAAGAATCAATAACTTCCCATTCATTAATACGGTCTTTTATGTTTTCTGTTTGAAATTTCACACCAGTTTTCCATTCGTTTTTTCCATCTTTTAAAGTAGCTTTAAATTGAATAGTACGGATTAAAGCGTCTAAATCATTTCGAGCATGGTTTATTTGCGAGCCAATTCCTTGTGCAAAGGTTACTTCTTCAAAATTTTGATTGTTTTCAGAGGTTTTTGTAATTTCGTTTAGCTTGTAGGCCGCAGCAATATCGAAATATTCTTCTTCTTGGGTATTGAAAGTTGAAATAGTTCCTGTTATTTTTAAGGCGTCATTTATTTGATAATTCGAAGAAAAAGCACCAAAAAGGGTTTTAAACTCGTCTTTTTCTTGCCCTTGATAATAGACGATTAATTCCAGCGGATTGGCAAGTGTTCCAAAACGTGTTTTTCTGGTCAGCGGTTGGTATTTGTATTTATTTATCGAAAAATTACTTAAAAAATTTAAGGTTAGTTTTTTAGTTGCTTTATATGATAAAAAAGTTTGAACATCAGCAAAAGTAGGTTTAAAATTTACTTCAACCTGTTTGCTATTTACAAATAAACTATTGTCGCGATAGCGAACTCCAACAAGAGTACTTAATTTATTGTTTAGAAAAGTATCTTCTATTGTAAAACTTGCTCCTAGTAAACTCAAAGCTATTTTTGCGCCAAATGTAGTCGGTTTTCGGTAGCTAATATCTAAAACAGAAGAAAGTTTATCGCCATATTTAGCTTGAAAACCACCTGCCGAAAAATTAATATTTTGAATCATTTGCGGATTGATAAAACTCAAACCTTCCTGTTGCCCCGAACGAATTAAAAATGGGCGATATACTTGAATTCCGTTTACATAAACAAGGTTTTCATCGAAATTTCCGCCTCTAACATTATATTGCGTACTTAATTCGTTGTTATTACTAACCCCTGGAAGTGTCATCAAAATATTTTCAACACCTGCATTTGCACCGAGTATATTTTTAACTTTTTTGGTAGAAATTGTATTAATTCCTTTTGCTTGTTTTCGATAGTTTTTAACAATAACCTCTTCTAAGTCTTGGTTTTTAAAATAAAAAGTAGGGGCGTAGTTAAAAATTTCTTTTCCTCGAGAGGTGAATTTTTTAGTAATGGTTTTATAAGTAACATGGCTAAAGGTAACGCGGACTGTTTTATGCATTGGAATGATAATTTTATACTGCCCGTTAGCATTGGTTGTTGTTCCTTTTGATAAATAAGAAATAGCAATTCCTTGAATAGGAATGTTAAATTTATTTGTTAAAGTTCCTTTTATAATGGCTGTTTTTTGTGCAGAAACCTGAAAAATCAAGACGCAAAATAATATTAATAAGAGTGTTTTTTTCAAGGTTTTTTTATTTTTTATGAAGACTACTTTTTATAGAAAAGTGCCGAAAGTTTTTTTAAATTACCAACATTATCAGAAACAACAAGTTTAAAAATATGCTTGCTTCCAATTAGTTTTTTATCATTAAAATTATACGTAAGTAATCCTTTTTTATGATTGTATTGCATTAAAATCCATTCGCCATCAATGGTTGCATTGAAATTTTTAATACCAGATTGATTATCTTTAATTTTTACTTTTAGTGTCTTGTTTTTTGATAACCATTGTTTGTTTTTAAAATTGTATAATTTAATAGTTGGCTTTATGCTATCAAAAAGTAATTTATAACTTCCTAAAACTTTGGTTGAGGTATATATTTTATTAGCTTTCTTTTTTGTGTTGGCGTATCGGGGGTATTTTATATTGTTAACATTGGCAATATAAACTTGTTTTTTTTGAGCGTCAGTTAAAAGAGAGGTGTTAAAAGTTAAGGTATATCTTTTGTCTATCGGCACGGTTTTATTATGAACTTTTACGATATCATTATCAATAGAAAAATCAATAAAACAATCGGTGTAAAAGGTGTTTTTAGGAAAGGCAATAGTTACATTTTTAAGGGTGTATTTATGAAAATCACTTGCAATTATTTTATAAGCTGTGCTGTCTTTTTCTTTAAAAACTAAATTACTTTTTACGCCTTTAACGGGTATTTTAATACTTGTAGTATTGTGTTTAATATCTTTAGCAATAATTTCTACTTGATAACTAGCGCCATTTTCGATGCGTATTTTACCATTATTAACCAAATCTTCATATAAATTTAATCTGTTGGCTTTTACTTTGTGTGTTTTCTGAATTCTATTTTTGTAGGTTTTATAGTGTTTGTAATCAATCAATAAATTAATGTATTTACTTTCAGCAAATGAAAAGGTTTCAAGGTCATGATAATAAACCCTACTGCCGTTTACTTTCATTTCAAGGCTGTAAATTCCGTTTTTATTACTAGCGTCATTTAATCTATCAAAAACACTCACACCAAAACCAATAACGCCACTAGCTGTAATTCGTTGACTAATATAATTGTTAGGCGCAGTTTTTTTAAAGGACAGTACCAATTTTGAACTAGAATTATTAACTCTAGATTGCGCATTTAACGGATACGCCATTATTTTTTGAACCGTAGGAGCGGTGTCATCTTTTGGGGTAATACCAAATAACAACGGATTTATAATATGTTCGGTTTTAGTGTCTCTAATTTCATAATGTAAATGAGGACCTCCAGAACCTCCAGTATCGCCACTATAACCAATAATTTGCCCTTTTTTTATAGGAAATTGTTCGTGTGGGGTAAATAAGTTACCTGTTTGATAATTTTTTTTTTCATACTGAACGCTTTTAACGTATTTTTCAATAGTAGGTTCAAATTTTTGAAGATGCGCATATACGGTGGTATATCCGTTAGGATGATCTAAATAAATGGCTTTTCCAAAACCATATTGTGATACTTTAATACGAGAAACATAGCCATTTGCAGTTGCATAAATAGGAATACCTTGTTTTCCTTGTGTTTTTATATCTATTCCAGAATGAAAGTGATTACTACGGAGTTCACCAAAAGTACCTGATAAAATAACAGGAATTTTTAAAGGGGCTGAAAAATAGTTTCTAGGGTATTGCTGTTGCGCATTTCCAGAGTAAAAAAACAATAAAATAATAATAGAAAAATAAAATTTCAAAGTAGTAGGTTTTTAAACAAATATAATCGGCAAAACGAAAAGTACCAAAAAAGAAAACAAAAAGTACATTTTTTCACCAATTTAATACACCTTTAAATAGTGATTAAATACCTTTTAATCACTATTTAAAAATGTTAATTACGCTACTCAATCATTAATAAATCAGGTTTATAAATATCAGTTACTACCATAGATGGCTCAAAAGTCGATAAACTTTCATCCTGAGCATTTTTTATTATAATCCCACTAGATATATCATCCAAAGCTTTACTCATAAGATTTAAGCCCATTGGTTGCAGTTTATCTCTCCATAATCTACTGGAAGCTACTTTTAATTTTAAACTAAAATATTTAGGGTGTAATATTGTAAAATCTTGGTAGGCAATATCGCCTCTATCAATTCCAGAATTTAACCAAAATACTGTTCCTCCAGTAACAGACTCCCGCATCTTAATTGCCCATTGTACGGCACTTTTACCTCTATGTAATGGCAATAAACTTGGATGATAACCTATCCACCCTAATTTAGCCTTGTAACGAGTTCTTTTACCCACGTAGTCAAATGAATGAGCGGTAATCCCTAAGTCTACACCGTTAGGAAAAGTATCTCCATTTAGCATTCCCGCAGGAATTATCGGGATTTCATTTTTAGCCGCTAAGGGCTTTATATACTTATCGTCTAAAGGGCAACAAACACCCACAACATTAAATCCTTTTTTTAAGCATATGCTTAAAATCATTTCGGCAAAATACTTTTGACCGCTTATAAATACGTTAAAACGTTTCTCCATTTCCTAAAAATTTAAATCCTTGAATTGCTCTAAAATGACCACCATATCCGCCACCTTTAAATGTTCCTTTTTTAGCAGTTTTTGCTATGCTTTCAATAGAGCGTTTTTTATTAGCACCATAAAGTTTGGCACTAGTTTGTTGCCATTTAGCTGAGGAACGCAAATAATTTGCAAGTTGCGGATGGCTCGTATGAAAAAATGTATGAAAATTTTTATTTCTACGCCCATAGCCATCTAAATGGTATTGCATTATTTGGTTTAAAAAGGCAGTTCCAACTCCCGCACCTTGCCACTCGGGCATTACAACAAGCCTTGATGCCCTATAAGCATTTGCCGTAAATAAAGGCATCACAGCCACATGACAAACAAGCTCGCCGTTTACTGTTCCAACAAAATACTCCGCACATGGTGGGTGTTTTAAGTCTAAATAATAATGCTCTTTAAAATACTTCCAGTAAGTTCCGTTTGTCTTGAAAATATCAAGTTTGATTTTTTGTCGTTCGGAAATAGATTTTTTTTTTTAAGCTCTTGCGTTGTTGTGTTATAAACCCAGTCAGGTTGTAGCCATTCAATTATATCATAATGTGGGCTTAATAAAACTATTTTTTTCCCTTTATTACGCCTCCAACCTTTAGCAAAAGCTAATGCGCCAATCTTAGCTATTTGCCTATCTACAACGCTTGTAAATTCATCTACAACAACTTCATCTGGAGCATCAATAATTAACCTAGCCATTCCTGCCCTAAATTGTTGACCATTAGAAAGTACGTTAAATGGTTTTAGCCAACTCGGAACATCTCCAAGACCAACACTAGCTAATGCTGCGGTTACTTCTTCAAAACTTCCGTCTGGAGCAATACAATCTATAATTGGTTTACTATTATCCCAATCGGCATAAGGATTGTAAATCTTATTTTCCTTAAAAAATGATTTCCCAAGTGAGGTTTTCCCTGTTCCACTTGCGCCAATAATAAGACCAATTTGCCAATCATCATTATCAATTGGTATTTCTGCGGTGTGTTTCCATGTGTCCGCCTTATCAACGTTAAATAAACTTTTTACTCTTAAAGCTCTGTAGCTTTCAAAATCTTTTGTTTTGTGATTTACTTCTATTTTCATAATTATACGTTTACTAATCTTATTTTTAATCCTAGTTTTTTCATCTTGCTAAATAGTTCTTTTTGTTCCATTTCTGATTCTACAAGTAGAATAACTCCAAATTGTGGCTTGTAGTTAAATTTATTTTTAATCATATATAACATTTACTTTAATTAATATCCTTACTTTTGTGCCTCTCACAGTAATATTTTAAACAAGCAAAGCCCAATTAGAAGACTTACGTCCTCCAACTGGGCTTTGATGCTAAATTAAATTACTGTGAGAAGTATTTATTTTGTTGGGGGACTTTTTATATCCCCATTTTGTTTCTTTTTATAGTTTATTTCAGCTTAATTCTTCCTTCATTTTTATTTTCTTTTGATGATTTTATTATTGTTTTAGGACGTAAGTAGCGCTTGCTTCTTTTTGCCAACCGCTGGGTATATTATTTAATTGCGTTTGGTTTACGTAAATTGTTGTAAGATTATTCATTTTATGATAGCATGACAGAAAAGTTAAAAGGGTATTTTTACTTACGTCTAATTCTGCTAAATCCCCGCAGTCGTTACAGTTTAGGTAAGTTAAGCTCAAGTTTTTACTTACGTCTAATTCTGCTAGTTCGGTGCTAACACATTCTAAATGAGTTAAAAGGGTGTTTTTACTTACTTCTAATATCTTTAATCTAGTACCATTACATTTGAGGTGAGTTAAACAGGAGTTTTTACTTGCATCCAATTCTGTTAGTTCGGCGCTACATTCTAAATAAGTTAAGCCCCTACTAGATTTAATTATAATAGTTTCACTTCCCGTATTTCCGCTAAAATCAATTGTTGGCGTATCTCCTCGGTAAGTATTACCCAAGGCATACCATTTAATTATACTCGAACTTTCTGCTCGAGAAACCTTCCACTCACTATCCGTACTCGTAGTAACCATAGTAATTTCCTGCATTCCATATCTTCTTGAACTTGCCATTCCCATAATTACGCACGTATTAATTGACCGCAAACGAAATACTCATTTGCTCCTGTTTTGGTTATTTCTATCATTGAATTTTGCCCATCAAACTCCAACGTATCATTTATATTTTTTAATTCATTTGCACTTCCTGATGTAGCTACTTTACAAGTTCCTGTTCCTTTGTAGAAGTACTGAGCTTTGTCACCAATTCGTGGAAATGATGCGGTGTTTAAAATAATCTGAGTATTTGCGTTATTTAATGGTACTATATTGCCAATGTCCGAAGTTCTTGCCGTGTACGTTGTTACTGATGATAGTGGTTTTACGGTTTGTTTTGGTTGTACGTTTTCAAGTAAAGCAATCTTTTTGAAGCCTAAAGAGACACCTTCTTTTGAATACGATTGAATATACAAACCTTCTCCGTGTGATTTTTTCCAAAAAGTAAATGCCCTTTCTTTTGAACTACCAAACCCAAAATGAACGGACGATCCCCACTGATAAGGAAACCCACTACTTCCGCCAGTGTTTGAAATCATTTGTATCCCTGTCTTTCCATACGTAAACGAGGCTGTTGCATTATTTTTATTAAAAGTAGTTAGTCTACTTATGAAGTCAGAAGCATTTTTACCTTCTAAAGTCTTTGCGTTTATTTCTAAAACATCTACATCAGTTTTTTTTAAGCTCTCTTTTGTGAATATCTTTTCAAAACCGTTTGAAGTACCATTTGGAGCATACGACTGATAATACAATTCATTATTAAAGTGGTTTTTCCAAAAAGTAAACGCACGCCTTTCGGATGTAGTAATGTCTGATGTATTTCCGAAGAAAAAATGAACAGATGCTCCGTATTCCTCAGGAAAACCAGTTGAACCTTTTGTGTTTGAAATTAATGAAATTCCAACACCTTTTCCTCTAGGAAATATCCCGTCTCCTGTTTCTCTATTTATCAATCTCTGACTACTAATAAACGCACCATTTACCTCGTCTTTTAATTGATATTTATCATCGTGATTATGATTAAGCAGACCAATATTCTTTTGGGCAATTTTTTGTTGTTCTTCGGATAAATTTTGAAAAACAACATAGCTCACTTTATTTGCTATTGAAGTAATTAAAGCATTATCGGCAGTATTCATTTCAGCTAATAATTCCTGAATAGAATTAATTTCAGCATCTGGATTATTCAATAACATTTGAACAACTTCATTCATTGCTAGTAAAAGAGCGTTGTCAGATTCCTGTTTATCGTAAACATCTTGTTTAGCTACGTAATAACTTGGTGGTTTATCGCCAAGTTTATATGCGTTTACGGAAGTTCCTGTTTTATCCAATTTACCGTTCCAATTTTCACGGTCATTTTCCGAAGGATGCAATATTTCATCTTGTAAATGCGTATTAAACGCTTGTTTATCCGCCTTGGCGATTAACAAATTATTTAAACCCTCAATATCTTGGATACTAATATTTTCATCAATCCAACGAATCCATTTAAAGAAGTTATAAAATTGTTGTTGGGAAGGCTTGTCGTGTGTTTCAAACCATTTTTTTACGTTCTCTTGATGTTTCATTATCCTATAAATTGAATTGGTAATGCCACAATGTATGGCGGTAAATTATTGTGTGGTTTATCATTTCCTTCATTATCTGTTGTAAAATAATGAGTATGATTTTCTGAATCTTTTATTAAACCATTACCGCTAACAAATTCACGTTTCCAATCTTGTCCTGAAAAATTCGATTGCCCATTAGAGTTACCTAAAATTGAGCCCGTTTTACCTCCTCCAGAACCGTCCATTACATCATGATTATGACTACCAGCAGAACGTGTTCGCCCTTCATGTTGATGACTTGGCAGTTCAGAAGTTGTTAGTTGATGTGTTTTTTCACCGCCTTTTTTACCAATGCTATTAAATTCTTTTTGATTAGCATCGTACCCAACAAGCATACGCCCTAAAATATTATCCGTTCCGTTTTGTCCGTTTGCGATAAACCAACCTCTTTGTAATTCTGCTTGAGTTACACTTGTACCAACGTATTTTATTTCTTTGAAAATTGGTTTAATTTCTGCTAATTCTTTTTCTAGTTTTTTTACTTGATTTGATAAAACTATTAAGTTATCAATATGTTTAAAACTACTCCAAGGAATCGAATTTCCTGAAACTCCAAAAGTTGCATAACGAGTAAAATAAACAGGTTTTTCGCTTTTATCTTCAAAAATTGCTTTTGCTTCTTCTTGAATAATGACAACGCTATTTTGCTTTATACCGCCACGGAATTCTAACAACTCGCCATCTAAATAAATAAAACCGTTTGTTATTTGGTTTCCGCTAATTTTGCATCCGCTGATAATTGTTTTATCGCCCGCCAAAAAACCAAAAGCATTAAAAATCTGCCATGCTTTTTGCATTTCTGTAAGCGTATTTGTTTCCAAAGGAAAACCGCCATTTTGTTGAAAATCAATAATATTCATATCGCAATAATTTTATATTTTTTTGTTCCTTTTTTGAATATTTCAATCCACTTTTCAAGGGCTATTTTTCTTGATTTTACAATATTATTTGGGACGTAAGCAATAAAATCAATTCCTGTATCGGCATAATCAGTTTTATCATTTATAAAAAGTTTACCAAGAAATACTGGTTTTTGTTCTGCTCTTGTATAAATATAATGTCGCTCAAATTGATTGCCATCACCAATTCTGATACGTCTTAAATCGGCATCAAAAACATCATTTAAAGCCTTTCGCAAATAACATCTTTGCCCATTATGATTTAAAATAAATTCATCAGCCACCCGCATTTTTAAAAATTCGGCGTGTAAATTAGCTACTGGAGATACGAGCGTTTTTATAAAACCAATCATTTTTGGTTTGCGTAAATCGGTGGGTAATAAAAGTATTGCCCATTTATAAAAATCAATATTATACCACATAACGAATATTTTCAAAAGTTTCAATTTCGAAATAACCACTTGCGGGTATTTTGCTAACTTCTATTAATTCAGGTGTTCCGTGTGTATCTTTTGAAGCGTCTAAAGAGCTACTTTTTACCTCCACAATATGTGCGATTTTAACACCTTTAATTGCTTGTAATTTATCAACTAAACTTTGCAATATTAACTCGCCATCAAAAGGCAATTCTTTCATAAACTGCTGTAAAGCTTCTTCAACTGGTTTATTTCCGTGTAAAATTGACATACCAGTTTCGTCTAAAACTAAGGCATCTCTATAAATTTTTAAGGTTAAAAATAGTTTATCCGCTAAATGATTGATAACCGTAATATCATCTCCAGCAAATTTAATTTCTTCAAAATATTGCTTTAAAGATTCTTCTTGTTGTGGCGTAATTCTTGAAAGTTTTCCGTTTGTTTCGGTGGCAACTTTGATAACAATTGTTCCTGCTACTTCGCCGTCATTTGCGGTGGCATATTTTATAATTTTTGAAGCGTCTATTTCTTCGGATGTTGCTGTTTCATTTTGAAATTTATCGGTATCTGTAATTAAATCAAAACCATTTTGAAAAGCCAATGCCATAATTCTGTACCACGGCAATGTTCCCGCTTTTTCGTGTGCCAATCTATAATCGATGTACTTTCGGTGGGCATCAAAATAAATGCGTAAATCTTGAAAACAAAAAGCCACGATAAACAAAAACAAATTCCAAATAGATACTTTGCTCGTACTATTCAAGTCTTTTAAGGAACTTTCATTTTCCTTAACAGCTATCATTTTATTTTTAATTTCTTGTACTTTCATGGTTTTTTTAGGTCTTTTTTTGAATTATTTCTGAGCTTTAGCTTACTTTAAAATCAATTCCAATTGCCCAACATCCAATTCCTTCACAACCTATAATTGCGTCAATATTAGTTTGTGTTAATGCGGTAGCGGGGAGTATTTTTTTTGCTTGATAATAGTTTAAATGATCTTTATTATAAATAACATTTTCAGGAATAATAATTTTATCTCCAGTTTCAATAACCTCACTTGGTGCTTTATGATTCGCTTTTGCAATTAAAGAGGCATTAACCGCCAATCCTGTTGTTAAGATTGCGATATCCAAAAAGGATTGTTTATTGAGTGCTATTATTCGCATCTTTAAGTTGCTTTTTTAACAATTTGTTTTCGGTGTCTTTTTCTCGTAGCTCTCTTTTTAAAGAAAGTATAAATTTGTTTTTTAGCTTTATCTCATCTTCTAACAAGTTATTTTTTCGTTTATAAGAAGACTCTAGCTGGCTCATTTCTTCGGTCATCATTTGAAACTTTCGTTCCCATAGCTGAGAAGTTTCTTGATATTTTTTTTCGTACCGAATCGGTAAATCATCCAATGCTGATTTATACATATCAATAACTTTAGAGCCGTTATCAATTTCTTTGCTTTCAACATCTGCCTCAACACCTTTTGTAATAGCATTATTTTTTCTTCGCTCCAAAATTGCCATTCCAACTCCTCCTGCTCCTAAAGTGTAACCCAATATTTCGCCTATATTTTCTTGTATAAAACTTACCATTAAATTTTAATTTTCAGGTTTTCAAAACCTCCAGTTAAATCAATCGTTGGATTTTTATAACCAACATATTCTAGTTGCATCTTTAAATTTCGTTTAAATTCAATTTCAGAAACATTGGTTTTTATATAATTAATCGCACCAAAACCAACTAAAGGAAATTCTTTAAACTCGCCTTTATTAGAAAGTAAAACAATTTCAACGTTTTGTTGATCCGATTTTCCAATCACAAAATCACCATTTTCAATCGCTAAGTCACCATTTTCATCAAGTAATAAATCCATAATTATTATTTAATTATACCTGTTCCTGTTACTGGTCCGCCTGTGGCACTAGCTCCAGTAACGGTGGTAGTTCTACCAATAACAAAATCGTTAATTGCTTTTGCTTCTTTAAGCGCCATTTCTTTGCGTGCTACTTCGGGTTTTATCGTTGGATTATTCGAATATTCTTCACGGATTTCAAATAATTTATCGGCTAATTGCTTTTGAGTGCTAGGCATTATTTAAGTACTTTATTAAAACGTTCTTTTATGGCATTCATCGCAGGAACATTAATTGTATTTCCTTGGATTACTAAAATTTTATTTAGCTCATCAATTAAATCATTGACAATTGTTTTAAAGGATTCTCCTTTATTACCAACGGATAAACCTTGTTTATTACAATCAACTTCAAATTCATCAATTTGAATAGTAACACGGTCAATTTCGGTGTATTTTATAATGGCTGTTTCTTGCGGGTTGTTTTCAATTTCAACAACTAAAACCTCCGAGTTTATTTTTGGATATACAATAAAAGAACTTTCAAAATCGCCAACAACGGCATTTAAACGCACGTCTAATAATTCAGATAAATGTTCTCTTTCAACGGTGCAAGTAGTTTCTGTAATTTCAGTTACTTTACCGATACTTGTTTTTAAAGCTTTTTTAGAAACCGAATTAATAGCCCGAACAAACTCTTCCATGATATTTTTGTTAAAACCCAAACGCTTATAATTACTATTGAAATTTTACCCGCAGAAATCCAAAGCTTTTGCCACCAGCTCAATTGCTTTTCAATAATTTTAGCGGGTAGTGTTATTGTTTTAATTTTACTTATTTGCTCTTGAATATGTTGTTCTTTCCATTTTACAAATAGCTTTTGGGCTTTAGCTTTGCAACTCACACTTAAAATATTATTTTCTAAATGTACCCTTGGAGGCTTTAAAATTTCTCCTGATATTTCCTTTGGAATTGCTGAATTATAATAAAAATTGCTTTTTTTATTTTCTTCTTGAGAAACAAGTATCGGATTATTATTAATACATTTAATGTAAGAGAAATAAAAAGAGCTATCTTTTTTGGTTGAAAAAATAGTATCTCTCAATATTTCTTTTATATTTTTTTTAGACTCAATACTTGTGTTTTCAATAGGTGGATTAATCGTTTTACAACTTATTAAACTAACTATTAAAAACACACTTAAACAATATTTAAACATCATTTTATTTGATTTTAAAGGATACCTTATTTGTTCGTTTGTATCCGTCAGATTTATTAATATTTACAATAACACTCTCCACAAAAAGAGTCATATCTCGATGTTTGTCTGGATAGTTTGGGTCTGTTAATTTCATGCTATCTCCAGCATTTGTAAAAGGAATTGCCCAACTATCTAATGCACCACCGTAACCTGTATAAACATGAGTGTCGTGTATTTTATGCACCCATTCTTTTACTTCATTTTCTGATAAATTTAAAGGCAAATGCAATGTTCTATGATCGCCACTTGTATCGCCATATTCATAGGTTATCTTTTTAGAAGTTCCTGTTTGATGACTAATCCCTTTATAAAATCGTTTCCGTTGCTCTTTCGTTTCATATTTTAAACTGTTAGAATTGCGGATATTTTTACCAAAAACAAAATCATGCGATACTGCGGGTTTAAAATCAACGGTAAGCCCTGCTGTTAAAACTTTATTCTTAAAATAGCATCGAATCCCATACTGTTGCTTGAGTTCTTCAATAACTTTATAAGGCGTTGCATTTTCAATCATAAATTTACCAAGAGGCATATTTAAAGCTTCAATTTCATAGGCTGGAGCGATAAACTTTAACAAATCTTCTAAGGTTACTGAAGCGAAAGTTTTATTTATTTTTTCTTTCTTTTTCAGTTGATACATTTCATCTTCACAGATTAAAAGCAACGGAATTTCTGCACCAATTTCATCAATATAACCTTCAAATTCTACTTTTAACTCGTCGTTATATCCAGCTTCTATTTTAATAGTATCGCCTGATTTTATGATTTCGAGCAAGTTCTTTTGTGCCAATGATACATTTTCGCCATTTTCCTGTGCATTTTTAAACGCTCTAGGAAGTGTAATTTTAGCGGTATCTGAAAACTTTTCAATGGTATTTTCTATATAAATAGATTCTACAACGCCAAATTGTATTGCTTCATTAATAGTGATTTTTACGGCAATATTATAATACTGATAATTCATTTTACATCGGATTTAATAGCGTATAATTAACTCCTTTTATGCTTTTAGCTGATAAACTAATTTGCACGGTATCAGCAAAACCTTCTACTGGCGTTATTGAAACGGCGGTTAAATAAATACTATCAATATCTTTGTCATAAAACTGTTCACCGTAAACTTCAATAATATCGTTATGCTCAAAAAAACGAGCTAATAAATCTATTTTATATGAAGGATATTCACGGTTATCAACATCTATTAAAATACCTCGAATATCAATAGACCACGGTTTTGTACCCCAACGTTCCACAACAACGCTATCACTTCCTGATGCTTCCGTTTCAATTAAATTTTTCTCTCGAGAAAAACTTACCATTAACGGCGGTGCGTATGTAGTAGCATTTTTACCAGTAATCATTTCGCCAAATAACAATTCTTCGCCCGCATACTTAAAAGTGATATTTTCGGCATCTGAACAAGCATCGCCATAAAATTCAACATCATACTTATTATCTTCTTTAATAAGTATTGCTTTGTTTAGTAATTTGCTAATTGCAACCGCCCCAAAAGCGGCTGCATAACGAGCTGCTAAATTTATAACAATGGCTTCTCCGTTATTCATTTGTTTTAATTGTTAAAATACCTTGAGTTGATAACCAGTTTATTTGTGCCCATTTTATAGCCCAAACATCATCCGTTAATCTTTCAGGAAAAGGGATATGTAAAAAATGACTAATCAAAGCATCTGCCTTAAAATATAAATCGAATGCTTCCTCTTCGTTAAGCCTAGAACATCGCTCTAAACTTTCCCAAACTTTCCCTGGCGTATTGGAATTAAATCCATTAATAAACCTGCAACGGCATAAAATAATCCGTCATCGCTTACTACTTCCTCTTTACTTGTTAGTAAACAATTTTTTACTAAAATTTCTTGTCCTTTTTTTGGATCAGATTGCATGAATTTCATCGTTTGCCCCACAACGCTACGCTTTGGAATAATTGCCAATACTTCCAGCTCGTCTATATTAAAATCGTCTAATGGTAAAATCAACGACTTTAATTTGTCGCCGTGTTGTTTTTTTAGCGTTTCTTTTACTTCTTTACTAACTTCTTTTAATGCCATTTTAAAGGGTATTTAAATCTTGTTTAATTTTTTTGTTTAAAACCTTATTTTAAAAAATTAAGGTGCTACGTTTAATTTCACTTTTAAAGCAAATAAATCGTAATCTTTTACCAGCCCCATGTCGCCAGATACTTCACGACCTTCATTTTGAAATTTCGCCAAAATAGTATCCACAACTATAATATTGAACTCATTGACAAACTCTACGGTAATCAAAAAAGGCTTGATATTCATAATACTTCCTTTTGATGCAGTTTCAAAAGGAGTTATATCGTGCATCATTATAGCTATTGATGCGTTTGGTTTTATTTTACCGTGTGACCATGAAGTCGGATTTGCCCCTAATGAATAATTCAATTGATTTTCCTGTTCGTTTCCGTAGGTAATTTTAGTTACTTCTAAAGGAACTCCATTTAGTTGAACTTTTACATCTGCAGAATCGTATGCTTTTCCGTTTCTTGTAACTTTTGACATTTTACGCTTGTGTTTTTAAATTAATAGTTCCTTTTATTTCACCAATTGCTCCTTTAGGAACTAAAACAAAGGAAACTTTCAACTCTTTAGAAACAATTAAATCACTGTCTTTATCAACAAAGGTTTTACCGAATGTAATTTCGCTACGTTGCTCCATATCTTCAAAAACTTTGTCGCCAATATCTTCTAGGGCAACAACTACTCCTGGAGGAATTTTACCTGTATCTTTATTGACTACCCAATCTGTTTTTACCTTAGGTAAATATGCCGTTCGCAAACCTCTTACAGCTTTATCTAAAACACGCCCATAAGCAATAGTATGCTCGTTAACTTTGTTGTTTGCATCTACAATAATAGGCGTACAAGTGTGATCGTTATTTATACGAACACCCGCCATACCTGTATATTCTAAACCAAAAAGATAGCCTTTGGTTTCAAGGGTTTGCAGGTCCTCAAAAATTTCATCATTTTGTGTATGTGATGATAAACCAGGTTCTAGCCAAGCATCTTTTGTGGCATCGGTAATATTGAATTTTTCATTATTACCAACATTTTCATTTACTTTCGCCTTGGCACAAATACCTAATAAACTACCGACATCTGCAAAATGTTTACTTGCCTGTTTCTTTGCATAATTATAATCTTGACCAATAAATACAGAAACTTTTGTTGCGTTAAGATTTGCTATTTCTCTTAAATTAGCCATACTAGCGGCATTATTTCCACAGTTATATCCCTCTAAAAACACTTGACAAGGCATGTGGTTATTGTAAGCCCATAAAGCTAATCCTTGAGCTTTTGGAATTGCGCTATACACATTTTCTGGCATTCCATTTAACATGGTATATTGACCAGGTTCATTATAGGCAATAGCTATTTGTTTAATTTTTCCTTTCGCAAAAGCTAACATTCTTTTAGCCTGTTCTTCACAAATAGAGCTCATTGTTCTTAATCCACTTTCCACAACCATTAGGTACAATTCAGTACCATCTCCAGCGTTTCGGTAAAATTCTTTTAGATGCCTATGTAAAATTGTGTTTTCCGTAGTATCGAAAGTTTCCGTAATTCCTAAAGATTCGACACCTTTCATGTTGTAAACTACTTTAGGGCCATCGAAACCAAGTGGTGTAGGAGCAGTAACCGCCCCTACAATTATTCCACTTACAGAATCTGCACCCCCCAGTACATTTGCACCCTGTTGTCCTTTTTTTATACTTACACCATTTATATTCGACATAATTTAATTGGCTTTAGTACTATCTTTATTATCTGCTTCTTTTTGAGCTTTTTCTTCAGCTTCCTTTTCGGTATCTTCTAAAGCTTGCTGTTCTGCTTCTTTTTGAGCTTTTTCTTCAGCTTCCGTTTCGGCATCTTCTAAGGCTTGCTGTTCTGCTTCTTTTTGGGCTTTTTCTTCAGCTTCCTTTTCAGCCTGTTTTTGCGTAGGAGAAACTACTTTTCTCTTTACAACTTCTAACTTTTCACCTGCTTTAAGACTATTATCGCCCAAGTATTTTTCTGTAAAAAATTCGCCTTTTGGGTTGATGTAAACAGCTTCGGCATCTTGGAACTTACCTAATATTTCGTAGGCTTGTTTTCTTTGTTCTCTTGTCATAACTTTAAAAGAATTTACTCGTTAGCACTTACAATTGCACCAAAACCGTGCTCTTGCTTTTTGTCACATAAACCGTAAGAATGCAATCTAAACTCACTTGTCGGATTCGCATTTCGTGTATCTGTATTCATTGGTTTGAATAAAGTTTGTACACTTTCAATATGATACACCGTATTTGGCGCATAATAAAAAACAGACCCTTTTTGGTCGGTAGCACCAACTACTGCTCCTTGATATTTTAACGCTCCTGATGCGCCGTAATAAACAGAACTATTATTCTCAAAAAACTTCAAATTAAAGAAGCGTTCGATAGCACCTGTTTTTGGGTTGATAATTAAATCACGATAATTGTTTGTTGCGCCTCTATCGTGTAATAAATCTGACTTGTGGTGGTCGCATAAAATCATGTGCCAAGCTGATTTATCTGTAAGATTCAAACCTTCTAATCGCACTAAATAATCAACTAAATCTGTATAAGTTAAACGTTTTCTTCCGTTAATTACAGCGCCCGTAGTTCTTAAAATTGGCATTTTACCATCAACATTTTGTTGCGGTGCTAATTTATGCATTGCATAATCACGAACACCAATTTTAAAAGATTCGGAATGTTTCACTCTAATAGCTGCATCTTTATCAAAAGCCATTGCTCTTAATTCTGCGTCTGTAACTTGAGTTAAATCCGTGTCTAATTTGTCCCAGTTTACCAATCCTTTTTTACCAGTCATTGATTGTGGCGTAAAAGCATCTCCTTTATTTATATGAAAACCAACATTATTGATTAACTTATTAAACTTGATACCATCCTTGTCAATTGCGGCAGGATTTGGGCGTTTAAGAGTTCCGATAAAATCATCGTTGAAATTTTTAAACTCCTCTAATAATTGTGGCTCCACATACTGTTCTAACCATATTCCATCTACTAATGCTGGCATTATTTATTGTATTTAGCGTTAAACATTTTATCATACTCCGCAGGGCTTTTTTCTGCTAGTTTTTCCAATCCTTTTGGATCTTCTTTTTGCCATTTGTCAAAATCCCAAGTAGCACGAGTTTCAGGTTGCCCAGAACTACCGTTTTGAATTGCATCTGCAATATTTGGAGCGGCATTGTTTTTTGGAGATTTTAGCACAATTCTTAAAGCTTCAACACCTGCTGATTCTCCTATTTTAGCGTAAACTTCTCTTTGCGTAGCATCGAATAGTTTATCCTTTTCGGCAGTATCTAAAAGGGCTTTTATTTCACCTTTTTTATAATCCGCCAAGGCAGTTTCAGCAACTTTACGAGCTTGTATTTCTGTTTGTAATTGAGCTTGTACCGCCGTTATAATAGCAGTATCTGAACTTTGTGCAGTAACTTCCGATAAGCCCAAAGCCGTAATCAGTGGTTGTTTCATATTCGTTTTTTTTATCGTATTTGTTTTATTAATTGGTGTGGTTAACAAGGCAGCGTATCTACTGGACACTTCTGAAATTTGTAAGGCGGTAGGGTCTTCAATAACTACTGGAAGTTTTACAACCGCAGGAATTATTTTAGATACCAAGCCTAAAGCCAAACATTTTTCGGCATCAAACCAGTTATCACCAACTAACCATAATTTTACTTTTGCTTCTGGTAAACCTGTTTTTGCAACTAACTTTCTTACAAAATCTTTTTCCATCGAACGCAATAAGTCAACTTCTTTTTGAATTTCATCGGCAGTACCACGAGGGTTTGCCGATGGCGCATGAATCATTAAATATCCATTATCTACTATTTCAACATTTTCAATAGCTGTTGTGGCTATAGCTCCCATACTAGCAGCAATTCCATCAACTACAAGTTTGCTAACTTTTGTTGATTTATTTAGACCGTTAAAAATGAAATTCCCCGCAAAAACATCGCCACCAACAGTATGCAGATGTACTTCTACATCGTCATATTCAGCTTCTATTCTGTTTAGGCATGAAACAAAATATTCGCCATCACCGTTCCAAATTCTGCCGTATGCTTGTAGTTTATTTCCAAGGGTTCTTATAATCATTTTAACGGATGTTTTTACCTAATTTTCAGCAAACATAAAGCTGTAATATGGATATAAAAACTACTTAAGTAATCGTTGCAATACATTGAAAATAAGTAGTTTGTTTTTTTGATTTTTGTTGTAAAACACATAGTAATCAATGGCTAAAAGAACAAATAATGAACCTATAAGAGCAATCGCACAACGAATGTTCGTGGAGGAAGGACTCAACGCAAAAGCCATTGCCATTGCGTTGGATAAAACAGAACAAACTATCGGGCGATGGCGTAAAGGTTTTGGTGATAATCCTATTAATTGGGACGAAGAACGAAAGCAATTTTTAGCAACGCCTCATAATATTCGCAAATTAATAGCCAAAGAGCTTTCTCAACTTGTAGAAGGAAAAAAAGCCGAGCTAGATATGAAAGCAATTCAGGCGGCTATTAAGGCTTTGCAAGATATGGCAGATGAAACTTCCGTAGAAGTTGTATATACAGTATTCAAAGAATTTGATAATTGGATGGCAGAGCAAGAACCTGAAATTGCAATTAGTTTTTTAGAATGGCATAAAAATTATTTATTACACAAAGCACAACAAACATCATAATGAGCGCTATCGGATTAAATACAGCAATGGAAAAGTTGCTAAAAAGTTATGATGCTCACTGTAAATCAGTAGAGCAATCTACTTTTATAGACCTTAACGAAACACCTGCCGAACGTAGAAAGAAAATAAAAGTATTAGAAAAAAACTATATTACTTGGTTTCAAGAGATGTTTCCGCAATACGCAAAAGTTGAAAGTGCTTGGTTTCACAAAAAAATAGCAAAGCTTTTAATAGATAATGATGTTTGTAATTTACTAGCTGAAATATATCGGTCTGGAGCAAAATCAGTGCATTTATGTATGGGGATTCCGTTGTATTTGTACGTTACTAAACGAATGAAATTTATGCTTTTAGTTGGGCAAACCGAACCAAAGGCAAAAAAACTAATTTCAGACATTCAAAGTCAATTAACACACAATCGCAGATTTTTACATTATTACGGTAAAAAATTTAAGTTTGGCGATTGGGCTTCTGGTGATTTTACCACAACCGATGACGTTAAATTTATCGCCATGGGTATTGGTCAATCGCCTCGTGGTTTACGGGAAGGAAATGAACGACCTGATTATATTGTTGTTGATGATGTAGATACAAAAGAACGCTGTTATAATGATGTTCGAAGTCAAAAAGCAGCCGAATGGGTTTGGGAAGACTTAAAGGGAACTTTTGATGAAGGTGGTAAATTTCAACGCTTTGTAGTTGCTAATAATAACTTTCATAAAAATACTGTAATCAATCAGCTAAAAGCAGATTTTACGCTAAATAATAAAAAGGCAAAGGAGTTTGGTTTCAAGAAAAAACACTTTGTAGTAACCGTAAATGCCGTTAAAAACTTAACCACTTTTGAGCCTAATTGGCCCGCAAAAACAAGTGCAGAATATTGGCGTGAAAAATACCATTCTACGCCGCATCGTTCTTTTATGCGTGAATATATGCACAAGCATATTGTGGAAGGTGCTATTTTTAAAAATGAATATATCAGTTATAAAAATAGATTAAAATACAGCCAATATGATGCTTTATGTTTTTATGGCGATTTATCGTACAAAGATGCTGGAGATTTTAAAGCGATGGTTTTCGTTGGGAAAAAAGGACGTGAATTTCATTTATTAGATTGCTTTGTTAGGCAAACATCTCGATACAATGTCGCAAAATGGTTATATGAAAAGGTAGAAGATGAAAATTTACTTCAATACAATATTCAATATATGATTGAAGGACTTTTTGCTCAAGATGAATTTGTAAGCGATTTTGATGCCGTTGGCGATGAAATGGGCTGGTATGTTCCTGTTGTTGCTGATAACAAAAGTAAAAGCGGAAAGTTTGACCGTGTGGAAAGTATGGCAGGATATTTTGAACGTAAAAATGTGTTTTTTAATACTAAAATAAAAGATACTATTGATTGCCTTGAATTACTAGACCAATTATTAGCCTTTCAAAAAGGAAGTGGTGTGCATGATGATGCACCAGATAGCTTACAATCGGCAATTGCAAAATTAAACACGTCCGCTTTTATTAATTCAACACCTCCAAGAACTACCAGCCGAAAAGAATTAATCAAAAAACAAAAAAACAGATTTTAATGGCATTTATAACTGATGACGATTATACCGTTTTGGTACGTAACGAGGTAAAAGAAATTTTACTTGAAAATTATTCTGAAACAAAATTAAGAGGTGCCGAACAAATGGCATTGGCACAAATTAGAAACTATTTAGCAGGTAAATACGACGTAAACGAAATATTTAGTCAAGTAGCTGAAGCCCGAAATAGTCATATTTTAATGCTCGTATTAGATTGTGCCTTGTATCATTTATACACAAGTACTGTGCCTCGAAGCATGCCCGATATTCGTTCGGCTCGTTATCAAGATGCTATTGATTGGCTCAAACTTGTAGCCTCTGGAGATACCACCGCAGATTTGCCAAAAAAAACAAATGAAGAAGGAGAAGTTTTACAGGGCATAAAATTTACATCAAAACACAAACCCGAAAACCATCGTTGGTAAAAACAATATTTAAAACGGCTTTAAAAGCTATTTAAAAAGAAAGAAAATGAAAGTATTAGGATACGATGTAAACATAAAAAAAGCAAGCATTTTAGCGAAAGCTGAAACTCCAAATAATTCAGAAAAACGAAACCCTGGTATTATCAAAATAGCACAAGGTTTTAAAGATACTAGCCGTAAAGATATTCAGAAATGGAGACAAGCTTTACAATTAATGCAGCATCCAGAAGAACCAAAATTTAATGCGTATTATGATTTAATTTCCGATTTATTAACCGATGGGCATTTACAGTCGCAAATACAAATGCGTAAAATGTCCACATTAAATTCCAATTTTCAAGTTATTAATCGTAAAACGAAAGATATTAATGAGGACCTTAGTTTTACTTTACAGCAACAATGGTTTTATGAATTTTTAGAACACGCAATAGACCATATTATTTTTGGAACTACATTAATTGAGTTTTCTGAATTTCAAAATGAAAAAATAAAACACACGATTATACCTCGCAGAAATGTTGTTACTACGCAAAAGAAAATATTTCCAGACTTGCAAAAACCTCAATTTATAGATTATGCAAATCCAATGTTTGAAAATTGGTTAATTCAAATAGGTAAAAACGGTGAGCTAGGTATTCTAAACAACATTATTCCGAACCTTATTTGGCTACGTAATGTAATGCAAGCATGGGCTGAATTTTGTGAGAAATTTGGACTGCCATTAATAACAGCAACGACCAATACAACGGACACAAACACCATTAATAAGGTTCACGCCATGCTATTACAGTTAGGCGAAGCTTCCGTTGGTACTTTTCCGACTGGAACAGAAATAAAATTTCAAGAGGCAAACAGAACGGACGCTTACAACACCTATTTACAGTTTATAAAAACCAATATGGATATGGTAAGTAAGCAGTTAGTTGGTTCTACAATGCTATCCGACCAAGGTTCTAATCGAAGTCAAACAGAAGTACACGAACGTACTTTAGATAAAAAAATAGCACAAGCCGATAAGCGTTTAATTTCATTTATAATTAATGACCAATTATTTCCATTACTCGAAGCACAAGGTTATAAAATAAGTCCTGAAGATATGTTTGAATTTAAACCTGCAGAAGAGGTTTTAAATTTAAAAGACCTTTGGAGTATTACTGATGGTTTGCTTAAAAGTGGGTATGAAATACCTTTAGATTGGCTTTCTAAATCATTCAATATTCCTATTGATAGTAAAAAAAAAAGCATAACGATAACTCCAAATAAACCAATAATTGCACTATCGGAACAGCGTTATCCTACGAGTTGTTGCCCAAGTACAATTGTTGCCGTTAGTGGTGCTATGGGTAGGTTATTAACCAAATTAAACAGCCAATTAATAAAAGAAATATACAATAAATCAGATACTTCGGGTATTGCTGGAAAAATGATTGTTTTGGAAGCTTTGGAGTTATTTAAAGGTTTAAAATCTAAATTTTCAAGCACTACACAATACACAGGACCTGATTTACTAATGCTTCAAATGATGGAATATAATCTGTTTGAATTTACGGCAAGTAAAACTGAAGCTCGACTATCAGCAATGACTAATTTATTAATTGATAAAGAAAATAAAAAGCTTCGTGAATACAGTGATTTTAAAGCATTGTGCGAAAAAGAAACCAAAGAATTTAACAGTAATTGGCTTCAAACAGAATATAATTTATCGGTAGCTGTTGGGCAAAATTCAGCAAGTTATATCCGTATGATGGCTGAAAAAGATACGGTAACTTCTTATGTACAATATCAAACTATTGGCGATGGAAGTGTACGTAATTCGCACAAAGTATTAGATGGACGTATTTTTAATTTATCTGATAAAGAAGCTATGGATTTGGTTGCTCCAAACGGCTATGGTTGCCGATGTGAACTTGTGCAATATATAGGAGATACTCAAGGAAAAGTAACAACAGGAAAATACGCAAAAGAATTATTAGTAGAACAAGACCCTAAATATAGAAATTCACAATTTGAAGTAAACCGTGCAGATTTAAAACAAGTATTTACAAAAAAGCAATTTTATACAGATATAAAAGGACTTCCTGAAAAATTGAATAAAATGACTTTTGATAAATATGGAGCAAAATCTTATGGCACTTTTAAAAACTCTTTAAATAACATTAAAATAGATACCACTATTACTGGAGATAATGTAAAAGAATTGTTTGATAAAATAAAGGGTACTGATTTAATGGGATTAGAGGATTATTTAGGTAGAAAAATGATTCTAAAAGAAAAAGTATTTAAAGCACATACAAAAGGTAAATACTTAAAATCTAATGAAAATAGGCATCAGTTATTTCCGCATATAAAAGATATTATTAAAAACCCAGATGAAGTTTGGTATAATAATCCTGATAGGTTAGAAAATCAATTTCAATCAAGATATGTTAAGTTTTACAAAGATAAAATAATAGCTGTTGACTGTAAATTGGATAAAGAGCAAGGTTTAGAAATAAAGACTTGGTATCCAATAAAAAAAGAAGACCCTTTATATAGAAAAGGTCTTTTGGTTTGGGATAAGTTAAATAAAACGCCTTCAATTTAATGATACCCGTGTGCTATTCTATCCCGATGAAGTGAGCCCTTATCGTTAGAGGGTCGTATAAAACTTAATACAAATATACAAAATATAAAACAAAGACTATGGCAACCTCAAAAATGACGATGTTATTAGATTTAAGCACTAAGCTTTTTGGCGGTAAACTTCAAAAATTACAAAGCAAATTTGATAAATTTGTAACTAAAGTTGGTGGAAAAATAGACAAACTAAGATTAAAATATAAAGGTTTTATTGATGAAATACCAGGATTAGGGCGTGCAATGGATTTATTAAAAAATCCAATGGCATTGGCTACCGTAGGAATACTAGGCGTTGGTATTGCTTTTGGAGCACTCGCCACAAAAGGCGTGCAAGCCGCCGAAAAGTTTGACACCGCTTTTTTGCCCATCAAACAATTGAACCTCGATAAATCAAAAGTAGAACTTGATAGTTACCGCTCCAAAATTAGAGATGCCGCTTTTGATATTGGTACAAATCTTGGCGATTCTACTAATGCAATGTACGATTTACAATCTGCTACTGGCTTATACGGTAAAGATGCTATTGCTGTTTTTAAAAAAGTAGGGCGTTACTCTCAAGCAACAGGAGCTGATTTAGGCGATTCGATGAACTCCACCACAAAAGCAATGAAAGCCTTTGGTATTGGCGTTGATGGTATTGATGCTTTATTAGCCTCGAACGCTAAAACCGTGCAAACAGGTATTGTTACTTTTGATGAACTCGCTAAAGTACAAACGGAATATGCGGGTGCAACAAGTGCGGCAGGGCAAAGTGTTGATGTTGGTAATAAGGTTTTTGCCATGTTTACTTCTATTAGTAAAAATGCTGATATTGCAGCAGGTCAAACAAAAAACTTTTTTGATGGTTTAGGAGCTCAAGGTTCAAAAATAAAAAAAGAACTAGATATTGATATATTTGGTGTAGATGGCAAAATGAAAGATGCCGATAAGTTATTGATTGATATTAGTCAGAAGTTTAAAAACATGACGGATAAAGAAATAACTGATACCATTAATAAAATTGGAGGTCCTGAAGGATTACGAACCGCATTAGCAAAAGTAAAAACAGGAGCCGATGATATGATTAAAACATTTAATGCTTTTGATAGCTCTAAATTTAGCCTAAAAGACGCCCTAAAAAATGCAGAAGGCGATTTTGGCAAAATGAAAGAAATGTTTAGCAGTAGGCTTGAAGCCGTATTTTCTAAAATAGGTGAAAAAATAATACCATTGCTTGCCAATTTATTTGATACACTTGCTCCTGTATTAGAATGGTTGTATCAAAACATTGATTGGATATTACCTGCTTTTGGGTCATTTGTTACCATATTAGGAGCTGCCACGGCTGCAATGTGGTTATTTAATACCGCCGTATCAGCAAATCCAATTTCTTTAATAATAATTGCTATTTCTGCCTTGGTAGCTTTGGTGGTAACAGCAATAACACATTTTGATTCATGGGGAGCTACAGTACTTTATTTTTTAGGACCTATCGGAAGGTTGATTAGTGCCTTTGTATTAGTGTATAAACATTGGGATAGTATTGTAAATGCTTTTAAATCTGATGGTATTATTGGAGGTTTAAAACGTATTGGAATTGTATTGTTGGATGTTTTATTGCGTCCGTTAGAAGGTATTTTAAAAGTAGCCGCAAAATTACCGATTATTGGTAAATATGCAAAAAGTGGATTATCTCAAATACAAGACCTCCGTAAAGATTTAAACTTAACTCCTCCAGAAGAAGATAAGGAAACGGAAAGCGGAAAAGAAACAGTAAAAAAAGATTTATACGGAAATCCAATTACACCAAAAGGAAATACCGACCCTAAAAAAACACTAACAAAACAAGTTAATAAAGTTGTCGGCGATGCCAAACAAACACGTAATATTTCAATTACTATTGATGCTTTAAATAAAGGTGGTATCAATTTAAAAGGAGGTGCAACTCAAGGAATGACTTTGCAAGATGTAGAAAATTGGTTTAACGAAGCCATGATGCGAGTTGTACGAAATGCCGAAACTAGCTAATTATGTCTGTAAAATTTAAAGGTGATTTTTTTGAGAAACTTCAAAGAATAGATAACAAATTCTTTTTAAGTAAAATGACTTCGGAAGCTGGAGTAATTGCGGTTAATTTTTCTAAAGATAGGTTTCGCCAAAAAAACTGGGTGGATACATCACAAGAAAAATGGACTCCTCGAAAACGAAAAAGAGCAGGTTCTATTTTAGTAAAATCGAGTCGTTTAAAACGTTCTATTCGTAAAATTAGTGAGGGTAAATATTATGTACTTATTGGTACGGATGTTCCGTATGCTCAAATACACAATGAAGGTGGTACAATAAAAGCAACCGCAAGAGTAAGAGCGCATAGTAGAACTAGAAAAGGACGGAACCAGCCTATTAAGGTAAAAGCGCATACAAGACAAATGAATACTAAAATTCCGAAGCGTCAATTTTTAGGAGAATCAGCAGTTTTGGCATTGCGGTTGGAAAATCATATGTATGATAAAGTAACAGACGAAATTTATAAGAAATGAAAGCATTTTATACCGAATTAATCCGAAAATTTAAAGATTCTGATATTAAAAATAAGTTTACAGGTAACAATTTACCACACGTTAAATTTGTAGATTTATATGCAGGGCAAGATTATAATGAAAAAGGTTTTGAGGCTCATTTATTTCCTGCTGTTTTTGTAAAGTGGAGTATTGATTATAAGTCAAAAATGCCCATTGCTACTATTACTTTTCGATTGGCTTACGAACAGCTTCGGGATACCAGTAGCATCAGCCGAGCTTCGGAAAAGAGCCTGCAATTTCTCGACTTTATTACGGTAGTAGATGAAGTTATTAAATCCATAGAAACACCAAATACAGGTAAAATTACGTTGTTATCTGAAGATTTTAATATTGAAGATACTATTGTAGATGTATATACGCTGGTATATAACTGTACGTATTCAGGCAAAAAAAACACCCTGAAAACAGCGTTTAAACAGGGTGTTATTGATGATGTTAATTTATCGGGTAATTTACATACTAAACTTTTAATTGATTAAATTTTAGTATTTTCTATATACAAACCGTCTGTACGTTTTTCTACCTGCAGGCGGTATTTTTTTAAATCGGTATAACTATTTAAACGCTTTTTAAAGAATGTTTTAGCAGCGTTTTTATATTCTTCTGAAATAGTAGTATCCTTAAAAGTAATGCCATACATTGTTTTTGATACTTCAATAACTCCAGTTAGTTTCGTGTTTTCTGTTGGCGTGGTTGGATGCTTTTTAAAAACTTCGCTCTGGCGTATTTGTGCAATGCTTAAAAAAGGAAGTAGCAGTACTATTAATAGTAGATTTTTCATTCTATTTAATTTGAACGTCTAAAATATTTAGTTTTGTTTTATGAATAGCTTTTTTGATGTTTTTATAATCACTTATTTCAGCTATCCCACTAAATTTATCAAACTCTAAATTGTTTTTTTGCCATCCTAAAGTGTCCCAAAAAAAAGTACCTAATTCAAAATTGAAAAAACGAACAACTTCTGAATTACCATTAATATCAGTAAAAAGAAGGACTTTAATATTTTTCTCTTTATTCAGTACCCACGTATAATTTTTATTTTTTTGATTATATTCATTTATAATCGGTTTTCCATATTTTTTTGTTAATTTTTCTACTGATAATTTGCAGAAATTATTTACTTCCGTTTTAACATCTAAACTATCGCCCGTACTATCAATAGTAATTCCTCCTCCTATTGTTGTTAACAATATAATAAGAAAAAACGCACCTATTAAAGGCAAGCATCCATATTTTAAAATTTTAGCACTTTTTTCTTTCTTTTTTCTTTCTTCTTCTGTCGAATCTTTCATATTATCTTTTTTTCAAATATAAACAAAAAAAACCGCTCCAAAATTGAAGCGGTTTTAAAAATTATTTTTCTGTAAAGCATTGCATACTTAAAGTAGTCAGGCTAATATCTTCTTCTCCTGAAGGAATAGCACAGATATAATCTTTTATATCAAACGTACCATCTGGATTTTTATCTAACGACATCCATCGACTTTCTTTTACCTTTTCACCTAACTCGGTAATAACACCTTGATAGGTTAATTCATACTTTCTTCCGTTTGGAAATTCTCTAATAAAACCAATTTCTTTACTCATCTTTTTTGTTTTAAACAATTATTATTTTACTTGGTATTAACTATTTTTCAGCGTTAAAAAACACTTTATAATACTTCATCTTTTTAGCCTCATCATATCCTAACTCTAAATATTCAGAAGCAGCATCTGGAGCATCAATATCAATTTTTATCTGAATATTAGTATCTAGTTTAATTTCAGATTTAAACTTGCTTTTTTCCTTTTTTAGTACGGCTTCTGATACTTCAAAATTGTTACGAATTAAAACATCGTTTAGCTTTTCAAAATGTTTTTTGTAATCTTCAAACATTTCTTGGTGTTTTTCATCTTCAAAAACTTCTTCTTTAAAATTATGATAATTTACATTTTCTTGCTCTTTAAAATAATCAACTGTGTTGGCTAAAAACTTACTTTGTTCTTGTTTACCAAATTCAGGTTTTATAATTTCTTCAGAAAAATCTTTACACATTTCTAAATAATTTTGGGTGTGTAAATTACCATCATTTGCAAACTGCACGTTTAAGAAGTTTTTAATCCAGTACTGTGCATCGTAATTATTATTATCTACGGATAACACCACCGTTCCTTCAGTATCGGTTGTATTTAAAATTAAACAACCTTTGTCTAGTTTTTTTGTTGATATTCCTTTTTGAACAACCACATCAAAACTTTCTTCTTCTTTATAGGTTTGAAAAAAATCAACTTTACTTTCTATTTTAAAAACACCAACCGCATTGGTTAAAATATTTTTATATTCGATATTTTCAAAATATACAACCAATACATCGCCTGTTTTTATTTGAGCTGAATTTGATTGTTCAAATAAATGATTTACAATATTTATTGAGTTTTCAATAAATACATCTTCATCATCAAAAATAGCATCGGTGTATTTATTAACTTCATTTAAACGAACATCGGCTTGATGACTAAATCGGTAACTTTGTGTAAGCGTTTGAAAAGGCTTTAATAAAAAAGGCATTAATAACTCATAGCTTTCTTCATCAAAACGAACTAATTCTTCAGAAAATGAATTTTGACCACTGTTAAATTTATTTGCTACTTTATGAATAATACATTTACTAATTTCGGCACGGGTTCTTTTTATCATTTTGTTGTTTTTTTATAATTTAGTTGGCATTAAAATACTAGCCTTTAACAAAGGCTATCACTAATTTAACAAGTCCATTTAGTAAGTAATAAAAAACTATTTCTAAGATTATTACAAAACCAATAAACCTCCAAAAGTCTCCTAAAACGTATTGTAGTATTTCTAACATAATTTTATTCTTTTTTTTAATTATTACACTTTACTTAATCAAAAATTAAAAGCGGTTTAAATTGCTTTTAAATACTATTTAAATTTGTTTGAAACACTATTTCGTTTACTTGCTAACCTATTAGCATTAGGTGCTGATTTAAAGTGTTTTTGTAGTCTCGCTTCTAGCTGATAATTAACACTTTGTTTAGCTATATCTGATGATTGTTTACTTAACTGTATGGCTAATTTTTCACGATTATCAGAATACTTTTTAATTTCACGTAGTATCCGTGCAGGTGTTATTTTAAAAACATCACTTTCTTTTAAATTTTTACAGATTACTGCCAAATCTTCTAAACGTAAACTTCTGTATTCGTATTTCGATAGTAATTCTACGGCGATTACTTCGGCTTTACCATCGGGCAAAATATTATCAAAATACATAGACACCGCTTTAAATAAGTTTTTGATACCTGTAATTGCTTTGTCTTCATTTATTTTTGATAAAGCCCCTAAACTTGGCGTACCTGCCGTTAATGCTTGGCGCATTGTTAAATTATTATAATGTTTAATAACCAGCCTATTATTAAATGCTGACGCTTCCACTAGCTCCTGAAGTGCTGGCACCGTTTGTTTTGATGATTTCTCTGATAATGACATTTAATCTGGAGTTTATGTATTTTAAATCGGTATTATCTTGATGAAACTCTTTTAAAATTTCCCAATTTGTTAAAATGAGTTGCCAATTTTGTAGGGCAGAAGCTTCATTTGTTCCGTTTATCTTTTTTAAATAGGTAATAATTTGCTTTAAAGCTTTTCCATCTGCTCCTGTAAACTTTGGAGGTATTCCTGTTGTTTTTTCATAAAAACGATACCATTCATCTAGAAATAAAGTATATAATGATTTTTCTTTTACCTCTAAACAGTAAGTAACTTTGCCTGTGTATTCGGCTTGTTTATTTGGAATTTCCTTTTCATAAGCGGGTAAAATTGCTCCTAAATGAAGTATTACAAACGCATCAAATTTTCCTGATAAATAGGCGATTCTTAAAAACCGCCCATTACGATAGGTTACCTTCAATGTCATTTTTGATTTAACCACATTGATTAGATAGTTTTTTGTCATAACTTTTCTGTATTTGATTTATATAAGCTCGTTTTAGCTTTTTATCGTAGGCATTTTTGTAGTAGGCTCTGCCGTTATAACCTCTTGCAAAACCCTTCCAATCTTTACGGCGAAGTTCATCGCTTAAACCAACCGATTTAATAAAATTTACAAATGCTTTTAATTGTGCCTTTTCGCTGTTATACATGGCATTTATAAAGGTTTGGATATTTGAAAACCCACATAATTTATAATTGAAGCCCATAATTTGAAACTTCCCCCATGATGCCGATTTTAATGCGGCTTCTCTGTTTAATTTCTCCGCTTCTTGAAGCCTAAAATGCTCTCGTCTGCCGCTTATATAACCGCCAGCTCTGGGGTTTGAAATAGTAGGGTGTTTTTCCGAAAAAATGCCATCGGTAAATTGATGAAATTTATGACGTTCAAATAAAATAACTGGTTCGCCAGTTTGTAAGAAGCCACCCATAGGCGCCTCAACTTCACATACTGCTTTAATGATAGCGACTTCAACGCCTAAAGTTTTAGCAGCTTCTTTAAAATCTTTTTCGTTTATTTTTCTCATTAGTTGAATAATTTATATTGTGATTTATTTTCTAATTCAATTTTTTCTTTTTCTGCAGAAAGCAATTTTTTAAGCTCTCTTTTGGCAGGCGTTCCTAAATACGTGTGGTAGGTACGGTAACATATTTTCCACCGTGGATAAATATGTTGCCAGTACATTTCTTTGTAAGAAATATCTTCGTCTTGTTCTCTTAAATAAAGTACAAGCGTTTGAATTTCAATTATTCTCGTATAAAGGTTTTTATTATTATAAGCCATACCAAAGTTTTATTATATTTGCATTTCTCACATTGCAAATAAGTTCTTTAGTCTGGTATGGCTTTGGAACTTTTTTTAATTTACGGAAGGTTTTATTCCGATAAAAGTGTACCAAGCACTAGAGCCTACTTTTGTTTTGTTATTTTTGAATTTGTGTCGCATACTTTTAAATTGAAGAATTAAAGCAGGAAATTCACAAATTTCATAGCTATTTAAAGGCTTTTTTAAAACACTTTTATTTTTCATAAACACATTGAACTTTTGCCAATCATCAGGTTTATACAAACCGATATTTTGTGCATCATTTAAAACAATAGAGCGCAATCTTTTTAATTCCTGTTGCGTTTGCAGTCGCTGTAATTCTTCTTCTATTGTTATTGGTTTTTCACTTGGAAAAAACAGATAATACAGGGCTTTTAATTCACTTTCTGTAAGTTCTTCAATATCGGAAGTTCTCCTATTGCTTTGCTCAAAAACAGGATACTCTAAACTCGATATGCTGAATTTTGAGTGTAATTCTTCAATCATTTTTTCAGGTTTCATAATTATTATTTTCAAGTTTTATTTGTTCCCTTGGCAAGATTCGAACTTGCTATTATTTTTTAAATAATTCACTCCAGTAGTGCAAGGGAAAAGATTAATTTTATACGGTAAATCTAAATTCTAACTTAGAGGTTCTGCCGTCTTCTTGTTTAATGTATTTCCAGCCACTTACGTACATACTATTTTGAGTTCTAATTTGAGCGGCGATAATTATATCTAAACCTTTGTCGAACTCTGGCGAATCAAAATCATCACGTAAACTGTTTAACTCAACTATTTTTGCTGGATTTAAAAAACCTGTTTTCGCATTTCTTTTTAAAGCGATGTTCACTATTTTTGTTAGTTTCAATGCTTTTGCGTTGTCATCTGCCAAACTTGCTAAGTAATCTTTTATCATTTCAACACCTGAAGTTTCAGTTCCGTCAAATTTTATAGATACATTATGTCCAATTGTGATACTTGCAGAACCATCCTTTAAAGTAGATGTGTGGCTGTCTTGTGATTTTTTACCATATACTAATTGCTTCAACTCTTTTAGCGGTTTGTAATCTTGAAAAAGCATTGTTATTATTGCTTCCGTATTTTTTTGATGATCTACAAGCCCATCAATATTATTGGTAACAAACTCGGCAGATAGCTCTTTAAAAGTTTTAATATCTTCTTTATACTTCTGCTTTTCTGATTTTTGCTTTTGTTGTAATTTTTTAAGTTGTTCCTGTTCTTCTGGTGATAATGCCATTGTTTTTATATTTTAATTGTTGTTAATCCTAAGTCGTCCATTGTGCAAAGTTTACTGATATAATAATCTCGTTTTTGCTTATTTTGTCGATATGCAAAATGCGTGTCTGGGTGATTTTCTAACCATTTATTTTGCGTGGCTACTTTTACTTCTAAAGCTGATTTTATAATATTCATAGATTTGCTTTTTTTATAGTTGATTTTGAAAGCTTTTTAAATATTTCGCTTGTATAACTATCGTATATATCTTGAGCCACATCTTTGGAAACTATCTTATAAAAAGGAGCTATTTCTTTTAAAAAAAGAGCTTCTAAATTCAATAATTCCTTTTGCCACCAATTAAAAAGCGGTTTACATATCAAAGCCTTTTGTAACTCTTTTGATGTTGTTGTTTTTTGGTTACACCATTCAAACCATACATTAAATATCATTCGGTTATACTGGCTTGGTGTTAGGTTCAATAATCGTTGTACTTGCTTTTTCATGCTATCCTTTTTTTAGTTATCTCCGTGAATTTTATCATATCCTTCTTGCCATATTATATAGCGACCTCCATTAGGTCCGATGGTTCTACCTTTACAGGTTGCTAAGTATCCACTGATGAAAATTTTCATTTTAGCGTCATACATAATACGTTTTTGTAAATCTGTACTTGGGTTTTTTCCCTCGGCGTGTCCAACGATAACGATTATCTTTTTGGTTGCCCAACGTTGTTTAAATTCCCAATATTCATCCCATGTTTTAAAAAAATACGGTGCCGAATCAATAATTATAACTTCAGGGCTATTCCTTTTTTCCAAATACTCATTTAACTCTTCTAACTCGTAACGTTGGGCATGAAAACTCCCTTCTACATCTTGCATTTGACAAAGTGAAGTTCTTTCTATAAAATCACTATCGTCGGTTTCCTCTTCTAGTAAATTGTAAAGAGTTTTATAGGGTGTTGATAACTCTTTTGCTAATTGCATCATAAAAGTACTTTTACCACTTCCTGAACCTCCGTAAGCAAACCAAACGCCTCTATTTTGAGGTTGCTTAAATGCTTGGTACCAGTTACCCCCAAAAGGTATTCTTTCAATTGTTTGATTTTGAATATTTGCCACGGTTAAAGGTCTGCGATGTTGTTTTCTCATTTTTAAGATGCTTTTGAAATATTTAAAACCTGCTGTACTAATTCAAGACTTATTTCTGTTTGCAATCTTTCAGCTTCTCGTAAACAAGGCACTAAAACGTCGTGAAGCTCCCCGTAATTATCACAAATTTCACTCAAGAATTTTACTAATAATTTATCTTCAATCTCGTTTAAAAACAGTTTAAACTTCCTATCAATTGTTGGCAAAACTCTAATACCAAATTTTACTCGTCTGTAAAATTGCGGAATACCGTTTTTGTTTCTTTTTCTTAGTTTGTCTAAATTTTCTAATAACTGATTTGTTCCTATTAAAATGATAGAGCAGTATTTATCCAGAGCGTCGTACAATTCTTTCATGGCACATAAAGCAGGTTGCTTCATATATTCAGATTCATCAAATATTATTTGAGGATTAAAACCTTCATCTTTTTGTTTCTTTAGAAAATTAGCGATGTCTCTAATTTTTTTAGACTTGGTTTTACCCGTAGTTATTTTCAGTTTATCAATAACCTTATCAATTAAATCGCCTAAATTATCAGAACTTCCAACGGTAACTACATAAACATCTGATGGGTTTTTTCTTGCAAATAATGTAATCGTGTGCGTTTTACCCCAGCCAGTTTCACCGATTATTAAACGAGTGTATCCAAATTCTTTAGCTTCCTTTAAAATAGCTAAAGTGGCTGTTAATTGTGGCGTTGCTCTGTTTACCCAGTACACTTTTTTTGAAGTATAACCAATTGCACGAGCTAACTTATTAAAATGAGTTGCGGGTATTAAACCCTGCTTTTTATCGGTTTTATAGGTAAAATCATTTTTTAAAATATACCCTACATAAACATCACTAACTCCTGATAACTTTGCCATGTCGGCAGGTTTAATTTCATAAGTATCTATATAATTACGTACTGCATCTGCGATTTTTAATTTTTCTGAATTTTCCATTTGATTTATAGGTATTCGTTTACGTTAATTTTACTTGAGTAATAATCTTGTTGCGATTCTTGAAAATTCTTGCTTTTTGCTTTTGCTTCTTTTTTCAAATGTTTTGTTTCAATTGCTTGTGCTTTTGCTAAAGAAATACGTTCGCTACTTTTAATGTTTTTGTGCTGTCCGAGGCTATCAACTATTAAGTGTTTTGCCATGGTATCGTTAAGCTGTGGGTTTTCGTTAATTAAATCTTCTATTAAATCGTAATTATTAGCACGAGTTTCAATAATTTCATTTGTTAAGAACTTATTAAGCCCGTTAACTCGTTTTAATTGTTCGTGGTCTTCTGGAGCTTGGTCTGCAATACACATTGCTTGGATGTATTTTTCTTCTAATTCAAAAACTAATTTTTCATCTTTAGAAATAGCAAGAGCCTTACTTAAATCATTTGGATTGTAGAGTACTTTCCAATCTTCGTGGGCGTGGTGGCGAAAAACAGGATTAAAACAATCGTACCATTTTTTTACGCCGTCAATTACTAATGATATTCCATCACCTCGTAATTTATTTGTATTTCCTGTGCTACTACCAAACACTAACATATATTGTTGAAAATCCATAGGTAAACGATGTTCCATTTTCGTATGCACCCAATTAGCAACATAACTATCTCGTTTGGTTTGACGCTCCGTTTCAATAATGGCGGTAATTTGATTTCTACATCCTAATTCATCAGGAAAATAATTACGTATTTTGTTTAGCATTTCTGAATTAGGCTGATTCTTAGAACCGCTATTTACATTATGACCGCTCCAGTTATCGTGAAGTTTTGCATATTTTTTATTGATATATCCAAAATAAGGCTCAATAATTTTAGCTTTAGCATTACCTACTGCGGCGGGTGTAAAATGCTTTGTTAAAGCCTCGTATAATGGGCGTAATTTTTTAATACTGTAATTATCTGATTGAATTTGATAAGGTCTGTGATATTCGCCAAACAGTTCTTTTGTATGGTTTATAGCATTTTGTAAGGCTTCAAATATTAATTTTGGAGTTTCATGCGTACCGATTGCGTATCCTATTGGGTATTTTTGATGTGCATCTAAAACCACCACAACTGTTAATCTGTTATGAAAAGTAGTTACACTTCTTCCTTCTTTGTTAATACTTGTTTTTTGATATAATAACTCTGCATCCCAACCGTCTAATGTCCAATATAGCATTGGTGCAGATGGGGCTTTACGTTTATTTTGCATCAGCATATTATTACCTAAATATTTTACACTATTTCGTCCAGCACTTGCGGTTAAGCTTATTTCTTTTTTTCGATTTGCAACAGTACCTGATGTTATGGTTTTCCAATCTGTTAAACGGTTAGCAACGGCATTATATAAGGTTGCTATAATTTCATTATCTAAATTAGTGTGCTTTGCAATTAGTTCATCTAACAATGCTTTTTGCTCTGATAACACTACTTTAGAGGCACTTATATTGCCGTATTTTCGTGAAATAATTGCCGTATAACCTAGCTTATTATACTTAGTTACTTTATGGCGTAAAGAGGTTGGCGTAGTTGGTAAATTATGAGCTACATCTCTAAAAGCATTTACATCTTTACTTAAACTATCCCATATATTTATTTTAACACCTCCTAATGCTTTTACGTATGCTTTTCGGTTTGTTTTTACAGCTATTACGGCATTTAATACGGAAGCATTATAAGTATAAAGTTCTATAACTTCGGGGTCTAGTTTTCGTTCGTTGTTTTTACCAAAACGGTGTTGGCAGAAAAAATCGAATGCCTCTCTATCCGCTACATAATGCGATGCAAAATAACTTTGTTTTACTTTTTCAATAGGCTTACCAAAGGTTACAGTAAGTAAATCACGCCAGTCTTGATGAAGTGTGTTAAATTCGGCTAAGGCACTATAAGACCATGAACCTTCACGTAATTGTTGCTCTAAGCAAGTTTCACTATTCATTCTATATGATAAAGTTCTATAAGGTATCAACCGCAAACTTTTATCATCACGTTTATTTTCATCCGAAACTAAAAACTTAATTTTTACGCCAAGCTTATTGTTATGATATTCAAAAGGATTTTGTTGTGTGTTCATAATATTACTATTATTAGTTCCCGCCGTGGTGTCGAAACCACGCAAAGCCGTGGCGGGATTTTCTATTGATTTAGATTATCAACTTCTTCTTGAGTCAATTCAACCGCTCGTTTAACATCTTGTTGAAGTAATTCAATTGCTCGTTTTCTTATATTCTTAGATTTATCAGAATTAAATACAAACACAAGGCTCATATCTACTGTTTGACCAGAACACTCTAGTTCTTTAGCGATTTGTTTTTTCAAATCAGGGTGCAGTCGTATTTTTTTCATTACTTTGTTTTGTTTAATTGTTACTACTAATTGACCTTACAAATGTATTCCAAAATATTGGAATAAAACAAATAAAAATCTAAAATTTTGGAAACATCAAGAGCAAGAATATTATACTTTATTGATAATCAAGGGATAAACTCTCAAGACTTTTTACGTAAAACTGGATTAAAAAAGGGCTTTGTGGATAAATCTCATATAAAATCTAGTGCATCAGACATATATTTATCCAAAATTTTGGACAAATATCCTGATTTATCAGCTGAATGGCTTTTAACTGGAAGAGGTGAAATGTTAAAGCAAGAACAACCAAAACAAGAGATTGCTAATATTGATTATAAAGAGAGATACTATAAATCTTTAGAAAAAAACACAGAATTACACGAAAGAATAGATGCTTTACAACAAAAATTGCTAAACAACACTTCAAATATGGAGGATAACATGAATAGGAGTGTCGGCTAATAGTAGTATGAAGGTTGTTTGGCGTAAATAAGGGGTGTTAAAAAACATAACTACCTGATAATCAATGTAAAAACTCAAAAACCCATGTTATATGGGGGGTACTACGTTTTGTAACTTACTGATAATCAGCAAAAGCAAATGTAAAAAAGTGCATTATAGGGGTGTCTTCGGTTGTTTTTTATACATACAATGTTGCACCCTACATTGCACCCTACGTTACACCCTAATATAAAAATGTACATTTCGTTTTATTTTTAATTTAGTAGTTTTTAGGCTTATTAATTTAGTTGTTTTGTTAATTATAAAACGCCTGTATAGCTTGTTAATATTGGTTTTAAGTGGTTTTTGTCGTGTAAAGAAATATAAGAATGTTTTAAGTTTTTCTTAAAAATAGAGAAAGTCTTAAAAACAGCTATTTTGGTTAATTTTGTACTTTTCAACTATTTTTAAGGTTTTTGTAAATAGCTAAGGTTTTAAATAAAAATTAACATATTAAATATTAGCTGTAAGCGCTTAATTTAGTCCAGAGGTGTTAGTCGTTATAAAAACAACAAAAACCCCACATATAAGGTAAATAGTAGGGTTTTAATGTATGTGAAGTTAAAAAACAATTACGTTTTTAGCTTAATAATAAAGATCTTCTTATTTTAAATATTAATTAATAGGCAAATTAATTAAGGTCTAATTAATGCTAAATGATGATAAGTTCGTTTGTATCTTTTGTTTTATGGGTTATACAAAAATACTAAAAATAAGATAAATATGTAGTTTGCTTGTAATCAATGTTTTATTAAAAAGTACTAAAAGAGTTGCTATTTAAAATCTATAATGATAACTTTGTATGTATAGTTTTATTCTCAAAAAAATAAATGAGTACCCCTTTAGAAGCAATTTATTTACTAGAAGATAAGTTAAAAATCTTATTACATAAGTATCAGTTTTTAAAAGAAGAAAACCAAGTTTTGCGTGAAAATCATGCAAAATTACACGTTTTATTAGAAGAGAAAACACAAGAATTAAAAATAAAGCAAGAAGAATATCAATTGCTTAAAGTTGTTAAAACTATACAAGGCAGTAGCGAAAATAGAAAAGAAACAAAGCAAAAAATAAATACTTTAGTTCGAGAAATTGATAAATGTATTAGTCTTTTAAATTCATAAAGGTTCTTTAACATGACAAAAATCAAAGTTAATGTAGTAATTGCAGGACGAACGTATCCTTTAAGTGTCGAAAACACTGATGAAGAACAAGGAATGCGTACTGCTGCAAAAAACATTAATGATTTACTTGTTAAGTTTGAACAAAAATATGCAGTAGCTGATAAGCAAGATGTATTGGCAATGTGTGCATTGCAATTTGCATCTAAATTAGAAATTGTATCTTTAGCAAGTGATAAAGAAAATACTGAAGTAATAAATAAAATAAATGATTTAACTAACTTGTTAGAAAAACATTTATAACGTTCTTTTAAAATATATATTAATATTACTGCCTACATTAGTACATTGTTTGTTAAACTCAACACTATTTATTTAGAAAGGATGAGTCTTGGTTTTTAAAGCATGCCGAATTTATTTTCAGATCCTTGACAAGCCAGTTAGTCCTAAACCTGTTTTACGGAGTTTATAAAACCTTATTAATGTAGGTTTTTTTATACAATTAAATTAAAATTATGGATGGAAATTTATTTCCTGTATTAGCAGGAATTATAGGAGTAGCAATCGGTTTTATTATTGCTAAAATATTAGAGAAATCTAAAGCAAATAAATTAATAATAGAAACCAAAAAAGAAGTCAAAAATATTGTTAAATCGGCTAAAATAGAAGCAGATTCAATAAAAAAAGATAAAATATTACAAGCTAAAGAAAAATTTATTGAGTTAAAATCTGAGCATGAAAAAGTAATTTTATCAAGAGAAAAGAAAATTTCTGATGTAGAAAAAAGAACTAGAGATAAAGAAAGTCAAATTTCGTCAGAATTAGATAAAAATAGAAAATTAAATAAAGCAGTAGAAAGTAAAGCTACTGATTTTACTTCTAAAATTAAGGTTTTAGAAAAGAAAGAAGCCGATTTTGAACATAAAATAGAAATTTTAGAAAAGAAAGAAGCTGAGGTCGAAAAAGCACATAAACGTCATGTTGATATGCTAGAGCAAATTTCAGGATTATCGGCAGAAGATGCTAAAACTGAGCTAGTATCATCATTAAAAGACGAAGCGAAATCAGAAGCGATGTCTTTTGTACAAACAACCATTGAAGAATCTAAAATGACAGCACAGCAAGAAGCTCGTAAAGTTGTTTTAAAAACCATTCAAAGAGTAGGAGTAGAGCAGGCTGTTGAAAATTGTGTGTCGGTATTTAATTTAGAGTCTGACGATGTTAAAGGACGTATTATTGGGCGTGAGGGTCGTAATATTCGTGCTTTAGAAGCTGCAACGGGTGTCGAAATTATTGTTGACGATACGCCAGAGGCAATTATTTTATCGTGTTTTGATCCTATCCGTAGAGAAATTGCTCGTTTATCAATGCATAAATTAGTAACCGATGGGCGTATTCACCCAGCAAGAATTGAAGAGGTTGTTAAGAAAACTGAAAAACAGATTGGTCAAGAAATTATAGAAGTAGGTAAACGCACTGTTATCGATTTAGGTATTCATGGATTACATCCTGAATTAATAAAAACTGTTGGACGTATGAAATATCGTTCTTCTTATGGGCAAAACTTACTACAACACTCTCGTGAGGTTGCAAATCTTTGTGGGGTTATGGCTGCTGAAATGGGCTTAAATGCAAAAGCGGCTAAACGTGCTGGTTTATTACATGATATTGGTAAAGTACCTGAAACAGAAAGTGAATTACCACATGCTTTATTAGGAATGCAATGGGCTGAAAAATATGGCGAAAAACCAGATGTTTGTAATGCCATTGGTGCGCATCATGATGAAATAGAAATGAAGAGTTTATTATCACCAATTGTACAGGTTTGTGATGCTATTTCAGGAGCAAGACCAGGAGCGCGTCGTCAAGTTTTAGATTCTTATATTCAGCGTTTAAAAGATTTAGAAGATATTGCTTTTGGTTTTACAGGTGTACAAAAAGCCTACGCCATTCAAGCAGGACGTGAATTAAGAGTTATGGTCGAAAGTTCAAAAGTAAACGACACCAAAGCTGCCGAATTATCATTTAATATTTCACAAAAAATACAAAATGATATGACCTACCCAGGGCAGGTAAAAGTGACTGTAATCCGTGAAACTAGAGCCGTAAACGTAGCAAAGTAACAGATATATAATGTGAGTAAAAAAGCCTTGTCAAATATTGATGAGGCTTTTTCTTTGTGAAAATTCCACAATAAAAATACGTACAGACGCGATTTATCGCGTCTCACAATACGATTCCGCAAAAATAAATTCAAAAAAAACAAACACAAAACACCAAAACATCACCAAAAAAAGACGCTATAAATTGGTGTTTCTACATTGTGTTGTTATCAATAATTAACAAATTAAATTTATTATATTTATCAGCATAAAAACTTTATAATTACTAAATTTGAAACATGAATTTTACCAAAACAACCGAACAAAACTCGAAGTATGATAATTTAGAAAAAATGAGTATTTCTGAGGTATTATCAAACATAAATAACGAAGATAAAACAGTGCCTTTGGCTGTTGAAAAAGCCTTGCCTCAAATTGAAAAATTAACAGAACAAATTGTATTAAAATTACAACAAGGAGGGAGGTTATTTTATATTGGAGCAGGCACAAGTGGGCGTTTAGGTATTTTAGACGCAAGCGAATGCCCACCTACTTTTGGCGTTGGGCATAACCTAGTTGTGGGGCTTATTGCTGGTGGCGATATTGCTATTAGAAAAGCCGTAGAAAATGCCGAAGATGCTACCAAAAAAGGTTGGGAAGACTTGCAAAATAAACAAATTACCGAAAATGATATTGTTATTGGTATTGCTGCTTCTGGGACTACGCCTTATGTAATTTCGGCGCTTAAAAAATGCAACGAAAACCAAATAATTACGGGCTGTATTACCTGTAATAAAAATAGTCCTTTAGCATTAACGGCTCAATTTCCTGTTGAGGTAGTCGTTGGAGCGGAGTTTTTAACGGGTAGCTCTCGAATGAAAGCAGGTACAGCACAAAAATTAGTACTAAATATGCTTTCTACTGCTACAATGATTCAGTTAGGAAAGGTAAAAGGTAATAAAATGGTTGATATGCAGCTTTCTAATAAAAAATTAGTAGAAAGAGCTAAAAAAATGCTAATTGCTGAACTACACATTAATAATGACCTTGCAACCGTATTACTAGAAAAATATGGAAATGTTAGAAATGCTATTGTAAATTTTAAAAAAGAGGCTCAAAATGACTAAAAAAATAACAAATGATACGGTTGTAAAAAAGTTCCTAACTTTATTAGGATTATTAATTGTATCGCCAATCATGTTGAGTTTAGCTTTTAAAGCACAACGTATTTTTACTCAGACTCCTAAAATATATATTGCTTATATATTATTATTAATTGGTTGCTTTTTAATTTTATTTACCGTATATTATGGTTTTAAAACGATAAAAACTTTTCTAGATGTTCTTTTTAATTCGAAAGTTTAGTTCTTATTACAATAAACTTGTTTAAAAAGTAAGGCTATCAGTTTGAACGTTTTTTTAGATGAAATTTAACTTGTAAAAAAAGAATAATTATTTGAAGCAATTTCCCGCTTTCAGCACTCGCTTTTTTTTGAAGAAAAATCAAAAAAAGAGCTCAAACAAAGCTTCAATCGGGGCTAGGAATTTAGTATATCAAACTTTATTTTTTAACTAAAATTGAATAAATCTCTTCAAAATCAAAATAACTCTCAGTTAGAGTCTTTCAAAAAAATGTATCGAGAACTTTTTTATCATCAAAATAAATCAACAGAAAACAGTTCAAATTATCGATACTATTTTAGCAAATAAAGATACAAAGCTGAACTAATTTTATTTGACGAATTTATATTTTCTGTTTTTATACTTTATTTTTTTTTAGATAAAATTTAAACAGGCGCTATGAGTCATAAATTTTTTTATCTTTTTACTTTAGAGTGTTTTAACGTTAAATTAACAAAGGTATCCCTGATTGTATATGATTTTTTATGCCTCTTTTTGTTTTAAAAAATAGGCATGATTATTGTTATTTCTTTTATATATAAACACTTAACGTATATTTTTCGATAAAAAATATACAAGGAATTTGTTTCATTTTATTTAAATAAAGATTAATATTGTAAAAAATTTACACAAAAGTATGAGATTAAAAATTTCTTTAATACTTGTTTTACTAACGAATATCACTCTTTTTGCGCAGGTAAAAATTGGCGATAATCCTAGTGATATCAATCCGACTTCTATTTTAGAGCTAGAAAGCACTGATAAGGTTTTCGTTTTAACTCGTATGGATAATACGGTAATGCAAAGCCTGCTTTTAAGTTCCGATCCTAATAAACGTCCTTTACAAGGTGCGTTGGTTTATAATACGACTGATAACTGTGTTTTTATGTATAACGGTACTGCATGGGTTAGTTTATGTAATTTAGCGACTAATTCTATAAAAGTAACACCACTGGCAGATAATCCTCCTACAACAAATAATAATTTAGGAGATTTTTGGATTAACACAACAACCAATCAAACAAGTATTTATAATGGTACAGCTTGGGTTTTACTAAATGAAAATCCGAAGAAAGGAACAGGAGTACCTACTAATACAACAGCTCCAAATTCAGTTGCTGGTGATATTTATGTAGATACTGCAACAGGAACAATTTATGCCCATAACGGAACAGCTTGGGTTACACAAACAAGCACAACCGTAACAGCAAACAATGGTTTGAATATTAATACAACAACTAATGCTGTAGAATTAGGTGGAGCTTTAACAAAACCAACAACAATAACAACAGACGCTACAAATACCTTAACTATTGAAGGTTTACAAGATGGAAACGCTACAACTGATAAGGTTGTTACTGTTGATGCAAATGGTGTTTTAAGAAAAGTAACGCTAGCAAATATTGCTGTTAGGCAAGAGGAAACACTATTAACAGCTGCGACACTAAATCAAGTAGAGTTTTTAGTAACTTTAAAAACCGAAGATAAAATAAACGTTTATAGAAACGGTGTGCGTGTAGGTTTTACGGTAAACACTGCTAAAACTGGTATTACATTAGAGCCTGGTGCAAAATGTTATACAGGCGATCAAATAAGAATAGTACAAATTTATTAAATAAAGAACCCCAATTAAAACCAAAAATGATGAAAAAAACAAACTCGTTCAAATTAGCAATGGTTGCTGTAGGAATGTTAACTATCGGAACTGTTAGCGCACAGCAAACTGATGCTACTAATGCTGATTTAGTAAAACAAGCAGACGCTAAAGTTGTAAAATCTGTAGATAATAAAGGTACAATTAAATATGTACAATCTGCTAATGGTCTTACTCAGGTTACTGATGCTGCCACTAATGTAACTACTATTCAATTAGGTGGTACTTTAGTAGCTCCTACAACTATTACTTCTGATGCTGCTAATGGTAAAGTCCTTAATATTGAAGGTATTGCTGGAGTATCTGCTGCTGATATGGTTGGTCCAGATATAAACCTTAAGCCTGCTGCTAACTTTGGTACTGCTGGTTTAACTTTAATGGTTAGAGATGAACTTACAGGTGAAATCAAGAAGTTATTAGCTGCTGATGTTGCTGCTTATTTAGAAACGTTAGCTAAAAATGTTTATGAGGAAAAAGTATTAACTGCTCCTGCTGATGCTGATTATACTTTTACTCCTGCAGATTTACCTATAGCTGCTTTATTAAAGCCAGCTAGATTATTTGTATATAGAAATGGTGTTAAATTACGTCAAAGTGATTTAATTTTAACAACAGATGGAGAGGTTACTATTGATAAAAATAAAGTAACTTTATTTGATGAAGATGTTATTGAAATTCAATACACAAACTAATATTACTGCTTAAAAGCAACAATATATTTTTAACCTTAGGCATTGGTTTTATAATTAAAACCAATGCTTAGCGGTTATTATTAACTTATTACATTTTTAAAAATTGACATTGCTCCCTTTTCCCCCCAAAAAGACCACCTTATATTACAAGGTTTTAGATTTTAATATATAGTTACTCATCTTATAAATAACAGCTTTAATTACACATATTGCTTAACTTATAAATTTAGTAACGATTATAAAATCGGTATTAAAAAAAATTAAGAATATGATAACTTGCAAAAAAAAACTGTTACTTCTTGTATTTACATTTGTTTCATTCAAAATAAATGCACAACAATTTAAAGTTGTTGATAATAAAGGAACTATTAATACGGTAAATAATAACACAGTTACTTCGGCTACAACTGCTCCTTTAAATCCTTTAGAAGGAGATATTTGGATTGATACAAATTCGCCAAATGATGTTATTAATATTTATGATGCTTTACCTATACCTGTTTGGAAACAATTTTCTAATCAAAATATTTATACAGAAAATGGAACTATTACTACCGATAGGGATGTAAACGGAAATGGAAAAAGTTTACGGTTTTATGGTTTAGGTTCATTTCATATTTATGACGTTTTTGATGTGCAATTGAATTCTACTGCTTATTTCCAGATAAATAGCCCAATATCTCTTGCACTTACAAGCGCTAATATTTCATTAAGAGGTAATATCACAGCTGATAATGACTTTTATTTAAAGGGAGCTTTTAAAGATGCCACTAATAATACCGGTACAACAGGGCAAGTTTTATCATCAACAGGAATAGCTACTAATTGGGTTGATAATACAGCAGTAAGCACTTGGCTTGCTTTAGATGATAATTTAACTGCCGATAAAAACGATACCAAAATATATAAAAACGATAATGTTGGTATTGGCGATTTTTCAGCAACTACTATTGATGCGCAATTACACGTAAAAAGTACTGATGTCCCTTTTAAAATTGAACCAAACACTACTACGCCTACAGGAACAAGTGGCGGACAGATGTTTGTTGACAGCACAAATGGTATTTTATATATTTATGACGGCACAAGAATGAAATGGCTTAGTGTTGACCGTACCATGATTGGTTGGGGTAGAGATAACGATAATACTACAGACCAATATTTAAGGCAATTTAACGGTGCTCCATCAAATAAAAATGGTTGGCGAATGATTAGAAATGCTACTATAACAGCAATAACAGCACAAACAGATATAGACCAAACCTGGACGTTAGAAATCCGTAAAAATGATGGTACAACAGCAATAGCATCATTAATAATGACTAATCAGCAAGGAAACCACAATAATATTCTTAATATTGATGTTAACGAAGGTGATTTTATACAAGCGTATTGTAATGGTACTAGTGTTGATTTTCCTGAAACTTTAATAGAAATTGCTTGGCGAAAATAATATTAATATTTAGTAATAAGTAGAGTAATCGTAATAAATATATTGATAAATTTAAAATATAGTAGTTATATTCTAATTAAAATTGCTTTGTAACAAAAAAAATATTATATTTTAGAATATTTTACTCTAAAATATATTTCAATTATATTTACGCCAAAAAATTGATATAAGGCTATTTGATAAAAATAGTATTACTTTTATTACTAATTATTAAACAGATGATAAATTATAAAAACTATTTATTTACCTTAATTATTACTTTTATTTTAACATCTTTAAATATAAATGCTCAAGAATTTAAAGTTATTGATAATAAAGGAACTATAAACACCGTGTTTAAAAACCACGTAACCACAACCACAACATTAACAGCTCCTTCAAACCCAATAGTGGGTGATGTTTGGTTTAATAATGTTGATAGCAAAATAAAAGTATGGGACGGAACTAATTGGAAAAAAATATCTGATACAAATAACCTTACTACAAATTTTTACAATGCAAATGGTAGCTTAACTTATCATAGAGTAATAACAGGAAGTACAGGGTCTGGTGGAAAATATGACCTTTCTTTTAACGACATAGGAAATTTTAAAGTATACACAGATGTAAATGAGATACTTAGTTCAGCCAAAACAACAATAGGTTCTAGTGGAGATGATGTAACAATTACAGCCTTTGGAAATATATTATTAGATAATAATACAAGTATTACTAAAAGTCTCGGTATAGGTAAAAATCTTACTGTAGATGAAAATTTTCAAGTAAAAAAACAATTTATAGATGCTGGGAATAATGCAGGTGTGGCAGGGCAAATTTTATCGTCAACAGCAACAGGAACTAATTGGATTGATAATACCAAAAATAAGGTAACTACAATTGCAACAGAACCTTTAAACCCTATCGAAGGTGATATTTGGTTTGATACTACAGCAAGCGAAATTAAAATCTATGATGCTGATGAACCAATAAATACAAATCGTTGGAAAAAAATAACAGATACTAACAATCTTACTGAGAATGTATATACCACCAATGGAATGTTAACTTCAGATAGACTAGTAACAGGTAAAACAAATTCATTTCGTTTTACAGATTTAACTAATTTTGATATAGATAACACTAATTATATTTCTTTAAATTCAAAAGGTTATTTAGATTTAAGGGCTACTACTGGTATTAACGTAGTTAACCATACACGTTTTTTAGAATATATTACTGTAGATAAAGGTTATAAAGATAGTACAGGAAGTCTTGGGGGAGCTGGGCAAATTTTATCATCAACAAGTACAGCTACAAAATGGGTAGACAATAGTGCTGAACATATAGGAACACTAGGTTCTATATTTTTTGCAGGAGCAGATGGAAAACCAACAGAAAATAATAATCAATTATTTTGGGATAATACCAATAATCGTTTACAAATAGGTAGTACTTTATCTGGAACAAACAAAGTTACAGTACAAGGCGCAATAAGGTCACAAGGATATAATAATTCTAATGGAACAGTTGGGCAACCTTCTTATAGGTTTTCTAGTGATTCAAATACAGGAATGTACCGTATTGCTGCCGATCAATTAGGTTTTTCAACTGCTGGAGTAAATGCCTTATTAATAGATGATACACAGAATATTAATATACCTAAAAATTTATCAGTAACAGGTACTTTTGCTGATACAAGTGGTGATGTTGGTACAAATGGACAAATTTTAACATCAACAACTTCAGGTACTAATTGGATTGATAATCCTGCATTAAATAACTGGTTAACCACAGGGAATTCAGGAACAACAACAGCTAATTTTTTAGGAACGACCGATGATAAAAAAATGCAAATACGTTCAAATAATATTTCGATATTAGAATTTGGTCGTAGGCAAACATTAGGCTTAACGCAACCATATCCAGATTATACTGATAATAATCAATCTGTAGTACATGTTAGAGGTATTAACGGAGTTTCTGCTTTACAATTTCAGGCAAGTGGTACGAATTTTTATAAGCCAATGTTTTTTACCACACCAAATGGAAGCTTTAGGTTGAAAGGAAGTTCTGGTGAAACAGATTTTTTCGAAATTGGTTCTGCAGGTCCTAATAATCAGGGGCGTTTAGAGTTTGTAATTGGTGATGATGGCGATGAACCAATAGTTTTTAAAAGATATGATTACAGAGGTGCTAAATTTCATAGAGAGTTATTCCGTGTTCAAGGTAGCAACGCCACACAAAATGCTAAGACGAGATTTGGTATTAATTTAAATCAGCAAGAGGTACCTATTTCGAGTAATTTAAATACGAACTATAATGATGCTTCTTTTAATAAAGCTAATTCTACTTTTCAAGTAGTTGGTTCTATTTCAAAATCAATAATAAGTACTAATACAGATTTTACTCTGACAGAAGACCACTATACCTTGATTGCTAAAAATGAGTCAAACACTAGAACTATAACCTTACCTGCTGCTAGTAGTGTTACAGGGCGTATTTATATTATAAAAACAAATTGGTATCGAGGAGTGAACTTAAATATCACTTATATAACAAGAACAACTAATACAACTAATTCTATACCAAGGCAAACTACAGTTCAATTACAATCTGATGGAACTGATTGGCAGCAAATAAATTAATTTTCACATATATTAATAGTATGAAAAACTTACTTTTTATCATTTTATCCACTACAGTAACCTTTGCTCAAACGGCATTTAAAAATATGGGTACTATTCAGTTACATGATGATGCAAATATTGCTTTTCATACCAATTTAATTAATGATGGAAGTTTTGAAAATAACAAAGGAACAGTAGGTTTTTATAGTGATACCGAAAAGTTGATAGTTTCAGGAGTTAAAAAAGCGACTTTTTATAATGTAGAAATTGATGTTGTAAATAATTTGGAGTTAGAAAGTTCACTAGCCCTTACTAATGAATTAAGTTTTATTAATGGAAAAGTTGTTACAGATAAAAATAATCTAGCTATTTCTTTAGAATTTAATAAACATCGTTTTTATGCAGGTGAAAACGATAATAATCATATTAACGGTTATGCAATGCTAAGAAGTAAAGGAACTGATGAATTTATATTTCCAATTGGAGATAGCGACAATCTGCGCCCAATGATATTACCTATTCAAAACAAGCAAAACACTTTTTTAGGTGCTTATTTTTATGAAGACCCAAATATGCCAACAACTTTTTCTGAAACTTTTTTAACAGATAGTAAGCAAGTCTTTATTGATAATGTTAGTAAAACAGAATTTTGGGATTTAAACGGTGCATCAAATACAAGTGTTACTCTGACCTGGAATGATCGTAGTGATGTAGCTATGCTATCAAAAAATAGTCTTGAAAAATTAAGAGTTGTAGGTTGGAGTAATATAAATAGCCAATGGGAAGACCTCGGTGCAGCCGAAATAACAGGAAATTTAACAGAAGGATCGGTAACATCAAATAGTTTTGTTCCTGATAATTATCAAATTATAACCTTAGCATCGGGCTTTGCTGATTCAAATAATATAAACCTTTTGATATCACCAAATGGCGATACAAAAAATGAAACATTAGTTTTTAGAAACTTAACAAAATACGATAGCAATAGTTTAGAAATTTTTAACCGTTGGGGTAATCTTGTTTATAATACAGAGAATTATAAAAATGATTGGACAGGAGAATCTACGGGTAGTTTTGTAGTAAATTCCAAAGATAAATTACCTGCGGGTACGTATTTTTACATCTTAAAATATGTAGTTCACGGAGTTTCTAAAACACAAAAAGGGTGGGTTTATATTAATAGGTAAATATATTTTAATTTTTGTACTAAATAAATTTAAAAAGCAGATGAATATTCATCTGCTTTTTTTATGTTAAATATAAAAATGATTCTTAAATAGCGTTTAAAATACTATTTAAAGCTTCACTAGGTTTCATAATAACATTAGTTAAATCCTCATTTGGTTGGTAATACCCACCAATATTAATTGTATTTCCTTGAACTTTATTCAATTCATTTACAATTACTGCTTCATTTTCTACTAGCTTTTCAGCAATAGGTGTAAATTGAGCTTTTAAATCAGCATCTTTATTTTGAGCAGCTAATGCTTGTGCCCAGTACATTGCTATATAAAAATGAGAACCTCTATTATCTAATTCACCTGTTTTTCTTGAAGGTCCTTTTTTGTTATCTAATAATTTATCAGTAGCATCATCTAAGGTTTCAGCTAAAACTTTAGCTTTACTATTATTATTAGTTTCTCCTAAATGTTCTAAAGAAACTGCTAAAGCTAAAAATTCACCTAATGAGTCCCAACGTAAATGGTTTTCATTAACTAATTGTTCAACGTGTTTAGGGGCAGAACCACCAGCACCAGTTTCAAATAAACCACCACCATTCATTAACGGAACAATAGAAAGCATTTTTGCCGAAGTTCCTAATTCTAAAATAGGGAATAAATCGGTTAAATAATCACGTAAAACATTTCCTGTTACCGAAATAGTATCTTTTCCGTCTTTAACTCTTTCTAAAGTGTATTTAGTTGCATCTACTTGCGATAGAATTTGAATATCTAAACCATCAGTATTATGGTCTTGTAAATATTTCTCTACCTTTTTGATGATTTCAGCATCATGCGCTCTTTCTTTACCTAACCAGAAAATAGCAGGAGTTTGAGAAGCTCTAGCACGTGTAACAGCTAATTTTACCCAGTCTTTAACAGGTGCATCTTTTGTTTGACACATTCTCCAGATATCACCTTGTTCAACTTCATGAGAAATTAAAACAGTTCCGTTAGCATTAATTACATCAACAGTTCCGTTAGTAGGAATTTCAAAAGTTTTGTCATGCGAGCCATATTCTTCAGCTTTTTGAGCCATTAAACCAACATTAGGAACAGTCCCCATTGTTGTAGGGTCAAAAGCGCCGTTCTTTTTACAGAAATCAATAGTTTCTTGATATAAACCAGCGTATGAACTATCAGGAATTACAGCTTTTGTATCTTGTTGTTTTCCTTCTTTATTCCACATTTGCCCAGAAGTACGAATCATTGCAGGCATAGAAGCATCAATAATTATATCCGAAGGTACATGTAAATTAGTAATTCCTTTATCAGAATTTACCATTGCTACATCAGCATTTTTAGCATAAATAGCTTCAATATCAGCTAAAATTTCAGCTTTTTTATCTTCAGATAATTCTTCTAAATTACTAAGTAAATTTCCGAATCCGTTGTTTACATCCACACCAATTTGTTCAAAAGTAGCACTGTGTTTAGTAAATAAATCTTTAAAGAAAACACGTACAGCATGACCAAATATAATAGGGTCAGAAACCTTCATCATAGTTGCTTTCATGTGTAAAGAAAGTAATAAACCTTGTGCTTTAGTATCTGTAATTTGTTCATCTAAAAAAGCTAATAAGGCTTTTTTATTCATGACAGAAGCATCAATAACTTCACCATCTAATAAAGAAACTTTTTCTTTTAAAGTTGTTTTATTTCCAGTAGCATCTGTATGTACAATTTTTACATCAGTAGCATTGTTAACTGTTACAGATTTTTCGGTATGAGCAAAATCTCCAGTACTCATTGTTGATACATGAGTTTTAGAAGATGAAGACCATGCACCCATTGAATGCGGGTTTTTACGAGCGTAATTTTTTACAGCTTTTGGCGCTCTACGGTCAGAGTTTCCTTCACGTAAAACAGGGTTTACCGCCGACCCTTTAATTTTATTATAACGAGCTAAAATAGCTTTTTCATCATCTGTATTTGCTTCTTCAGGAAAATCAGGTAAAGCATATCCTAATGATTGTAATTCTTTAATAGCAGCTTTTAACTGAGGTACAGAAGCCGAAATATTAGGTAATTTAATAATATTTGCTTCTGGCTTTTTAGCTAATTCACCTAAAAAAGCTAAAGCATCTTCTACTTGTTGTTCTTCGGTTAAGAAATCAGAAAAATTAGCAAGAATACGCCCAGCTAAAGAAATATCTTTGGTTTCTATTGCTATATCAGATGATTTTGTAAAAGCTTTTACAATCGGTAAAAACGAACGAGTAGCTAACGCAGGAGCTTCATCCGTTTTGGTGTACATAATTTTTGCTATTTTGCTCATATATCAGTTTTTTAACGCGCTGTTATTAAAACAAGCACAGTTATTATTAATTTATTGAAGTATTGCAAATTTAAGAATTAGAAATGATTTTTTTGATGCAAAAATGTTAATAGTTAGGGTGCTTTATTATCGATATGATAAAATATTTAAAACAAAAAAAGCGTTGTGAAAAATCACAACGCTTTTTTATAAGTTGAATAAAAAAGTTATTTCTAACTTCTTCTTTCTTTAATTCTTGCTTTCTTACCAGTAAGGTCTCTAAAGTAAAAGATACGAGCTCTACGTACTTTACCTTGTTTATTTACTTCAATTTTTTGAATAGCAGGTAAGTTAATAGGGAAGATACGTTCTACTCCTACAGTACCAGACATTTTTCTGATAGTAAAAGTTTCAGAAGCACCAACACCTCTTTTTTGAATAACTACACCTCTAAAAAACTGCGTACGAGTTTTACTTCCTTCCTTAATTTCGTAGTACACAGTAATAGTGTCTCCAGCTGCAAATTGAGGTAATTCGTTTCTTGTTACAAATTCGTCTTGAACAAACTTTACTAAATCCATCGTAATAATATTTATTTTTGTTTTATAAAACAACGTACACGATTATCGTCAGAGGTTAATTTATGCGTGCAAAATTAATCAAAAAATTATAAAATACTAACTTTTGTTTAATAATATTTTGGCACCTAATTATTTGTTAATTAGTAATTAACAAAATTTATATCGTGTAAATAATTTTTAAATTATTCATCTAATAAATCAGGACGTATATTTTTGGTGTGTTTATAGGCTTTTTCGCTTCTCCATTCTTCTATTTTAGGAAAATTACCCGATAATAATATTTCAGGAACTTTCATTCCGTCATATTCTGCGGGTCTTGTATAAACTGGTGGCGATAATAAATTATCTTGAAAAGAATCTGTTAAAGCAGATTGTTCATCACCTAAAACCCCAGGGATTAAACGCACAACAGCATCACATAAAATGGCAGCTGCTAATTCTCCACCTGTTAAAACATAATCGCCAATAGAAATTTCTTTGGTAATAAATCGGTCACGAACACGTTGGTCAACACCTTTATAATGTCCTGTTAAAATAATAATATTTTCTTTTAACGAAAGCGTATTTGCTATTGATTGATTTAATGTTTTAGCATCTGGAGTCATATAAATGACTTCGTCATATGTTCTTTCAGCTTGTAATTTAGAAATACAAGCATCAATCGGTTCAATCATTAAAACCATACCAGCGCCACCACCAAATTGGGTGTCATCTAGTTTTTTGTAAGAGCCAATTCCGTAATCACGTAAATTATGAAAATGAATTTCGGCTAAACCTTTGTCAATGGCACGTTTCATCATTGAATGTTCAAACGGGCTTTTTAATAAATCGGGTGCTAGGGTAATAATATCTATTCGCATGTTGGCAAAGATATATTTTTTAAAGTAAAATTAACAACCAAATATTTTTTTGAATTTCTTCGGAAGTTCTTTTGTAATTATGAGTTGTTTTTTTGTAAATGGATGTTCAAATTGTAGGGTAGAAGCGTGTAAATACAATCCTTTTCCATTTAGTATAAATCCATCTAAAAAATGTTCTTTATCGCCTAAAATTGGACTTTTTATAGCTAATAAATGTTTTCTTAATTGATGTTTTCTTCCTGTTTTGGGCGATAATTCAACAAGGTTTAATATTTTAAATCGTTCAGAAATAACTGATTTTATTAATTTATAAGATGTTTGAGCTTTTTTATCATCAATAGGAAAATCAATAATTCCGTTATTTTCTATTTTTCCGATACTTATTGCATGGTATTTTTTTTGAATTTTTTTATCCTCAAATAATTTATTTAAAGCGATGATGCTCGAACTTGTTTTTCCGATAAGTAAAAGTCCGCTTGTTGGATAATCTAATCGATGCACAGGTCGTGGACGTGTTGCATCTTCCAAAGGGCTTTTTTTGATGTTTTGCAGTAGTGCATTATCAATAGTTGCAAACGAATTTCCACTAACTAAAATACCTGCAGGTTTATAAATAACAGCTAAATAATCATCTTCAAAAAGAACTTCTAAAGGAAATTTAAATTGTTTAAAAGTGGTTTCTTCGCTAATTTTATACAATTCTATTTTTTCATTTCCATGGATAAATAGAGCCGTAGTTGCAATTTTACCATCGACAAAAACTAACTTTTTTTTAATTGCTTTTTTGAATCCCGATTTTGTTGGAATAGTTTTAAAAATTCCAGTTCCGTATTCTTGTAATCGAATAGGTTTTTCTAATACGGGAGTTTGATGTGTTTCTGATAAAATCATATTTCAGCAATTTGTATATTACAAAAATCACGTAATTCTTGAAAAAATAAAGTAAAATCTTGTTCAAATAAATGATAATGAATTGCTAAATCTTCAGAAGCTAAATTCATTTGAGATTTTCCTTTTGTACGTCTGTTTATTCCGTTTAAAACTTCTTGAATTCCATTGATAAATTGATAATTATACAACCAATTATATTTTACCATACTAGGGAGTAAATTTTGTGTTTTTTCGGGAAGCCTTGAATTATTTTTTTCTAACAATTTGTAGACAGAATTTACATAAATATCTAAAGGAATAGCCGAATATGTAGTCCAGTTTTTGGCTAAAAAATGGTCGAAAAAAATGTCAATAATTACGCCATCGTAATGTCCGTAACGCTCGTGTAATCTTCGTTTACTTTTTCTAACAATTTTGTGCGCATCGGTATAAGTATCTATTTTACGATGTAAAATAATACCTTTTTGAATATTTTCTTTAAAATGAGAAAATTTATTACCATTAATATGGTCAGCAATAAAATTACCAATCATTAATTCGGTGTTATTTCCAGATAAATATAAATGTGATAAAAGATTCATAGCGTAAATGTAAACAAAAAACCACAACGTTATCTGTTGTGGTTTTTAAGTTTTTTATTGATAATTAATTTTTACTAGGAATATTCTTTAAAATTTCTAATAAAAATTTCCAATATTTTTGTGTTGATGAAATCTGTGCACATTCATCAGGAGAGTGTGGTCCTCTAATGTTTGGACCGAAAGAAATCATATCCATTTCAGGATAATTCTGTCCTAAAAGTCCACATTCTAAACCTGCATGACAAGCCGCTACATTAGGTTGTTCGTTATGTAATTCTATATATAATTTTTCAACTATCTTTAAAATTTCAGAATCTAAGTTAGGTAACCAACCAGGATACGAACCAGAAAATTCAACATCAAAACCAGCTAATTCATAAGCTGAACGTATTGAGTTTGCTAAATCCCATTTATTACTTTCTGATGAAGAACGAGTTAAACAAGCAATTCTTATTTTTCCTTCTTTAGCAGTAACACGAGCAATATTGTTAGAGGTTTCTACTAATCCTTCAATATCAGGACTCATACGATATACACCGTTTAAAGCTGTGTACATTGCTTTAATAAATCCTTCTTGAACGCCTAAATCTATAACATGTTTAGGAGTTTCAGTTTCTTCTAATTCAATTGATAAATTAGGTTCTATTTTTGAAAATTCAGCTTTAATCGTATTTATTAATTTTTCAATTTCAAATAAGAAAGGTTCTTTTGAGATAGTATCAACAACTACAGTTGAAAAACTTTCACGAGGAATAGCGTTACGTAAACTACCTCCGTTTATATCAGCAACACGTAAACCAAAGTTTGTGAAACCATCAAATAATAAACGATTCATTATTTTGTTGGCATTTCCTAAACCTTTAATAATATCCATTCCTGAATGTCCTCCTTTTAAGCCTGTAATAGCAATTTCAAAAGCAGTTGTATTTTCAGGAGTAGCTTCTTTAGTATATGTTCTTGTAGCGGTAACATCTACACCACCTGCACAACCCATACTAATTTCATCATCATCTTCGGTATCTAAATTTAATAAGATTTCACTTTTTAAAATACCTCCTTCTAAGCCCATTGCACCAGTCATACCAGTTTCTTCATCAATAGTAAATAAAGCTTCAATAGCAGGATGTGCAATTTCTGAAGATTCTAAAATAGCCATAATTGAGGCAACTCCTAAGCCGTTATCGGCACCTAAAGTAGTTCCCTTAGCTCTTACCCAATCACCATCAACAAACATTTTAATTCCTTCTGTATCAAAATCGAAAATAGTGTCAGCATTTTTTTGATGTACCATATCTAAATGACTTTGTAATACAATCATTTTACGGTTTTCCATGCCTAAAGAAGCTGGCTTGCGAATAATTACGTTTCCAACCTTATCGACCATTGTTTCTAATTGCAATTTTTCACCAAAATCAACCATAAATTGGATAATTTTTTCTTCTTTTTTAGAGGGACGGGGTACGGCATTTAAGTCGGCAAAATTCTTCCAAACAGCTTTAGGCTCTAAGTTTCTTATTTCTGAATTCATTGTAAATTGTTTGTTTAAATGTAAATAACAAAGATACTTTTTTAAACTGATATATTTTAGTGATGCTATTTGAAAAATTGTAAATTTGCAGTATGGATTTTTCTTCAAAATTACTAGAAAAAGCAGTCGAAGAGGTTAGTAGATTGCCAGGAATAGGTAAGCGAACGGCACTTCGTTTAGTCTTACATTTATTAAAACAACCCGCTGAAAATACGAGTTATTTAACAAGTGCTTTAACGCATTTACGAAACGATGTAAAAACGTGTAAAAAATGTCATAATATTTCAGATACACTATTGTGTGAAATATGTAATAACCCGAATAGAAATGCTAGTGTTGTATGTGTTGTTGAAGATCTTCGAGATGTAATGGCTATTGAAAGTACAGCACAATTTAGAGGGGTGTATCATGTTTTGGGCGGTAAAATTTCGCCCATTGAAGGTATTGGACCTCAAAATTTAGAAATAGCATCTTTGATAAATAAAGTTAAAAAAGGCGAAGTAAAAGAATTGATTTTTGCTTTGAGTGCAACTATGGAAGGCGATACTACAAACTTTTATATTTATAAGCAAATAGAAGGCTGTAATATAGCAATCTCTACCATTGCTAGAGGAATTTCGGTGGGCGACGAATTAGAATATGCTGATGAGATTACTTTAGGTAGGTCTATTGTGAATCGTATTCCTTTTGAAGATTCAATAAAATTAGGATAAAAAAATCCGAAATTTTTAAATTTCGGATTTTTTTATGAATTACTGTCTCTTGTAGGTTAATCCATTACTAGGAAAAGTAAATTCTTGTTTATCTTCAGAAAAATTAATATTTAAATCGTTACCATTACCTGTATGTTTATCTTTCTTAAAATTATAGGTATTATTTTCATTATTTTTCCAATAGCCTTTGTAAGATGATTTTTCATCCTTAGTACATAAATTATTGGTGTTATTGTAATCATTAAAAATGTAATGACCATTATTAATGAAGGTATAACTGTCCTTTTTTTGGCAAGTATCAGTTATAACTGTGGTGTTTTTGTGGGTTAATTTCCAAATGCCTATAAGAGGATCTTTGGTTTTTATTAGTTCTTCAGGAATTGGTATTTCATCACTTTTAGAAGCGCATGAACTAATTAAAATAATGCTAATAAATACTAAAAATATTTTTTTCATAATATTGTTTTTAATTCTTTTTGATGTCAAAAAAAAATTATTTATTCTGTTTTTTAAGTAATTCTTTATCTTGTTTGTCCCAAGATTTTTTAGCTCTTAGCTTTTTATAAAATTGAATTCCAAACATTAATAATACACCAAAAAGAATAATTCCTACAACTCCCCAAACCCAACTAATCGTGTTTTTTAAAACTACTAAAAAAACTACAGCAAATAAAATTACAGTTGGCGCTTCGTTAAGTATTCTTAGTTTTGTAGGGCTATAGTTTATTTCATCTCGCTGTAGTTCTTTATATATTTTATGACAAAATCCGTGATAAAAATATAAGGCTAAAACAAATGCTAATTTAACATGCATCCAAGGTAATTCTAAATAAATAGGATTTTCTATAAGCATCCAAATAGCAAAAAAACTAGCTAAAAATAACGATGGCCAGGTAATAATATACCACAAACGCTTAGTCATTAATTTGTATTGCGTTTGTAAAATTCCCTTAGCTGTTTCGTCTTTTTTTTCGGCTTCTACATGATAAATAAATAAGCGTCCAACATAAAATAATCCTGCAAACCAAGTGACTACAAAAATAATATGTAGTGCTTTTATATATAAAAAATCCATAATAAAAAAAAATGAGGTCTTAAAACAACATTGTTTTAAGACCTCAAATTTAATGATTTTAATGTAATTAATTACATTTGCTTTTTTAATTCAGCAATAGATTTAGCAACAACAACTCCTGGTAATTTTATAGGTGCTGCAATTTGAGCTAAAAATGTACCTTTTACCTCTCCTTTTTTATAGGTCGTAAATCCAATTCTGTACAAACCAGTAGTAATGGCTTTTAAAGGATTTCCTGTTTCACTTTTATATCTTAATAATGAATTATATCTAGATCCACTAGGTAATTTAGGCATTTCGCTACTATCATCATTTTTAGCAAGTGTATGCCAATTTGCGTTTTTAACTTTACTTTCGGTAATAGAACCTTTTGTAAAAATATCTGAACGCTCTAAAGTAATATAGGTGTCAAAATAATCTTTAGATTTTTTGTTTGCTTCAAAATCAGCAGATACAATGGCATTTTTCGGTTTATTTTTTCCTATAGGAGAAACCATTCTTACACCTAATTCAGGAGCAACAGCAGGAACCCAAACATATAAATAATAGAATTTTTTTCCATCTTTAATTTCATCTTCATTACCTGATTTTACAAAACCTTTGTAAGAAATAACATCAGTATAAGGTACTCTTATTTTTTTAAACCCAAGATTTTTTTGAGTTAAACCTCCGAAAGTACCAATTTTCTTTTGAGCACTAATACTTCCTACAGATACCACAGCAATAGCAATTCCTGCAGCAATTTTTTTAAAATTTTTCATTGTTTTTTATATATAATTTATAACGAATATAGATAATATTTTTAAAATAACGTACTTATTTTTATCATTTCCAGTTATTAATCCAATCAGCTAAAGCATTGACCCATTGTTTATTGTCGTTAATACAAGGCACTGTATGGAATTCTTCACCACCGGCTTCTAAAAACTCTTCTTTTCCTTCCATGGCAATTTCTTCTAAAGTTTCTAAACAATCAGAAACAAAAGCAGGTGTTACAATAGCGAGTTTTTTAATACCGTCTTTTTCGGCTTTTTTTACAATAGTTCTATCAGTATAAGGTTGTAACCAAGGATCAACTCCTAAACGAGATTGAAACGAGGTTGAAACTATATTCTCATCTAAATTTAATGTTGATATTACATTTTTTGTAGTTTCAAAACATTGATGACGATAACAAAATTCATGTGCTTTTGATGGCGTGTTACAACAACTCCCATCTATTTTACAATGACTTTTTGTAATGTCGGATTTGCGAATATGACGCTCAGGAACTCCATGGTAAGAAAATAAGATATGGTCGTATTCTTTATCGGCTAAATACTCTTTAATACTGTTCGATAAAGCGCTTATGTATTCTGGTTTTTTATAAAAAGCAGGAACATCTGTAATTTTCATCTCTGGGAAAAATTCCTTTCTAATTTTTTCAGCTAAAACAACAATAGTTTCAGTTGTTGCCATCGCAAATTGTGGGTATAGAGGAATTAATAATACTTCGGTAACGCCTTTATCGTGTAATTCTTGTAGTCCTTTTTTAATGGTCATTGTACCGTATCGCATTGCTAAAGCAACAGGATATTCAGTTTTTTCTTGCACCTTTTTTTGTAACCTTTCTGATAAAACAATTAAAGGAGAACCGTCTTTCCACCAAATTTTGTTATAAGCTGCTGCTGATTTTTTCGGGCGAGTGTTTAAAATAATTCCTTTTACTAAAAATGAACGAAACCAATACGGAACATCAATTACGCGTTCGTCCATTAAAAATTCACCTAAATATTTTTTAACATCTTTTGGATCTGTACTTTCAGGTGATCCTAAATTTACTAATAAAGCTCCTTTCATTTTTTTATTTTTTTATCAATCTAACGTAAAGCAGGTTTGTTTAAAAGAATCTGATTTACCGTGTATTTAATGTTATTTTATTTTATTTAATTGATTTGTTGTTTCATATAAAGCAATGCTTAAACTGTGTATTACGTTCATTGATGAGTTTCTACCAAACATAGGGATTGCAACAGTTGCATCAACATTATTAATATTTTCAATGCCATTTCTTTCACTTCCTAAAAGTAGTACTATTTTTTCTTCGGATGTAAAATCGAAATTTTGAAGCGGTACGCTTTTATCGGCAATTTCAATACCTATAATTGTATTCCCTTCGGTTTTTAATTGTTTAATTACTTGGTTGAAATCATCATAAATTTCATGTTCAATTTGCGAAATAGTATTTCTAGCCGTACGTTTTACATTTCTATTTTGAATAGAAGGCGAACTTTGGTGTAAAAATATTTTTTGAACACCAAAACTCTCGGCAATACGAAAACACATACCGATGTTTTCAGGGGTTCGTATGGCATCGCAAACAATGGTTATTGGAAATTTTTGTTGCTTGTTGTCTATGTCGTAATGCGTAAGTTGTTTCATCTTTTTTACTTTTGATTGGCTTGTAAAGAAATTACATATTGTTTTGGAGTAGTGCCAAATTTCTTTTTAAAAGCGGCTATAAAATGGCTAGAAGTGCTATAACCAAGTTGTAAACCAACTTCGTTTACGTTAAATTTATTGCTTTCTAAAAGTTTGCGTGCGTGTTCCATTTTGTAATCAAAAAGAAAACTGTAAACGGTATCGCCATATATTTGTTTAAAGCCTTCTTTTAATTTTTTTAAATTTAAACCTACTTCGGTAGCAAGTTCTTGTAGGGTAGGGGGCTCACTCATTTTAGCAATAATAATATCTTTTGCATGTCTAATTTTTTGAATTTCTCGATCATCTACTAAAAAAGGACAGTATTCATTTTCGGTGTTTTTACCAGTATCAAAATGAAGGCTTAATAATTCGTATGTTTTCCCTTTTATGTAAAGATCTTTCATTGAGCTATGGTTTTTTGCCGTTAAAATTTGCTGTAAAACCATTAAGGTATTTGGGCTAATTTGAGTATCATCATAATATTTTTTATGCTTATTATCATCACTTAAAAAAGGAATATAACTGGCTTCTTTTGAAAATAAAGCATGAAATTTTTCAATAGAAATTAAAAGAGATACCAAAGATGTTTTCGGTAATATTTCTAAGTTTATAGGGAGGTTTTGCTGTGGATTATACAAAAAGATAACATGTTTATCTAATACGTTAAATGTATAGCTAGTATTATTAAAATGAAACTTGCAATTCCCTTTAACACAGTAATGTAACTGTATGTAGGAGTTGTCAATATCTCTTTTGTAAAATTCAGTTTCGTTAGTGTTATTTTGAAATTTTAAAACAAAAAAACCTTTTTCTAGGATGATTTCTCTAAACGTACTTTCTGCGATGTTTTTTGACATAGTCTAAAATATAATTAAAAATAATCTATTTAGAATGACTCTAAATTGAATTGGCTTCCATAGTTGATTTCACTGCAAAAATACACTTTATAAGTGTTTTAGAGATGTTTTTATACTAAAAAACAGCAAGCGACATTAAAAGTTCTTTGAGCGACATTTTTTTTTATTTAATCTTTATATTTTTGTGACTCCTTACTGAAGAAGACTGAATGGCAACAGATAAACATAACAAGAATTTATACAATATAGGTGTTAGCTATAAAAAAGCTGATGCAAGTATTCGAGGTAAATTTAGTATTTCGAAAGAAAACCAAATAGCACTTTTAGAAGATGCAAAACAAATTGGAATTGATGGCATTTTTGTGTTGTCAACCTGTAACAGAACCGAAATTACAGGTTTTGCAGCGCATCCTTTTCAGTTAATAAGTCTATTGTGTAAATATTCTAACGGAGCAATTGAAGAATTTGCAGAAGTATCAAACGTTTATAAGAATAACGAAGCAATTCGCCACCTCTTTAGAATGGGAACAGGTTTAGATAGCCAAATACTAGGCGATTATGAAATTGTTGGGCAGTTACGTCAGGCTTTTAAATTAGCAAAAGAAATAGGAACGGTAAATGCGTATTTTGAGCGTTTATTAAACCACGTAATGCAAGCAAGTAAGCGTGTGAAAAATGAAACTAAGTTAAGTTCGGGAACAACATCGGTTTCTTACGCAGCAGTTCAGTATCTTATTAAAAACTTACCAAGTTATAATGCTAAAAATATGTTGGTTTTTGGCTTAGGTAAAATGGGAAAACATACCTGTAAAAATTTAGCGGAATATACCCAAAATAAATCAGTACGTTTAGTTAATAGAACCGAAGAAAAAGCTATTGAATTTGTAAAAGAGCATCCAGCTATTCAAAATGCGAAATTCGAAAACTTAACTAAAGAAATCGCAAATACCGATGTGCTAATCGTATCAACAGGTGCGGCTCAGGCAACCATTAAAAGAGAACATGTTTTAACAAAAAAACCGCTTTTAATTTTAGATTTATCAATGCCTGCAAACGTATCGAAAGAAGTTGCCGATTTACCAAATGTTACGCTAATAAATGTTGATGAATTATCAAAAATAACAGATGAAACATTGGCTATTCGTCAGCAAGAAGTACCTGTAGCAGAAAAAATTATAGAAATCTATAAAAATGAGTTCAAAGAGTGGTTAAATCATCGTAAATTTACACCCGCAATTACGGCGTTAAAAGAATCGTTAAAAACTATTCAACAAGATGAAATCGCTTTTCATAAGAAAAAAATAAAAGATTTTGACGAATCGCAAGCTGAAGTAATTACATCAAGATTTATTCAAAAAATAACCACACAATTTGTGAAACACTTAAAAACCGAAGAAACTTCTGTCACTAATAGTATAGAGGTAATGGCAAAAGTGTTTGGGGCAAATTTAGAAACTATCCATGCAGAAGACAATTAAAATAGGTACACGAGATAGCCAATTGGCTATGTGGCAAGCAAACAAAGTTCGTAAAGAATTAGAGGAATTAGGGTACGAATGTGAAATAGTTCCAATAAAATCAACAGGAGATCTTGATTTAGATACGCCGTTACACGAATTAGGAATTACAGGTGTTTTTACTAAAAATTTAGACCTTGCTATGTTAGGTGGTGATATTGATATTGCCGTACATTCATTAAAAGATGTTCCAACGGTTTTACCTGAAGGAATTATTCAAGGAGCTGTTTTAAAACGTGCAAATTACAACGATATTTTACTATTAAAAGATAATGAAGAGTTTTTTGGGCAACCAAACGCTGTTATTGCAACAGGTAGTTTACGTAGAAAAGCACAATGGTTAAACCGTTACCCTACGCACGAAGTAGTTGGTTTAAGAGGAAATGTAAACACACGTTTACAAAAATTAGAAGATAACCAATGGAACGGCGCTATTTTTGCTGCCGCAGGATTAGAAAGATTAGGAAAGCGACCAGAAGGAGCAATTAACTTATCGTGGATGATTCCTGCACCAGCGCAAGGAGCAATTATGATTACTGTTTCGAGTAATGATGATTTTTCTAGAGATGCTTGTGAACAATTAAATCATTACGAAACACAAATTTGTGTAGGTATTGAACGTGAATTTTTAAACTTATTAGAAGGCGGTTGTACTGCGCCAATTGGTGCAATTGCATACGTTGACCCTAAAACTGAAGAAATAAACTTTAAAGGTTTATTATTAAGTGAAGATGGTAAAAAGAAAATATCTGTAACAAAAAATGCTAAAGTTGGGCGTCATCGTTTTTTAGCAAAAGATTGTGCCGATTATATTATCAATAAAGGAGGTAAAGAATTAATGATAAAAAATGTAGAAGAAGAAAAAGACTTCGCTATTTATTCTACTAAAAAATTATCTGAAATTCAAAAAGGATTAGTTGATTCATCAATTGATGTTCAAGATAGTGATTTTATTAAAATTCGTTTTAACAGAATTGCTCCTAAAGTAGTTAAAAATGAAATTGAAAATGTAATTATCACCAGTCAAAATGGGGTAGAAGCAATTGCAAATTCATTTTCTTCGGAAGAATTAAAATTCAAAAATATTTATTGCGTTGGGCGTAGAACCAAAAAATTAATTGAGCAAAAAATAGGAAGTGTCGTAAAATCAGAAAGAAATGCTACAAAATTAGCAGCTTATTTATCAACTGAAATAAAAGGACAATCTGTAACCTATTTTTGTAGTGATTTACGTTTAGATACCTTACCAAATACGTTAAAAGAAAGCGGAATTACGGTAAACGAAGTAGAAGCGTACAAAACAACTCTTAGTTCATCTAAAGTTGATGATACTGTAAATGGTGTGTTATTCTATAGCCCATCAACAGTTGAAAGTTATATGCAAGAAAATAAGGCAAATAAAATAGCCTTTTGTATTGGTGAAAGTACTGCAAAAGAAGCTCGTAAATATTTCGAAAATGTACAAGTTGCTAAATTACCAACCGTAGAAAGTGTTGTTAAATTAGTAAATACACATTTTATAAAAGAATAAAAAAATAAAATTAAGCGTATTTATAAATTAAATACGCTTAATTTTATTAAAATATATTGTTATGTTTCGTACAAGAAGACTTAGAAAAACCGAAGGAATTAGAAGATTAGTTAGAGAAACAAAAGTATCTGTTGATGATTTTGTGTATCCTTTATTTATTGAAGAAGGTGAAAATATCGAAACCGAAATAGGCTCTATGCCTGGTATCAAACGTTTTTCTTTGGATAGAATTTCTAAAGAATTGGATGAGGTTGTCGAATTAAATATTCCTGCTGTTTTATTATTCGGAATACCATCTGAAAAAGATAATGAAGGAACTGAAACGTGGAATGATAACGGAGTTATGCAACAAGCAATCCGTTTTATCAAAAAGAATTACCCTGAATTATATGTAATTACTGATGTTTGTTTTTGTGAATATACATCGCACGGTCATTGTGGTGTTATTCATAATAACGATGTTGATAACGATGCCACTCTAGTAAATCTAGCAAAACAAACTGTTTCGCATGCAAGAGCAGGAGCAGATATGGTTGCGCCGTCAGGAATGATGGATGGAACAATTGCCATGATGAGAGAATCTCTTGATAATACTGGCTTTGCAAACTTACCAATTATGGGATATTCTGTGAAGTACGCATCAGCATTTTATGGCCCTTTTAGAGAAGCGGTAGATTCAGCACCTTCTTTTGGTGATAGAAGAACGTATCAAATGGATGCTTCTAATAGAGATGAAGGAATGCGTGAAGCAACTTTTGATGACCAAGAAGGAGCAGATATTTTAATGGTAAAGCCAGCTTTATCTTATTTAGATATCATTAGAGATTTAAAAAATAATTTTGACCGACCAATTGCATGTTATAATGTAAGTGGAGAATATTCAATGGTAAAAGCAGCAGCCGAAAAAGGTTGGATTGATGGCGAAAAAGTAATGATGGAAAGCTTACTATCGATGAAAAGAGCAGGAGCCGATATTATTATTACTTATTTTGCTAAAGAAGCAGCAAGAGTATTGAATAGAAAATAAAACAAAATACGAATTGTCATATTTAGTGAATTTTTAAAAAAGAATAGATTTGTATCAAAGAAGTTAGTTTTATACCTTTTTTGATACATTTTTATTTTATATAAAATTCTATAAAATATGATTTTAAAAAAACTATAAAAATGGAATTTAAAAAATCACAAAATCTATATAAAAAAGGATTGGTAAATCTTGTAGGGGCTGTAAATTCTCCTGTAAGAGCATTTTCATCAGTAGGAGGTAATCCGTTGTTTATCAAAAAAGCAAAAGGATCTAAAATTACAGATGTTGATAATAATACCTATGTAGATTTAGTACTTTCTTACGGACCGATGATTTTAGGACATCGTCATAAAAAAGTTGAAAAAGCTATTAAAAAAGCCTTGAAAAATGGGTATTCTTTTGGTGCATCTACAGAAAATGAAATTAAATTAGCAAAAATAGTATGTGATGCTTTTCCAGGGATGGATAAAGTTCGTTTTGTAAATTCAGGAACAGAAGCTGTTTTAAGCGGAATCCGTTTGGCTAGAGCTTTTACAGGAAAAGATAAAATTATAAAATTTGCAGGTTGCTACCACGGGCATCAAGATGCGTTATTAGTTGCTGCTGGTTCTGGTTTGGCTACTTTAAGTTTACCAGGAAGTAAAGGAGTACCAGATGGTGCTGTAAAAAATACTTTAATTGCTAATTATAACGATTTAGATAGTGTAAAAGCACATTTTGAAGAACATGATGATATTGCTGGGGTTATTTTAGAACCTATTGCAGGTAATATGGGAGTTGTTATTCCTCAAAATGATTTTTTAAAGGAATTAAAATCATATTTAGAATCTAAAGGAGCTTTATTAATTGTTGATGAGGTTATGACAGGTTTCCGTTCTAAATTTGGTGGTGCACAAGAATTATTAGGAGTAGAAGCGGATATTACGTGTTTAGGAAAGGTAATCGGTGGTGGTTTCCCAGTAGGAGCTTACGGAGCTCGTAACGAAATTATGCAAGAAGTTGCACCCTTAGGAGGAATGTATCAGGCAGGAACATTAAGTGGAAATCCAATTGCTATGGCAGGAGGTATTGCTACTTTAACTGAATTAAAGAAACAAAATCCGTATGATAAATTTGATAAAATAGCACAAACTATTGAAGAGCTTTTATTGGCATCAGCTAAAAAATATGGGGTAGATATTACTGTAAATAGATTTGGTTCTATGGTTAATCCATTTTTTACAAATGTTAGGGTAACTAATTTTGAACAAGCACAAACATCAGATACCAATAAATTTGCAACCTTCTTTTGGGCAATGATAAAAAACGGCGTATTTTTACCGCCATCACAGTTTGAGGCTTGGTTTTTAACATCGGCTTTAACAAAAAAAGACATAAAAAAGGTTTCAAAAGCTATTGATAAAGCAATGGAAGCGGTTTCTAAAATATAAATAATAAAATAGCTATCGGTTAATTTTTACATTAAACGAATTAAAAATGAACAGCTAGCAAAAAAGCATAAAATGATAAAAAACGATTTATTTTTAAGAGCATTAAAAGGAGAAACTGTAGATCGCCCGCCAGTTTGGATGATGCGTCAAGCTGGGCGTTATTTACCAGAATTTCAAGAAATAAAAAAGAAATACGATTTTTTTACGCGTTGTAGAACTCCTGAATTAGCATCAGAAATTACTGTGCAACCTATTCGCAGATACGGAATGGATGCAGCTATTTTATTTTCTGATATTTTAGTGATTCCACAGGCGATGAATATTGAGGTGCAAATGAAACCTGATTTTGGTCCTTATTTACCAAACCCGATTAGAGATCAAAAAGGGTTAGATACCGTTGTTGTTCCTGATGTAAACATAGAATTAGACTATGTAATGCAGGCGATAAAAGCAACTAAAGAAAAATTAAATGATGAAGTTCCTTTAATTGGTTTTGCAGGTTCACCATGGACTATTTTATGTTACGTTGTACAAGGGCAAGGATCAAAGAATTTTGATAAAGCAAAAGAATTTTGTTTTACAAAACCAGTTTTGGCACACCAATTGCTTAGTAAAATAACAGAGACTACAATTGCTTATTTAAAAGCAAAAGTAAAAGCAGGGGTAGATGCTGTTCAAGTTTTTGACTCATGGGGTGGAATGTTATCACCAACTGATTATCATGAATTTTCATGGCAATACATTAATCAAATAATTGAAGCATTAAAAGACGATGCTCCAGTTATTGCTTTTGGAAAAGGATGTTGGTTTGCTTTAGATAAAATGGCAAATTCAAATGCTTCAGCCTTAGGTGTTGACTGGACATGTTCACCTAGAAACGCACGTTATTTAACAGGAGGAAATATTACGTTACAAGGTAATTTTGATCCTTCTAGACTATTATCACCACCAGCTGAAATTAAAAAAATGGTACACCAAATGATAAATGAGTTTGGTAAAGACAAATATATTGTTAACTTAGGGCACGGAATTTTACCTAATATTCCGCTTGAAAATGCAAAGGCATTTATCGATGCGGTAAAAGAGTATAAGGTTTAAAAATGTAACCCCCTTTTAAATTATTAAAAATGAATAAAATAGTACTTATATTAACTTTATTACTAGCAACGCAAGGTTTTTCTCAAAAGAGAATTTATTACAAAGATATTGTTGATCAGTGTATTTCTACGGGAAGTAATGATGTTGCAATGTTAGACGATGTGGTGTATAATTGTATTAAAGATAAATATATTTCTAATTATAATTTTACATCAATTAAAGGAGAAACAATAAGTACTGAAGCTATTGATATTCCTATTGTTTTATTAGCTGCTGCCACATGGTGTGCACCTTGTTGGGGAGAAATTCCTGCACTGAATAAAATGGTAGAAAAGTATGACGGTAAAGTAAAATTTATCATGCTTTTTTCAGATTTAGAAAAAGGTGTTGCTAGAATGGCAGAAAAACTTGATAAAAGAATCTTTTTAGTTCCTTCTACCGAAAAACTAGAAAATAGATCTTCTTTAAAAGTAGCAGGTTTTATTCATAAGTTAGATTATCCGTCGGCATATTTAATTACCGATAAAAAACGAATTCTAGACTTTAAAAGAGGTGCTTTATCGCCAACCAAAAAGATGGGATGGGATGAAGTTAATAAAATTAACGAACAAGAATTAGATAATTTTATTAAAGCGGTAATCAAATAAATTCTGATTTTACTTTAAGAATACATTGAAAATATAGTAAAAATATTTAAAAACCTCTTTCTTTTATTGGAAAGAGGTTTTTATTTTAGTTAAAATAATAAAAATGATTAAAAATATACTACAAGCAATAAAAGCTTATTTCGGGGCTTTTCAATTAATATCAAAATTAAAATTATGGAATTATTTTATAATTCCGATATTAATAAGTGTTTTTACCGCTATTATAATTGCAAGTTCAGCTTATACTTTTTCAGATGATCTAGGGCATTATATCGCTAATTTTTGGAAATGGGATTTTGGCAAACAAACCTTTGAGGTAATCAGTACTTTCTTAAGCGGATTATCAATTTTACTTATCGGCTTAATACTTTACAAACATATTGTTATGGCATTATCGGCACCGTTTATGAGCCCTGTATCAGAAAAAATTGAAGCGTATTTAACTGGCGGAAATCACAGCCACCGAAAAACATCTTTTCAAGAGCAGTTAATAAGAGGAATTCGAATAAATACTCGAAATTTACTGCGTGAATTACTTGTAACGATTCCTGTTTTATTGCTAAGTTTAATACCTGTAATAGGATTGTTTTCAACCGCATTATTATTTTTGATACAAGCCTATTATGCAGGTTTTGGTAATATGGATTACACCTTAGAACGTCATTTTAAATACAAAGAAAGTGTTGAGTTTGTAAAAGAAAATAAAGGAACAGCGGTAGGAAATGGGTTGGTATTTATCTTATTTTTATTAGTGCCGTTTATAGGCGTATTATTAGTTTTACCGCTATCGGTAACTGCTGCAACAACAGAAACTATTAAAAAAATTCAATTAAAAAAAGCATCAGAATAGGTATTTTTGCAGGAGGATTTACCAAATAGATAAGAATTAAGAGAAGAAAGAATTAAAACATGAAAGATCAGTTTTACGCATATATACAAGAATTACAAGACACGATAACCTCAAAACTAGAACAGGTTGATGGAAGTGCAAAGTTTCAAGAAGACAACTGGAAACGTGCCGAAGGTGGTGGTGGAAGAACTCGTGTTATTGAAAATGGCGCTATTTTTGAAAAAGGAGGTGTTAATATTTCAAAAGTTTTTGGCGAGTTACCAGAAGCATTACGCAAACAATTTGGCGTTGAAAATGGTGATTTTTTTGCCTGCGGATTAAGCTTAGTTTTACATCCGAAGAACCCATTAGTGCCAACGGTACACGCAAATTGGCGTTATTTTGAAATGTATGATGAAAAAGGAAATATCGTTACGCAATGGTTTGGCGGCGGTCAAGATTTAACACCTTATTATTTATTTGAACAAGATGCAACGCATTTTCATAGCGTTTGTAAAACAGCCTGCGATAAACATCACCCTGATTTTTATCCGAAGTTTAAGCAAACCTGCGATACTTATTTTTGGAACACTCACCGAGAAGAAGCTCGTGGAATTGGTGGTTTATTTTTTGATTATTTAAAAGAAACTCCTGAGTTTTCAATTACTGATAGGTATAATTTTGTAACCCAAATAGGAAATAGTTTCTTAGAATCATATGTGCCAATTGTTGAAAAAAGAAAAGATATCGCCTATAATAAGCAGCAGAAAGACTGGCAAGAAGTACGAAGAGGACGCTATGTAGAATTTAATTTAGTACACGATAGAGGAACTTTATTTGGGCTAAAAACAAACGGACGTATTGAAAGTATTTTAATGAGTTTACCGCCGGTTGTTCAGTGGAAATATAACCATCACCCAGAACAAGGAAGCGAAGAAGCTAAATTATTAGCAGTTTTAGCGACTCCTAAAAATTGGGTATAAGGTAACTATTATTTTAAATAGAAATACATTATTTTGTGAAAAGCTCAGTTAAACGTTATTTTTGGTTAGTTTTACTCAATCTAAATTGTTTTATAGCGTTATAATTGTGAATTATTTAATGACTTAGGGGATTTGCTGTTTTTTAAATGACGAAAATCATAAAAAAATGATCGATTTTTAGTAACTTTGCACACCTTAAAAAAAACTTATACTATGGCTAGATACGAATTGAAATTACCTAAAATGGGCGAAAGTGTTGCAGAAGCAACTATTACATCTTGGGTTAAAGAAATTGGAGATACTATTGATATTGATGATACGGTTGTTGAAGTAGCTACAGATAAAGTAGATAGCGAAGTGCCTAGTGAGGTTGAAGGAACTTTGGTTGAAATTTTATTTGACAAAGATACTGTTATTCAAGTAGGGCAAACAATTGCGATTATTGAAACAGTAGGAGATGATAGTGAGCAAACACCTAAAACGGATGCTGTAAAAGCGGCTGTTGTAGCTGTTGAAAAAACAATTGAAGAGGCTTCGGTAATTAAAAATGAAGTATCGGGTGTAATTGATACATCGTCAAGCGATCGTTTTTACTCGCCATTAGTTAAAAATATCGCAAAAGAAGAAGGAATTTCTTTTGAAGAATTAGAAACTGTTAAAGGAACAGGAAAAGAAGGACGTGTTACAAAAGCGGATATCTTATCACATATAAAAAACCGTAAAAATAAACCAGAAATTACTACTGAACCTGTTGCTGCTCCTGCTATTAAGGTTGAAAAACCAAAAGCTGCAGTAAAATCGGCACCAGTTACTTTGTCGGGTCAAGATGAAATTATTGATATGACTCGTATGGGTAAATTAGTAGCAAAACACATGGTTGATTCGGTAAAAACATCGGCACATGTACAGTCGTTTATTGAAATAGATGTAACAAATATTGTTACTTGGAGAAATAAAGTTAAAAACGCATATCAAAAAAGAGAGGGTGAAAAATTAACATTTACGCCAATTTTTATGCAAGCGGTAGCGCAAACAATTAAGAAACATCCGATGATAAATATTGCTGTCGATGGCGATAAAATTATCAAAAGAGGAAATATTAACTTAGGAATGGCAGCAGCCTTGCCTGACGGAAATTTAATTGTGCCAGTTATTAAAAACGCCGACCAATTAAGTTTAGTAGGTGTTACCAAACAGGTAAACGATTTGGCGGTTAGAGCTCGTGGAAATAAGTTAAAACCAGACGATATTCAGGGCGGAACTTACACGGTTACAAACGTAGGAAGTTTTGGAAGCATTACCGGAACACCAATTATTAATCAGCCACAAGTAGCAATTTTAGCCTTAGGAGCGATTGTTAAAAAACCTGCAGTTATTGAAACTCCAGAAGGCGATTTTATCGGGATTCGTCAAAAAATGATTGTATGTCATTCGTACGATCACCGAGTTGTAAATGGTGCTTTAGGAGGAATGTTTATTAAAACACTAAAAGAAATTTTAGAATCTTGGGATGTAAATCAAGATTTTTAGAAATAACTTATCAACCTAAATATAATGTAGAGACGCGATTTATCGCGTCTTTATTTTTTTAAGAGCCTGTTTAAATTTTAAAGAAAGTGTTCTTTAAAATAGATAAATGTCATGCTGAATTTATTGTAGCATCACATCAACAGGAAAGCTACGGTAAATCAGGATGCGAACCTGAAATAAATTCAGGTTGACGGATGCAGTTTCTTATTTTTCTGTTATAATTTTTTTTAGATGAAATTTAAACAGGATAATCTATTTATTTTTTTGATAAATAGCAAATAGAGCCGATTTTAAATCAGGGTATTTAAACGCATATTTTTTAGCTGTTTTTTTAGCAGAAACTCGGCTTCCTTTTAATAAAATACACGCCATTTCGCCTAAAATAAATTTCAATACAAAAGCAGGAGCATTTAAAAATAACATCGGTTTTTTTATAGTTTTACCAAGTGTTTTTGTAAAACTTTTATTGGTTTGATGTTCGGGAGCTACGGCATTATAAATACCTGTAAACTCATTTTTTTGTGTCGCTTTTACATATAAATTACATAAGTCATCTATATGAATCCATGGCATATATTGCGTGCCATTTCCTAAAGATGCTAAAAATAAAGGGGTATTTATTTTTGATAAAGCGCCACCAAATTTACTAAGTACTACGCCAGTTCTTAAAATAGTTACAGGAATATTTAATGTATTAAATTGATTTGCCGATTTTTCCCATTCAACACAAACTTTTGATATAAAATCGTTTTGAGGAGCATCAGTTTCTGTAAAAACTTGCCCTGAAGTAACAGCGCCATAATAGCCAATTCCTGAAGCTGAAATAAAACCTTTTAGCGGAATATTTAATTCTTTAACGCTATTAAAAAGTAAATTAGCAGACGCTACTCGGCTGTTTATTATTATTTCTTTTCGTTGGATTGTCCAGCGTTTATCGGCAATTCCTGCACCTGCCAAATGAATAATATGTGTAACGTTTTCAAAAGCTTTTTTATCGATATATTTTTTTGAAATATCCCATTTAAATTCATTTTCTTTTTTAGGGTTTCGGCTAAGTATTGCCACATCAATATTAAGTTCTTTAAAAACCTGTTGCAGTTGTTTGCCCACCAAACCTGTGCCTCCTGTAATTAATACTTTTGTCATACTGTTCTTTGTTTTTTAGTTTTATGAAACTTAAATAACGAATATAATCAACTTTTTTTTATTTTAAATACTAGCAGAAATTTCTAGCCCCGATTGTAGCAATTGTTTGAGCTCCTTTTTATTTTTTCTTTTAAAAAAATAAAAAGAGCGAGTGCGGAAAGCGGGAAATAGCTCCAAAAAAAACCTCTTCATAATATAGATGAAGAGGTTTAGATTTTGAATAAAAAAGGAGGTAATTATGCTTTTATTTAGTCACAATAATCCATTTGTTAATTTTATTTTCAAGTAGCGCCAACGGAATACAACCCGTTTCTAAAACTTGATTATGAAACTCACGAATATCAAATTTAGCGCCTAATTCTTGCTTTGCTTTGGCTCTTAATTCTCTGATTTTTAACTGCCCAATTTTATACGATAACGCTTGCCCTGGGTTTGCCATATAGCGCTCAATTTCTGAAATAATACTCGCTTCGCCTTCGGCTTCGTTATCTAATGAATATTGAATTGCTTTTTCACGACTCCAGCCTTTGGTGTGCATTCCGGTATCGACAACCAAGCGAATTGCTCGGTGCATTTCCATGCCTAACATCCCAAAATATTGATAAGGATCGGTATATAAACCAAGCTCTTTTCCTAGGTTTTCGGTGTATAAAGCCCAGCCTTCACCGTAGGCGCTGTACCATAAGGTTTTTCTGAACTCGGGCAAATCTTGGTTTTCTTGGGTCAATGAAATTTGATAATGATGCCCAGGAATTGCTTCGTGTAAAAATAAAGCTTCGTCTGAAAATACGTTGTATTTTGTAGCGTCAGGAATTGGTGTGTAAAAAACGCCAGGACGTGTTCCGTCTAAAGAGCCTGCGTTATATTCGGCACTTGCTGATGCTTCTCTGAATTTTTCGGTTTGTTTTACAACAAATGGTGTTTTAGGTTTGTTACCAAATAATTTTTTTAATTGCGGTTTCATTTTGGCATGAATGGCATTAAAATTATCGATAATTTGTTTTGGCGTTGTGTAGGGCATTAATTTTTTATTGCTACGAACGTCGTCAAAAAATTCTTTTAAACTTCCTTTAAAACCTACTTGCTCTTTTATTTTTTCCATTTCAGATAAAATACGGGCAACTTCACTTAAACCTAATTGATGAATTTGATCGGCGGTCATTTGTGTGGTCGTATAATTTTTTATGGCGTGGGCATAATAGGCTTTTCCGTTAGGAATAGCATCAATTCCGCTTGTTTTTCTACCTGCTTTTAAATAATCGGTTTGTAAAAATGTGTGCATTAATTTGAAGGAAGGAATTAATTTTGCCTCCAACATATTTGTGTACGATTTGGTTAGTTTTTTTTTATCATCATCTGAAAAATCCGAAGGAAAATTGCTTATAGGCGTATAAAATAAATGCTCGGTTGTTGTTGCTTGAGCTAATGTTTTAAACTGCGGAATTACTTTTTTAATTAAAGATGCTGGCAATACATAACCCTCTTTAATTCCTTGCTGCATGTTTTTAATAGCCGTTTCTAGCCAGTTGTAATAACCGTCTAATCTGCCTAACCAATTTTGATAATCTTTAACGGTTTTAAAAGGCTGTGCACCGCTACCACTACCAAAAGTTCCCATGGTTAAGTTAATAGTCCACATTTGGTTTATGGGCATTAAGGCATCGTTTTTAAAGCTGTTTTGTGCTAGTGCCATATCACAATCCCAGGCTAAAACAGCCTTACTCATTTGCTCACTTTCCGATAAATCAGTATCTTTAAACTTGGTTAATTTTGTTTTAAAATCGGTATAAAAAGCCGTGTTTTTTTGTTGATATGCTTCCGACAAAGTATTTGGAAATTGGTCATTAAAACGATTATCGCCTGCATTTGTAGCGTTAATTGGGTTTAATTTTAACTTCCCTTCGTTATATTGGTTTAATAATGTGTTAAACGCGGTGTTTTTTACATTTGTTATTTTTTGCTGATTTACTGCTTGAGTATTTGTTTGTTTTTCTTCTTTACAAGAAGTTAGAAATGTAGCGGCGGCTACTACGGATAAAAATATTTTTTTCATAAGTATTGGTTATTTAAGCTGTTTTTTTAGGATTGTTTTTAGTCGTTTTATTTTCATATAATTCGGCACCCCAAAGTTGAATGTCTTTTTCGTGCAAATTAGCATGATGAAATAACTGATTAAACTCTTTTTTAATTTCTTTGATAGCGCTAGAATCTTTGGTTCGAACACTTGTTTCGTAGTTGTTTTTTAAACCACTAACAGTAAAATTTAACGAACCTACATAGGCTATTTTATCATCAATTATATAAATTTTACTATGGATGAAAGAATCGCTTAATTTTGATTTATAAGGTGATATATACACTTTAAAAGGGAACAGTTGTGAGTAGCGATACGTGTTTTTTAGCGTAATTTTTTTGCTAAAAGATCTGTAAACAAAACAGAGTATTATTACGGGAATAAAACCAATTGAAATTAGGGGATTTTCGGTTTCATAAAAGGCAAAGAGCATGGTCATTAGTACCCCAATAATACTGAATATTATTATTTGAGAAATTGCCTGCCATCTTTTGGCTGAAAGCCCTTTTTTCTTTTTGTTTTGAACAATTAATTTACGGATATTTTTATCGGAATCATTTTTAAAGTCTTCAATATTATCGGAGGTAATTAATTCAATATTTAGTTTTTTAGCTTTTAATTTGATGAGCTCTTTTACTAAAGAAGCAGATAAATAAGGGGAAACAATTTTTATAGATTTTTTGGCGTTTTGAATATCACTAATTAAGTGTTTTCCTGCGGCTTTACCTATATAAATATCACATTTGGCATTGTTAATAAACATTTTGAATTCGTTGTTGTAATTAGTACTTATTTTAAATAAGTAACAGTATTATTTAAAATTTAGGGGGTAATCGAGAATGTATAATTTATCCGATTCGTGTGCCGTTTTTAATGTTTTTATCAGCAGAAATAAGCGTTACTTCTTTGTTGTCGCCAATAGCACCTAGCACTAAACATTGGCTCATAATATTGGCTATTTGTTTTTCAGGAAAGTTGGTAACCGCTACAATTTGATTTCCTATTAATTCTTCTGGCGTATATAATTTGGTTATTTGTGCCGATGTTTTTTTGATACCAAATTCACCAAAATCAATGTGCATTTTATATGCGGGTTTTTTTACTTCTTTAAATATATCAGCAGAAATAATAGTACCAATACGCATTTCTACTTTGGTAAAATCATCCCAAGTTAATGATGTGTTTTTTTGCATTTATATTTTTTTAGTGGTTTTCTATAGATATTTTTTTTGGATAAAAAGAATTATTTTTGTGTAAAGCGTAGTTTGTTTTTTATCGTTGTAAGTTTAGGGCTTAATTTCCTAAATAAATTAAAACTAACAATTAATTTTATAGCGTGTTAGTAAATCGTATTTTATTGATACTTGTTTAGTAGCCCAAAATCAAAAGGTGTCCATAAACAAGATTTTAATCCAGTTTCTTTAAATCCAATATTTACCCAACTGTTACAGGTTTTAAAACAGGAATAACTTCCTTTTGATCTATAAAAATTATCTCTTGATGAATACCCTTTGTTTTCAAGAATCATTTTCATACCGTTTTCATTAATTTCAAATGTATTGAGTAAATAACTGTTTAATTTTTGTAATTCAGAGTGATTTACTTTTATTTCAATCCAATCTGAACGTTTCTGTTTATAGCGAGTTACGTGCATTAATGTTGAACTTTTCAAAAATAATGCTCTAAAAGCATTGCTAAAAGTTAAATCGCTCAAAGTTGGTGTGTTGATATAAAAATTTCCATCTCCCCAGCCAAAAGATAAATATTTTTCACTTTTTTCGTGTTTTATTCCTGATAATACTAAGCTATCAATATTTTCTATTGGAATTACAATATCTAAATGAACTCCATTTGTATTTAAATAAATCAGTTTTTCAGCACTTTCATTATTCAGAATTCTGTTAACTGTTATTGAAGATAGAATTAAAGAAATAATTATATATGTTATTGGAATTAATAAAAAAGATAAAATCCATTTAATTATTTTCTTCCCTAGTTTCATATAGTTTGATTCATCTGTTAGCTAACAATTATATAAAGTAAAAACGAAATAAGAGCGTAAAATTACATATAAATACAAAGCAAAATACACGGAAGTTAAAAAAGTATCATATTTAAGGTAATAAAAAACGATGTTAGAAAATTTATCAGATTCATTCAATGAATAACTTCATTAAAATAGGTTTTATTTTTTAACGTAAATTTCACTAAAATTCCAATTCATTATTTTTAATAATGATAGCTATCTTTTACTTATCTTTAGCGTTTATTAATAGTCATTTTTGTATGAAATTATATCAAGAAAACCAATTAAAAGTATATAACTCTTTATCAAAAAGTAAAGAGCTTTTTAAAACTGTAAACGACGGATATGTAGGTATGTATGTGTGTGGACCTACGGTTTATAGCAACGCCCATTTAGGAAATGTACGAACGTTTATGTTTTTCGATGTGGTGTATCGTTATTTATTGCATTTGGGATATAAAGTGCGTTATGTACGTAATATTACCGATGCAGGGCATTTAGAAAATGATGCCGATGAGGGTGAAGATAGAATTTCTAAAAAAGCACGTTTAGAAGAAATTGAACCGATGGAAGTGGTTCAAAAGTACACCGTTGATTTTCATGATGTTTTAAAAAACTACAATTTTTTACCACCGAGTATTGAGCCAACGGCAACTGGGCATATTGTAGAGCAAATTGAAATGATTAAGGAAATTATCGAAAAAGGTTTTGCTTATGAAATAAATGGTTCGGTGTATTTTGATGTGTTAAAATATAATGAAACTGGTAATTACGGAATCCTTTCAGGACGAAATATTGAAGATGCCATTCATAATACCCGTGTTTTAGATGGGCAGTCTGATAAAAAAAATCCACAAGATTTTGCACTTTGGAAAAAAGCCGATGAGCGCCATATAATGCGTTGGCCTTCGCCTTGGAGTGATGGTTTTCCAGGTTGGCATTTAGAGTGTTCTGTGATGAGTACCAAGTATTTAGGTGAGAAATTTGATATTCACGGTGGTGGAATGGACTTAAAATTCCCACATCATGAATGTGAAATAGCACAATCGCAAACTTGTAGCGGTGTTACGCCTGTAAATTATTGGATGCACACCAATATGTTGTTGTTAAATAGCCAGAAAATGGCAAAATCAACAGGTAATTTTATTTTACCTAACGAAATTTTAACAGGAGAAAATGACGTTTTACCAAAGGCATTTTCGGCAAGTGTGGTTCGTTTTTTTAATATGCAAGCCAATTACAGAAGTATCCTAGATTTTTCAGGTGAAGCCTTAGAAGCATCAGAAAAAGGACATTCAAAATTAATGGAAGCGGTAAACTTCTTAGAAAAAATTGAAGCAGGAAGTTCTTCTACTTTTGATGTTCAGAAATGGAAAAAAGACTGTTATAACGCCATGAATGACGATTTTAATACGCCTGTATTAATTTCTCATTTATTCGAAGCGGTAAAAACAATCAATCAAATAAAAGAAAATAATGCTAGTTTAACCCAGGCTGATTTATTAGAATTTACAACCACTCTAAACGCTTTTGTTTTTGATGTTTTAGGATTGATGAATCAAGTAACACAAGGAGCTTCTTCGGATAAAGTAAACGGCGTTGTCGAATTGTTAATTAAGCTACGAAAAGAAGCACGTGAAAACAAAGATTGGGCATTATCTGACCAAATTCGTGATGAATTATTAGCCTTAGGTGTTCAGCTAAAAGATGGAAAAGACGGAACAAGTTTTTCAATCAATTAATTAATTAATAGTTGAAAAAAATTTTAACATATCCGTTTATACTTTTGGTGCGGTTTTATCAAACAGCAATTTCACCATTTACACCGGCTAGTTGCCGATATTCGCCAACCTGTTCGGGTTACACCATTGAAGCCTTGCAAAAACACGGCGTATTTTATGGCGGTTACTTGGCTTTGAAAAGAATTTTTAGCTGTCATCCGTGGGGAGGAAGCGGGTATGACCCTGTGCCAGAAAAGTCTGTGTCAAAAAAAGAAAATAAATAATAGTCGTTTTAATTTAATGACATAAAATAAAATAATACATGAATTTTTTATCCATCGTATGGGATTTAGATCCTGAAATTATAAAAATAGGTAGCTTCGGTATTCGTTGGTATAGCTTAATGTTTGTAGCTGTATTTGTATTAGGGCTTCATTTAATGAAGAAAATTTTTATAAATGATAATATTGCTGTCGAAAAATTAGACCCATTATTTATGTACGTTTTTGTTTCGATGTTGGTCGGAATGCGTTTGGGAGATGTGTTTTTTTATAGCTGGGATTATTATCAACATCATTTATTAGAGATATTTTTACCGATGAAAGAGCAAGAAGGCGCTTCTACATTATTTGGCTTGATAAAAGGCTGGAGATTTACAGGTTTCACAGGTTTTGCAAGTCATGGCGCGGCCATTGGTATTCCGATAGCTTTGTATTTTTATGCTAAAAAACATTTGCAAAAATCTTGGTTATTTATTTTAGATAGATTAGGAATTATTGTTGCTTTGGCAGGTTTTTTCATTCGATTAGGGAACTTTTTTAATTCGGAAATTTACGGAAAACCAACAGGAAGCACTTTCGGCGTTATTTTTAAAAGAGCAGGTGAAACTGTGGCGTGTCATCCAACGCAATTATATGAAGCGTTTAGTTATTTAGCCTTGTTTTTTGCTTTGTGGCATTTTTATTGGAAAACAGATAAAAAGAAGCAAGAAGGATTTTTATTCGGATTGTTTATGGTTGTTTTATGGTCGCTACGTTTCTTTATCGAATTTTTGAAAAAAGCACAAGTTGATAGCCGAGAAGATTGGGTTTTAAACTCTTTAAACACAGGGCAAGTATTAAGTATTCCACTTGTTTTAATAGGTGTTTGGCTGATGTTTAGAAAATCGAAATAATCAAAAATAAACTTAATTTATAAAAAAACCTTCAATTTAATTGGAGGTTTTTTTGTTTTTGTCAATTCGAGTGATTTTAATAACTAAAAGGAATTAAAATTGTATCGATAATTATTTTATTATTTTGATACTCAAAAGTTCTCGATACAATTTTTTTGAAGGAAAAAAATCACTCGAACTGACAGTTTTTTAACTTTAAGAAGTAATTCTTTTTAATTCAGAAATTAAAGCGATTTTATTTTGTTCATCCGAAGAAGAATGTCCTGCATTTTCAATATTTAATTTCGAATTATTTAACGCATCGTGCAATCTGAAAGCTTGAACTGGCGTACAAATAAAATCGTAGCGTCCGTGAACAATTGCCGTTTTAATATCTTTTATTTTATCAATATTATTCATGATAAAATCTTCCGAAATAAAACAATTATTTTTGATATAATGCGCTTCTAAAATCGCCATTGATTTGTACGAAAATGTTTTTAAAACTTCTTCGGTATCGGTAATTTTATTGATAGTGTAAAATGACATTTCGTAATATGCCCATTCATAGGCATATTTATTGCTGATTTCTTCATCATCGCAGGTCATCATTTTTAAATAATAATCCACAGGGTTTTCGCCTTTAGGAACTAATTTATTAAAACGATTCCAAACATCAGGAAAAAACTCTTTAATTCCACCGCCAATATAATGGTCAAAAGCATATGTATTTGCCAACCAAATTCCTCGAATAATCAATCCTAAAACGCGCTCTGGATGATGAATTGCATAGACAAGCGAAAGTGTGCTTCCCCAAGAACCGCCAAAAACATAGACTTTATCAAAATTTACATAATCTAATAAAGCATTAATATCTTGTAAAAGAAGTTGTGTTGTATTGTTTTCGATGCTTCCAAAAGGCTTACTTTTTGAAGTTCCTCGTTGGTCGAAAAAAAGTACATTATAGCGTTCTGGGTCAAAAAATTGCTTGTCTTTATCGCCAAAACCAGCTCCTGGACCACCGTGTAAAAAAATTACAGGAATCCCTTTTGGATTTCCATATAATTCAAAATAAAGTTCGTGTCCGTGAGAAACAGGGAAATATCCCGATTTATAGGATTTAATATTTTTTTCTGATGTCATCTGTTGTTTTGCTTGAAAATTTGTGTTTAAAAAGATAAAGATACGGGTTTTGCTAGTTTTTATGATAGTCTAAATATCAGAATAATTTGTAAGAAACAAGGGGTTGATACGTTAGCCAGACCTTACAGGTTTCTAAAACCTGTGAGGTCTAAATATATAATATGCTTAATTAAAAACTTACTAATAATAATGATATAAGCAAAAACCCCTAGCCCCGATTGAAGCTTTGTTTGAGCTCCTTTTTGTTTTTTTCAAACAAAAAGAGCGAGTGCGGAAAGCGGGAAATAGCTTCAAAAAAAAATCCTAAGCTATAAACTTAGGATTTTGATATTAATATTCAACTTTATCTTGTTTTTCTGTCCATTTTTCAAACGGCTCTAAGGCAATTTTTTGCCCTATTTGCTCAAAAGAAATGCTACGCTTTTCGTAAGGTAATGCAATTTCTTTGTAAATAAAAGCATCGTCAAAACCAATATTTGCGGCATCTTGCTGGTCACATCCGTAGTACACTTTGTCTGGTCTTGCCCAGTAAATTGCGCCTAAACACATCGGGCAAGGCTCGCAAGAAGTGTAAATAATACAACCGTCTAATTGAAAAGAACCAAGGTTTTTACAGGCATCTCTAATTGCTGTAACTTCGGCGTGAGCTGTTGGGTCGTTGGTCGAAGTAACCTTATTATTTCCGCTACCAATAACCACACCGTCTTTTACTACGATACAGCCAAAAGGACCACCTTCATTGTTACTCATTCCTTTTAAAGCGGCTTTAACAGCTTCACTCATATGTTTTTCGTGTTCGTTCATTATTTTTGGTTTTAGGGGGCAAAAATCACTGCCTAATTTAAGTGATTTAGCATATTTAATTAATAAAAAAAAGTAAAATATTTAAGTATTATTCTTTAGCTCCGTGACTTTTAGCAGTTTCAATCCAATGTTCGGATAATCCTTTTGTATCGGCTCTTAAACCTCTTGATAAATGCAAAGCTACGGCAATTATTAAAACCGAAGCCTGATGAAGTTCTTCAAATGTTTGTAGGCTTCCGAACTCTTCTTGTGCTTTTAAAAGTAGAAAATCGTTGTGTTTTTGAGCGAAAGTAACAGGATTATTTTCGTGATTTGTTATATTTGGAATCATTAAATAATCTAGCCATTTTTTACCGATTCTTTCTGCTAATACTTGCGGGTTTTCGTTACCGATTTCTCTCCAAGCAGCCAGTGTTTTTGTGTCACCAGAAGCTGATAATCCTGAATCTAAAAGTAGTTCAAAACCAATATCAGCAATGTTTTGCATCACCATTAAATAAGCATCTAGTGCTTTTTCATATTCTCCTGCTTTTTGTCCTTTTAAATATTCGCCTACACTAAGTTTAGGTAAGTCTAATACTTCAGCACAATCTGTTAAGCACGGAAAAGCATTTCCTTCGTAAATATATTCGGCTTTTTCAAATTGTACTTGACGACCTAACGGATATAAACGACACGCTAACGGACGCCCAAGATGTACGCTACAACCAGCATTGTCTAAATATTGGCTACATGATTTCTGTCCTTTTTTATCGGTTTTTCCATCAAAAAGTAATTGGATACCGCCAAATTCGGTATAAAGATTTCTGAATTTTTTTGTTGTAATTTTTTTCTCTTGACTAAAACTAAATAATTCCCACGGATTCAGCATTACATCTTTTCCAAAACAACACGACCCTGAGCGTGAGCAGGTAAGCGGTAATATACTTTCTGAATTTAGTTTTGTTACTTGCATTTTGTATGTTTTATTTTAAAAATGAATGGTTGAAAATGAGTACTAGCTGTTTTTATAGCGGGGGCAAAAATAAGATTTAAAAAACAAAAATCCCTACAATTATAAATTGTAGGGATTTTTTTAAGTTTAATAAGAGCTTGTTTAAATTTTATCTGAAAAAAAACATCACATCCGTCAACCTTAATTTATTTTAGGTTCGCATCCTGATTTGCTGTAGTTCTTCTGTTAATGCGATGCTGAAATAAATTCAGCATGACATTTATATCTAATAAAAAAAAGCTTATTTTAAAGCACCAATCATTTCTTCAGGTTTTACCCATTCGTCATATTCAGCTTCAGTTACATAACCTAAACGAACAGCTTCAGTTTTTAAAGTAGTTCCGTTTTCGTGTGCAGTATTTGCAATTTCAGCAGCTTTATAATATCCGATTTTTGTATTTAATGCAGTAACTAACATTAAAGAATTGTTTACTAATTCAGTAATTCTAGTATGATTTGGCTCAATACCAGCCGCACAATTTACATCGAAAGATACACAAGCATCTCCAATTAATTGAGCAGATTCTAATACATTTTTCGCCATCATTGGTTTAAAAACGTTTAATTCGTAATGACCTTGCGTACCACCAATAGTAACAGCAACATCATTACCCATAACTTGCGCACAAACCATAGTAATTGCTTCTGCTTGCGTAGGATTTACTTTTCCAGGCATAATAGAAGAACCTGGTTCGTTTGCAGGAATAATTAATTCACCAATACCAGAACGAGGACCAGAAGCCATCATACGAATATCGTTGGCTATTTTATTGATAGAAACCGCTAATTGCTTTAAAGAACCATGAGTTTCAACAAAAGCATCATGAGCCGCTAAAGCTTCAAATTTGTTTTCGGCAGTAATAAAAGGTAAACCTGTAAATTCAGCAATATATTTAGCAACTAAAACATCGTAACCAGCTGGAGTATTCAACCCTGTACCAACAGCAGTTCCACCTAAAGCTAATTGCGATAAATGCTCTAAAGAATTTTTTAAAGCTTTTAATCCGAAGTTTAATTGTGCTACATAACCAGAAAATTCTTGACCTAAAGTTAGGGGAGTAGCATCCATTAAATGCGTACGTCCAATTTTTACAACGTCTTTAAACGCTTCTGATTTTGCTTGTAAAGTATCACGTAATTGTTCAACTCCAGGAATGGTAACTTCTACAATTTTCTTGTAAGCAGCAATGTGCATTCCTGTAGGAAAAGTATCGTTTGATGATTGCGATTTGTTTACATCATCATTTGGTTGAATAGTTTTTTCACCTTCACCAATAACTTTACCTGCAATTTCGTGAGCTCTGTTAGCAATTACTTCGTTACAGTTCATGTTACTTTGCGTACCAGAACCTGTTTGCCAAATTACTAACGGAAATTGATCATCATGTTTACTTGCTAAAATTTCATCACAAACTTGTGCAATTAAATCTCTTTTTTCGATTGCTAAAACACCTAATTCTGCATTTGTATATGCTGCAGCTTTTTTAAGATACGCAAAACCATATACAATCTCTAAAGGCATTGAGCCAGCAGGACCTATTTTAAAGTTGTTACGAGAACGCTCTGTTTGCGCTCCCCAATATTTATCCGCAGGAACTTCAACATTTCCCATGGTATCTTTTTCAATTCTGTACTTTGCCATTTTAAAATTATTTAAAAGAATATAATTTAACTTACCTCCAAATTTACAAATTCTTATAGGTTTTAGTAGTGATTTTTGTCATATTTTATTGGATAAAAAGAAAAATAGTTCTAATTTTGCTCTATAACAATTATTACAGAAAACAAATGTTAGATTTTTCACAATTTTCAGGATTAGTATTATTCATGTTTATTTTTACAACTGGTTTTTGGTTGTTAATTTTCTTATTAACATTTGTTGTTCCTTATTGGATTGGTGGAACAATTTTAGAAAACTTGAAATTGAAAAAAGAAGCTAAAAAAGCCGCTCAAGGTAACTAAGCTTTTCCTTAGGAAATATATACATAAAAGCTCGTTCATTTATTTGAACGAGCTTTTTGTTGTACGTAGTATTTTATTTGAAGCAATTTTCCCGCTTTCTGCACTCGCTTTTTTTATTTTTTTGAAAAGAAAAATAAAAAAGAGCTCAAACAAAGCTTCAATCGGGGCTAGGCAGTTTTACTAAAAATTTGTTTTTTCACTAAGAGCTTGTTTAAAAATTAAATAAACTGTCAGTTCGAGTGATTTTTTTTCTTCAAAAAAATTGTATCGAGAACTTTTTTGTATAAAATTCATCAACATAAAACAATTCAAATTCTCGATACAATTTTAATTCCTTTTAGTCATTAAAATCACTCGAATTGACAAGAATCATCAAAAAAAAGGAGAACTACTGCAAATCAGTTTGACGGATGCGGTTTTTTGTTTTTCTGTTACATTTTTTTTAAAAATGAAATTTAAACAGGCTCTAAGTTTTTTAAGCTGATAATTTATTTGAATATTTAGACCTCACAGGTTTTAGAAACTTGTGAGGTCTGTCCTCGAATTGATAAAAATCATTAAAAAACTAAGAATTGCGTTAGGGATTGAATGGCATGTTTGAGCTCTTTTAGTTTGGTGCTTTTTTGCACCAAACTAAAAAGCGAGTAATGAAAGCCCGCTCGAACGCCCAAAAAAAATTATCCATTAAATTCTGAATCACCTTCATTGTTTTGCCTATTTTCTCTTTTCTTCTTTTGATTAAAACGATACGTAAAACTCAACGAAATTTGTCGCTCTCTCCATTGAAAAGTTCCGTTTGCTATTGTTGATGGATTTTCTATTCCGCCATAATACGTAGTGCTTTCACGCTTGCGAGAATTGAATAAATCGCTTACATTTAATACTAATGATGCTTTTTCTTTTAAAATATCTTTGCTAAAAGATAAATTTGCCATAAACATTCCTTTTATATTACTTTGTGCATTATTTTTAGAACCACGATACATTAATCGTGTTTGCCAAGCTATTTTTGCGGGCAATGTAATGCGAGAATTAAAACGAGCAAACCAGCTGTTTTCGTTTACTTCGGCTAAATTTGTAACAATTTTTGAGCCATCTTGCGAGGTGTAAGTATGTGAAAAAGCATTTGTATTAAATTGATAATAATTGAAACTTGCTGATAAACGTACTTTTTTTGTAGGATTATAATTACTTGTAAATTCGAATCCGTAGCGGTTTTCGTCGTTTAAATTTACTGGCTGACGAATAAAAATATTGTTTTCATCTCTTTTTTCTATAACCGATATGGGTTGAACAATATCCGTTGAATGTTGATAATATACAGAAGCTCCTAAGTTGAATTTTCTGATTTTTGTGTTATATCCTAAATCCAAAGAATTGGTAAATGTCGGGTTTAAATCGGGGTTTCCTCTAAATACACTAGTTGCTGAACTTCGGGTTTCAAACGGATTTAAAAACCAATGACGTGGTCGTCTTAAACGTTTGCTATATCCTAAAGTTAGGTTTTCATTATCGTTTAATTCGTAACCAATATTTACCGTTGGAAACCATTTAGTGTATTTTTTAGTTGATTCTTGGTTGGTCGTTAATACGTTTAAATCAATATCTGTAATTTCTGAACGCAGTCCTAAAAGGTATGAGAATTGATTTATTTTACTTCCATATTGCGAATAAAAAGCAAATATATTTTGCTTAAAAGTAATGGCATTTGAAGGGTCAAAATCATTCGATGAATTTAAAATATTTACTTTAAAATCAGAATTCAAATCTTGATAACTTGCTTTATGTCCGATTTCAAACTGACTATTTTCTCCGATAGGGAACACATAATCTATTTGAAGTAATTTTTCTTTTGAGCTTGTTATTTGCGAATTTAATTCAGATAAAACTCCATTAACAGTAACTGGCATATTTTCTGTTTCTTGGCTATCGCCATATTGTAAATCGATGGTTAGTTTTTGCCCGTCTTTATTTAAATTATTCGTATAATTTATTGAATATTGCTTGTCTGTACCATTCTCTTGCTCATTTTCGATACGAGTTTCATTTAATAAATTTTTTGAAGAATCGTTAAATAAAAACCTGTCTGTTAAATTAGTTGCAACATCATCTCCATCAGATTTTCGATACACAAAATTACCTGTTACAGAACTATTTTTGTTGATATAATATTCCATACCAACAGAAGCGTTGAAGTTTTTATTTTTTCTATCAAAAGTTCTGTCTTCTATTTGTGTGCTATCTAAAATACCATTTTTTAAATAAGAAAAGGTGGTTTTTGAATTTCCTGGACCTTTTCTGTAAGAATAACCCAGATTAGAGAATAAATTGAATTTTTTAGTACGATAATTTAAGTTTGGTGCAATTCGTAGTAAATCAGGATTACCTGCCGTAATATTTAATGAACCGTTAAAACCTGTAATTTTTCCTTTTCGAAGGATGATATTTAAAATACCAGCCGTTCCTTCGGCATCATAACGAGCTGATGGTGCTGTTATTACTTCTACTTTTTCTATTGCATCAGCAGGTAAATTACGTAAGGCATCTGTACCTGTTAATCCGACTAGAGCAGAGGGTTTTCCATCAATTAAAATACGAACATTTTCATTACCACGTAAGCTAATAGCACCTTCTGCATCAACATTTACTGATGGTACATTGTCTAAAACATCCGAAGCTGTTCCGCCTTTTACGGTCATATCTTTACCAACGTTGTAAATCTTTTTATCTAAACGGATTTCTACTGTTGATTTTTCAGCAATAATTTCAACTTCATTTAATTTTTCTGCATCTTCAGAAAGCGTAATAATTCCTAAATTAGTGTTTTCTATTAGTTTTTTGTTTGATAAATTTTTAGTTTTAAAACCAATAAATTCAACTTTAATTGCATAAAATCCTTTAGGAACTTGAATAGAAAAGTTTCCATTTGTATCCGTTATTCCTCCAGAGATACGTTTGCTTCGCATATGTGTGAAGACTAAGGTTGCGTATTCTAAAGGTTGTTTTGTATTTGATTCTATAATTTTTCCTGTTAAAGTTATTTTAGGAATATTACCTTGTTTTTTTGTTGGTCTTTGTGCTTGAATTGAAATTGAAAGCATAAAAATAACAATTAGAATAAGTTTTTTCATTGCGTATTTAATTGATTAAATTTTGATAAGACAACTAATTTATTTAAAGGTTTAAAAACAAATTGTTAAATAAATGTTAAAGTAAAAAAGGTCGCATTTAGCGACCTTTTAAGTTATTTAAAAATAAAAATATTATTTATTCTTAGCTCTCTGTTGAGCTGCTTGTTGCTCTTGAGCTTGTTTCATAGCAGCATCTAAACGTTCACGGAACTTGCTTTTCGCTTTTTCAGGTTTCTTTTTGTTTTCTTCAATTTTTGCATGAATTTTAGCTTCATCAATTACAAAGTTTTTAATAACCAACATAATTGCGATAGTTAATAAGTTTGAGATGAAATAATATAAACTTAATCCACTTGCATAATTATTAAAGAAAAATAACATCATAAGAGGAGAGAAGTAAATCATATACTTCATCATTTTTTGCATATCAGGCATTCCTTCTTGCGTTGGAGCTTGCATATTTGCTTGCTGATTTTGGTTCATTCTCATGTAAAAGAAAATAGCAATAGATGCTAAAATTGGGAATAAACTAATATGGTCACCATAAAAAGGAATACTAAAAGGTAATTGATAAATCATGTCATATGATGATAAATCATTTGCCCATAAGAATGTTTTTTGTCTGAAATCTATATTTGTAGGGAAAAACTTAAATAACGCAAAGAATACAGGCATTTGTAATAATGCAGGAATACATCCTGACATCATACTTACACCAGCTTTTCGCTGTACAGCCATAGTTTCTTGTTGGCGTTTCATTGCGTTTTCTTTACCAGGGAATTTTTTATTGATTTCTTCCATTTCTGGACGAATCACTTTCATTTTAGCACTCGATAAATACGATTTATAAAGTACTGGCGACATAATAATACGAACAACGATGGTCATAAAAATAATAATCAATCCGAAATTACCAATAAAACCTTTTAAAGCGTTAAATACAGGGTAGAATACAGTACGGTTTAAAAAACCAAAAATTCCCCAACCTAAATCTGTAATTTCACTTAAACCTGTTCCTTCGTAAGTTTTTAATAAGTTATAATTTGTAGGTCCGTAAAACCATTGCATATTATAATTTAATTCTCCATTTGTTAAAGCTAAAGGAGCTTTTAAGCTATATGTTTTAGTGAAAACTTTATCTTTTTCTTCACCAGCAAAATCAACAGATTTTAATGCAGTATCTTTTAAAGGAGTATCTGAAGATAAAATAGTTGAGAAAAAGTGTTGTTTATAAGCAACCCAATTTACATCATTTATAATTTCATCATCATTCATTTGTAAATAATCAACTTCATTATCAGCTTTATAATAATAAGATGAATATTGATTTTCGGTTTTTAAACTTTTTTCATGTCTAAAGCCTTTTAAATTCCAATCTAAATTAATTGCTTGTGAGCTGTTTATTACAGTACTTAATCCTTGTGAACGAACTGCAAATCCAACACGATAATCATCTTTTTTGATTTCATAACGATATTCTAAAAATTGATTTTCTGATACTTTCAATTTCATAGAAAGTATTTGCGTATCTCCATTTTTAGTTAAAGTAGGAGCAAACAATAAATCTTTAGTATTTAAAATACGATTATCAGTAGTTCCGAAGTTAATATTAAAAGAAGCGTTTTTATCTTTTATCAAAAATAAAGGAAGTGAATCGTAGGTTTTGAAGTTTTTAAGTAAAGCTTCAGTAATTTGCCCTCCTTTATTGTCAATTGTTAATTTAATAAGTTCGTTTTCAATAGAAGTAACTCCATTTTTAGTAGTTGAAGCACCATATGCAAAAGCACCTAATTTATTTTTTAGGGCAATTTTTTGTAGTGAATCGCTTAAAATTGCTGTTCCTACTGCGTTATTTTGAGCTGTTAAAGCATCTGTAACTTGTGCTGTTTGCGTTTTAGTTTCAGGAGTTATTTCCGCTTTGCGGTTACTTGTCCACCAAAGTAATATTCCTCCTAATAAAAGCATTCCTATGAATGACTTTACATCAAATTTTTTTTGTTCCATTGATATGTGTTATAAATGATGACAACTTGTCATTATTTTTTTCTGATAATTTAAAAATAGCAGAAAAATAAGACAAGTTTAGTAAAACCGAATCGTTTTTATGAGGTTTTACCGTTATTAATTTTAATAAGGATATTCGCTCAAAGAATGTTCCATATGTATTAAAAAAGAAAAAAATCCTGTAATTTTTGAATTACAGGATTTTTAAATTTATTTTTTAGATTGCTGTAAAGCTGCTTTTATAAAACTCACAAATAAAGGATGGGGGTTTAATACCGTACTTTTATACTCTGGGTGATATTGCACACCAACAAACCAAGGATGTGTAGGGATTTCAACAGTTTCTACTAAGCCCGTTTCAGGGTTTATACCTGTTGATTTCATTCCTGCATCTTCTAGTTGCGTTTTATAGTCGTTATTATACTCGAATCTGTGGCGGTGACGTTCGCTAATTGAACTTGTTTTATAAGCTTCAAATACCTTAGAGTTTTCAGAAATTTCACAATCCCAAGCTCCTAAACGCATGGTTCCACCTTTTTGGGTAACTTCTTTTTGTGCTGCCATTAAATTAATAACAGGATTGGCTGTTTTTTCGTCCATTTCAGTAGAATTTGCATCCTTTAAACCTAAAACGTTGCGAGAATATTCAATAACGGCCATTTGCATTCCTAAACAAATTCCTAAAAATGGAACGTTGTTTTCACGTACATATTGTACCCCTGCAATTTTACCTTCAATTCCTCTTCCACCAAAACCAGGGGCTACTAAAACACCATTTAACCCTGCTAATTGTGATGCAGCATTTTCAGGTGTTAGTTCTTCGGAGTGAATCCAACGAACTTTTACTTTAGTTTTATTAGCGGCTCCTGCATGAATAAAAGCTTCGGTAATTGATTTATAAGAATCATGTAATTCAACATATTTACCCACTAAACCAATTTCAATAGTTGCAGTAGGGTTTTTATGACGCTCTAAAAACTGATTCCAAGCTTCTAATTTAGGTTGTGTTCTAGTAGATAAATTTAATTTATCTAAAACGACATAATCTAATCCTTCTTTAAACATTAAATTAGGAACATCATAAATAGTTTCAGCATCTAATGATTGAATAACGTCTTGTTTTTTAACATTACAGAATAATGCTAGTTTACGTTTTATAGTGTCGTTAATTTCGTGTTCAGAACGGCATACTAATATGTCAGGGCTTACACCGCTTTGCATTAGCATTTTTACAGAATGTTGAGTTGGTTTGGTTTTTAATTCACCAGCGGCAGCTAAATAAGGAACTAAAGTTAGGTGAATAACAATAACGTTATCATCGCCTAATTCCCATTTTAATTGACGTACCGCCTCTACATAAGGTAATGATTCAATATCGCCAACAGTACCACCAATTTCAGTAATAACGATGTCATAATCTCCGGTTTTTCCTAAAATTTGAATACGTTCTTTAATTTCATCGGTAATATGTGGTATTACCTGAACTGTTTTTCCTAAAAACTCTCCTTTACGCTCTTTGTTAATTACAGATTGATAAATTTTACCTGTAGTAACATTGTTTGCCTGAGAGGTAGGAAGGTTTAAGAAACGTTCGTAATGCCCTAAGTCTAAGTCTGTTTCAGCGCCGTCATCAGTTACATAGCATTCTCCATGTTCGTATGGGTTTAATGTTCCTGGGTCTATATTAATGTATGGGTCTAATTTTTGGATAGTCACTGAGAAACCTCTTTGCTGTAATAATTTAGCTAAAGAAGCGGCTATAATTCCTTTTCCTAGTGATGAAGTTACGCCTCCTGTTACAAAAACGTATTTAGTGTTGCTCATGGTTGTTAGGTTTGGGCAAAAGTAAGAAGTCTGACTATCTGAACAAATAAAAAAGTGAAAAAATACATAAAAAATGCGTATTTTTGTAAAGTTAAAAAATATTTCAAAAAAAACAAATGGAGTATTTGTAAGACGAAAAAACTATTGTATATTTGCCCACGCTTTTAGCAGACGGAATTTCACAAAAGCAAATTGAATTAAAGACCATTTTTAAAAATATAAATAATGCCGAAAAGAACTTACCAACCATCGAAGAGAAAAAGAAGAAACAAACACGGTTTCAGAGAAAGAATGGCATCTGCTAATGGACGTAAAGTATTAGCTAGAAGAAGAGCTAAAGGAAGAAAAAACTTAAGTGTATCTTCAGCTCCAAGACCAAAAAAATAATGATTAACAATCGTTAATATATTAGGTGTTACTATTTTTATAGTAACACCTTTTTTGTATATAACCTTTTTTACTTTTACCGAAAACCACAACAACAACACAACACCTATTTAAAATGCCTAAAAATCAAAACTTTAAATCTATTTTAATAATCGGTTCAGGCCCAATTGTTATTGGACAAGCCTGTGAATTTGATTATTCTGGAACGCAAGCTTTACGCTCTTTACGTGAAGACGGAATTGAAACTGTTTTAATCAATTCGAACCCTGCAACAATCATGACAGACCCTACGATGGCTGATCATGTGTATCTTTTACCTTTAAATACTAAATCATTAGTACAAATATTAAAAGAGCATCCACAAATTGATGCAGTTTTACCAACAATGGGGGGGCAAACAGCTTTAAATTTATGTATTGAAGCTGATGAAAAAGGTATTTGGGATGATTTTGGTGTAGAAATTATTGGTGTTAATATTGATGCCATTAATATTACTGAAGACCGTGAGAAGTTTAGAAATTTGATGCTAGATATTGGTATTCCAATGGCGCCTCAAGCAACGGCAACATCATTCTTAAAAGGGAAAGAAATTGCTCAAGAATTTGGTTTTCCTTTAATTATTAGAGCGTCGTTTACTTTAGGTGGAGAAGGGGCTTCTTTTGTATATAAAGAAGAAGATTTTGATGCCTTATTAACTCGAGGATTAGAGGTATCTCCAATTCATGAAGTTATGATTGATAAAGCACTTATCGGTTGGAAAGAGTACGAATTAGAGTTATTAAGAGATGCTAATGATAATGTAGTAATTATTTGTTCAATCGAAAATATGGACCCTATCGGAATTCATACTGGAGATTCAATTACGGTAGCGCCAGCAATGACACTTTCTGATAAAACATTCCAAAAAATGCGTGATATGGCAATTCATATGATGCGTAATATTGGTGATTTTGCAGGAGGATGTAACGTACAGTTTGCTGTATCACCAGATGAAAAAGAAGAAATTATTGCTATTGAAATTAACCCAAGGGTTTCACGTTCATCAGCATTGGCAAGTAAAGCAACAGGATATCCTATTGCTAAAATTGCAGCTAAATTAGCCTTAGGGTATCATTTAGATGAATTAAATAATCAAATTACCAAATCGACATCAGCTTTATTTGAGCCAACCTTAGATTATGTAATTGTAAAAATTCCTCGTTGGAACTTTGATAAATTTGAAGGTTCTGACAGAACGTTAGGTTTACAAATGAAATCTGTTGGTGAGGTAATGGGAATTGGACGTTCGTTTCAAGAAGCATTGCACAAAGCAACACAATCACTTGAAATTAAACGTAATGGTTTAGGTGCCGATGCAAAAGAAAATAAAAACTATGACGAAATTATAGAGAAGTTAACAAACGCTTCTTGGGACAGAGTTTTTATTATTTATGACGCTATCAAAATGGGAATTCCGTTGAGTAAAATTCACGAAATTACGCAAATTGATATGTGGTTCTTAAAACAATATGAAGAATTACACGAAATAGAAAAAGAAATTTCTAAATATACTGTTGATACACTTGATAGAGATTTATTACTAGAAGCAAAACAAAAAGGATATGGAGATCGTCAGATTGCTCATATGTTAAAATGTTTAGAAAGTCAGGTATATAAAAAGAGAGAAGAATTAAATATCAACAGAGTTTACAAGTTAGTTGATACTTGTGCTGCTGAATTTAAAGCAAAAACTCCGTATTATTATTCAACTTTTGAAAGTGATATTGTAACCAAAGAAGGTGTTACAGTGGTGGCTAACGAAAGTGAAGTTACTGCAAAGAAAAAAATTATTGTTTTAGGTTCAGGACCAAACCGTATTGGGCAAGGAATTGAATTTGATTACTGTTGTGTTCATGGTATTTTAGCAGCTGCAGAATGTGGTTATGAAACCATTATGATTAACTGTAATCCTGAAACAGTTTCTACAGATTTTGATACTGCTGATAAATTATATTTTGAGCCTGTTTTTTGGGAACATATTTATGATATAATTAAGCATGAAAAACCAGAAGGAGTAATTGTTCAGTTAGGTGGACAAACTGCTTTAAAGTTAGCTGAAAAATTAACTAAATATGGAATTAAAATTTTAGGTACTAGTTTTGAAGCCTTAGATTTAGCAGAAGATAGAGGTAGTTTTTCTGATTTATTAAAAACAAATAATATTCCATTTCCAGAATTTGGAATCGCTGAAACTGCTGATGAAGCTTTAGTTTTAGCTGAAAAATTAGATTTTCCAATTTTAGTTCGTCCATCGTATGTTTTAGGAGGACAAGGAATGAAAATTGTTATCAACAAAGAAGAATTAATAGAACACGTTGTTGATTTATTAAGAAGAATGCCTGGTAACAAATTATTATTAGATCATTATTTAGATGGTGCAATTGAAGCTGAAGCAGATGCAATTTGTGATGGTGAAAATGTGCAAATTATCGGAATTATGGAGCATATTGAACCTTGTGGAGTACACTCTGGAGATTCAAACGCAACATTACCAGCCTTTAACTTAGGAGACTTAGTATTACAGCAGATAAAAGATCATACAAAAACTATCGCTTTAGAATTAAAAACGGTAGGTTTAATAAATGTTCAGTTTGCTATTAAAGATGACGTAGTTTATATTATTGAAGCAAACCCAAGAGCATCTCGTACGGTGCCTTTTATTGCAAAAGCCTATAAACAGCCGTATGTAAATTACGCAACAAAAGTAATGTTAGGTGAAAATAAGGTTACTGATTTTGATTTCAATCCTCAGTTAAAAGGGTATGCGATAAAGCAACCAGTATTTTCATTTAATAAATTTCCGAACGTAAATAAACAATTAGGACCTGAAATGAAATCGACAGGTGAAAGTATTTTATTTATTGATGATTTAAAAGATGATCAGTTTTACGACTTATATTCAAGACGTAAAATGTACTTAACAAAATAATTTTTTTAAGATTAAAAATTAAAAGCCTATCAGAAATGATAGGCTTTTTTTATAGGGTTTTATTTCAGGTTCGCATCCTGATTTGCCGTAGTTCTTCTGTTGATGCGATGCTAAAATAAATTCAGCATGACGTTTATTGGTGTTTCTGTAATAAACAGGAATATAGCACTTGATTCTAGCCCCGATTGAAGCAATTGTTTGAGCTCTTTTTTGTTTTTTTTTTTCAAAAAAATAAAAAAAGCGAGTGCGAAAAGCGGGAAATAGCTCCAAAAAAACTTCGAAAGTTATAAAAAAATCAAGGTTTTTAATTCTTTATGTATTTTAAATTAAAGCTCAATTTTTACATTATATCCTTTTAAATCTTTAGTGTAATTTTGATGTACAAAATCTTCACTATCAAATTCTTCTTGACGTTTCTTTTTCATTTCAATACGTTTTATCGCCTTTAAAAAACGCCTAATTTCAATATCGTCGTTAACAATTAAACCAGGAACTTGAACACTTTTACCATCTTTATCCTTAGCAACCATGGTAAAATAAGACGAGTTACAATGCTTGGTAACTCCTGTTCTAATATTTTCAGCTTCCACACGAATACCAACAACCATCGAGGTTCGCCCTGTATAATTTACCGAAGCTTTCATGGTAACGAGTTCGCCAACTTCAATGGGATTTAAAAAATCAACCGTATCAACCGATGCCGTTACGCAGTATTCGCCAGAGTGCTTTGAAGCACAAGCAAAGGCAATTTGATCTAATAACGATAAAATATATCCTCCGTGAATTTTACCGCTAAAATTAGCGTGTGAAGGCAACATTAATTCTGAAATTATAATGCCTGTTTCTTCTACGTGTTTAAATTTTTTTATCATATTTTATCAATTTAACTTAAGATTTTTTTATTCTTTAGAAGTATCTTCTAAACTTTTAAAGTGTGGTGAATTTTCTTGTTCTACATTTGTTACAAAATACTTAGTATCACCAAGCCATGAAAAAGTTTTATAAAGTTCTTTATACGTAATTTTAACATATCTTCCTTGAAATTTTTGTAAATCGGCAATAACTTTCTTCTCATTATCTTGCACTGAAAATGCAAAAATTTGAGCACCAGAAATACCTTGGCTAATTTCACCCTCCCAGCTTTTAACAACAACTCCTTTGTAGCTTATTTTTATAAGTTCGCCAGAGCGCACACCTTTACTATAAGGAACGTAATAAATAAAAGCATAATAGGCAAAAGAAACTAACGTAATAATAAGAATAATTAAAGCGACTATTTTTTTCATGGAACATTTTAAGTTTAGATAACAAAAGTAAGGCTAATATTTAAACTTGTAAAATGAATTGAAAGTAGTAGTTTTGTGAGAGTTCAAAAAAATAATAAAAATGAATTATATTTTATTTGATGGTGATGTAAGAACCGCTTTATTACCATTTACATATACAAAACCCGTTGCCGATATTAGGGTCGGAATTTTAACGATTCGTGAAAAATGGGAAAAACATTTAGGCTTAACCACCACAACAGTTACTGAAGAATATTTAGAAGAAAAATATCCGATGGTAGAGTTGGAAGAAAATGTGCTGTTAAATGCCTCTTTTTTACCAACAGATAAATTGGTTGATATGGTAAGAGCATTAACCAAAAATCAGGCAATTTTTAAAGGTGAAGATGTGATTGCTTTTTATACCAACGACAGCCAAGACGAAGTGAATTTTGCAAATTATGAGCATATTGAATACCAAGAAGAGTTACTTCAGATAAAAAATACTTGGGATATTTTTTCTTTAAATGATAAAGCAATTCGTGCCGATTTCGATTTAATTACCGATGGAAGAACATCTGAGCCAATTCCTGATACAGTAAATTGTATCAATAAAAAAGATATCTTTATAGAAGAAGGTGCAAAGTTAACTTTTGCAACTTTAAACGCAAGTTCAGGACCAATTTACATCGGTGAAAATGCCGAAATTATGGAAGGCGTTGTAGTAAGAGGTGCTTTGGCGATGTGTGCAAATTCGGTATTAAAATTAGGAGCAAAAATATACGGAGCAACCACTTTAGGACCTCATTGTAAGGTTGGCGGAGAGGTTAATAATTCGGTATTAATGGGCTATTCTAGCAAAGGACACGATGGGTTTTTAGGAAATTCTGTATTAGGTGAATGGTGTAATATTGGCGCCGACACTAACAATTCGAACCTTAAAAATAATTATGCTGAGGTAAAATTATGGAGTTACGATACAGGTCGTTTTGCAAAAACAGGCTTACAATTTTGCGGTTTAATGATGGGCGATCACTCTAAATGCGGCATCAATACCATGTTTAATACGGGAACTGTAGTAGGTGTTTCTGCTAATATTTTTGGTAGCGGATTTCCTCGAAATTTTGTACCATCTTTTAGTTGGGGCGGTGCTTCTGGATTTACAGAATATAAAACCAACAAAGTTTTTGAAGTTGCCAAAATGGTAATGAAAAGAAGAAATATTGAGTTTGATGAAAAAGAACAACGAATTTTAAGCCATGTTTTTGAACAAACTAAGCAGTATAGAAATTACTAAGATTTCGTTTAAATTTCATCTAAAAAATAGCATCGAATCCGTCAATCTGAATTTATTTCAGATTCGCATTCTGATTTGCCGTAATTCTCTTGTTGATGCGATGCTGAACTAAATTAAGCAAGACGAAAATAGATAAGATATTTAAAATAAAAATCCTCATAATTTATTTGTGAGGATTTTTTTTATAATTATTTTTTGAAGCAATTTCCCGCTTTCCGCACTCGCTTTTTTTTGAAGAAAAATCAAAAAAAGAGCTCAAACAAAGCTTCAATCGGGGCTAGGCGATTTTGCTAAAAAATAATATTTATTTTATCATTTATAATTCTGATATTAAAATTGTCAAAACCCTAAATTATTATTAAAATTGCCGAATGAAGTACAGACAATTAACAAAAGAGCAATTTGAAGGATTGCATGAAGAATTTGCACGTTTTTTAGCATCGCAAAGTATCGATGCCAAAGAATGGAAAGAGTTAAAAGAACAAAAACCACAAGTTGCTGAAGATGAAATGAATGTTTTTAGCGATGTTGTTTGGGATGATGTACTTACAAAAACCGAGTATTTAGAGCATTTTTCGCCTAAAATGGTTAATTTATTCAAATGCGATAAAGATGAAATTCATCGTATTATGATTACGATTGATAAAGATATTAATTTATTAGAACAAGAAGGTTTTGAGTGGTTAATGCAAAACCCGAATGATGAAAAAGTCGAACTTTTTACAGGTACTAAAAAGTACAATAAAGAACGAAATGATGAGATTTTCGATTTAATAGAAAAAGGAAGTTCAATATCAAAAGGAGAAATATATACTTATTTTAATAAACTAACATTATAAGTAATTTTTAAAAATATTTTATTAAACGTCTTTAATAATTTAAAGACGTTTTTTTATTACATATAGTTTAAAAAATAAATAAGTGTATTTTTGCAATATGATTGATGAAGGATTATTAGCATATTTAGAAGGTTTTATTACCGATAAAAGAAAAGAAACATTTAATAGAGTTTTAAACGAAAGAACACGTCATTTTGCAGTGGTTTTAGAAGATATTTATCAACCTCATAACGCAAGTGCAGTTGTCAGAAGTTGTGATATTTTTGGTGTTCAAGATGTCTATGCCATTGAAAACAGGTTTACAAACAAAGTATCTCGACACGTTGCAAAAGGAAGCCAAAAATGGTTAAATATCAACAGATATAAAGAAGATGGCGATAATACAAAAGCGTGTTTACAAGATTTACGTGCAAAAGGGTATCAAATAATTGGTACAACCCCACATACTGATTCTTGTGTATTATCTGATTTTGATGTTACTAAAAAATCGGCATTTGTATTTGGTGCTGAAAAAGACGGAATTTCTGATTATATAAAACAAGAAGCAGACGGTTTTTTAAAAATTCCGATGGTTGGTTTTACTGAAAGTTTAAATATTTCGGTAGCAGCTGCAATTACTTTAAATGATGTTACAGCACGTTTGCGTAAAACAGATTTAAACTGGCAATTAAGCAAAGAAGAACAACGTGTTTTATATTTTGAATGGATTAAAAACACGATAAAAAATCCTGATAAATTAATTGAATATTATCATAAAGAATTAAAAAAATCTTAGTTATTACTAATAATATTTAAAACCAAATCTTTAGTCAACGTTTGTCCGTTGGCTATTTTTTTGATGTTATCAAAAGTAAATACAAAATTACAACCAGTTTTATAATCAGAGCATCCGTAAGCAGATTTTCCTTTTAAAACAGTTCCTTTTTTACATTTCGGACATGTAATTTTATCAGTATCTTTTTGTGTATTTTTTTTAACTGCTTGTTTTGGCTCTAGTTTTAAGTTAAAAGTTTCATCAAAACGAACTAAGCCTTCTACTTTCTCATCTCCATTTTTGAAGCCTTTTAAATTGGTAGTACAACCTTTATCAATCAATCGAATTAATTGATTTTCAGATATTTTTTTATCCATAAAACTAAAATCTAATTTAAAATTACAACCAGTTTTATAGCTAGAACATCCGTAAGCGGTACTTCCTTTTAATAATTGTCCTTTTTTACATTTTGGACATTCTTTACCAACGATTGTTTTTTTCTGAGGAGCAACTTTTTTTACAACTTTCTGAGTTTCATTATCTGAAGAAAGTCGTTTTGTTTTGTTACTTGAACGTACTTCATAAACCAATTCATCCACCATTTTTTTCATGTTATTGATAAATGTTCCTGCATTAAATTCACCACGTTCAATTTCTTTTAAACGTTTTTCCCAAAGTCCTGTAAGTTCGGCAGATTTTAATAATTCGTTATCAATTAAATCAATTAAATCAATTCCTGTTTCAGTAGGGATTACTAATTTTTTTTGTCGTTTTATATATTTTCTTCTAAATAAAGTTTCAATAATACTTGCACGAGTTGACGGACGACCAATACCATTTTCCTTCATTAATTCACGCATTTCATCATCATCGACCTGTTTTCCTGCTGTTTCCATAGAACGCAATAAACTTGCTTCTGTATAGTTTCGTGGTGGTTTGGTTTCTTTTTGTAAAAAACTAGGTTGGTGTGTTCCTTTTTCTCCTTTTATAAAAGTTGGTAATACATTGTTTTCTGTTTTTTTAGTATTATTTTCATGTTCAAAAACAATACGCCATCCTTTTGATAAAATTTCTTTTCCTGTTGTTTTAAAAGAAATATCATCAACTTTTCCAATGACAGCAGTGTTTGAAATATCACTTTCAGGGTAGAAAACAGCAATAAAACGACGTGTAATAATATCGTACACTTGTTGCTGATTATAAGGTAAATTATTTTGAATTCCAGTTGGAATAATAGCGTGGTGGTCAGTTACTTTTTTATCATCAAAAACCCTTTTAGATTTCTTTATTTTCTGACCTAATAATGGTTTTGTTAAGGTATTGAAATTGGTTAGTTTTCCTAAAATACCTGCAATTTTTGGATATACATCATTAGGTAAAAAAGTGGTATCAACTCTTGGATACGTTACAACTTTCATTTCATAAAGCTTTTGAACCATTTTTAATGTTTCATCAGCAGAAAATCCGAATTTATTATTACAATATACTTGTAAACCTGTTAAATCGAATAATTTAGGAGCGTATTCTTTTCCTTTTTTCTTGGTTACTGAAGTAATTTCAAAATCACTTTCTTTTACTTTATCAGCAAAAATCTGCCCTTCTTCTTTTTTTAAAAAACGCCCTTCTTCATAAGAAAAAAGTGTTTCTCTGTATAAGGTTTGTAATTCCCAATAAGGTTGTGGTTTAAAGTTTTGAATTTCTTTAAATCGATTCACCAACATTGCAAGTGTAGGAGTTTGAACTCTTCCGATAGATAGTACTTGTTTGTATCCTCCAAATTTAACGGTATATAATCGAGTAGCATTTAAGCCTAATAACCAGTCGCCAATAGCACGTGAAAACCCTGCATAATATAAATTATCATATTGTGATGCAGGTTTTAAATTCTGAAACCCTTCTTTAATAGCTTCTTCTGTTAATGAAGAAATCCATAAACGTTGTACTTCACCTTTATAATTAGCTTGATTTATTACCCAGCGTTGTATTAATTCACCCTCAGTTCCTGCATCACCACAATTGATAACAACATCGGCTTTTTCAAATAATGATTTAACAATATTAAACTGTTTTTGAATACCTTCATCACCAGTTACTTTTGTATTAAATCGCTCAGGAAGCATTGGTAAATTATTCAAATCCCAACTTTTCCAATGAGGTTTGTAATCTTTAGGCTCTAAAAGTGTGCACAAATGCCCAAAAGTGTAGGTTACTGCATAGCCGTTACCTTCAAAATATCCATCTCGTTTGGTGTTGGCTCCTAATATATTAGCAATTTCTCTTGCTACACTTGGTTTTTCGGCAATACAGACTTTCATTTGTTTTATTTAGAGAGTCGAAATTACTAAAATATAAACATAATTTATCAAAAAATAGTTTAAAATAAACTTATTTTAAACTCTCGTTGTCTTTTAGCTTCAAAAGTTAAAATTGCAGCAGCAACCGAAACATTCATAGAATCAATAGCACCTTGCATAGGTATATTTATATTTTGAGTTGCTTTATCTCTCCAAATTTGGGTTAATCCTGTTGATTCTGTACCAACAACTAAAGCTGTTGATTTTGTATAGTCGTTTTTATGATATTCGTTTGAATTTTGCAAAGTAGCACTGTAAATATGGATGTTTTTTTCTTGTAAAAAAGCAATGATTTCTTCGGATGTACCAACGCCAATTTGATTGGTAAAAACACAACCAACACTAGAGCGTACAATATTCGGATTGAATAAATCAGTTTTTGGATTTGCTATAAAAACAGCATCAATATTTGCGGCATCGGCAGTACGAAGCATTGCACCGATATTCCCTGGTTTTTCGATACTTTCTAACACCAAAACTAGTGGGTTCTCTGTTTTAAATTTAATAGTATCTAAACTAAAATTTTTAGTTTTTACAACCGCAATTACGCCTTCGGTAGTATCACGATAAGCTATTTTTTGATAAATTTCTTTAGTAATTTCTATGCAAGAAGCAGCAGCAATTTTAATAGTTTTTAAATCATCCGAAGAAAACATATTAGGCACAAATAAAATAGTTTCTATTTGATAATTACCTTTTGTAACTAACGAAATTTCACGTTGTCCTTCTACTAAAAATAATCCTTTCTTTTTTCGTTCACGAGATTTATCTTGAAGTTTCAATAAATCTTTAATATAAGGATTTTGGATACTGCTAATTTGTTTCATAACTGCAAAAATACTTAATATTAATCTACAAATTCAATAGCGAAATAATATTTTCTACATACAATTATTTACAAGCATTTAAAAAAGCACTATTTAATCTTTCGTAAGGTTCTTTACAAAAAGAGAAATCTATACCGTGTTTATTATCTATCTCTTCGATAAATGAAAAAGGGTTTATGTTAAAGAAAGCTTTTATTTGTATGTTTTCTCTATTACAAATATAACCACTCAGCCCCATACTACTTAATCCTATTTTACCATTGTTGGTATAGCAATTAAACAATAATTTATATTTTTTACTCTTAAGGTCAAGCTCATATTCATCAATATTTGAATTAAATAAAACTAAATAATCAAAACCTTCTTTAATACATTCTACTTTTTTATCAGAAATAAACAAAATAATAGTATCAATAAACTTATTTAATTCTTCTTCAGTTAATGTTGTATAGGGGGTTTTTACCGCTCTTTTTGAATATTTATTTTTTGTAGGTTTTTTAATTACTGGTGTTAAATCAATTTTTTTTCTTGTAATTTCATTTTTACTTTCATAGAATTTTATAAAATCCATACAATATTCTAAGTATTTAATCTCTCGAATCTCTGTATTCCCATCTTTACCTTCAAAAATATTTATTTCAGGACAAATAGATAATAAAGACGATTCTAGGGCTTTAATAACTCTTTTTTTACCTTCAAAAACTAACGCTTTATATTTATCAATTCCATAAGTAGAATCATGTTCTTTTATTCTCCTTAAATCATTATTACTAATTCCTATTTTAAAATACTTACCATCTAAAAACGGAAGTATGTAAATATAGTTTTTCATTATTTTGTGTTTATTTATGTAAGATAATAGATTTATCAAAATGTAAATAGGAAATTTTCATAAAAGAATATAGTGTCATTTTTATTTAATTGACGATTAATTAGTTTGGTTAAGATTTAATTTCCCTATTTTTTTATCACCAGATAACCATGCCGTATTTTTATCAAAAAATTGAATACTATAATAAGGCTCTTCGCTTACTTTTCGCCAAGAATACCCGTTATCATTAGAAAATGAAACTCCTGTTATTCCGACAGCAAAAAGTTCTTTTCCATTGGTGTTTGGTACATATTGTACGCAACTTTTATAGGTTGGATTTTGATTTTTAGCTACTAATTTCCAGGTTTTTCCTCCGTCGGAAGTAAGGGCTTTGTTGGCGCAATTATCGGTTGGTTTGGTGTAGTTTCCTCCAATAATAAATCCGTTATTTTCATCATAAAAATCAATGGAATAAATACCATCACCAGTATTTCCTTGTGTAATTGGTGTATTATAAACTTCCCAAGTATTTCCGAAATCGGTAGATTTTAAAACCCTCGCTTTTGTACCGCCAGAAGCAATCCAAACCGTGTTATTAATTATTGCAATATTGGTATTGCTTGCGGCATAAAAAGCTTCTCCTTTTTTTAGTTTTGGAGATTTATTACAAGGCAATTTTGTCCAAGAATTTCCGCCATCCGAAGTTAAAATAATAGCCGCACAATTTTCTTTATCTGTTGGATCTCCTACGGCAATTCCGTGTTTTTTATCATCAAAAAAATGTAAACTGTTGTAAAATACCTTCGGATGTTTTTCTAGATAGACAATTTTTGAGGAATCGGCAGTAATTTTATATAACAATGCAGGGTTTTCAATAGATAAAGCAAAAACAGCATTTTTAGTTAGGGCAATGCTTCTAAAATTAGGAATAATCGTGTCTTGATAACGTATTTGTGTTTGATTCCAAGATTTTCCGCCATTTTTAGTAGTACCAATTATTCCGTTTGAACCCGCAAAAACAATTTCATTTTTATTGATAATTTTAAGTGCACGAATACTGCTGTTTTCTTGTTTAAATTGACTGATTTTAATATTTTTAAATTTTCTAGAGCTAACTTTTTTTAGTGAAGTTTTTTGACAAGAAAAAGAAATAAATAACACTAAAATTAAAATAGGGAAACGGTTCATTTTTTTGATATTTTTACAATATTAAAAATAACCAAATCAATTCACTTATCTGAAAAAAAACATGAAAAAAGCATTGGTAATTTCTGGAGGAGGAAGCAAAGGCGCATTTGCGGGTGGTGTAGCTGAATTTTTAATGAAAGAAAAGAAAAAAGACTATGACTTATTTGTAGGAACATCAACAGGTAGTTTAATGGTTTCGCATTTAGCACTAGGAAAAGTAGATTCTTTAAAGAAACTATATACTAATGTAAATCAAAAATCTATTTTTAGTAATAGTCCTTTTAAAATAAAGATAGTTCATGGAGAAAAAGTAATATCTATTAGGCATATAAATACATTTTGGAACTTCTTAAATGGAAGAAAAACCTTTGGGGAAAGTAAAAATTTAAGAAAATTGATTAAAAAGAATGTTACTCGTGAAATGTATGATGAAATTCGTGAAAAAAATAAGGAAGTTGTGGTAACGGTGTCAAACTTAACAGCAAATCAGATTGAATATAAAGCGATTTCAGAATGTACTTACGAAGATTTTTGTGATTGGATTTGGGGCTCGTGTAATTACGTACCTTTTATGAGTTTGTTAGAAAAAAATGGCTATCAGTATGCTGATGGTGGTTTTGGAAGTTTAGTACCTATAAGAGAAGCTATTTTACGTGGTGCTAAAGAAATTGATGCGATTATTTTAGAAACTGAGGTGAATCAAATTAATAGAATGCCTGCTAAAAATCCATTTTCGCTAATGCTAGATGTTTTTGGTTTTTTGCTAGAGCATGTAGAAAAACATAATATTACCATTGGTAAATTATCTGCAAAACATCATGATGTAAAATTAAATTTATATTACACACCAACTGTTTTAACAACAAATACTTTAGTTTTTGATAAAAAATTAATGGCCAAATGGTGGAAGTCAGGATACAAATATGCTAAAAAATTAGATGCTGATAAAATGACCCCATTTAGACCTGAGATGCTTGAAAATCAAGAAATAAAATAGTATTATTTATCTATTAAAAAAACCCAACTTTTTCAGTTAGGTTTTCTTAGTTTTTTATTAAAAAGAAGTATTATTTTAAATCAACATACATGGTGTTGTAGTTTACATTGTTTGATTTTGAACTTCCAATTGTTTCTAATTGAGTTATGTTATTATTCGTATTTCCACGAGCTCCTGAACTTATCAGTTGAAGTGTTTTTGCTAGTAAAGGCTCGGTTTTGTTACCTAATTCGCCTAAGTTACCAAAGTCTTCAAAACGTGTTACTGTTGGTGAAATCCCTTCTTTATCGTTATGATTATCTTTGTTTACAATTTCTAAAACAATGGGTTGCATTGCCCAATTATGTGCTGTATTAATGTCTTTTTTGCTAAAAGTAGGAGAGTCATATAATGTAATTGAACCTACATATTTTCCGTGGGTTTTACTTCCGACTGTTTTTACGTTAATATGTGGCACTAAACCATTAATAATTAATTCAGATGCCGATGCTGAGCTTTCTGTAGTAATAAAATAAATATTGCTTAGGTTTAAACTGTTAATTGCTTCAGAAGCACTTATTTTATCTGTAAATTTATTGGTAATATCATCAGGATTAAGAACTGCCATATATTTACTATTCCAGCGTTGTTTTGCAAAAATATCACCTGTAAATTGCCCTGTAATCATACTTGCTAATCGGGTTGCTGTGTTTACAGAACCACCGCCGTTATATCTTAAATCAATAATTAAATTTTGAATACCTGCTGTTTTAAACTTAAGAAACGTTTGGTTTAACTCAGAATCAAAATTTGCGGTAAAACTATTATACATTAAGTAGCCCATTTTTTGTCCCGCATGCTCAATTGTTTTGGCAATATGAATCGGGTTTTCGGTATAAATACTTTTTTCAAGAGTATAGCTTGTTGTATTTGTTATTGGATCACCATTATTATAATCGGCTAAATTAATAGTGTATGAATTTGCGTTTGAAAATAATAATTCTTTGTAATTTTTATCGTTTATCGGTGTGCCATTTACTTGGGTGAAAATCATCCCTCTTTTAATACCTTTAGTATCGGCGTCTGTTCCTGAAACAACATAACGAACATAACCAAATACTTCGCTAGCGTTTGTTTTGAATCTTTTTAAGCCAAATTCCATCCCTGTGGTTTGGCTTGTTCCTTGAAAAGATTGCTCTAAGGCAAGATAATCATCAACAATCCACGACCATTTATCTAGCTCATTTCTTTTGTATAATAATTTTTCAAAAAAGTCTGACGGGTTTTCTGTTTCTGATAAAAAAGCATATAGTTCTTGGTCGGTTGTAAAGCGTTTATCGGATAAATCAGCTACTTTATCTTGCCATAAATAATTGGCATTTAATCCTTTCCATATAAAATTTTGAATTTGAATATCACTTGGAGTTGCTGCTTTTTTACTGCAAGAAACAACTGATATCAATAAAAATAAGCTGAAAAAGGTACTAGAAAATGCTTTAAATAATTTCATAAGGAATATATTAGCTATTATTAACGCAATTTAATGAATAATATTATTTTTTTATTAAGTTTGATGTAATAAACTTAAAATGAAGGATAAAAAGACCTTTTAAAAATAGGCAAGTAAGCAATATACTTGTTAACTTGGCATTACATTTGTAAGAATATATTTGTTATTGTGTTCTTTAAAAAGATTGAAAAAGAAATAGTTATCAAAGATATTGAATTGAAAATGGAAAAAGTTAAAAAAAAATGGATAGCAGTAGCAGCAATAGCACTTGTAGTGTTATTTTTTGTAGGAAATAAAAAATATGAAGACTATCAGCAAAGAAAACAATTTTTGCAAATAACAGTAGCATTACAGTTAGTTTCAGAAAATTTAAACAAAGGAAATAATGCCCTAGCACGTTTAAATACCTACGATAAAACAGTACAAAAAGTAATAAATAGCGTAAAATAAAAGCTAAAAAAGATGACGAAAATTATAACAATAATAATAGGATTGATATTTACAGTAAACCTAAGTTTTGGGCAATCAATATTTGATAAACTAGAAGATATGGACGATGTATCGTCAGTAATTGTAAACAAAGATGCTTTTGAAATGCTCTCAAAATTTGATGTAAATTCACAAGATAACGAAGCTATCGAGGTTTTTAATATGGTTAAAAATTTAGACGAGTTAAAAGTATTTTCAACCAAAAAGCCAAGTGTTGTTGTTCAAATGGAACAGCTGCTTAAAAGTGCTGTTAGCAAAAATAATCTGGTAGCGTTGATGCGTATAAAAGATGAAAATTCTCGTGTAAAAATTTATGTAAAATCAACTAAAAACAAAAATTTTGTAAGTGAGGTTTTAATGTTTATAAAGGATAAAAAAGGTGAAAATGGCAAGGCAGAATCAATAATTGTATTTTTAACAGGTACTATTGATATTAATAAAATGTCAAAATTAGCAACCACTTTTTCTAAGGATAAATAACAATAATCTTAAAAATAAAAAACGAAAACCATCAACTTATTGATGGTTTTTCTTTTTAACGACGCATTAACAAGTCTCCAAATAGAATTTCTTATTTTTGAGGTTCAAATTAAATTATTTTATGAAGTTTCAAAGCGCTTTTATACTGATACTCCTTTTTTGTACACTGAATTTATTTTCACAGTCGACTGCTGTTTATCATCCTGAAACAGCTAAAATTCACGATTTAATTCACACTAAATTAAAGGTTGATTTTAATTTTAAAGAAAAGCAATTAAACGGCGAGGCTTGGATAAGGTTAAAACCTCATTTTTATCAAACCGATAAGGTTATTTTAGATGCTAAAGCCATGCTTATTGATAAAATAACGATGAATAATCAAAAATTAGCCTATAATTATGATGATTTTAAATTGATTATTGATTTGCCTCGCGTCTATAAAAAAAATGAAGAATTTATCATTTATATAAAATATACGGCACGTCCTGAAAAGGTAAAACAAAAAGGAAGTACTGCTATTACTTCGGCAAAAGGATTATATTTTATAAATCCGACAGGTTTAGATAAAAATAAACCAACCCAAGTTTGGACTCAAGGGGAAACCGAAGCAAGTAGTTGTTGGTTTCCTACAATTGATGCGCCTAATCAGAAAACTTCACAAGAAATTTATATAACTGTTCCTGATAAATATGTAACATTATCGAACGGTAAATTAGAAAATCAACAGAAAAACAGCAACGGAACTCGTACCGATTATTGGAATTTTACTCAAAAACATGCGCCGTATTTATTTTTTATGGGCGTAGGCGAATATGAAATTGTAAAAGATACCTATAAGAATATCCCTGTAAATTATTATGTCGAAAAAAAATATGCACCACACGCAAAGGCTATTTTTGGAAATACGCCTGAAATGTTGGGTTTTTTCTCGAAAATTACAGGCATCGAATATCCGTGGAATAAATACGCACAAATTGTAGGGCGTGATTATGTGAGTGGTGCGATGGAAAATACTACGGCGGTAATTCATGGCGAAAATGCCTATCAAATGCCAGGGCAATTAATTGATGAAAACATCCATGAAAACACCATTGCACACGAAGCTTTTCATCATTGGTTTGGTAATTATGTAACGGCTGAAAGTTGGAGTAATTTAACGGTAAATGAGAGTTTTGCTAATTACAGCGAATATTTATGGCAGGAATATAAATATGGAAAAAATGCTGCCGATGCACATTTATTAGAAGATATTGAAGGCTATAAAAACGGGCAGAATTTTGATAAACATTTGGTGCGTTTTAATTACACTGATAAAGAAGATATGTTTGATGCTGTTAGCTATAATAAAGGTGGCGCAATTTTACATATGCTGCGAAATTATGTAGGCGATCAAGCATTTTATGCGGGTTTAAAACATTATTTAACCGCTAATAAATACGGCACTGCTGAGGCACATCAATTGCGATTATCTTTTGAAGAAATTACAGGAAAAGACTTAAATTGGTTTTTTAAGCAATGGTATTTTAATAGCGGACATCCTGTATTGGAAATTTCTTATGATTATAATAAATTACGAAAAACAGTAAGCGTAAATATAATACAAACCCAAGAAAATGACTTTAAATTTCCTTTAGCTATTGATATTTTTGAAGGTGATAAACCAACGCGTCATACTGTTTTTGTAAATGATAAAGATGCTTCTTTCACATTTGCATTTGTAAAACAACCAAGCTTAATTCAGGTAAATGCTGATGGAGTTTTATTATGTGATATTTTTGAAAATAAAGTTTTAAGCGATTATATTTATCAACTAAAATATGCGACTAATTATCAACATAAAAAAGAGGCTTTATTGGAGGTTTCTAAGCATCAAGATGATAAAAAAGCCTTTAATGCAGTTGTAAATTCTATGACTGCCGATTTTTATAAACTTAGAATTTTAGCCTTAGAAAACATTAGTTTAGCAAATAAAAAAGCTAAAAAAAATGCTATTCAAAAGATAAAAGAACGTGCTGTAAACGATTCGAAAACATTGGTGCAAGCAGCCGCTATTGAAACTTTAGGGAAATTAACCGACCCTGAATTAAAATCGGTTTTTGAAAAAGGCTTGCAAAGTACATCGTATGCAGTTTTAGGAAAATCGTTAGTAGCGATGTATTATATTGATAAAAAATTAGCAATTCAAAAATCAAAAACACTGCCTATTGAAGTGAAAAAAATTATAGCAAATCCTTTAACACGTATTTATTTAGAAGAAAATGACGACGATGAGCTTGTTTTTATCGCAAGCAATGTAATGTCAGGAATGTATTTAAGCCAAGATAATCAAATACAATCGTTGTATAAAAAGGCGTATTTAAAAATTGCAAAAAGTAATAATATGCAGGCTATTAAAAATTTATCGGCAGATATTGTTTCGAAAGGAATGCAATATAAACAATATGGTTTTGATAAAGTAGGCGTAAATTTATTGCGTGAGTTGGTGCAAAAACAAAAGAAAGAGAATCATCCTAATAAATTAAAAAATATTGAAATTGCAAAAATGGCAATGGCGCAATTATTGGAATAAAAAATAGTTAAACGAAATTCTTAATTATTGGCATATTAGTTGCTTTTGTTATCAAAATTTAAAACTCATGAAAAAAACTACTTTATTACTGCTTTTTATAAGCTTTGTAACGCTTTCTTGTAACAGTCTTAAAACCACTGAAAAAGCATTAAATACAGGCGATTATGAAAAAGCAATTGCTTTATCAATTAAAAAATTAGCAAAAAATAAGTATAAAGCGAAAAACCAACCCTATGTTATAACGCTTCAAAATGCTTTTTTTAAGGCTACAAATAGAGATTTAGAAAAAATAGATTATTTAAAAAAAGAAGCAAATTCTGCAAATTTAGAAGCTATTTATACGTTATATCATCGCTTAAAAAACAGGCAAGAAAAAATTAAGCCCTTATTACCTTTAACCGACGCTTCAACAGGTAAAATTGTAGATTTTAACTTGGTTAATTACGATACTAATATTATTGAAGCCAAAGAAAATTATGCTAATTATTTATATCAAAAGGGTGTTCGTTTATTAAATACTGGCTATCAAAATAAGATGAATTATAGAAATTCATATACTGTTTTTACCAAATTAAATAAAATATCACCAAATTATAAAAATACCAACGATTTACAGAAACAAGCACATTTAAAAGGAACAGATTATATTTTTGTATCTTTAAATAATCAAACAAATCAAATAATTCCGAGAAGGTTAGAAGCTGATTTATTAGCATTAGACACCTATGGATTAAATAATTTATGGACGGTTTATCATGCGGAAAAAAATAGTTTAGTAAAGTATGATTTTGATGTGGAGTTAAATTTGAGAAGTATTGTTATTTCGCCCGAAAAAATTCACGAAAAAGAAATTATCAAAGAAAAACAACTTAAAGATGGCTTTAAATATTTAAAAGATAACAAGGGCGGTTATGTAAAAGACAGTTTAGGTGTTAAAATTAAAGTTGATAATTTTAAAACTATTAGATGTCAGTTATATCGTTTTACACAATTTAAGAGTAGTAAAGTAGCAGGTCTTGTAAAGTATTTTGATAATTCAACAAATCAATTAATAGAGAGTTTTCCTATTGATAGCGAATTTATTTTTGAACATATTTACGCTCGTTATGATGGCGATAGAAGGGCTTTAGATGAATCGTTTTTTAATTTAACAAGATTGCAATCGGTAAATTTTCCATCAAACGAACAAATGATTTATGATACAGGTACAGATTTAAAAGAAAGACTCAAAAATATTATCACAAAAAATAAATTTAGAAACTAACAATTTTAAAATTTTTTAACAAAAAACTCCTGCTATAAACAGGAGTTTTTTGTTTCTAATAAGGTTATTTTATTTTTTCAAAAAAGGTCAATTCATAATTGGGAAATGCGGTTGGATTGGTAATTTTGATGATATCTTTTAAAACTAAATCGGGTCTAATTGGTGATTGTTCAAAATAGATAAGTCCACCTGTTTTTCCTTTTTTTGTACCGATAGTATAAGTATTTTTATTATTTAAAGCATCGAATTCTTTATAATGTTTATTCGCACTTAATAATTGTTCTTTTGTTTCGTATAAACCACAACCAATCCAGTAATTTGCTTTTTTTCCTTTATCTAAAGCACTCTCAAAACTTAATTGTAAACTACCCGTATTTTTAGTTTCTTTCCATAAATAATTTAAATGAGCATCTTTAAAAAAAGTAGCTGTAAAACTATTTCCTCCAGGAACATTCCAAACTTCTTTAAACATACTTCCTGATAAAATTGTTGGATAATTAGAGCTTTTTTTAGCTGTTTTTTTAGCTTCTAAATAATTTTTTTCAATCGTATTAAAAATACTATCAGCTTGTTTTTCTTTATTTAAAAGTACACCAAAAAATTTAATCCATTCGGCTCTTCCTAAAGGTGTTTCTTCTAACCAATCGCCATTAAAAACAACAGGAATACCTGATTTTTTAATGTTTTCGTATAATTTACTATTTGGATGTAAAGAGAAACCAATAACTAATTCGGGTTGTAAATCTAGTAGTTTTTCGGTATTCATACTTTGTTCATTTCCTAATTCTGTAATTTTTCCAGCATCAATTCTTTTTCTTGTTTTTTCTGATGAAATATATTTTGCATGTGGAAATCCGACTAATTTTTTCTCACTATTTAAAAGTTCTAGCATCGGTATATGCGTAGTACTTGTAACGACTAATTTTTCAACAGGAACTTTTAGTTGATTTTTAGAAATATCAGTTTTATTGGTAAGTGTAAATTCAAATTGTTTATCTGAGTTTTGAAATACTTTTTTAATGATTAATTTTTTCTGATTATTTTCAGTAATAATATCAAAGCCTTTTGCATATTTAATAGGACTTTGGTTTGCTGTTATTGTTTGGCTGTCTTTTTCTTTTGATGTTTTACATTGGATAAAAAATAATGAAAAAATAAGAAATATTAAAAACTGTTTCATTTTGATGATTGAATTATAGTGTGAATTTGATAATATCTCCGTATTTTAATTTTAAATCGAAAGAATTTTCTAAAGAAATATTGTTTACATAAGCCCATAAACTTCTGATAACTCCAGCATGTGTAACGATAACAATATGTTGTTTTTTTAAGCGTTTAATTTCGTTTAAAAACTGAACAGTTCTGGTGTGCAAATCAATATAAGATTCGCCATTTGTAACCGTAATATTTACAAAATCGTTCATCCAAATATCTAACTCGGGCTTGTTAATATCATCCCATTTTTTCAGTTCCCAATCTCCAAAATCAAGTTCTTTTAATCTATCATCAAAAATAATAGTATCTGATAATTGTTCTGCTAATAATTTACAACGTTTTAAAGGACTTGAATAATAAGCAGTTTCAGTATCATTTACAGGAACTTCTTTTAAAATTAGGGGTACTTCTTCTAAAAAAGTATCAATAACACCAATGTCTGCTTGTCCGTAGCAGATTCCTTTTTCAATATTTGGAGTTGTATGTCTGACTAAAATAATTTCCATAAAATAAGTATTGATAAATAAAAAATAACTTCGGATACTTGTTGTAATGCCCCAGCACAATCGCCAGTTTGTCCGCCAATCCATTTTTTGAAAAAATGACTCATATATAAATAGGTCAATAATAATGGAATTAAAACGGCAAATATTTTAATATCTTGAAAAAATACAAGAGGTAGTATTCCAAAGAAACCAGAAATAATAAGCGCTTTTGTACTCATTTTTTTTGTGGTTGGTTTTACTTTAGCAGTATCAATATCTCTTACATATTCGTGAGTATATAATAAAATAGTAGCGATAAATCGGCTAATTGCGTGTCCAGAAATCAATACTAAAGGAATATTTTGTACCGAATTATTGAGTTGTAAAAGCTCGTGTAAACTCAATAATTTAATCGATAAAAGACAGATAATTCCTACAACACCATAAGTTCCTAATCTAGAATCTTTCATGATGGTTAAAATTTTATCTTTCGTCCAACCGCCACCAAAACCATCGCAAACATCAGCAAAACCATCTTCATGAAAAGCGCCTGTTGTCCAAACAGAAGCAATCAAACTAAAAACAAGTGCAATACTTGGGGTGAATAAAAAAGATGTACCAACATAAATAAATCCTGAAATTGAGCCAATAAGAATACCGACTAATGAAAAATAACGACTACTTTTATTTAAAATTTCAGGAGAATGATTTACCCATTTTGGGCAAGGAATTCGAGTGAAAAATAAAATAGCTGTTAAAAAATAATGAATTTGATTTTTCATGAATTAAGCTTCAGATACATTGGCACTTTTAAAAGTTGCCATTTCATTTAAAAAACTAACCGCAGCTTTTACAATAGGAAAAGCAATAGCACTACCAGTTCCTTCACCTAAACGTAAACCAATATTTAAGAGTGGTTTTGCATTTAAAAATTGTAACATTTTTTCATGACCTTGTTCGCCTGATGTATGGCAAAAAATACAGTAATCTAAAACATTTTTATTAATAGCTTGTGCGGCTAATAATGCCGAAGTAACAATAAATCCGTCTACTAAAATGGTCATTTTTAAAGATGCCGCTTCTAGCATTGCACCACACATCATTACAATTTCAAAACCACCAAAAGTAGCTAAAGCATCTATTGGATTTTGAATATTTTTTTGATGTAAATCAACTACTTTTTTAAGGGTTTCGGCTTTTTTAAGAACTCCAGAATCATCTAAACCAGTTCCTTTTCCAACACAATCTTCAATAGAAATATCCGTAAAATAACTCATCAATAAAGAAGCAGAAGAAGTGTTTCCAATTCCCATTTCACCAAAACCAATAGTATTTGTTCCTTGTTTATGTAATTCTGTAACTAGTTTTTTTCCTTTATCTAAAGCTGATAAACACTCTTCTGTGGTCATTGCTTTTTCAATACTATAATCTTTTGTTCCTTTAGCTATTTTTGCTGATATCAAATTAATATTTGGTTCAAAATCAGCGTTTACACCTGCATCAACAATTTTTAAATTGATATCATTCTGATTACAAAAAACATTAATTGCAGCTCCATTGTTCAAGAAATTTAACACCATTTGTTGTGTTACTTCCTGCGGATAAGGACTCACCGATTTTGATTTTACAATTCCGTGGTCGCCAGCAAAAACAACAATAGTTGGTTTTGATATGGTAGGAGTAAGACTGTTTTGAATTTGTCCTATTTGTAAAGCAATCTCTTCTAAAACTCCTAACGAACCAATTGGTTTTGTTTTGAAATTAATTTTATCCTGAAGTGCAGTTTTTAGCGTATTTGAAAGTGGTTTTATATCAGTAGAATACATTTTTTTAGTTTTTTATTTTAAAGTTAAAGGCAATCCTGATACCATAAAAGTGGCTTTATCGGCTTTTTTTGCAATATATTGATTCGTCCAACCTTGTAATTCGGTGAATTTTCTACCAATTTTAGTATCGGCATGTAAACCCATTCCTATTTCATTTGAAATAATAATAATAGTTGCATCAATTTCAATTAGTTTGTCAATTTCTTGAGTAGCTAAATGTAAACTTTCTTGAACATCATTTTTAGTATCTAAATAAAAATTAGTTAGCCATAAAGTAACGCAATCAATAACTACGGTGGCATTTTTAGGAATTACATTACTGATGTTTTTTTCTTCTTCAATAGTTGTCCAACGTTCATCTCTATCAGAAATATGTCTGTCTACACGTTTTTTAAAATCGGCATCCCAAATCCTTGAAGTTGCTAAATAATAAGGGTTTTCTGATAATGATTCTGCTAATTCTTGTGCATAACTGCTTTTTCCTGAACGTTCTCCGCCAGAGATATAATACATCATAATTAATAATTATAATAAATGAATTTATTGCAAATATTGTAAACATTTTTTAGAAAAAGTGAATAATAGCTTTTTTAATGATAATGAATTCTTATTATTAAAATAATAGTCTACATTTGCCGAAAATTTAGGTTTTGATGTTTAAAAACATAACATCAAATTAAAAGGGAATTCGGTTAAATACCGAAGCTGTTCCCGCAACTGTAAGCTAGAAAGCTTGTAATAATTCTTTAGTCACTGTTTTTTAGAAATGGGAAGACCAATTACAAGACGCAAGCCAGGAGACCTGCCTATATTTTAAATAATTCAAACTTTCGGGATAAAGGTTTTTAATATATTTATGAAAAAACACGTACTTTTTATATTATTTTTTATACTGGCATTTTCTTGCTTTGCTCAAAAAGATTCGATTTCGAATGTTTTAGAGGAAGTGGTAGTTGTTGGAAATAAAAAAATAGCTCCTAAAAAAATACGTGTAAAATCCATAAAAATAGGCATAAAACAACAAGTTAAAAACCCTATTAATTTCACCAATCTTTTACGATATAACAGCCCAATTTCCTTTAGAGATTATGGAAACGGGGGTGTAAGTACGGCTCGTTTTAGAGGAACTTCGGCTTCGAATACTTTGGTACTTTGGAATGGAATCCCGATTAATTCGGTTGGTAGCGGTCAAACCGATTTTAATGCCTTATCTGCTAATATTAGCGATATTGTAACTGTTCAAAGTGGCGGAAATAGTACCGATTTTGGCTCGGGAGCTATCGGCGGAACGGTGCATTTAAACGATGAAATAAATTTTACGAAACATCAAAAAATCCATATTTTTTCTTCTTTTGGAAGTTTTAATACAAGTTCTAACTTTTTTAAAAGTGCTTTTGCTGATAAAAAATGGAGCGTAAAATTGGCTTCTACATTTAATTATTCTGATAATAATTATACCTTTATCGATAAGCGATATAAAGATGAAAATGGGCGTTTATTGAAAAATAAAAATGGAAACTATAAAAATTATGGCGTTAATTTTAATATCGCGCATCAATTTAATTCAAAAAATAAACTCGCTTTTTATACCACAAAATATTACGGAAATCGGTTGTTTTCCGATGGATTACCAAATCCATCAGCAGGAAGTGAACGCAATGAAGATTTTAACCAACGCAATTTATTACAGTGGAACTATAAGTATTCATCTGAATTTAAACAGCTACTAAGTATTGCTTATTTAACCCAAGAATATCACTATTATACCAATAAAAATGCTATCGATTTTAGTTTTGGAAAATCGCAAACGACACATATCAATTATAATCTGACTTATAAACCTTCGAATATTTTATCTTTTAATTATAAAACTGTTTTTGAAAACATCAATGGGAATATCAAAGAGAATATGATTGGAGATAATTCAAAAATAACTAAAAAAAGAAATTCAATCGCTTTTATCGGAAGTGTAAAATATCAGCCTTTAAAAAAAGTTAAAACAAGTTTTCAGCTAAGAAAAGAACTTAATTCAGATTTTAACGTGCCTGTTTCTGTATTTGTAGCAGGTGAATATAAAATAGCTTCAAAAGTAAATTTTTCAGCGAATTTCTCTACCAATTACAGAGTGCCAACGTATAACGAAATGTATTGGCCGATAGTAGGAAACTTACATTTAGTAGCAGAAAATTCGGTTCAAGGAGAAGCGGGTGTTTCTTTTAAAAATAAAAATATAGAGTTAAAATCAACAGCATTTTATATTCATATAAATGATAAAATTTTATGGCTGCCCGCTGGAAATAGTAATTTATGGCGACCAAAAAATGTAAATGATGTAGTTCATAAAGGAATAGAATCGTTTATCAGTTTTCAAAAAAAAATAGCAGAACATCGATTTGCTATTTCATCGAATTACACGTTTACAACGGCTGAAAATATCGAAAATAATAAAATTTTGCCATATGCTCCAAAGCATTTATGGAATTTTACTGCCGATTATTCTTATAAAAAAATTAGTATTTTTCTACAGAGTTTATATCAAAGTAAAGTATATACCAACGAAATAAATTTAGATTTTTATTCGCTCAAAAAAGTAAACGTACAAAATATAGGACTTAATTTTAAGTTATCAACAACAAAAATAAACCTTCCTATAATTGGGCTAACTGTTAATAATATATTTAACAAAGTGTATTATTTCTCAAATTTACGCCCGATGCCTGGAACAAATTTTAATATTAATATCAACTATAAATTTTAATAAAATGAAAATTACAAAAATATTTTTATCGCTTTTTTTAGGGAGTTTACTTATTACTTCTTGTTCTAGTGATGATGCCCCAATTAAAGAACTTCCAAGTGAATATACTAAAGGAATTATTATTAGTTCGGAAGGAGGATTTGGAAATAAAGATGGCTCGATTGCTTACGTAAATAGTCAATTATCGAAGTTAGCAACAAATTTCGTTTATACAGGTGAAAATAATGCGCAATTAGGTGGATTAATTCAATCAATTACATTTACCGATACAGAAGCTTATATTATTTTAAATGATGTAAACACCATTATTATTGCTGATAAAATAACGTTTAAGAAAAAAGCAGAAATTACGACAGGCTTAAAAAACCCTAGATATATGACCGTTGTAGGCGATAAAGGATATGTTACCAATTGGGGCGATGGCGGAAATACTAAAGATGATTATGTAGCTATTATCGATTTGAAAACAAATAAAATTGAAACAACAACTATTTCTTTAGAAAACGGTGTAGAACAAATTTTAAATAAAGATCATAAATTATATATTTCTCACAAAGGAGCTTGGTCGTCAAGTAATATTATTTCTGTGGTCGATTTAAAGGCAAATAATAGTGTTTCAACAATTACTGTAAAAGATAATCCAGATGAAATGGCTTTTGATAACGCTGGAAATTTAATTGTTTTATCTGAAGGAAAACCTGTTTATAATGCCGATTGGTCGAAAGTTATTGACAGAACAACTTCTGCAATTTCATTTATTGATGTATCGACTAAAAAGATAATTAAAGAATTAGCATTCCCGAAAATGGCAAATGCAAGTTTAATGACGTATCAAAATGGAAATGTATATTATTATACCACAAAAGATAAAAAAGTACATTCAATAAATGAAACTGCAACAAAATTAACTGCAGAAAATAGTGTAAATGTTGGTTCAATTTACGGAATGAATGTAAGACAAAATCAATTATTTACGGTAGAATATGCGTTTAAAAAATTAAGTAAATTAAAAGTTTTTGATATAAATACTAAATCAGAAATATATGCTTCACCTGTAGGTTTAGGAGCTTCTAAAATTTATTTTAATAACTAAAAGAATAGAAGAAGTCTCTTCTTCTCATAGAATAATCCCCCAATTTTGAATTGAATAAGCCCGCTAACATATTGTTAAGTGGGTTTGTTTTTTATAAAAACTTCTCTTTTATTTCTTTAGATGGAATTATACAAGTTTCTTTTTTGCCAAACCATTTATACCTGTTTTTTGCGATAATATCATAGCAAAAATTACGAAATCCTTCGGGTAAAAACCTTAAAAATACTGTTAAACGCCAAAAACCACCAAAACAAGCCATTATTTTTAAAACTGCTGTCGATTTGATATCATAAGAAATAGTCGGTTCATATAAAATAATGGAATCAATTTTTGTAGTGTCAATTCCTAAATGTACAAGTATTTTTTTACCAATATCCGACTGTAAAGAGGTAAAAATAAACTGGTTTTTTTTATCAAATTTAATTATTTTTAAAATTGAAGAGTTGCAAAAATTACAAACTCCATCAAACAGAATTATTTTTTTATCAGCAGGTAAATCAGTCATTTATTTGTTTTTGATGAATGGTTTTTAAAAATATAAAAATATTTTGTAACATAAATCAAAATTAAGCGTCTTGTAAGGAAGTAAATACTAATTTAACATAAAATTAGTTGCAAATTAAGCATCAGTATTTTTTATCTTTAAAACTAACTAGCGCAATGATTCGAATAGAAAACTTACACAAATCTTACCCAATTGGTAAAGACTCACTTCATGTTTTAAAAGGACTAGATTTACATATTAAAGAAGGAGAATTTGTATCTATTATGGGTTCATCAGGTTCAGGAAAATCAACTTTATTAAATATTGTTGGCTTGTTAGATTCACACGATGAAGGAAAATATTATTTAAATAATCAATTAATTGAAAATTTAAATGAAACTAAAGCAGCTGTTTTACGAAATAAATTTTTAGGATTTATTTTTCAGTCTTTTAATTTAATATCTTATAAAACTGCTCTAGAAAACGTAGCATTGCCCTTATATTATAAAGGTGTAAACAGAAAAGAACGCGCAGTAATTGCCTTAGAATATTTAGAAAAAGTAGGCTTAAAAGAATGGGCGCATCATTTGCCAAATGAACTTTCGGGTGGGCAAAAACAACGGGTTGCTATTGCAAGAGCTTTAGCTACAAAACCCAAAGTTGTTTTAGCTGATGAGCCTACAGGTGCGTTAGATTCTACAACTACCGATTCGGTGATGGATTTATTAAAAGGAATTAATGAAGAAGGAATGACGGTTTTTGTAATTACCCACGAAGAAGAGGTTGCCGAACAAACTAAAAGAATAATTCGTTTAAAAGATGGGGTTATTATTAGTGATGAATTAACTGCAAACATCGAAAATAAAGTTAAATCTAAATCAATTTAAATATGTTTGATTTAGATCGTTGGAGAGAAATATTTCAAAGCATCAGTAAAAATAAATTACGTTCGGTAATGTCTGGCTTTACCGTGGCTTTTGCAATTTTACTATTTACCTTACTTTTTGGAATTGTAAGCGGATTAAGTAATTCGTTTAGAGGCGCTTTTGTTGATGATGCCATGAATACCATGAGAATTCGTGTTTGGAAAACATCAAAACCTTATAAAGGCTTACAAACAGGGCGAGAAATTCAACTTAAAAATAAAGATTTCAATTTTATCAAAAAAGAATATGATGATAAAATTCAGCACTTAACGGCGCGTATTTATAAGAATGTAAGTATTTCGTATAAAAATAAATCAGATAAGTATAGTTTAAGAGCCGTTCATCCTGATCATCAATTTTTAGAGAAAACAATTATTGATCAAGGTAGATATATTAACACGCGCGATTTACAAGAAAAATCGAAAGTTATTGTTATTGGTCGTTTGGTAAAGCAAGATTTATTTGGTGAAAAACCAGCCTTAGGAAAACGAGTAAGTGTAAACGGAATATCTTATTTAATTATCGGTATTTTTTCTGATGATGGAGGCGATAGAGAAGAGCGTCAAACCTATATGCCTGTTACTACAGCACAGATGATTTATGGAAATAACGACCATTTAAGTCAAATTGTTGTAGGTTATGACCCTAAACTAAGTTTAGATCAGGCAATTGCTTTTGGAAATAAAATGGAGCGTGATTTACGTAAAAATTTAGGCATTCATCCAGACGATCAAGTGGCACTTTCGGTACGGAATATGGCGGAAGCAAATAAAGGTATTGGTACTTTTATGATGGCGTTGTATTTTATTGTCATTTTTGTAGGCTCAGGAACTTTAATCGCTGGTATTATAGGAATTAGTAATATTATGATTTTTGTAATTAAAGAACGTACCAAAGAATTTGGTATTCGAAAAGCATTAGGAGCAAAGCCTTCATCAATAGTAGGAATGGTAGTACAAGAATCTGTATTAATAACTACAATTGCAGGGTATTTAGGGCTGTCGTTAGGAACCTATATTTTAAGTTTACTTGGCGATAGTTTAGAGAAATATTTTATAAAAGATCCTAGCGTAAGCCCAGGGATTGTAATAGGAGCAACTGTTGTTTTAGTTTTATCGGGCTTAATTGCAGGATATTTACCTGCAAAAAGAGCCGCGAATATTAAACCAATTGAAGCATTAAGAGCAGATTAATTATGAAATTTTTATTTGATTCAGATACTTGGCAAGAAATTTATGGAAGCATCCGTAAAAATAAAGTTAGAACCGTAATAACAATTATAGGGGTTCTTTGGGGGATATTTTTATTAGTTGTTCTGTTAGGGGCATCTCGAGGGATGGAAAATAGTTTTAAGAAAATTTTTGGAAATTTTGCAACCAATAGCGTTTTTGTATGGACGCAATCTACCGACAGACCTTTTAAAGGTTTTCAAAAAGGAAGACGTTTTTTACCCACATTAACGGATGTTAAAATATTAAAAAAAGAGTTTAAAGAAATAAAATTATTAGCACCAAGAAGTCAATCAAACGGGAAGATAGTTAAAGGTTTCAAATCTGGAAGTTTTGATATTAGTGGCGATTATCCTATTTTAGATCAGGTGCAAAAAAAGAACTTAATTTATGGGCGTTTTTTAAACGAAAATGATATTTTATCTAAAGCAAAAGTAACGGTAATTGCCGAAGATATTTATAAACAATTATTCGAAAAAAATGAAAAACCAATAGGAGAATACATCAAAATTAACAATATCAACTATAAAGTAATTGGAGTTTATAAAGAGTCAAGCAGTGTTAATTTTGATGGCGCTTGTGCTTATATTCCATTTACAACCTTTCAGCAGGTGTATAATATGGGTGATAAAATTCATTGGATGATGATAACAGCCAATGAAGGAGTAGATATTAAACAACTAGAAAAAGATGTGTTATTAACCTTAAAAAACCTACATAAAGTGCATCCTGATGATAAAAAAGCCTTCGGAAGCGTAAATTTAGGGGTTGAAATAGCAAAGTTCACAGGCTTTTTAACAGGAATGCAATTTTTAACATGGTTTGTAGGAATTGCTACTTTAATAGCGGGAGTTTTTGCAATTGGTAATATTTTATTAATAACGGTAAAAGAGCGTACCAAAGAAATAGGAATCCGTAGAGCCTTAGGAGCAACACCTAAAAGTATCCGACAACAAATTGTATTAGAATCTGTTTTTTTAACGACTATCGCCGGGATGCTAGGAATTATATTGGGCGCACTGGTACTTTATTTAATAGATATGGCTTTTGGGCAAGGACCCGATGCTAAATTAATCAATCCAACGGTAAACATTCCAATTATATTAATTGCCTTTACTACTTTGGTAGTATTAGGAACTTTAATAGGATTAATACCTGCACATATGGCAACAGTAATCAAACCAATCGAAGCATTAAGAGAAGAATAAATCAATTAACAAATTATGAGTAAGAGAGCAAAAATTATTTTAGGAATTGTAGCAATATTATTTGCAATAGCGTTAATATGGTTCGCAAAAAAGAACAAAAAAAATATTATAGCATACGAAACAGAAACAGCATTTAGAACAACAATAGTTAAAAAAACCGTAGCAACAGGAAAGGTAATTCCTTTAGAAGAGGTTGAAATTAAACCCCAAATAGCTGGTATTGTTTCTGAAATTTTAGTGGAAGAAGGTGCTATTGTCAAAGCAGGCGATTTAATAGCAAAAGTTAGAGTTGTTCCTAACGTAGCGTCTTTAAACAGAGCAAATGGTAGTGTGAAAAATGCAAAATTATCGTTTAATAATGCAAAGCTACAGTTTGATAGAAATAAAAATTTATTTGATAAAGGAGTAATTTCTCGTCAAGATTTTGAAAATGCGGAATTAAATTATAACAACGCTCGTTTGTTATTAGCCAACGCAAAATCGGACATGGATATTATTAAAAAAGGAACAACATCAGGTTTAGGAAGTGCTGCAAATACAAGTATTAGAGCAACAACTTCGGGTATGATTGTTGAAATTCCTGTTAAAAAAGGCTATCAGGTTACACAAACCAACGATTTTAATGCAGGAACAACAATTGCTCGTATTGCTGATATGACTAAAATGATTTTTGAAGGAAAAGTAGATGAATCGGAAGTAGGAAAATTAATTAAAGGAAGTAATATCGATATTGCTATCGGGGCGATTGAAAACAAGAAATTCCCTGCGGTTTTAAACTTTATAGCGCCAAAAGGAACTGATGAAGGTGGAGCGGTACAGTTTAAAATTAAAGCCGATGTTACTTTAGATGATGAATATTTTATTAGAGCAGGATATAGCGCAAATGCAGATATTGTTTTAGAGAAAAAAGATTCGGTTTTATCAATAAAAGAAGCCTTGCTTAGGTTTGATAAAAAAACAGAAAAACCGTATGTTGAGGTTAAAAATTCTGATGATAAATTTGAAAAAATAACGGTTAAATTAGGAACTTCTGATGGTGTAAATGTTGAGGTTTTAGAAGGTGTTACCAAAGATGATAAAATAAAAATTTGGAACAAAGCATCAAAAGATACGAACGATACGAAAAAAGAACATTAATCATTTTAGTTTTTTTAATTGGGTTAAAAGGAGAAATTCAGTATTGAATTTCTCCTTTTTTTATGGTTTTTTGATTGATATAATTGTAATTTGAATTTTAGACTTATAAAAGATGATAAAAAAATATAAATATATGCTACTATGGGGTTTTTTACTGTTAGTTTTTATTCAAAAATGTACGACTATAAATATAATGTCTAATTCATTATTTAAAAAGAAAGAGTATGATAGTTATCCAGCTTTAAAAGAAGGTGTTTATAGTGAAAAATCAGAAATATTAAAAATATCTGAAAGTAGTTATAATTCAATTTCTTATGATGAAAAAGGAAATTACTTTATACTCAATAGCGGTAACGATATTATAAAAATAAATAACTTAGGAGAAATAGTATTTAATATTGAAAGAACCGATAATATTAGCTTTTCCGATTTAGGGTCGTATATTTTTACAGAAGAAGCAGTGTATGATTTAACCAAAAAAGAAGTAAAACAAACAATACTTAAAAAAGTAATTAAAGCTTCGGGAAATCAATTAGAGTTGGCAGGTTTTTTAAATATAATAGAAGATTATTACCATAAAGCAAGTATTGTTATTTATGCGAATACCGAAACATACGGGGCTAAAAATTACAAAGTATATTTTAAAATTGATAATGACTGGTTCGGAATTTATATTTCAAAAAAGGAAGCTGATAATAATGGAATAAAATTTTATTCAAAAGGTAAAATTTTAACAAAATATCCAGAGAAATACACCAAATTAATTTTACTTAAAAATCCTGAAAATAATAAATACGCTACCTGGTCGTCAGGTGATGAACAATTTTCAGGAACTCCCGATTTTGTTGATGTATCAAAAGAAAATAAATTAATCTATCCAAAATATGAAGGGATAAAATCACATTTTTATCAAAAACAAAATACTCATGGAACAATTGTATATACCAACATTCCTGTGTCATTTATGGGAACAATTTATCTTGAACTCAAAATAAAAAATGAGGTATTTAAATTTAAAGAACAAGGAATTAAATATGTGGGTTCTTTTTTAAACCCTGTACATTATGTATCTTATTATGTGTTACCTAAAATATATACAGATAAAAATTCAGTAAGTTTTTTAAAGGTTTTTTATCCTTCAAATGCTTTTGATGCGGATAATAAAGGCTTGTATGTAATTAAACCTAAATAGTAATTTATTTTTAGTGTAAATATGTAAAAATTGATAGTTACTATTTTACATATTTACACTAAAAATAAACAACGGATGTTTAGCCCCGATTGTAGCAATTGTTTGAGCTCTTTTTTGTTTTTTCCTTTAAAAAAACAAAAAAAGCGAGTGCGGAAAGCGGGAAATAGCTCCAAATAATTCTTCTAAATAGTCGATGAAAAACCTTATTTTAAAATAATTTAACAAAAAAACAACCCTTAAAAAGAGTTGCTTTTTTATATATATATGATAAAATTTTCTTATCCTTTGTAAAAAGGTAATTTAACCACTTTTGCAGCTAATTGTTTTTTACGAACTTGAATAAAAATATCAGAATTTAATTTTGAATTTTCTTTAGTAACGTATCCTAAACCAATTCCTTTGCCTAAAGAAGGACTCATTGTTCCAGAAGTAACACGACCAATTACAGTACCTTCAGCATCAACTATTTCATAGTCATGACGAGGAATACCACGCTCTGTTAATTCAAAAGCAACTAATTTTTTAGTAACACCAGCTTCTTTTTGAGCCTTTAACGCTTGAGAATTTACAAAGTCTTTTGTGAATTTAGTAATCCAACCTAAACCAGCTTCTAAAGGAGAAGTTGTGTCATCGATATCGTTACCATATAAACAATAACCCATTTCTAAACGTAAAGTATCACGAGCTGCTAAACCGATTGGTTTAATATTCCAGTCTGCACCAGCTTCAAAAACTTTTTTCCAAAGTTGCTCTACATCTTTGTTTTTTACATAAATTTCAAATCCACCAGAACCTGTGTACCCCGTTGCCGAAATAACAACGTTAGGAATCCCTGCAAAATCAGCAATTTCAAAGGTGTAAAATTTAATGGTTGATAAATTTACAGCTGTTAACGACTGCATAGCTTCTACAGCTTTTGGTCCTTGAATAGCTAATAAAGACCAGTCATCAGAACGGTTTTCCATAGTAACATTTAAGTCATTATGGCTAGCAATCCAATTCCAATCTTTTTCAATGTTAGATGCGTTTACAACTAACATATACTCGTTTTCAGCAATCATGTAAATAATTAAATCATCTACAATTCCGCCATCAGCATTTGGCATACAGCTATATTGCGCTTTACCAGGAACTAATTTTGAAGCATCGTTTGTGGTTACTTTTTGAATTAAAGCTAAGGCATTTTCTCCTTTTAAGAAAAATTCTCCCATGTGACTTACATCAAAAACACCAACGCCTTTTCTAACCGTTTCGTGTTCTATATTGATTCCTTCGTATTGTACAGGCATGTTATAACCCGCAAAAGGAACTATTTTTGCTCCTAAAGCTTCGTGAATATGTGTTAATGCAGTATTTTTCATTCTAAAATTTTTTATTTAAAAGTATATGCTAAAATATTGAAAAATGACAAATAAATAACCTTATTTTGGTTAATGTTTTAATGAATTATTACCTAAAAATGTGTTGATATTGTTTTGTAAAAATAAGAAGTGAAGTTAAGCTGATTAAAGTAAGAAGGTTATTAGATGAATTAATCAAATAGAACCTTTATTTTTGTTTTTTTAGATAAAATTACGAGTCAAAATATGAGCCAAGAACAACCAAATAATCCGCTTCACGGAATAAAATTAGCGACCATTTTAGAAGAATTATACTTAGAATATGGCTGGGAAGAGTTAGGAGAAATTTTAAATATTAATTGTTTTAAAAATAATCCTACTTATAAATCGAGTTTGAAATTTTTAAGAACAACACCTTGGGCAAGAACCAAAGTAGAGAATTTTTATTTGAAATTTATTCGTTAAATTTATTTATAAAAATATGGTATGGTAGAGACGCGATTTATCGCGTCTTTTATTATAATTTATTTTAAAATTCTTCAACGTATTTCTGAATTTATTTCAGCATTGCATTTACTTCAGATTTTTAGCAACAGATAAAGACACGATAAATCGGCGTCTCTATGATATATATCTGTTAAAAAAAGGCATAAAACCCCGTGCTAAAATTTAATATTTTTTTTGTAATTTTGATATTATCCATTTTAGTGAATTTCATTAAATAGATATTTTCAACCGAAAAATCACTAAAATTTATCATGTATTTTATCGACGTTATATTACCTATTCCATTACAAAAAACATTTACATATTGTGTAAATAAAGCCGAATTTTCGTTTCTTAAAAAAGGAATGCGAGTGGCGGTTTCTTTTGGGAAAAGTAAAATTTATACAGCACTTGTTTTTGATATTCATCAAAATGCACCTGAATCGTATAAAGCAAAAGATATTCATCAAATTTTAGATGAATTTCCTATTGTAAACGAACGTCAATTAAAGCATTGGCAATGGATTTCGAGCTATTATATGTGTTCGTTAGGCGATGTTTATAGAGCTTCGTTACCGTCGGCTTTTATGCTAGAAAGTGAAACAATTATCTATAAAAATGACACTTTTACCGATGAAACTATTTTAACTGATGATGAATTTTTAATTTTTGAAGCCCTTCAAAATAGTTCACAACTTACAATTCATGAAGTTGCAAATATCATCAGTAAAAAAACAACTTTACCAATTATTGATTCTCTAATTCAGAAAGAAGTCGCTTTTATCAAAGAAGAAATTTATGAAACCTATAAACCAAAATTAGTAAAATTTGTTCGTTTAAATGCTGTTTATGAATCGAATGAAGCCCTTCAAAAATTATTAGAAAATTTATCAAGAGCAAAAAAACAACGGGAAGCATTGCTTACTTATTTTCAATTAGCAAGTAGTAAAAAACCAATAAAAGCAAAAGAATTAGAAGAGAAATCAGGCGTTTCATCAGCAATATTAAAAGCCTTGGTTGATAAAGAAATTTTTGAGTTTTATCAAATTCAAACCGATAGAATTAATTTTGAAGGAGAAACCAATCAAATTAAAGAATTAAACGATTTTCAAACACAATCTTTTAATGAAATTAAAACATCTTTTGAAACTCAAAATGTAACCTTATTACACGGGGTTACAGGTTCAGGGAAAACAGAAATTTATGTAAAACTGATAAAAGAAGTTGTTGCAGAAGGAAAACAAGTATTGTTTTTATTGCCCGAAATAGCATTAACAACACAAATAATTAGTAGATTAGAACGTTATTTTGGCGATTTTATATCTGTTTTTCATTCAAAATATTCCATGAATGAGCGGGTAGAAGTTTGGAATAACGTGTTAGAAAATAAGCCAAAAGCACAGATAATTTTAGGCGCTCGTTCGGCTGGTTTTTTACCATTTTCAAACTTAGGATTAATTGTAATTGATGAAGAGCATGAAACTTCGTACAAACAATTTGAACCATCACCACGCTATAATGCCCGCGATTCGGCAATTGTTTTAGGACATTTACACAAGGCAAAAGTATTGTTAGGTTCGGCAACGCCATCGTTAGAAAGTTATTTTAATGCCAAGCAAAATAAATATGGTTTTGTTGAATTAACCCGTCGTTTTGGAAACATTCAACTGCCAAAAATCGAACTGATTGATATCAAAGAAAAATATCGAAAAAAGCAAATGAAAGGGCATTTTTCCGATAGGTTATTAACCATGATTACCGATGCTTTGGAGCAAAAAGAACAGGTTATTTTATTTCAAAACAGGCGTGGTTTTTCTCCCGTTGTAGAATGTGATACTTGTGGTATTTCACCAGAATGCCCAAATTGTGATGTGAGTTTAACATTTCATAAATTTAGGCGAGAATTAAAATGTCATTATTGTAGCTACCAACGTGCGATGCCTAATAATTGCGGGGCTTGTGGAAGTACAACACTTGATACAAAAGGCTTTGGAACAGAGCAAATTGAGCTAGAACTAAAAACTTTATTTCCTGATTATAACATCGGAAGAATGGATTTAGATACCACACGTGGAAAATACGGCTATCAAAAAATAATTGGAGCCTTTGAGGCACAAGAAATTGATATTTTAGTAGGAACACAAATGTTATCGAAAGGCTTGGATTTTGAAAATGTATCGTTAGTGGGGATTTTAAGTGCCGATTCGATGTTAAATTTCCCCGATTTTAGAGCCCACGAAAGAGCGTATCAGTTAATGGTTCAGGTGTCGGGTAGAGCAGGACGTAGCAAAAAACAAGGAAATGTTGCGATACAAACCTACAATCCGAATCATCAAATATTACAGCAAGTTTCGACCACTAATTACGCCGAAATGTATAAAGAACAATTGCAGGAACGTTGGAATTTTAAGTATCCACCATATTATAAATTGATTAAAATTACGCTAAAACATAAAGACCCTGTTCGTGTAGAAATGGGTGTAAATTGGTTAGTGAAATCATTGCAAAATGTGTTTGCGCAAAATGTATTAGGACCTACAACGCCTGCCGTATCTCGTGTTCGAAATTTATATATTAAAAATTTAGTAATTAAAATTCCGCCAAAACAATCGTTAGGAAAAACAAAAGAACAAATTATTAGGGTTAAAAATTCTTTTGAAAGTGTGAAAGATTTTAGGTCGATTCGTTTTATTATGGATGTAGATGCGTATTAAATATTCCGAATATCAAAAATAACGCCACTTTTTAATTGATTTTCAGTATCAATTTTATAAATAGTATCGGCAACAAAACTAGGCGTGTATAATTTATTTTGATTTTTTAAATCGATAAAACGTTGTAGATTTTTAAAATCATTTTTGTGAGTATTTCTGATTTTAGTTTGCATATCTGTAGCAACAACACCAGGGTAAATAGCGATACATTTTACGCCATTTTGAAGTTCGGCTTGTTCTAAGGCTATGGTTTTTGTTAGCATATTCAAACCAGCTTTTGAGGTACAATACACGCTCCAGCCTTCATACGGTTTTTTAGATGCTCCTGATGAAATATTGATAATTTGTTTTTTACAAGCTAGATGTGGTGTTTTTTTGATAAATAATCCTGATAAAATAAGTGGCGTAGTAATATTTAATTGCATAGATTTTGCAATATCATTGGCTTCTAAGTTTTCTAAATGGGCTATTTTACCTAAACGCCCAGCGTTATTAATTAAGGTAATTGACGTTATTTTAGAAGTTGAATTTTGATGGATAATTTTATCTAAAAGAGCCGTAAAAATAGTTTGAGTTGCTATGCTATCAGCTAAATCAACTTTAATATTTTGTATATTTTTTATTTCTGAAATTTCAGAAGAAGTTCTAGCTAATGAAAAAACGGTGTAATTTTCAGAAGCATATTTTTGAGTCAATGCCTTTCCAATACCTTTGCTTCCGCCTGTAATTATGATGATATTCATGAAAAAAATAAGAAAAATGAAAAATACTAGCGAATTTTACTCAAAAAAATCTTTTGATTTTTCCCAATAAGTATTCATTTCGTTTAAAGTCATATCAGAAATTTCTTTGCCTTGTTTTTTGGCTTCTTCTTCTAAATATTGAAAACGATTGATAAATTTTTTATTCGTTTTTTCTAAGGCATTTTCAGGATTTACTTTCATCAAATTTGCGTAATTAATCAGTGAAAATAACACATCGCCAAACTCTTTTTCGATGTTTTTATGATTATCAGCTTGATTGTTGTTTTTATTATCGCCTTTATTTTTGATGTTTATTTCTTGGTTTAATTCCTGAATTTCTTCTTGAATTTTTTCCCAAGCTTGCTCAGGTTTTTCCCATTTAAAACCAACACCAGCAACTTTTTCTTGGATTCTACTAGCTTTTACCAAAGCAGGTAAACTCTTTGGAACACCTTCTAAAACAGAAGTTTTTCCTTCTTTTAGCTTTAATTTTTCCCAATTTCGTTTTACTTCTTCTTCATCTTTAACCACCACATCGCTATAAATATGCGGATGACGATGAATTAATTTATCACAAATTGAATTGGCGACATCAGCAATATCAAACGCTTTTTTTTCGCTACCAATTTTAGCATAAAAGACGATGTGTAATAACACATCGCCTAATTCTTTTTTAACCTCTTCTAAATCATTGTCTAGAATGGCATCTGCTAATTCGTAAGTTTCTTCAATCGTTAAATGACGCAAACTCTCTAAAGTTTGTTTTTTATCCCACGGACATTGCTCTCGAAGTTCGTCCATAATGTCTAACAAACGGTTAAAAGCGTCTAATTGTTGCTTACGAGTATTCATAATTTATTTAGCTTCTTCTGTTGTTGCTACTTTCTCTAAGGTTTTGAAATCAAAACCAGCTGCAGCTAAAGTATTATACCACTGAATTACCTTTTTAATGTTAGAAGCATATACACGTTCTTTGTCGAAACCTGGTAAAACTTCTTCAAAATAAGCCATTAAAGTATCGTTACTTTCTTTATGAGAAAGTGCATCTTTACCTTCTTGTTTTTCATCCATAGTTTTAAGTATGATTGCTAAAGGCACTTCTTCTTCGTAAGTATAAATAGCAATGTTTTCTAATAAACTTACATTGTGAGTTGCTGCAATAGGAAAACGTTTACCGTCAACAATTGAACGAACGATTACTCCTGTTTTTGTTTGAGAGATAATTTCAAATAATCCTGGTTTCCCAGTAACTGCTATAACTTTGTTAAATTCCATATTATGGTGTTTTTAGTGTCTTTATATAAAAGACTATTTTTTCTTGGCATTAGGAAAACGCATTCTGTAACCTGCGTCTACTTTTCCTTTAGAAATATTTTCTAATTTCTTTTTAATCAAGCGTTTTTTTAAGGTCGATAATTTATCAGTAAATAAAACACCATCAATATGATCGTATTCATGCTGAAAAACACGTGCCGCTAAACCGCTTAAAACTTTGGTGTGTTTGTCAAAATTTTCATCTTGATATTCAATAGTAATGGTTTCTTGACGAAAAACATCTTCACGAACATTAGGAATACTTAAACAACCTTCGTTAAAAGCCCATTCTTCACCTTCTTCTTTAATGATTTTTGCATTTATAAATACATGATTAAAGTTTTCTAAGGCTTTTCTGTCTTCTTCGGATAAATCTTCATCATCAGCAAAAGGTGACGCATCGATTAAAAATAAACGAATGTCTTTACCAATTTGCGGTGCTGCCAACCCGACACCTTGCGCATTGTACATTGTTTCTTTCATATTCGCAATTAATTTTTCTAACTGCGGATAATCTTTATCGATTTCTGTTCCTACTTTACGTAATACGGGATCTCCGTAAGCAACAATGGGTAAAATCATGTGTTTTTAAATTTTTTAAGGTTACGAAAATACAAAGAATGGTTTATGTATGAAATTATTTATTGTATAAATACGACTGTAAGATGATTGTAGCGCTTATTTCATCGACTAAAGCCTTGTTTTGACGTTGTTTTTTGTTGAGTCCGCTATCAATCATGGTTTGAAACGCCATTTTTGAGGTAAAACGTTCGTCTTCTCTTTTGATAGGAATGTTAGGTATTGATTTTGCTAATTTTTCTAAAAAAGGAAGTATCAAGGCTTCACTTTGGCTGTCGGAATTATCCATTTGCTTGGGTTTTCCAATGATAAATAATGCTACATTTTCTTTTTTTATGTAGTCTTTTAAAAAAGATATTAATTCTTTTGTATTAACTGTCGTTAATCCTGATGCAATAATTTGTAATTCATCAGTAACTGCAATTCCTGTTCTTTTTTTACCAAAATCGATGGCTAAAACTCGTCCCAAATGTTTTTATTTTTTACAAAAATAAAGTTTTAAACCTTTATAAATTGTACTTCTATTGTTTTTTAAATAATAAATAGTGTTAAAATTTTTAAATAGATGCAAAAATGCCTAGCCCCGATTGAAGCATTTGTTTGAGCTCTTTTTTATTTTTCTTTTTGAAAAAATAAAAAAAGCGAGTGCGAAAAGCGGGAAATTGCTTCTAATAATCTTTATCATTTTTTATTGAAATATGTATTTTTAAACAAGAAAAAAACATCTGTTTAAATTAATTCTTTTAGTGTAAAATAGTAACATAGATTTTATATTTGTAGAAAATTTTAATTTTTAAAGATGACAACATTACAAGATATTATAGAAAAAGCGTGGGGAAATCGTGATTTATTACAAGAAGAAACTACGATTAACGCCATTAGAGAAGTAGTTGATTTATTAGATTCAGGTGCGTTACGTGTAGCTGAACCTACTGATAATGGTTGGCAAGTTAATGAGTGGGTAAAAAAAGCCGTTGTTTTATATTTCCCTATTCAGAAAATGGAAACTTTAGAAGCGGGTATTTTTGAATATCATGATAAAATTCCATTAAAGAAAAACTTTGCTGAAAAAGGAATTAGAGTTGTGCCAAATGCAGTTGCACGTCATGGAGCATACATTTCGGCAGGAACTATTTTAATGCCAAGTTATGTAAATATTGGTGCTTATGTCGATGAAGGAACAATGGTTGATACTTGGGCAACGGTAGGTTCTTGTGCTCAGATTGGTAAAAATGTACATTTATCAGGCGGTGTAGGAATTGGTGGTGTTTTAGAGCCATTACAAGCAGCTCCAGTAATTATAGAAGACGGTGCTTTTATTGGTTCTCGTTGTATTGTTGTAGAAGGTGTAAAAGTTGAAAAAGAAGCGGTTTTAGGTGCAAATGTTGTATTAACAATGAGTACTAAAATTATTGATGTTACTGGTGATGAACCTGTTGAAACGAAAGGAGTTGTTCCTGCTCGTTCAGTAGTGATTCCTGGTAGTTACACCAAGAAATTTCCAGCAGGCGAATTTCAAGTTCCTTGTGCTTTAATTATTGGTAAACGTAAAGAAAGTACGAATAAGAAAACTTCATTAAACGATGCATTAAGAGAATATGATGTAGCAGTTTAATATTATTTATTGAAATATTTCTTGAAAACTAAACAAAAACGCACAAATTATGATTTTGTGCGTTTTTTTATGATTTTTTAATAATACCGTAATCAGTCCATGTTATTTTTTTTGTTCGAACATTTTTTCGAATAGCATTATTTAGTTTCCAACTTTCAGGGTTTGCGTAGCCTCTCGGATGGTCTAAGTGTACGGTAACGGCACTGTATCGTATTTGTATAGGCTTGATGTTATTATTGCATAATCGTTCGCCAAGTTCAACATCTAATCCGCCATATTGCATACGTTCATCAAAACCATTTACGGCAATAATATCTTTTTTCCAAGCCGATGAATTTGCACCATTCCAAGTTGGTTTTGTTGGTGTGAAATTATTTAATATACTTTGTTTTAGTCCTTTAGCAGTTAATTTGTTGTTTTTGAAACTCTTTTTTAAACCGTTTTGTTTTAGCCAATTAATATCGAAACATTGTTGGGAAATAATGTGTTCTTTAGTTATTAATTTAGAAATATTCATTGGAAGCTTAAAATAAGCTGCCGATAAAAAACAACCTTTTTTTCGTTTTTTATAGTGTGTTGCTACAAAATCTTTTTTAGGAATACAATCTCCATCAGAAATAATAAGATACTCGCCTTTGCTTTTTAAAAGAGCTTTATTTAAAATAATTGTTTTTTGAAAACCGTTATCTTCATGCCAAACGTGCGTAATAGGAAAAGAAACTTCTTTTCGTAAGGTATCAATAAGTTCTTTAGTTTCTTGTTTTGAGCCGTCATCGGCAATCACTAATTCAAAATTAGAATATGTTTGCTGATGGTAGCCCCAAATAACTTTCTGTAACCACTCAGTTGCATTGTAGGTCGTTATAATTATTGATATTTCAGTAGTTTTCATAAAAAATATTTGCTTCAAAAGTAATCATGATTCTTTTAAAATATATTATTTTTGAGCAAAATAATTACTGCATTTTATGTTTTTACGAAAAACCTGGGTAACAATTATTAAAAGATTGAGATTTTTACCTGCTCCTTATTATATTAAACATTATTATGAATATTATTCAGGTAAAAAATTAGATTATGATAATTTAATTGAATTTAATCAGAAATTATCGTGGTATAAAGTTTTTTTTAGACCTAAAATTTTAAATACTCTTGTTGATAAATATGCTGTTAGAGCATTTGTAAAAGATAAAATAGGGGAAGATTATTTAAATGAATGTTATGGTGTTTTTAATAAACCATCGGAAGTTAATTTTGATAAATTACCAAATCAATTTGTATTAAAAGGTACGCACGGATGTAATATCAATTTGGTTGTTAAAGATAAAACCACTTTAAATAAAGCCAAAACAAAGCGTTTAATGGCTAAATGGTTGCGTAAAAATCAATATAAACGAACAGGGCAAGAATGGGCATATAAAGATGTGAAACCTCGTATTATTGCTGAGAAATTCATCAAAAATGAAAATAGAGATTCATTAACCGATTATAAATTTTATTGCTTTAATGGAATACCTAAATTTTTGGAAGTTCACTTAGATAGAGAAAAAAATCATAAAAGTGCTTTTTACGATTTTGAATTTAAAAAATTACCTTTTTCAGATTCACCTGCAGATAAGCTGATTCAAGAAGATTTTGGAAAACCGCAAACCTTATCAAAAATGGTAGAACTTGCTGGTAAATTATCTGAAAGTTTTCCTTTTGTTAGAGTTGATTTTTATTCGGTAAACAATACAATTACTTTTGGTGAAATGACTTTTTATCCAGGGGATGGAAGAAGAGATTTTTATCCGAAAAAATACAATAAAATTATTGGCGATTATTTTGAATTACCTAAAATACCTGCTGGCGAAAAATTAATCAAAAAACATCTTTTAAATGAAAGTTATTAAAGAATTACCTAAATCGATCTTTTATTCTTGTTATTTACGGCTACGATCAGCAGATAGTTTGGTTAAAAATAAAACAAAATTACCCATAATAGTATCTTTAACATCGATTCCTGAAAGATTAAATAACTTAGATTTAGTAATAAAAAGCATCTTAAATCAAGATAAAGTACTGCCTTCTAAAATTGTTTTATGGCTGCATGATGGCTTAAAAAATAAGTTACCTAAAAGATTATCAAATTTACAAGGCGCTTTTTTTGAGATAAAATATTCCAATTTAAAATGTTCACATAGAAAATTAATACATTCTTTAATTGAATATCCTGATATGCCAATAATAACTTGTGATGATGACTTAATTTACAAGGAAGATTGGTTATCAAAATTATATAAAGAGCATTTAAAATATCCGAAAGATATTATCGGAAATACCACCACACAAATAAAAATTAATGCTGACGGAACTTATAAACCTTTTGTTGATTGGCGAATTATAGATGAAAATAAACCTTCGGATAGATTATTGCCAATTGGTGCGTGGGGTATTTTGTATCCTGTAAATGCAATGCCTTCAAAAGTTCATGACGTTGATTTATTTATGAAATTAGCCCCAAAAGCAGATGATTTATGGTTTAAAGCTATGGCACTAGCTAATAATGTTATTTCTAGACAATCATCAAATAAACCTGCTGAACCAATTCCTATTATTGGTTCTCAAAAGGTTTCTTTAAAAGATGAAAACATAAAGAAAAATAAAAATGAGGTTCAGTGGTTGGCATTATCTGAGTTTTTTAAGTTAAATGATATTTTATTAAAAGATAAAAAATAAATGCAAATAGACGCTGTAATTACATGGGTTGATAGCTCTGATGAGCTTTGGAGGGATAAAATAAATCAATATTTAGATAAAAAAATAGATTGGAATAATAAAGAAGATTCTACAAGGTATAACTCTATAAATGAAATTGATATAGCTATTGTGTCAATATTAAAATTTGCTACATTTATTAAGAATATCTATGTAGTTACTGATAATCAAAGACCTAAGAATTTTAATGATTTAAAAGAAAAAGCATTATTATTAGGTGTTACTTTAAAAATTATAGACCATACAATCATTTTTAAAGGATATGAGGAATACCTACCAACTTTTAATTCTCAATCTATAGAAACAATGTTATATAGAATCCCTAATTTGTCAGAGCATTTTGTGTATTTTAATGACGATATGTTTTTAATAAATAAAACAAAAAAAACCGATTTTTTTATTGATGGATTTCCCGTATTAAGAGGTCAGTGGATTAAATTTAATGAAAACATTCTTTATAAAAGAATATTTTCTTCTAAAAATAAAAAAAATAAAGTTTCTCACCGAAAAGCAAAAGAAACAGGTGCTAAAATAGTAGGCTTTAAAAAAAGTTATGATTTTCATCATACGCCATACCCTATGAGAGTATCTACTTTTGAAACTTTTTTTAAAAACAATGAAAATGTTCAAAAAAGAAATATTGAATGTAAATTCAGGCATATAAACCAATACGTACCACAAGGCTTAGTAAATCATTTAGAAATAAAAAATAAGACAGTAATTCAAGAATCTAAATTAGCATTGTGTTATATTCAGTCATTTAATTATCTCAAAATAAGAAATAAGATACTAAAAGCAAAAATAAAAGGAGATAAGGTCTTATTCATGTGTTTACAAAGTTTAGAAACAGCCCCTAAAAGCTCTTTGAAATATATTTTAAAATGGGTTGATAAAAAATTAGACTCTAACTTTGAGAATGAAATATAAAAGTATATTAAAAATCCTAAATGATAGAAAAACAATCCTCTATCCAACCGATACGGTTTGGGGAATTGGTTGTGATGCCACAAATTTTGAGGCTGTTCAAAAAATATATCAACTAAAAAATAGGGAAGAATCTAAAAGTTTAATAATTTTAGTTGATTCTGTTGAAATGCTTAAAAAATATGTCCATGCTGTTTCAGAAACTGTTTTGAATATTTTAAAAATAACCGAAAAACCAACAACAATTATATATCCAAATCCTAAAAATTTAGCAAAAAACACGATTGCTTCTGATAATACAATCGCTATCAGAATACCTAAAGATGATTTTTGTTTACAATTGATAAAAGCTTTTGGAAAACCCATTGTATCTACATCGGCTAATGTTAGTGGAGAACCTACGCCAAAAACATTTTCAGAAATAAGTACCGCAATTTTACAAAGTGTAGATTATGTAGTAGCTTTGCATCAAGATAAGACAACCGAAAAATCCTCTACAATTTTAAAAGTAGTGGGTACTTCTGTGAATGTGATAAGAGAATAATTTATGCAAAATCAATATTATAAAGAGGCAATTTCTGCCGAAATATTTCAATATATAAGTAAAGCAGCTGAACAATTACAATTAGAAAGTTACGTAATTGGTGGCTTTGTTCGTGATTTTATTTTAAAAAGAGGTACGGCAAAAGATATTGATGTCGTGGCTGTTGGTAGTGGTATCGAATTGGCTCAAAAAGTAGCTTCTTTATTGCCAAATAAACCAAAAGTTCAAGTTTTTAAAACCTATGGAACTGCAATGTTGCGTTATAATGATGTAGAAATTGAGTTTGTAGGAGCAAGAAAAGAATCTTATACCGAAGATAGTCGAAACCCTCAAGTAATTTCAGGAACTTTACAAGATGACCAAAATAGGCGTGATTTTACTATAAATGCCTTAGCGTTATCTTTAAATAAAGAAACTTTCGGACTATTATTAGACCCTTTTGATGGTATTGCTGATTTAGAAGATAAAATCATAAAAACGCCTTTAAATCCTGATATTACCTATTCTGATGATCCTTTACGTATGATGCGTGCTATTCGTTTTGCCTCTCAATTAAACTTTGTAATTGAAGAAGCATCGCTACATGCAATTACTAAAAATGCAAAGCGAATTGACATCATAACAAAAGAACGAATTGTTGTTGAATTGAATAAAATTTTAGCATCTTCAAAACCTTCTGTAGGGTTTTTATTGTTGGAAAAAACAGCTTTATTAAAGCGTATTATTCCAGAATTAACAGCATTAAAAGGAGTAGAAGAGGTAGAAGGACAAAAACATAAAGATAATTTTTATCATACTTTAGAAGTTGTAGATAATATTGCTGAAAATACAGATGATGTTTGGCTTCGTTGGTCAGCTTTATTACATGATATTGGTAAAGCACCTACAAAGCGTTACCATAAAAAACAAGGTTGGACGTTTCATGCACATGAATTTGTAGGCTCTAAAATGGTTTATAAATTATTTAAGCGATTAAAAATGCCATTGAACAATAAAATGAAATTTGTTCAAAAAATGGTCATGCTAAGTTCTCGACCAATTGTGTTGGCTAGTGATGTAACAGATTCTGCTGTGCGTAGGTTAGTTTTTGATGCTGGTGATGATGTCGATTCATTAATGACACTTTGTGAAGCAGATATAACGACTAAAAATCCGAAGAAATTTAGTAGATATCACAAGAATTTTAAATTGGTTCGTGAAAAAATTAAAGAAGTTGAAGCACGAGACAAAGTCCGTAATTTTCAACCGCCAATTACTGGAGAAGAAATTATGAAGGCTTTTAATTTAACACCTTGTAGAGAAATAGGACAGATAAAAGAAGCCATAAAAGAAGCCATTTTAGAAGGTGAAATTCCTAATGAACATAAAGCTTGTTACGATTTTATGATATTAAAAGGAAAAAACTTAGGCTTAGAATTAGTTTAGTTTTCATAAAGTAAAAAAAGAGAAGTTTTAATAAACTTCTCTTTTTTTTGTTAATTATATATATTGATAATTTAATTTTACGCTAAAGATTGCATGGTTACTAATTTATAATATTCGCCTTTTTTAGCTAATAATTCATCATGTTTTCCTTGCTCAACGATTGCACCTTTTTTCATCACAACAATTTTATCGGCATTTTGAATGGTCGATAATCTATGTGCGATTACTAAAGAAGTTCTATTTTGCATCATTTTTTCTAATGCAACTTGTACCAATTGTTCAGACTCTGTGTCTAAAGCTGAGGTTGCTTCATCTAAAATCATAATTGGTGGATTCTTTAAAACAGCTCTTGCAATAGATAAACGTTGTTTTTGTCCTCCAGAAAGTGTGTTTCCACTGTCACCAATATTTGTATTGTATTTTTCTGGTAAATTTTGAATAAATTCATCAGCATTTGCAATTTTTGCAGCTTCTAAAACAGCAGTATCATTGGCGTTTTGTGACCCTAATTTAAGGTTGTTTGTGATAGTGTCATTAAATAAAATAGAATCTTGTGATACAATTCCCATCAAATTTCTTAAAGATTTTTTGGTGATGTCTCTAATATTGTCATCATCAATTACCACCTCTCCTTTGTTTACATCATAAAAACGAGTAATAAGGTTTGCTAAAGTAGATTTTCCACTCCCAGACTGCCCAACCAAAGCAACAGTTTCGCCTTTATTAATAGTTAATGTAAAATCTTTTAAAACATAATCATCTTTATATTTAAAAGAAATGTTTTTAAATTCAATTTTATTTTTAAAGGTCTCTTTTATGGTTGCATTTGATTTGTCTTTAATAGTGTTTTCTGTATTTAAGACCGTCATAATTCTTTCTGCAGAAGCTTCACCTTTTTGGATATTATAAAACGTTGATGTTATTAATTTTATAGGGTTTAAAACGGTGTAAAACAATACAATATAACCAAAAAACTCATCTGGTTGTAGTGCACTTGTTTTAGATAGAACTTCGGTTCCTCCGTACCAAAGAATGGCAATAATGGTTGCAGAACCTAAAAACTCACTCATAGGTGAAGCTAATGATTTCCTATGAAAAACACTTGTCGTTAATTGTTTAAAATTACTTGTAGAGTTATTGAATTTTGTTGCAATTACACCTTCAGCATTAAAACCCTTAATTATTCTTAAGCCGGTTAATGTTTCTTCAATAAAAGATAAAAAATTACCAGTTTCTTTTTGTGCTTTTGCTGAATTTGCTTTTAGTTTTTTACTTATAGATGATATTATAACACCAGAAACAGGTAGTAAAACAAAAACAAATAAGGTGAGTTTTAAACTCATAAAAAGCATGATAGAGATAGATATTATAACTGTTAAAGGTTCTCTAACAATGGTTTCTATTGATGATATAATAGAACCTTCTACCTCTTGTACATCAGAAGTCATACGTGCTATGATATCTCCTTTTCTTTTTTCGGAAAAATAAGAAATCGGTAACTCAACAATTTTATCGTAGAGTTTATCTCGTAGGTCTTTTACAATACCTGTTCTTAAAAAAGCAATAACATAAGACGCTAAATATCTAAATAAGTTTTTTAGAAAAAATAATGAAAGTGCTAATAAGCAAATAAATACAAGTGTATTTATGTCACCTTCTGTTTTTATTTTTTCTGATATAAAATGATAAAAACTATCTTTTAGAAAATCACCAATTTTACTAAGACCTTCATAGTTTGGTTTATTTATAATTTTTTTATCAGTACCAAATAGAATTCCTAAAACAGGGATAAAAGCTAAAACTGATAGCACATTAAAAATTGCGTAAAGTATATTAAATACAATATTTAGAACTGTAAATTTTCGATACTTTTTTTCATATTTTAATATATCTTTAAAATATCCCATTAATTTAGTTTCATTTCTTTAATAATTCTTTGAATTTTTGCATCTAATGATACTTCAATAGCTTCTGCATTTTTAACCGAATCTAATGCTGTTTTAACACTGAAATAAAACTTTATTTTAGGCTCTGTTCCACTTGGGCGAGCAGCTATTTTTGTTCCGTCGGTAGTTTGATAAATTAGCACATTCGATTTTGGAATATCCATAATTACTTCTTCACCAGTAATTAAATTCTTTTTAATTGATGATTGATAATCATATAAAAACTCAACCTTAGTATTGTCTATTTCTGTAAAAGGATTACTACGTAAATCAGCCATCATTTGTTTGATTTGCTGTGCGCCGTCCATTCCTTTTTTAACAATAGAAATTAAGTGTTCTTTATAAAAATTATTACGAGTGTATAAGTTTAATAATTCATAATAAAACGAACTGTTATTTGCTTTTGCATCCGAAGCAATTTCACAAGCTAATAAAGCAGCCGTTACCGCATCTTTATCTCTTACAAAATCACCCACCATATAACCAAAACTTTCTTCTCCACCGCCAATAAAATCAAGCTCTGGGAAATCTTTAATCATTTTAGCAATCCATTTAAAACCAGTTAAACCAACTTTAGTTTCAACATCGTATGAACTAGCTATTTCGTTTACCAAATTCGTAGAAACAATAGTAGAACCTACAAATTGTTTTCCGTTTAATTTCCCGTTATTTTTCCAATCGTTAATTAAAAAATCGGTCATCATACTCATGGTCTGATTTCCGTTTAATAATTTCATATTTCCTTCTAAATCACGAACAGCAATACCAATTCTATCAGAATCGGGGTCAGTTCCTAAAACGATATCAGCACCTACTTTATTCGCTAAATCCACCGCCATTTGTAAAGCTTCAGGTTCTTCAGGGTTTGGAGATTTTACCGTTGGAAAACTTCCATCTGGCTCGGCTTGTTCATCAACAATATAAACTTGCGTATAACCTGCACGTTTTAAAACTTCAGGAATTAATTTAATAGAAGTTCCGTGTAAAGAAGTAAAAACAATTTTTAAATCTTCTCGTCCTTTTACATCAAAAGTTCCATTTTTAATAGATGCTTGCCAAAAAGCTTCATCAATTTCACTTCCGATGCTCGAAATTAATTCTTCATTTGCTTTAAAATTAATATCTGTAAAAGCTAATGAATTTACTTCATTTATAATTTCAGTATCTTCAGGTGGAACAATTTGACCTCCATCAGACCAATAAACTTTATAACCATTATATTCAGGCGGATTATGAGAAGCTGTTAAAACGATTCCAACATCGCAACCTAAATGACTTACTGCAAACGAAAGTTCAGGAGTAGGGCGTAGGTCTTCAAAAAGAAAAACTTTGATGTTATTTGCAGAAAACACATCGGCAACTACTTTTGCTAACCATTTACTGTCATGACGACAATCATAGCCAATCGCTACTTTTAATTCTTTCTTCGGATGTATTTGATGTAAATAATTACTTAAACCTTGTGTTGCTTTCCCTAAAGTATATTTGTTGATTCTGTTCGTTCCTGCGCCTACAATTCCACGCATTCCGCCAGTTCCGAATTCTAAATTTTTATAAAAACGGTCGGCTAAATCGTCCGATTTTTCGCTTATTAATTGTTCAATTTCATTTCTAGTAGCTGAATCAAATGATTCAGAAAGCCATAATTTAGCTTTGTTTAAAATCTCTTCCATAAATTATAAGTTATATAAATAGCGTACAAAGTACGTATTTTAAAAGTTTAATTTTTCTTTAATTGTGTAGTGTTTTTGTTGTGGATTACTTTTTATAATTAATTCGCCTAAAAAGCCAGCTAAAAATAAAAGTGTTCCTAAAATCATTGATGTTAAAGCGATATAAAATAACGGATTATTAGTAACTAAAATAGCTTTTATACCTGAAAATAAGTGATAAATTTTTAGTGAACCAATAATAAATGCTGATAAAAAGCCGAATATAAACATTAAACTTCCCCAAAGTCCAAAAAAGTGCATTGGTCGTTTTCCGAATTTTGATAAAAAGGAAATCGTAATTAAATCTAAAAATCCATTTATAAACCGATCGATTCCAAATTTAGTAACGCCGTATTTACGTGCTTGATGCTGTACTACTTTTTCGCCAATATTATTAAAACCTTCGTTTTTCGCTAAAACAGGAATATAACGATGCATTTCGCCACTAACTTTTACAGTTTTAATTACTTCGTTTTTATAAGCTTTTAATCCGCAGTTGAAATCGTTTAATTTTAATCCAGATGTTTTACGAGCCGCCCAATTAAATAATTTAGATGGAATATTTTTGGTAAGAAGATTGTCGTAACGTTTCTTTTTCCATCCTGAAACTAAATCAAAATTTTGGTTTGTTATCATTTCATATAATCCAGGGATTTCATCAGGGCTATCTTGTAAATCTGCATCCATAGTAATAACTACATTTCCTTCAGCTAAACCAAAACCAGCATCTAAAGCTTGCGATTTTCCGTAGTTTTTTTGAAAATGAATTCCTTTTACGGCATTATTTTCTTCGGATAATTGCTCAATTACCTGCCAAGAAGTATCGGTGCTACCATCATCAATAAAAATAATTTCATATAAATAAGTATTGGATTGCATAATTTTAGCAATCCAATTGTGTAATTCTAGTAAAGATTCTTCTTCATTAAGAAGTGGTATAACTACCGATATATCCATGTTTTTTGATGCAAATTAGTATGTACAAATTAAAAAAAGGTAAAGTTACAAAGTCTTTAGAATATTTGGAGTATTTCAAAAACTTTATAAGTTACCTTTTTAATAATTTTAGTATTCATCTTCTGGAGTATGTTTCATAATAGCCCCTGTAATAGCCGATATTATAAATCCTAAAAATACATAAAACAAAAGTCCTAAAGCATCGCCAATAATAGTTCCTTGAAATTTAGCTTGCATGGCTAATTGACTTTCAATTTGATCTTCTGACAAACCTGCATCTAAAAATTTTCCTGTTTGAAAATCGGCTAACTGATTGTAAAAATTAGGCTCAATAATACCTGTAAAAACATGGGTGTATATAATACTAATAACTGCCCCAACAGCAACAATACCAACGCCTATTTTCAAAGCTTGCCCCCAAATAAGTAAACCATTATTCTCTTTTTTAAATTTTTTAATTGCTAACACAGGTAATACGACAATACAAAGCATAAGGGCAACCATATTAATAACACCACCTGTTGTGTCAAAAGTCATTCCTAATGCGTAAATTATTAAATTGATAAAGATAATTATTGCTCCATAAATTAAGCCGTAATTTAAAATAATGTTTCTGCTTTGCGTTTGATTTTCCATTGAATTAATTGAGTTAGTTAGTACAAATATATTATTTTGTTTTCGATTCTAAATTTTTTTTAAAAAAGTTTTTAAACAATATATTAGCAGTCAGCGAGTTAAAAATATCATGAAAAAAAAGCTATTTTTTTTATTGTCAGTTTCAAAAAAGGATGTATATTTGCCACGGCAAGTTCTACACAACTAGCTCCCTTTGAACTCCCCCAGGGCGGGAACGCAGCAAGGGTATTAGGTTGTAGCAGTGTGATGTAGGTAGCTTGCCATTTTTTGTGTCTTTTATTTTCGTTTTACATTTCTGTAAAAATTATATTTTCTTTATATTTTAGTTGTTTTTTACCTTAATGCTCAATTTTATATTTTTTTCTGATTTTGTGTAATGCTAAAATCAAAAAGTATAAGAGTTTCTTTAAATTTTAAATAAAGTATCTTTTTTAAGGTATAAACGTCATTCTGAATTTATTTTAGAATCACATAAAATTAATAACTACGGAAAATCAGTATGCGAAACTGAAATAAAATTCCTTTGACGGATTCGATTTTTCAACTATAAATTATTTTATTGGTCATTAATATTCATTGAACTTCTTGGGTGATGTAAATCAACAACTTCTTTTAAATAGCTGGTATCTAAATGCACGTAAATTTCGGTGGTTGTAATACTTTCGTGCCCTAATAATTGCTGAATAACACGTAAATCTGCACCGTTTTTTAATAAATAAGTCGCAAAAGAATGACGCAAAGTATGAGGACCAATACTTTTTTTAAGGTTTATTTTTATCGCTAACTCTTTCAAAATCATAAAAATCATTTGACGACTTAATCGGCTTCCTCGTCTGTTTAAAAAAATAATATCTTCTTCCTTTTCCTTCGGGATTATTGCTGGGCGAATATCATCAATATAAAAATTTAAGCGGGAAATAGTTGTACTATGAATCGGTACAAAACGATATTTATTTCCCTTTCCTAATACTCGAATATAGCCTTCATCAAAAAATAAATCGGAAAGTTGCAAATTAATTAATTCGCTAACTCGCAAACCGCAACTAAAAATGGTTTCAATAATCGTTTTATTGCGTTCGCCCTGCGGATGACTCAAATCAATGGCGTTAATTAGGTTGTCAATTTCTTCTTTTTCGAGCGTATCGGGTAATTTTCGCATCGTATTTGGGCTTTCGATTAAATCGGTCGGATTGTCTTTTCGATAATCTTCAAAAATTAAATAATCAAAAAAACTGCGTAATCCCGAAATTAACCGTGCCTGACTTTTTGCATTTAAATTTTTTCCGCTATCGTATATAAATTGCTTAATTATTTCCGAAGTAATATTAATTGGACTGCTATAATTTTCAAGCGTATCAACAAATAAAATCAGTTTTTTTACATCTCTTGAATAACCATTAATAGAATTTTTGGCAAGTCCTTTTTCTATTTTTAAATAATTGATATAATCTGTTATTGCTTGTTTCCAGTTCATTAAGTTGTTTTCAGGTGTAATGTATCAAGAAATCAAAAATAAGATTTTAAAACAGTATTTTTACCAAGAAAATATAAAAGATAAATATACGAGATGAAAAAAATAATAATTATAAACGGTCCAAATTTAAATTTATTAGGAAAACGTGAGCCAGAAATTTATGGTTCAAATTCTTTTGAAGATTTTTTTAAAGAATTAAAAGAAACTTATAATACTACTGAGTTAAGTTATTTTCAATCGAATATTGAAGGCGAAATCATCAATAAATTACATGAAATTGGTTTTCAGTATGACGGAATTGTGTTAAACGCCGCCGCTTACACGCACACTTCAATCGCTATTGCCGATGCTGTAAAAGGAATTGAAACGCCTGTTGTTGAGGTGCATATTTCAAACGTACACGCTCGTGAGAGTTTCCGTCATAAAAGTTATTTATCGGCAAATGCGAAAGGTGTTATTTTAGGTTTCGGTTTAAAAAGTTATCATTTAGCGATTCAAAGTTTTTTGTAAAAACCAATATCTTACAGCAAACAAAACAAATAAAGGGATTAACGTAATTGAAAATAATTGTGTTTTTGTTACCCAAATAATAGCTAATATCACTAAAAAGGCTAGTAAAAGTAGCATATATTTTGAAATCCATTTTGGTGATTTTTTTTGTATCAAAAAGAAAGAAACGATTAAATTAGGAGCAAATGCCCATAAAAAATTAAAGTTATTTGGGGTTGTTGAGTGATTCGTGAAAAACCATAAATACACAATTAAAACGCCTGTTATTCCTGATATAAAAAAGATGATAAAATCGAGCCATTTGCTTCTTTTGGCATTTTTATAATCTTTATATGTGATACATAAACCAAGTAAAGAAAGTACTAAAATGATTAAAAATGGGCTGAAATTATCGCTTTTTGGCTGTTTTTCATCAAAATCTAATAAAATATTAGTTTTTGATATGAGAGTATCTTCTTTTCCATCTTTTAAAATTTTAGAATAATTTAAAGCTTCAAAAACATAATCGGGTAAATATAAATATTCATTTGCTGTTGCAACTTTATCTAATCGACTTCCTAAAGCGATATTAATTCCTAAACTTCCCCAAGTATTTTGATGAATTTCGTTGTTCATTAATTGACGTAAAGACATTTTTTGCCTAACAAAATCATCTTTGAAAATTAGATTTTTGCCTACAACTTTTTTGATAATATCTCTAGGTTTTGTCGCGCAATTATCAAAATACGGGTCGTATAAATAACCCGCATTTTCGGGCAAAATATTGATTTCTAAAATTGTGAAAAACTCATTTTTTTGTACTTGTGATAAATTCAAAACCTGTTCTTTTACCCAGCGTTTATGTTGTTGATTGTTTTTTAAAGCCAAATAAAAAGGATATTTCGCCAATTTATATTTCATGTATCCTTTGGTGAAATCGGCATAAAAAGTAGGGTTTTCGAAATCAAAAATTCCGTAATTATAAATGAAATCAAAGTTTAAAACAGGGTCTTTTATACGAATTGCAGCGTGTCCGAATTTTTCATACAAAGCTTCGCCAGGTCCTGAAGTGATGATGCTTATCTGTGCGTTATTTGATAATTTTAAACTATCAGTTACTTGTGATAAAACGGTATTGAAACAACATAAAAACAAGAAAATAGTAGTGATTTTTTTTATCATAATTGAATTCTAAAAAGAGTGATTTTACAATACAAATATCTTAATTAAGATTAAAAAAATATCATTTTTGTGTAGCTATTATTTTAAGAGTCTCTGTTTAAATTTTAACTAAAGTTTTTTTTAAACATTTAAACGTCATGCTGAATTTATTTCAGCATCGCATAAAGCGAAGAACTACGGCAAATCAGGGTGTGAAACTGAAACAAAAACCCTTTGACGCATTTTTATTCTTAAAACAAGGGGTTTTAACTCCTTGTCATACTATTTTGATATTGCAAAAATTTTTGGAATAAAATTTTTAAAAGCTCTAAAAATAAACGCCAATTTTATCTTGAATAAATTTCAGAATACTTTCTTCGAGCCATTTATTTTTGATGTTTTTACTATTTTTTGAAGTATTAAAAGAAGAAATAAATCCTACGTGTCCGCCATATTTTGGTGTTAATAAATAAAAATTAGTCATCTTTTTGGCATCTTTAAAAGGATAACATTCTTCGGATAAAAAAGGGTCATCAAGTGAGTTGATAAGCAACGTTGGCAATGTAATATTTTTAATATACGGTTTTGAACTTGCTTTTGTCCAATAATCTTGCGGGTTTTTAAACCCGAATATTGGTGCGGTATATTGTGCTTCTAACTGCCAAAGTCTGGTAGCATTTTCCACTTTTTTTCTATCTAATTTAAAGTCTGGAAATTGATTAGATTTTGCTAGTATTTTGGGTTTTAAGGTTCGTAAAAACTCCTTTAAATAGAGCCTGTTTTTAAATTTTGATAATTCGGCTTGTGAACTTGTTAAATCAATCGGTGTAGAAACGGCAATACTTCCTTTTATTTTTGGTGAAATATTTTCATATTCACCCAAATATTTTAGGGTTAAATTTCCGCCCAAACTAAAACCAACGATAATCATATTTTCATATGTGTAATTTGTCGCAAGATATTCGGTTATAAAATGAACATCATCGGTTTTTCCGCTGTGATAGGTTTCTAAAAGCAAATTATTTGCTCCGCTACAACTTCGTAAATTCATGGAAACGGTATCAAACCCTACTTTATTTAAGTGATTTGAAGTTGTAATTATATAATTTGAATTTGAACTTCCCTCTAATCCGTGAATCAATAAAACTAGCGTTTTTGAATTTTGTGAGTTTTCTGAATTTATTGAAAAATCTAAATCGATAAAATCATTGTCCCAAGTAGTAATTCTTTTTCGTTGATATTTTATAGCATCTTTTGCAAATAACGGACGATATATCGTGTTAAAATGGGGGTTTTTAAGTAAAAAAGAAGGTTTGAAATCAGCGTAAATAATCGGCATGTTTAAAAATAAAGAGATGTATCAAAAATAATATAAAATATAAAAATAGCATCAAAATTAAAAGCTAAAAAATGATATAAGTTTCTTATTTTCGCTATAAATATTTGAAAATGAATTTTAAAAAACATATTCCTAATTTAGTAACATTAGGGAATTTATTATGCGGTACTATAGCTGTAATTTTTGCGATAAAAGGTGATTTTTTTGGCGTAGCAATTTTAGTTATTCTAGGGATTATTTTTGATTTTTTTGATGGATTATTAGCTCGATTATTAGGCGTTCAGGGCGAATTAGGCAAGCAATTAGATAGTTTAGCTGATATGGTAACCAGTGGTGTAGTGCCAGGAATCGTGATGTTACAACTTTTCGTAACAGCTTTAGATGTTGATGCAGTGGGTTATTTTGGCGTAGATATTTACGGAGCAACGGGCAGTAATTTGCCGTATTTCGGCTTGTTATTAACCTTAGGAGCTTGTTATCGCTTGGCTAATTTTAATATTGATACTCGCCAATCAGATTCATTTATTGGGCTTCCAACGCCTGCTATGGCGTTATTTGTAATTTCGTTGCCATTAATTGCGGAATATTCAAATCAAGCTTTTTTTGTTGATTTAATTAATAATTCTTATTTTTTAGCGATTGTAACGATTGTTTTAACTTTTTTAATGAATGCTGAAATCCCGTTATTTGCCTTAAAATTTAAAACCTTTGGATTTAAAGAAAATGCCTTAAAATATATTTTTTTAGCGATTTGTGTTTTATTGTTAACTTTATTAAAGTTTGTAGCAATTCCTTTAATAATATTGATATATGTTACTTTTTCAGTGGTTAATAATTTAAAGAAATCGTAAAATAATATCGTTTTAAAATAAGAAAAAGGAGCTTAATTGCTCCTTTTTTATAGTTTATATCAAGGTTTAATCTTAAAATTTCTTCTTTTTTAAGATAAAATCTTTTCCTAAATACACACGACGCACGGTTTCATCTTCGGCTAATTCTTCAGGAGTTCCTTCTTTTAAAATCCCTCCGTTATACATTAAATAAGTTCTGTCGGTAATTGCTAGAGTTGCTTGTACATCATGGTCGGTAATTAAAATACCGATATTTTTTGTTTTTAATTTGGCTACAATTCCTTGAATATCTTCCACCGCAATAGGGTCTACTCCTGCAAAAGGCTCATCTAATAAAATAAATTTAGGGTCGGAAGCAAGACAACGTGCAATTTCTGTTCTACGGCGTTCTCCTCCTGAAAGTAAATCACCACGGTTTTTACGAACATGCCCCAAACTAAATTCATCAATTAATTCCTCTAAACGGGCTTTTCTTTCTGATTTAGATCGGTCAGTAAATTCTAAAACAGCCATGATATTATCTTCAATAGATAATTTTCTAAAAACAGAATCTTCTTGTGCTAAATATCCAATTCCCTTTTGAGCACGCTTATACATTGGGTCTTTGGTAATATCTTGATCGTCTAAAAAAACATGTCCAAAATTAGGTTTTACCATACCAACAATCATATAAAAAGATGTAGTTTTTCCTGCGCCATTAGGTCCTAATAAACCAATGATTTCACCTTGTTTGACTTCTACAGAAATTCCTTTTACTACCTTTCGGCTACCGTAAATTTTCTGTATATTATCTGCTCTTAACTTCATGAATTACTCTATTTTTTTGATAAAAAGCATTTATTTTTCTTCTAAATCATCCCAAAATTCAACGGCTCTACGTAAATGGGGTATCAATATAGTTCCGCCAACTAAGGTAGCAATACTCATGGTTTCCATCATTTCTTCTTTGGTTACGCCATTTTTATGAGCAGTTTCTAAATGATAAGCGATGCAATCATCACAACGCAAAACGGCAGAGGCAACCAAACCAAGTAATTCTTTTGTTTTTTCAGGTAAATGACCTTCTTTAAAGGCATTGGTATCTAAATTAAAAATTCGTTTGATTATTTTATTATCACCCGCTAAAATTTTATCATTCATTTTAGTTCGGTAGTCGTTAAACTCTTGGACTTTTTGAGACATTCTTTTGTTGTTTTTTTAAAATAAATTGCGATACATAAATACTTACTTCATAAAGTATCATAATTGGTACGGAAACAATTATTTGACTTGCAATATCTGGAGGTGTTATTATTGCCGATAAAACCAAAACTACGACCAATGCGTGTTTGCGGTATTTTCGTAAAAATTCAGGTGTTATTAGTCCTATTTTTGTTAAGAAATAAATAATAACAGGCAGTTCAAAAAATACAGCAACACCAATTAGTGTGTTGGTTATTAGGCTTATGTATGCCTCTAGTTTAAAATTGTTTTCAATTGAACTCGATATTTCAAAATTATAAAAGAAATAAACAGACATTGGTAAGATAACATAATAACTAAAAAGTATTCCTAAAAAAAATAATAAGGAAGCAATAAAAATAAAACCTTTTGATTTTTTTCTTTCAGAACTGTGTAATCCGGGGGCTACAAAACGCCAAAATTCCCATAGAATATATGGAAAAGCGACCACAAAACCTAAAATTAAAGACGACCAAATACCCGTCATTAATTGCTGTGTTGGGTTTAATGCCTGCAAGGTTTGTTTAAAACTAATATTGCAAAAACTACTATCAATACCAATTGCTGTAAATACCTTGCAAAAAAAATGATAGGTTGCAAAGTCTGGTTTTAAGTGGGCTAATAATATATCATTAAAAACAAAATTTATATTTGCAAAAATAAGAATTGCTATAATAAATATTGCAGCAAAACTTCTAACCAGATGCCACCTTAATTCTTCAAGATGGTCTAAAAAAGACATTTCTGTTGTTGCCATATTAAAATATACCTTCTTTAATTAAGTCGTGTAAATGAACAACACCAACATAATTGTTGTTGTTATCTGTCACCAAAATTTGCGTAATACTATTGTTTTCTAAAGCTTCTAAAGCTTCAACTGCCATAGCATTTACATTTATAGTTTTAGGGTTTTTACTCATAATATCGTTGGCTGTTAGCGTATCAATTTTAGTTGTTTTGCTAAGCATTCTACGGATATCACCATCTGTAATAATTCCTGATATTATATTTTTATCAGAAATAACAGCGGTTACACCGAGTCTTTTTTCTGAAATTTCAACAATTACACTAGCTACAGAATCAGTATTACTAACCTTAGGTAATTGATTATTTTTTATTAAATCATCAACACGTAAATATAAGCGTTTTCCTAAGGCACCTCCTGGGTGGTATTTAGCGAAATCACTACTTGTAAAGTCTCGAAGTTTTAATAAACAAACAGCTAAAGCATCGCCTAAAACTAACTGTGCTGTAGTACTTGATGTAGGAGCTAAATTATTAGGACAGGCTTCTTTGGTAACGAAAGAATTTAGTGAAAAATCAGCATTGGTTGCTAAAAATGATTCAGGGTTTCCAGTAATTGCAATTAATTTATTATTCGTTTTTTTTATTAAAGGAACTAAAACCTTAATTTCAGGAGTATTTCCACTTTTAGATAAACAAATAACCACATCATCTTTTTGTATACTACCTAAATCACCATGAATAGCATCAGCAGCGTGCATAAAAAGAGATGGAGTACCTGTAGAGTTAAAAGTAGCAACCATTTTATTAGCAATGTTAGCGCTTTTACCTATTCCAGTAACGACAACACGACCTTTTGAATTGAATATAAAATTTACAGCATCAACAAACGAACTATCTAATAAATTTGCTAAATTAGCAATAGCATTACTTTCTAAAAGTATGGTTTGTTTTGCTGTTGAGAGAATTGCATTTGCGTCTTTCAAGTTAAAAAAGTTTTAAATAATTTTTAAAATGTAAAAATAGGAATATTTAAGAAGAAAACTTTTTAATAAAAATAAAATTTACAGGAGTTTGTATAATTTTTTTTTGTAACTTAGTTTAAGTTTTTAATTTTTTGATATTAGATGATGAATACAGAGGAGACGGAGTTATACGGATCATTAAAGAAAATATTTGGTTTTAACCAATTTAAAGGTTTACAGAAAGTTGTTGTAAAAAGTATTTTAAACAACGAAAATACATTTGTAATAATGCCAACTGGAGGAGGTAAATCTCTTTGTTACCAGTTGCCTGCATTGATGAAAGAAGGTACAGCGATTGTTGTATCGCCATTAATAGCTTTGATGAAAAATCAAGTAGATGCTATTAGAGGTATTTCGGAAGAGCATGGTATTGCACATGTGTTAAATTCATCTTTAAATAAAGCAGAAATTGCACAGGTAAAATCAGATATTGAATCAGGAATTACCAAGTTGTTGTATGTAGCACCTGAATCGTTAGTAAAAGAAGAATATGCTGCTTTCTTAAGACAGCAAAATATTTCTTTTGTAGCTATTGATGAAGCGCATTGTATTTCTGAATGGGGGCATGATTTTAGACCAGAGTATAGGAATTTACGTAACATTATTAAGCAAATTGATAATGTGCCAATCATTGGTTTAACAGCAACTGCTACCGAAAAAGTACAAGAAGATATTTTGAAAACATTAGGTATGAGTGATGCCAATGTATTTAAAGCATCTTTTAATAGACCAAATTTGTTTTATGAAGTATGCCCGAAAACAAAAGATATTGAGAAAGATATCATTCGTTTTATAAAACAACGAATAGGAAAAACAGGTATTATATACTGTTTAAGTCGTAAAAAAGTAGAAGAAATTTCTCAAGTTTTACAAGTAAATGGTATTAATGCTCTTCCTTATCATGCAGGATTAGATGCTAAAAAACGAGCAAAGCATCAAGATATGTTTTTGATGGAAGATTGTGATGTTATCGTAGCTACAATAGCCTTTGGTATGGGAATAGATAAACCAGATGTACGCTATGTAATTCACCATGATATTCCTAAAAGTTTAGAGAGTTATTATCAAGAAACTGGTAGAGCAGGGCGTGATGGTGGCGAAGGGTATTGCTTAACTTTTTACTCTTACAAAGATATTGAAAAATTAGAGAAGTTTATGGCTAACAAACCTGTTGCAGAGCAGGAGGTTGGACATGCACTTTTACAAGAAGTTGTAGGGTATGCTGAAACTTCAATGAACAGACGTAAGTATATTCTTCATTATTTTGGAGAAGAATTTGACGAAGTAAATGGAGAAGGAGCTATGTTAGATGATAACATGAAAAATCCTAAAAAACAAAATGAAGCTCAAAATGAGGTAAAAACATTATTGTCGGTTATTAGAGATACCAACGAAATGTACAAACCTAAAGAAGTAGTTAATACAATTATTGGTGCTGAAAATGCCTTGTTAAAATCACACAAAACAACGGCACAGCCTTTTTTCGGAATTGGAAAAGACAAAAATAATCATTATTGGATGGCGTTAATTCGTCAAATATTAGTAGTCGATTTAATTAAGAAAGAAATTGAACAATATGGAGTTTTAAAACTAACAGAAAAAGGAAAGCAATTTATTGAAAATCCGAAGTCATTTATGATGACTGAAAATCATGTCTATGCTACAGATGATGATGGAATAATAATATCAACAACCAAAGAAGCAACAGGAGCTGTAGATACGAAATTGGTAAAAATGCTAAAAGAGTTACGAAAAAGCGTTGGAAAGCGTTTAGGTGTTCCTCCTTATGCTGTTTTTCAAGATCCTTCATTAGAAGATATGGCATTGAAATATCCTGTAAATTTAGAAGAATTATCTAAAGTTCATGGTGTTGGAGAAGGAAAATCTAGAAAATTTGGTAAAGACTTTGTAAAGCTTATTACAAGTTATGTAGCCGAAAATGAAATTATGCGACCTGATGATTTAATCGTTAAAAGTACGGGAGTAAATTCAGGATTAAAATTATTTATTATTCAAAATACCGATAGAAAATTACCTTTAGAAGATATTTCAAAATCGAAAGGATTGGCTATGAACGAGCTAATCAAAGAAATGGAAGCGATTGTGTTTTCTGGAACAAAATTAAATATAGATTATGCTGTTGAAGATTTGTTAGATGAAGACCAGCAAGAAGAAATACACGATTATTTCATGGAATCGGAATCTGATAAAATTCAAGATGCTTTAGATGAATTTGATGGTGATTATGATGAAGATGAATTGCGATTAATGCGGATTAAATTTACAAGTGAAATTGCAAATTAAAAATTCAATTTTAAGATGTTAAATTGAATTAAAAACAAAAAAGAACCTAATATTTAAATATTAGGTTCTTTTTTGTTTTTATTATCACATAAATTCTAAACACTATTAATGAAGTACCAATTCATTTGTTAGTTTATTTCAGATAAATTTCAACAATAAAATTATTCTTTTTTATGTATCGTTATTTTATCAATAGTGGTTGTGTTTTTACACCTGATAACGTGTAAATCAATATTTTTTAAACTGTCTTTTCCTGTAATAAAATATTTAGGGCAGGGTTTTAAGCGGGGTTTGCTTTTGCCAAAATTAACATCGCCATTTTTAAAAATAGTTGTAATTGTAGCGCTGTCAATACTTGTGGTAGCTAAAATTTGTTTCGCTTGTGCTGAAAATAAGCGTTCTCTAACACGAATTGTTTTTAAAGTACGAGCATCCATTCCGTAATCAAAAGAAACATCTTTTCCTTTCCATATAAAAAATACGACTAAAGAACCAAAAGTTAATCCTATGGCGTAATACCCAAAACGTTTTAATAATTGCATAATAATTTTTTGTGGTGGCAAAAGTACGTAAAATCAGCTTATAAAATTAATAAATTAATATCTCTATAAGGTAAATCAAACCAATCTGATACGGTTTTGTTTGTTGAAATTCCGTGGTAAAAATACATGCTATTTCGTAAGCTATTATTGTAGCGACTAGCATTTTCAAAGCCTCCTTCTTCAGCAATACTTAATAAATATGGCATAAAAATATTACTAATAGAAACCGAGGCTGTTCGGGCATATCTTGAAGGAATATTAGGTACACAATAATGAATTACGCCATGCTTTGTAAAGGTTGGCTTGCTATGTGTGGTTATTTTTGAGGTTTCAAAACATCCTCCACGATCAATACTTACATCGACAATAACGGCACCGTCTTTCATTTTTTTAACCATATTTTCTGTAGCAATAATAGGCGATCGGTCTTTTCCTCTAAGAGCTGCAATCACTACATCGCAACGCATTAAAGCTTTTTGTAAGCTTTTAGGCTGAATTGTTGAGGTATAAATAGGCGATTGTACGCTGTGTTGTAAATGTCTAAGTTTACTAATTGAATTATCAAAAACTTTTATTCGAGCACCTAAACCAATTGCCGATTTGGTAGCAAATTCACCAACAGTACCTGCTCCTAAAATAACAACATTTGTAGGAGGAACACCACTTATATTTCCTAATAAAAGTCCATTTCCACCGTTAGATGTTGTCATTAATTCGGCAGCAATATGAATAGAAGCAATTCCTGCAATTTCACTTAACGATTTTAAAATAGGGTGTAATCCTTGCTCATCTTTCATATAATCAAAAGCGATGGCAGTAATTCGTTTTTTAGAGAGTGCTTCAAAATATTTTTTAGTGCGTGTTTTTAATTGTAATGTAGAAATTAAAATAGCTTGCGGATGTAACATTTTTATTTCATCTAAAGAAGGAGGTGCTACTTTTAAAACAATGGCACATGAAAAAGCGTCTTTAATATTATAGGAAATTTTTGCGCCTGCTTCAGCATATAAATGGTCACTATAATTAGCGCCATCGCCAGCTCCAGTTTCAATTACAACTCGGTGTCCTTGACAAACCAAAGCGGCAACAGCATCAGGGGTTAGGCAAATGCGTTTCTCTTCAAAATGCGTTTCTTTAGGTACTCCTATAAATAGTTCCCCTTTCTGCTTTTTTATTTCAAGCATTTCAGGTTGTGGCATTAATTGCGCTTTGGTAAAAGGGGATATAAGGCTCATTATAGTTTGTTAGTTTTTAATTGAATATTGCGTTGTCCATTTTCTAAAAGAGTAATTTTAATAGTAACAGCATCTAAAGGTAGTAAATTTTTAACGTTTTCAGGCCATTCAATTAAACACCAATCATTACTGTATAAATACTCTTCAATACCCATGTCGTAGGCCTCTTCTTCTTGTTCAATACGGTAAAAATCAAAATGATATACTGTATCGTTATTTTTTGTTTGGTATTCGTTTACTAATGAAAAAGTGGGTGAATGAGCAACGTCATTAACACCTAATTTCTCACATATTTCTTTTATTAAAGTAGTTTTGCCAACACCCATATCACCATCAAAAAGCAAAACTTTATGCGGTACGTTTTTAATAATTTCTTCGGCTATTTGAGCTAGTTCGTTTAAAGCGTAATTTTTGTTCATAGTTGCAAAAATAATGAAGAGTTAAATACTATTGTTACTCAAGTTTTAAAATTTGTAGAAAAATAATTTGAAGCAATTTCCTGCTTTCCGCACTCGCTCTTTTTTTGAAGAAAAATCAAAAAAAGGAGCTCAAACAAAGCTTCAATCGGGGCTAGGCATCTTTACTAAATTTCTACAAATTAAAAGTGTTTCGTTTTATTAAATTTGTTTTAAGGCTAGTTGTAGTATTATTTAGGGCTATAAATCGCACAGGGTATAATCACTTCTTCTAATGATATTCCTCCGTGTTGATAGGTGTTTTTAAAGTACTTCACAAAGTGATTGTAGTTGTTCGGATAAGCGAAAAACAAGTCTTCTTTGGCAAAAATAAACGGGCTATTTATGGCTACGCTTGGTAAAAAAATGTCTTTCGGGTTTTGAACCGCAAATACATCTTTATTTTCATAGGTTAAGCTTCTTCCTGTTTTATAACGCAAATTTGAACTGATATTTTTATCACCAACAACTTTTGTAGAGTTTTTGGCATTAATTGTTCCGTGATCGGTTGTTATAATTAATTTCTGCCCTAATTTTTTGGCCTTTTTAATAATTTCATACAAAGGCGAATTTTTAAACCAACTAACAGTTAATGATCGGTAGGCTTTGTCATCACCCGCCAATTCTTTTATAACTTCCATTTCTGTTTTAGCATGCGATAACATATCAACAAAATTATATACAATAACCGTTAAATCGTTTTGCTTTGTACCGTTGTAATTGTCTGCTAATTCTTTTCCGCTTTTAAGCGATACAATTTTATAATATTCGTGTTTAATATTTAAATTTAACCTTTTTATCTGTGCTTCTAAAAAATCAGCTTCGTATAAATTCTTTCCACCTTCATCGGTATCATTTTTCCACAAATTAGGATGTTTTTTTTCCATTTCTAAGGGCATTAATCCAGCGAAAATGGCGTTACGAGCATATTGTGTAGCTGTAGGTAAAATACTGTAATAGGAATGCTCTTCTTCTTTTTTATAACAGGTATTTATAAAAGGTTCTAAAACACGATATTGATCATACCTTAAATTATCTAAAACAACGAATAATACCCCTTTTTCATTTTCTTCTTTAGGAAGTTCAGGCACAATAAAATCTTTAAATAAGGTATGTGAAAATGTTGGTTTATCGTAACTAGTAAGCCATTCTTGGTAATTTTTTTTGATAAATTTAAAAAACTGTGAATTTGCTTCTGATTTTTGAGATTCTAAAATAGAAAGCATCCCTATATCATTAATGTTTTCTAGTTCTAACTCCCAGTGTATTAGTTTTTTGTATAGTTTAATCCATTCTTCATGTGAATTCACCATGGCTAAATCCATAGAAATTTTTCTAAATTCTTGTTGATAACTAGCCGTTGTTTTTTCCGAAATTAATCGAGAATTATCTAAATTTTTTTTTAAACTTAATAATATTTGGTTCGGATTAACGGGTTTTATTAAATAATCGGCAATTTTAGAACCAATAGCTTCTTCCATTATGGTTTCTTCTTCACTTTTGGTAATCATTACCACCGGAAGATTGGCGTTTTTTTGTTTAATCAATGCCAAAGTTTCTAAGCCTGTTATTCCTGGCATGTTTTCATCTAAAAAAACAATATCAAAATTGTTTTCATCTACTAAATCAATAGCATCAGCACCATTTGTAGCGGTTGTTACGGAGTAATTTTTCTTTTCTAAAAATAAAATATGTGGCTTTAATAAATCGATTTCATCATCAACCCAAAGGATTTCTATGTTTTTCATATAATTTTGAATTTACTTTTAAAGTAATATTTAAAAATAACGTTTTAAAACGTATTTGTTGTATTTGTAATAGCTAAAAATAAGTTAATAAAGCCTTTGTTTATTTGGTTTTGTTGATTAAATATGATTATTTTGTTAGAAATTGAAGTATTTATAGATTTTGAAAAACAGAAAACCGAATAAATTAAAAATTATAAACGACCCTATTTATGGGTTTATAACCATCCCAAATTCTTTAATATTTGATATTATTGAGCATCCTTATTTTCAACGTTTAAGAAGGGTTTCTCAAATGGGCTTGTCTAATATGGTGTATCCTGGAGCAAATCATACCCGTTTTCATCATGCAATTGGTTGCATGCACCTAATGCAAAAAGCAGTGCATGTTTTAAGAAATAAAGAAGTTGTTATTTCTGATGATGAAGCAAATGCCTTATATGTAGCTATTTTATTGCATGATATTGGTCATGGGGCTTTTTCGCATGCTTTAGAACATAGTATTGTTAGTGGTGTTTCACACGAGGAAATTTCATTGAAATTTATGAAAGCCTTAAATGATGAGTTTGATGGCAAGCTGAGTTTGGCTATTCAAATTTTTGAAGGAAAATATCCTCGAAAATTTTTATATCAATTAATATCGAGTCAATTAGATATTGATCGGTTAGATTATTTAAAAAGAGATAGTTTTTACACAGGAGTAACTGAAGGAAATATTTCGTCTGACAGGTTAATAGCCATGATGAACGTGGTAAAAGACCAATTAGTAATTGAAGAAAAAGGGATTTATTCGGTAGAACAATTTATTATTGCTCGTCGTTTAATGTATTGGCAAGTGTATTTGCATAAAACAGGTTTGGTCGTTGAAAACACGCTGGTAAATGTATTAAAAAGAGCCAAAGAACTTGCTAGTAAAGGCATTGATTTACCTGCAGGAAAAGCCTTAAAGCATTTTTTATACAATCCAATTACGCAAATTAATTTTACAAAAGATACTTTAGAGATATTCGCAGAATTAGATGATTATGATGTAATGTCGGCAATAAAAGAATGGGTACATCACAACGATTTTGTACTTTCTTGTTTAGCAAAAATGATTATCCGTAGAAATTTATTAAAAATAGAAATTCAGAAAGAGCCTTTTGATGATGATTATATTGCTAAAATTCATAAAAAAGTTTTAGAAAACACCGATATAAAAATAGCTGACTTAAATTATTTTGTATTATCGAATAAGATTAAACATCAGGCGTATATTACTAAAAACCCAATTAAAATTTATACAAAAAAAGGCAAACTTAAAGATATCGCTAAAGCTTCTGATCAATTAAACTTGAAAGCTTTAACCAAGCCAGTTGTTAAATATTATGTGTGTTATCCTAAAAAAACACAATTAGTTTAATTGTTAAAGACGTCTAATAAGAGGTAATTAAACAAAAATAATTACTTTTGCATTCAATGAAATTTACAGCAAAACAAATAGCAGACATTTTAGAGGGAGAAATAGTTGGTAATGCCAATGCAGAAGTTTCTAAATTATCTAAAATAGAAGAAGGTACAACAGGGGCGTTAAGTTTTTTGTCTAATTCTAAATATAACGCTTATATATATTCTACAAAAGCATCTGTAGTAATTGTAAATAAGTCTTTTGAGCCAGAAAAAAATATAGAAGCAACGTTAATAAAAGTAACGGATGCTTATGCGTCATTTTCTAAATTATTAGAATTTTATAATGAAGTAAAAAACAATAAACAAGGGCGTGAAAACCCTCATTTTATAGCTAGTTCAGCATCTATAGGTAAGCAAGAATATATCGGTGCTTTTACATATATTGGTGAAAATGTTGTTTTGGGTGATAATGTGAAAATTTACCCAAATTCATCTATCGGCGACAATGTTAAAATTAGCGATAACACCACTATTTTTGCTGGTGTAAAAATTTACTCAGAAACCCAAATAGGTAGGAATTGTAAAATTCATTCAGGCTGTGTTATTGGTTCTGATGGTTTTGGTTTTGCACCTACGGAAACAGGCGAATATAAAGCAGTTCCTCAAATAGGAAATGTTATTATAGAAGATAATGTTGATATTGGCGCTAATACTACTATTGATAGAGCTACTTTAGGATCAACAATTATACGTAAGGGAGTAAAGTTAGACAATCAAATACAGGTTGCTCATAATGTTGAAATTGGTGAAAACACCGTAATTGCTTCGCAAACAGGTATTGCAGGTTCTGCAAAAATTGGTGAAAATTGTATGATTGGTGGTCAAGTTGGTATTGTAGGACATATTACTATTGGTAATAATGTACAAATACAAGCTAAGTCAGGAATTGGTAAAAGCTTAAAAGATAAAGACGTAGTACAGGGAACTCCTGCTTTTGGTTATAATGCCTACAATAAATCATACGTTCATTTTAAAAATTTACCAAAATTAGCATCAAAAATAGATAAAATAGAAAAAGAGTTAAATGCTCAAAAAATAAAAAATGAGTAAGCAACAAAAAACAATACAGAACGAAATTACATTAACTGGTGTAGGACTGCATACAGGAAATGAAGTAACAATGGTTTTAAAACCTGCTCCAGTAAATCATGGATTCTCTTTTACAAGAGTAGATTTAGAAGGTGCTCCAACAATTCAGGCAAAAGCAGAATTTGTAACCGACACACAAAGAGGAACAAATTTAGAATGTAAAGGCGTAAAAATTCAAACTCCAGAGCATGTTTTAGCTGCCGTGATTGGTTTAGAAATAGATAATTTAATTATCGAATTGAATGCTTCTGAACTTCCAATTATGGATGGGTCTTCAAAATATTTTGTAAAAGCATTAGAGGAAGCTATTATTGTAGCACAAGATGCCGAAGTAGAAGAATATGTAGTTAAAGAAATTATAAGCTATAAAGACCAGGAAACAGGAAGTGAAATAATTTTAATGCCTGCCGATGAGTATCAGGTAACTACAATGGTAGATTTTGATACTAAAGTATTAGGAACTCAAAATGCTACATTAAATAAAATTACCGATTTTAAACAAGAAATTTCAGAAGCAAGAACGTTTAGTTTTTTACATGAAATTGAAATGTTATTGGATAATAACTTAATTAAAGGAGGCGATTTAAACAACGCTATTGTATATGTTGATAAAGAATTATCAGATAGTACAACCGATAAATTAAAAAAAGCTTTTAATAAAGAAGATATAAAAATACAATCTAACGGAATTTTAGATAACCTAAAATTACATTGGGAAAACGAAGCTGCACGTCATAAATTATTAGATGTAATTGGTGATTTAGCCTTAGTTGGTACACGTATAAAAGGTAGAATTATTGCTAATAAACCTGGACATTTGGTAAATACAATGTTTGCCAAAAAATTAGCAAAAATTATTAAATTAGAGAAACGTAATAATGTTCCTCAATATGATTTAAATAGCCCTCCATTAATGGATATTCATCAAATAATGGATATTTTACCTCACAGACCGCCATTTTTATTGATAGACCGTATTTTAGAGCTATCAGACACGCACGTAGTAGGGATGAAAAATGTTACCATGAATGAACCTTTTTTTACAGGACATTTTCCAGGAGCACCTGTAATGCCAGGTGTTTTACAAGTAGAAGCAATGGCACAATGTGGTGGTGTTTTAGTACTAAATACTGTACCAGATCCTGAAAATTATTTAACCTATTTCATGAAAATGGATAAAGTTAAATTCAAACAAAAAGTACTTCCAGGAGATACTTTAACATTTAAATGTGAATTAATAACTCCGATAAGAAGAGGTATTTGTCATATGAAAGCTTTTGGATACGCAAATAATAAAGTCGTTGTAGAAGCTGAATTAATGGCACAAATAGCAAAAAAACAATAATTTTATGAATCAACCACTAGCATACGTACATCCGCAAGCAAAAATTGCTAGAAATGTAGTAATAGAACCATTTACCACTATACATTCTAATGTCGAAATTGGCTCAGGAACATGGATCGGTTCAAATGTTACTATAATGGAAGGAGCTCGTATAGGTAAAAATTGTAGAATTTTCCCAGGCGCTGTAATATCTGCAATTCCTCAAGATTTAAAGTTTAATGATGAGGAAACAACCGTTGTAATTGGTGATAATGTAACAATTAGAGAATGTGTTACCATTAATAGAGGTACTTCAGATAGAATGAAAACCGTAATTGGTGACAATTGTTTAATAATGGCATATTGTCATGTTGCACACGATTGTTTCGTTGGTGAAAACTGTATTTTTTCAAACAATACTACCTTAGCAGGGCATGTAACCGTTGGAAGTAACGTGGTGTTAGCAGGTATGGTTGCCGTGCATCAATTTGCATCAATAGGAAATCACGCATTTGTAACAGGTGGTTCTTTAGTTCGTAAAGATGTACCTCCTTATGTAAAAGCAGCTCGTGAGCCGTTATCATATGTAGGAATAAATTCTGTCGGTTTACGCAGAAGAGGATATTCTATCGAAAAAATTAGAGAAATTCAAGATATATTTAGAATTTTATTTCAACAAAACTTTAATAATTCACAAGCGATTGACATTATAGAAGCTGAAATGGAGGCAACTTCAGAACGCGATGAAATTATTCAATTTATAAAAAACTCGCACCGTGGAATTATGAAAGGATATTTTAAATCAAATTAATTATAAAAATTAAACTGTAATTAGCAGTTTATATTAATACATTACACAATGGCTACAACATCAGATATTAAGAACGGATTATGTATCAGATACAACAACGATATTTATAAAATAATTGAATTTTTACATGTAAAACCAGGAAAAGGACCAGCATTTGTAAGAACAAAATTAAAAAGTGTAACAAACGGTAAGGTTGTTGACAATACCTTTCCTTCAGGAAGAAAACTTGATGACGTTAGAGTTGAAACGCATAAATTTCAATATTTATATAAAGAAGGTGAAACATATCACTTTATGAATCAAGAAGATTATTCTCAAATTACTTTAGAAAAAAGTGCTTTAGATGCACCTGAATTAATGAAAGAAGGAGAGGTAGTTACTATTATTATCAATTCTGAAGATGAAATGCCGTTATCAGTAGATATGCCAGCAAGTGTAATTTTAGAGGTTACCCATACAGAGCCAGGTGTAAAAGGAAATACGGCTACAAATGCTACAAAACCAGCAACTGTTGAATCTGGTGCAATTGTAAATGTACCTTTATTTATCAACGAAGGCGATAAAATTAAGGTAGAAACTACAAAAGGAACGTATCAAGAACGTGTTAAAGCATAAATTTATTCCCACTTCGGTGGGAATTTCTTTTTTAGAATGAAATTTAAAAACATACAAACTTTAAAGCAAATAGCTACTTTATTAGAAGTAGAATTTGTGGGTGATGAAAATTTTCCTGTAAAAGGAATTAATGAAATTCACGTAGTAGAAGATGGCGATATTGTTTTTGTTGACCATCCTAAATATTACGATAAAGCATTAAATTCTAAGGCAACAACAGTTTTAATCAATAAAAAAGTTGATTGCCCAGTAGGAAAAACATTATTAATTTCTGATGATCCATTTAGAGATTTTAATAAAATAACCAAAAATTTTAATCCATTTATAGCATCTAAACAAAGTATTGCAGAAAGTGCTATTATTGGAGAAGGAACTGTTATTCAGCCAAATGTTTTTATTGGTGATAATGTAATTATTGGAAAAAATTGTGTTATTCATCCTAATGTTACTATTTACAGTAACGCAGTTATAGGTAATAACGTTATTATTCATGCAAATACTGTTTTAGGAGCTGATGCTTTTTATTACAAAAATAGACCAGAAGGTTTTGATAAATTATTATCAGGAGGAAAAGTTATTTTAGAAGATAATGTAGATTTAGGAGCTTCTTGTACAATAGATAAAGGTGTAACAGGAAATACAACTATTGGAGCTGGTACAAAAATAGATAATCAGGTTCATGTAGGGCATGATACTGTTATTGGTAAAAAATGTTTAATCGCATCTCAAACAGGAATTGCAGGTTGTGTTATTATTGAAGATGAGGTAACTATTTGGGGACAAGTAGGTACAAATAGCGGAATTACCATAGGTAAAGGAGCTGTAATACTTGGGCAAACTGGTGTTACAAAATCAGTAGAAGGCGGTAAATCGTATTTTGGAACACCTGTTTCAGAATCGAGAAACAAGCTAAAAGAATTAGCAGAAATAAAACGCTTTTTAAAAGAACAAAAAAAGAAATAAAAGTTTCACAAATCAATTACAAAAAACTATTTTTGTAAAGCTTAAATAAAATAAAAATATACCATGAGTGTTTTAGTAAATAAAGATTCAAAAATTATAGTTCAAGGTTTTACAGGAAGTGAAGGTACTTTTCACGCTGGTCAAATGATCGATTACGGAACAAACGTCGTAGGAGGTGTAACACCAGGTAAAGGAGGACAAGAGCACATAGGTAAACCAGTTTTTAATACGGTTGACGAAGCTGTACAAAAAGTAGGAGCAGATACTTCTATTATTTTTGTACCACCAGCATTTGCTGCTGATGCTATTATGGAATCTGCTGAAGCAGGAATTAAAGTAATCATTTGTATTACCGAAGGAATTCCTACAGCTGATATGGTAAAAGTAAAGTCTTATATCGATCAATTAGAAGGATGTACTTTAGTAGGTCCTAACTGTCCAGGGGTAATTACTCCAGATGAAGCTAAAGTTGGTATTATGCCAGGTTTTATCTTCAAAAAAGGAAAAGTTGGAATCGTTTCTAAATCAGGAACTTTAACTTACGAAGCTGCTGACCAAGTTGTAAAACAAGGTTACGGAATTACAACTGCAATCGGTATTGGTGGAGATCCAATTATTGGAACTACAACAAAAGAAGCTGTTGAGTTATTAATGAATGATGATGAAACAGAAGCAATCGTTATGATTGGTGAAATTGGTGGTAACTTAGAAGCTGAAGCTGCTCGTTGGATTAAAGCAGATGGTAACCGTAAACCAGTTATTGGTTTTATCGCAGGTCAAACTGCACCAGCTGGTAGAACAATGGGACATGCAGGTGCAATTGTTGGAGGTGATGATGATACAGCTCAAGCAAAAATGAAAATTTTAGCTGAAAATGGTGTACACGTTGTAGAATCTCCAGCTAAAATTGGAGAAATGGTAGCGAAAGTATTAAAAAACGTTTTAGCATAGTTTTTTAAACTAAGTATAACATTATTACATATAAAAAAACCGTTGAATTTAAAATTCAACGGTTTTTTTTGTTTACTACACTACCGTTATGCTGAATTTATTTCAGCATCTCATCAATAGGAGAACTGCGGCAAATCAGAATACGAACCTGAACTAAATTTAGGTTGACGGATTCTTGTTTTCTACTATTTTTAAAAATAATTTACTCCGTTATAGCGTCTGATTTTTTATAAATATCTTTTAACTCTTCTATGGTTTCTTCGGATGGATTTTCCCATAAACCTCTTTGAATTGCTTCTAACATACGTTCCGACATATCTTTTAAAGCCCAAGGATTATGCTCTTCAATAAAAGCTTTATTATTATCATCAAACAAATATTTTTCTGTAATTTGTTCGTACATAAAATCTTCAATTAAATTAGTTGTAGCATCATAAGCAAATAAATAATCCATAGTTGCCGCCATTTCAAAAGCACCTTTGTAACCGTGTTCTTGCATACCTTGCATCCATTTAGGGTTGACAACTCGTGAGCGAAAAACTTTTAATAATTCTTCTTTTAAAGATTTTACCTTCGGATTATCAGGGCGAGAATTATCACCAAAATAAGTTTCAGGTTGTTCTCCTTTTATGGTATTTACAGCTACCGTCATTCCTCCTTGAAACTGATAATAATCATCAGAGTCTAAAATATCATGTTCTCTATTATCTTGATTTTGCATGACAACTTCAATATTTGATAATCGTTTTTTAAAGGTTTCATGTGCCGATTTTCCACTGTTATTTTTCCCATGATATGCGTAACCACTCCAATTAATATAAGCATTTGCTAAATCATCCGAAGTAGTCCAGTTTTTACCATCAATTAAACCTTGTAAACCAGCTCCATAAGCTCCTGGTTTCGAACCAAAAACTCGATATAAAGCTCTTTCATTGGCTTGTTTTTCATCTAAACCTTCTTGTTTCCATTGTTGTTTTTCTTCATCAAAACGTTTTTTTATAGGATTTTGTTCCGTAGTTTCATCCAAAGAAGCTACTTTTTCAATAGCCGAATTAAACAGTGAAATTAAATCAGGAAAAGCATCTCTAAAAAAACCAGAAATACGCAACATTACATCAACTCTGGGTCTTTTTAATTCTAAAGTAGAAAGCACTTTAAAATCTTTAACCCTTCTGTTACTTCCTTGCCAAACAGGTTTTACACCGATTAATGCCAAAGCTTGTGCAATATCATCGCCACTAGTTCGCATGGTAGAAGTTCCCCAAACCGATAAACCGATAGAAGTAGGATATTCTCCATTTTCTTGTAAATAGCGATCAATAATATTTTGCGCACTTTTTTGCCCTATTTGATACGCAGTTTCAGACGGAACAGTACGTACATCAACAGAGTAAAAATTTCTTCCCGTAGGTAAAATATCGATGCGTCCTCTTGTTGGCGCACCAGAGCCTCCCGCAGGAATATATTGTCCGTTTAGTCCTTTAATTAAATGGGTAATTTCATTACTTGTTTTGTGTAAAACAGGCAATGTATGTTGTTCTATATAAGTGATTATTTCTGTAGTATAAGCACCAATATTTTCAATTTCTTTGTTATTTAATAATTGATTTACGATATTTTTGGCTTTATTTTCTAACAATTCGATAGCCTGTCCGAAAGTTCGACAATGAATCCCGAAAATATCTTTATCAAAAACATCGGAATAAACAACATTTATAGGGTCAAAATTAAGTTGTAAATCTTCGGATAAACATTGTGTAATTCCTTTTAAACTTCCTTGCGGTAATCGATGTAGTGCAACAACTAAATCGACTAATTTTTCTTGTCTTGGTAATTTCCCTAAAATATGTAAACCGCCTCTAATTTGAGATTCTTTTAATTCACATAAATAACCGTCAATAACTTCTAGTAAAGTATCAATATCTTTTCCATCTTGATTTAAATCTGATTTTAAATGTGTTTCATTTACTAATTTTTCAATTTTAGTTTTAATCAGCGAAGCACGTTTTCTATCTACTAAAGCCGATTCATAAAATTCATCAATTAAAAGTTCTAGTTTTAGTAAATCGCCATAATTTTCAGCCCGTGTCATTGGCGGAATTAAATGGTCTAGTATAATGGCTTGATTTCTTCTTTTGGCTTGAGTTCCTTCGCCAGGGTCATTAATTATAAAAGGATAAAAATGAGGAATTGCTCCTAAAATTGCCGAAGGAAAACAAGTTTTTTTGCTCAAAGCAACACTTTTACCAGGAAGCCATTCTAAATTTCCATGTTTACCAATATGCACCAAAGCATCGGCTTTAAAGCTGTGTTGTAACCAAATATAATACGCTAAATAAGCAGGCGGTGGCGGTAAATCAGGAGAATGATAACTTGCTTGTAAATCTAAATTATAACCTCTACTTGGCTGAATACTAACAAATATATTATCAGAAAGAAAACCAGGGATTAAAAAATAACCATTTTGATAATTAGGTGATTTTTCAGGATTCCCCCATTGTTTTTCTACTTTTTCGCGAAGTTCTACGGATAATTGATTGTAGTATTTATAAAAAATAGTGGCATCTAATTTTATAGTTTTTCGTTCGTTTAGGCTGTTTATTGTTTCTAAATCGTTGGTTACAGCATTTGTTAATTTATCTATAAGTTGATTTGTTGTTGTAGGAAAATCATCTGATAAGCTGTAATTTTCTTTGGATAAATGAGCTAATATTTGCAAAGTACTTTGTGGAGTATCTAAACCAACACCATTTGCTAAACGACTATTTTTATTTGGATAATTAGGTAAAACTAAGGCTATTTTTTTATCAGAATTATTTTTATTTTGAAGATTTATCCAATTTTTTGCCATTTTAGCAACAAATTCGCAACCTTCAATATTTGGAACATAAGAAACAACTTCAGAATCTGTTAAAATATCTTTTTCAATCGATTCTTTAAACGAAATAACTTTTGATATAATTTTTCCATCAACTTCTGGCAAGGCAATATTCATAGCAATATCAGTAGGAGGCAAGCCAAAATTTCCTTCTAGCCAACTTTCTTTATTACAGCTACCCACGATTGCCTGAATAACAGGAACGTTAAAAACATCAAACAAACTTTGTCTAGTATCATGAAATCCTTGCACACTAAAACCAGTTGTATTTATAATAACTTGCGGTTTTTCTAGGTGATGTGATTTAAGTAAATCAAAAATTTGTTGTTGAATATCTTGTTCTCTATATCCTGAAGCCATTAAAGCGATAGCCGAAATACCTTTAGCTTCTAAGGAATCAATAATACTGTGAATCGGAGCTAAATTATTAGATAAATAATAACTTCGATATCCAAAAATGATGGCTTGTTTTTGAGTGCTTTTTGGTTTTAAAGAAGTGTAAATTCCTTCTTTTGGGTGATATAAAAATAAATCAGGAATCGTTTTAATAGTATTCGGAATCACTTTTTTATCAGTAATCTGATTACTAATTAATTGCAACGCCGATTGACAATTTTCAATACCACCAGATTGAATGTATTTCCAAATAATATCCACATTTTTTAACGGAATATTTGACGATTGCATCAACTCTAAATCGGGTTTGTTATCACCAGGTAAAAACAGTAACTGAATATTATTTTCTTCACAACATTCAGTTAGAGCTTCACATAAATAATTGTAATATGCTTTTCCACCTAAAAGTTTAAGCACCACAATTTTTGCAGTTGAAATTACTTCATCAATATAAGTATCAATAGTTAATTCTTGCTTAAAGTAACTAAGATTGGCAAACCTAAAAGAAGGTGTTTTTTCTACAGAATTATGTATTAATTTGTAGGCATTATTCATCATGAATAAATCGGAATCTGCGGAAGATAAAAATATAATATCCCCTGGAGATTGGTCGATGTAAAAGACTCCTTCATCATTAGGATTCCAGCCTCCTGGTATGGTAGAAATTAAATGCATGCCTTATAGTTTTTTAGATATATTATAATTAAATATTGTTGTTTAATAAGGAAGTCATTTTTTCATATGGAGTTTTCCAATCTAACTGTTTAAAAGGGGTTTTGTTTAATTTATTTGTCATTTCTCTGATTACAGAAGAATTAAAAATATAATATTCATATTTAAAATAATTTAGCTTTTCAATATTATAATTAAGAATACCAATACTTTTTCTGTTGTTATTTGTTGAATTAAATGCTATTTGCCCAATTTTTGAAGATATTACGTCATAATCAATCGCTATTTTTTCAAATAATAATTGCTGATGTAAGTTTTCAATAAATAATGTATCAAGATTATTAATATCTTTCACAGAGAAACGAGGAATTATTACAGAAAAAAAACTCTCAGAATTAACAAAAAGAATACACTTTTTTTTAGCAATATAAAAAACATTAGCATTCCAACTTCCAAGGTCATTCTCATAAATTAAACCCTTGTCTTCAATTTTTTTATAGATTATTTTTTCTAGTTTTTTTGTTGCGAAAATATTTGTCATCTATTAATGAGTGTGATAATGAGCGTTAATATGAGTAATTACTTCGTTATTTTTAGTAAGTTCAATATTTTTACCAATAACAACTAAACTTGTTTTTCGTTCTTCATTATCACCCCAAAGTCTTTCAAAATAATAATCGAAACGAGAACCTACACCTTGTAAAACCATACGCATTGGTTTATTAGGAATGTTTACAAAACCTTTAATTCTGTAAATTTCGTGGTCTTCAACAAGTTTTTTCAAGTCTTTAACCAATGCTTTAATATCAGAAGTTTCAGAATACTCTAATAAAACTGTTTTAATATCATCATTATGATGGTGGTGATTACCTGATTTATGGTGCTCTTCATGAATAGAATGACGATTCTCTAAATCATCTTCCGCAGAAGCTCCAACACCTAATAATAAGGCATTATCTAATTCACCATTTATAACAGGAACAATTTTAGTATTTGGTCTTGCTTTATCGATAATTACTTTAGTAACTTCTTCAAATTTTTCATCATCAATTAAATCTCTTTTACTAACTAAAACTAAATCGGCACAAGATAATTGATCTAAAAATAATTCTTCAATAGGTGTTTCATGATCTAAAGAATCATCAGTTAAACGTTGTTTTTGTACACGTTCTCTATCGCAGATTTCGCCAGTTGCAATTCCTACAGCATCAACTACAGTAATAACGGCATCAATAGTAATATGAGGCTTTAAGTCTGGCCAGTTTACGGCTTTTACTAAAGGTTTAGGCATTGATAAACCTGATGTTTCAATAACAATATGGTCAATTTCATCTTTACGCTCTAGTAATTGTAACATCGATGGTAAAAATTCTTCTTGAACCGTACAACAGATACATCCGTTAGGTAATTGAATTAAGTTACAACCATCATCATCACATTCTGATGATGCAATTAATTGTCCATCTACATCAACTTCACCAAATTCATTGACTAAAACAGCGATGCGTTTTCCATTGGCATTTTTTAACATATTATGCACTAAGGTTGTTTTTCCTACTCCTAAAAATCCGGTTACTATGGTAATTGGTATCTTTTTATTCATTTTTTAAAATTTTGTTTGATGAGTTTTTTAATGTATTATTTAGTCGCTGCTTTCTTCTTTCTTTTGTATAAAAATAGATTCCATTTTTCTTCAGCAACACCGTGTTTGTCCATTTCGGCTCTTGCCATTGTGAAAAATAAATCAGACATTCTGTTTACATAACTCATAATATAATCGTGTACACATTCAGGATCTTCTTGCATTAAGGTAACTAATTGTCGTTCACCTCTTCTCATTTGTGTTCTACAAACGTGACAAAGTGCCGATATTTCATTTCCTCCAGGCAATAAAAAATAATCAGAAGGAGAACTGATATTTTCTTCCATTTCATCCATCCAAACTTCACAGAAATCAGCACCATCTTTAGGTTCAGGATTTGGATTTATTTTTTTAGAATCTGACGGACGTGCTAAATGCGACATCATATTCATCATATCTTTTTGAATACGGTGTAAATTTGGTTGCCATTCGTGGTCGTTTCCTAATTTAGAACGCATCAATCCTATGGTAGAATTTACTTCGTCTAAAGTTCCGATACATTCAATTCTTGCTGAGTTTTTAAACTCTCTTTTTCCTCCAAAAACGCCAGTTGTACCTTTGTCTCCTTTTCTTGTGTAAATTTTCATATAGTATTATTTATTTCGTTAATCAATTGTAAAAGTATTTCTGATGTACCAAAATAATGATGCACATAAGAAGCCATTACTTTATTTTTTTTATAAATTTTAGTAGTAGTATTCCCATCTCTAGCATTTGTAATTGTTGCGTTTATAGGTATTTCAGTATCATTTATTAAGCTCGAATAATGAAATTCGTGTCCTTTAAAAATATGCTGGTTAATTTTAGAAATTCGATATCCTAAATGCAATTTTTTATGGGCAATTGTAGCATCAAAATCAAAAATACCTACCATTTTAAAAGCGGTATTATTTTCTGATATAATAGTTTTTCCTAAGTACATCATTCCGCCACATTCTGCATAAATTTGCCCGTTATTTTCTGCGAATTTTTTAATACTAGCAAGCATTTTTGTGTTAGAAGATAATTCTTTTAAATACGATTCAGGATATCCTCCAGCAAAATATATAAAATCACAATCAGGAATTTCAACATCTTTTATAGGACTGAAAAATTCAACAGTTCCTAATGTTTCCATTGCTGAAATACTTTGAGGATACATAAAATTAAAAGCTTCATCTTTAGCTACTGCAAATTTTATTTTTTTAGCCTGAATTATTTTTTCTGATGAAACACTTACTTGTTTAATTTCTTTGGATGCTTTTAAAATAGCTTTCCAATCGACTGTTTTTTCTAGCTCATCAGCAATTTGATTGATAACAGAATCAAACTTTTCAATTTCTTGAATATTTAAACCTAAATGCCTTGAAGGAATTTCAATATTTTTTAAGTTTGATAAATAACCAAAACACTGTACACCAATATCATTACAGGCTTCTTTTAACATGGTATAATGTCTTTCAGAACTAACACGATTAAAAACAACGCCCATTATTTGAACTTCTTTATCAAAATTAACAAAACCTTGAATTAACGGTGCAACAGAATAAGCAACCGCTTTGGCATCAATCACCATTAAAACGGGTGTTTTTAGCTTTTTAGCCATTTCGGCGGTACTACCTTTGTCTTTTTTTGCGCCATCAAATAAGCCCATAACACCTTCTATGCAATTAATTTCTGCATCTTTTCTGTAAAAATGTAAGTTGTTATTTATGTCATTTTGAGGCATCATAAATAAATCTAAATTCACACCAATTTTGTTACAAGCTAATTGATGAAATTTAGGATCGATATAATCAGGACCAACTTTAAAAGGTTGAATAGCGTAATTTTTTCGTTTGAATAAACGTAATAATCCTAAGGTAAGCGTTGTTTTACCTGCATTACTACTTGGCGCTGATATGATGAGTTGTTTGGTCAAAAAAATAAAATTTATAGGTTTTCAGTAATTAAAATTTCATAATTAGCATTAATACTGTTTGCAAGTTCTTTGGCTTCTCCAATTTTTACAATTCCTTTTTCGGCATCAATAATTTGTGTTTTATCAATTCCTTTGCAATAGGTTTGAAAAGATAATACGGTATCTTCTAAATTATTTTCTGCGTTTAATTTTCCATCAGTAATAATATGAAGATTATGATTAAAATCGATATTAGAACAATTTCTTTTTATCAATTTAAAACCTGCACTGAAATTTGTTTTTCCGCCTGTTTTAAGATTTTTTAATGCTATTTCAACATCAGCTAAAACAGCAGTTTGATTTAAAATTAATTGCGCATCTCCATTAAATAACGAAATAATAGAAAATTGTGTGTTTTGATTCTTAGAGTTTTCGGCTATTTTATGTACACTTCCTTTTGCATAAGCGATAATCTGATTTTTTAACATAGAACCGCTAGAATCTATTAAAAAAATATGATGCTGTTTTAAAAATGTACTTTTTCGTTTGGTTTTTAAATCAAATTTATCGGTTGCTAAATATTGTCCAACAGTTTTTTTAGTATCTGTTATTGTAATATTTCCTGCTGAATTTTTAATTGAATTAACACCGTTTTCTTGGGTGTTTTTAGTGCTGTTTTTTTGCTTCTGAAATTTATTCTTCGGCATTAAAAATGAAATTGTTTCTTCTTTTGATACGTTTGTTTCAGAAGGATTTTCAGGAGGTTGTTCGTCTTTGTTTTCAGGTGAATTATCAGGCGGATTTTGTTGATTAGGCGCATCATTATTTAAACTTCGATGATTTAACACGAAATCGGCAATAGTATCTACGTCTTTTTTTGTGATTTCAGTAGCATTTTTATAAGCCGAAAAAGCTCTTGCAGTTTTTACTAATAAAATATCGGCACGAAGTCCTTCTACTTGATGTAAAACGGCTAATTCACTACAATATTCAATAATTTCATCGGTTATTTTTATCGATAATAATACCTCTTTTGCCTTGATTATTTGCTTCGAAATAACAGCATCTTTACTTTTATAAGCATCGATAAAAGGAATTGGAGAATCATCAAACAAAAAACGTTGTTTAATTATTTTTTGACGGATTTTTACATCCGTAGGAGTTGTAACGTTTACACTTAAACCAAAACGGTCTTTTAGTTGCGGTCTTAAATTTCCTTCCTCAGGATTCATAGAACCGACTAAGCAAAATCGACTTTCAAAATAACGAGAAATTCCTTCTCTTTCTAAATAATAATTTCCAGAAGCTGCGGCATCTAATAAAATATCAGTAAGATAATCTTGTAATAAATTAACTTCATCAACATATAAAATACCTTGATGTGCTTGTGCCATTAATCCGAGGTTTACAACTTCTTTTTTAGTGTTTATTAACTGTTCTAAATCGATACTTCCAAGAAGTCTATCTTCAGAAACACCAATGGGTAAATTAACAAAAGGTTGTTTTTGTTGATTTTCCATTAGGTTGGTTAATGAACGTATTAAAGTAGTTTTTCCTGTTCCTTTATCGCCGATTGCCAATACTCCGCCAATAAGTGGGTCAATTAAATTTAAAATTAAGGCTAACTTAAAATTATCTTGCCCAACGATTGCCGAAAAAGGGAAGTGGTGCTGTTTTTTATTTTCCATTATAAAGCCGAAATACTATTATACAACCATACAAATCCGATAATTGCCGATGCAACTCCCGCAACGCCGTTCATCCATTTAAAAATAGCTAAATTTCGTTCTAAAAATCGACTCATAACATAAATTAAAACATAACTATAAACCCCCATTGCTACAATAATTCCTACCGATTCTACGGCAAGTATAAGAATTGCTTCACCTATGGTAGCACTACTTAAAACTAGTGCCGATGTTAAAGCACCACCTGTACCCGCTAAACCGTGTAACATTCCAATCCAAAAGGATTTATTCATTGGATTTACTGCGATTTCTTCGCCTTTTGTACCGTGTAAATGTATTGGATTAGAAAGATCGTGTTCGTGAGCTTCAATTTTTTTATGGTTTTTAACCATCTCATTAATTTGATGATTTCTTTTGATGGCTACAATTCCTAGCCAAATCATGATAGGACCAACGGCAAGTTCGGCATAAAAAGAAATATCATGTATAAATAAAGTCGCCATACTTTTAAAAAGCAGTGCAAATCCTCCGAAAAGTAATAAAGTTACAGAGTGCCCAAATGCCCATTGTGATGCTTTAAAAACAGTTTTAAAGCTCACTTTTTGTTTATTGATAGCATTTTCGGTAGCTAAAACTGAAACTGCGGTTACATGATCAGGCTCAAAAGAATGTAAAATTCCTGCCATTAAAGGTCTAACTAATGATACTATTGTCATTTTTAATGTATTTAATAAGTGTTCCGTTTTTATGAATTAGGTAAATATTTAAATCAACCTCTTTAATTTTTGTATGGGTGTGTTTGTAACAATGGGCTAATAATAATTGAAAAAATGGCGAATTTTGGTCAAATTCAAACAACTCAATTAACCGCCCAGCCATGTTTAATTCTTTAATTTTATCAGCATCGTAAAAACCAACTTCTTGCGCTAATTTTACTACGAAATCTTTATTCCAGCTAGACACACAACTATGTGTATCAGTAATTCCGCCAGCTAATTTTACTGCTTTTCCTAGCATAATTCCAATACTAACTTTTTTTATAGCACATTGATTTACTTTCGTAAGTGTTTCACCAATCCAGTTTCCATAATGAATAAAAGCATATTCGGGTAAATGACTAAAATTATCAGATAAAAACTTTTCACTTCTTGCGCCTGAATTAATTACTAATTCGGAAATATTATTTGCAATAGCAACATCAATTCCTTGCTCAATACTTGCAATATATGATGATGATGAATATGGTTTTACAATTCCTGTTGTTCCTAAAATAGATAATCCATTCATAATTCCAACACGTTCATTAAGCGTACGCTTGGCTAATTTTTTTCCATCAGTCACATAAATTGTAACTGATACGCCACATTCTAAATCATAATCATGTAACAATTTTTGAATTGCATTGCTTATCATTTTTCGAGGAACAGGATTAATTGCAGGTTCACCAATTGCTAATTCTAAACCTTTAAGCGTAACAGTTCCAACGCCTTCTCCCGCAAAAAACTGAATACCTTTTTGCTCCGTTAATTTTAAAACACAACCAATTTCAGCACCATTTGTAACATCAGGGTCATCACCAGCATCTTTAATAACCGAACATTTAGCTGTATTTTGAGTAAATTCACAATGATGAATAGGAATTTCAATTATTTTATCAATAGGTAAATGAACTTTTACGGTAGCATTTTTTTTCTGATAAATAATAGCCATCAACCCAGATTTTGCAGCAGCTGTTGCACAAGTTCCTGTTGTAAACCCATCTTGTAAAGGGCCTTTTGGTACTTTTCTTAAACTCATATTATTGAATTTTTTTGAGGTGATAAAATAGATAATGCCGTAATTAATTGATTTTCATTAAAAACTTGCGTAAAATATTTTGGAATTTCAGGTTGTTTGATAATTATTATTTGTGTACTTGTTTTTAAAGCAGCTTCAATTTTAGTGTGTAAAAAACCACTGTTGCCTGTTTCTTTAGTTAAAATGATATCAATTTTATTTTCTTTGATAATCGAAATTTCTTTTTCTAAATCAGAAGAAGGAAATTCTAAAATTAATTGATTTTTAGGGAAATTACTTTCAGTTGCAATTGCTAAAGATTCGGGTCTGTTTAAAATTCTAAAATAAGTGAGGTTTTTTAGCCACCAAGGTTTTAACCTTTTGATAGATTGTACCCCCGTTAAAGCTAATAATATTTGATTTTCTTTTAAAATTGCTAAGGCATTATCGTAATAATTAACATAAGACACTAATACGTGTTTTGTTTGAGGTAGCAATTTTCTAGCAAAACGTATTACAGGGATTTGTAAATTTTTAGCCACCTTAGCAATGGTTTTGTGCAAAATTTCTGCAAAAGGATGCGAGGCATTTATAATAATTTGAATTTTATTTTTGATTAGATAATTTTCTAAATCTATTTCATTTAACGCACCATATCTGTAACTCGCAATTTCTGTTTCATTAAAAGAGATACTTGTTTTTGTTGAATAAACAAAAGGCATCAGTTTTTCTTGAAGCAAGGTTGCTACTTTTTTACCTTCTGTTGTTCCTCCAAATACAAGTATCATTTTTTATCTTTTATTATTTTATAGATTATTTATTAGTCAGTAACTACAAATTTCTTATTAGTTCTAAAAATATGTTTCCATTTTGGGTTGTATAATTGTGATCTGTTTTTACGTGCTCCAATAGCACTACCAACAACAATTAATACAGTTCTTGTTTTTTTACTATTTTTTACAATTTCGGCAAGGTTTTCTAATTTTCCTTGATAAATTTCTTCATCTTTCCAAGTAATTCTGTACATCACAGCAACTGGAGTATCGGCATCAAAATGTTCTAATAACTGCGCTTGTACTTTTGATGCAATTCCTGCACTTAAAAAGATGCACATTGTTGAATTAGTAGCAGCAAATGCAGAAATACTTTCTTTTGATGGCATTGGTGTTTTTCCTTCTCCACGAGTTAATACAATAGATTGTACTACTTCAGGAATGGTAAATTCTGATTTTAAAACCGCTGCGGCAGCACTAAATGAAGAAATTCCAGGAACAATAAAATACTCCATATTTAGCTCATCAAAAATGGTCATTTGTTCTTGAATTGCTCCGTATAATGAAGGGTCGCCACATTGTAAACGCACAATGGAATTTCCTTTTTTATAATGTTCTTGCATTAATGAAACTTGCTCTTCTAAAGTCATCATTGCAGAATTTCGAACCACAGCAGAAGGTTTACACCAATTTGTCATTTCTTCAGGAATTAAACTTCCTGCATATAAAACACAGTCGGCTGCTTCTAAATATTCCTTTCCTTTTACGGTAATTAATGATGAATCACCAGGACCTGCACCAATAATAGCAACAGCAGTTTTACGAACAGCTTTTGCATCTAAAGAAACAGAAAAAGTAAATTTTTCATTATTTTCAATATGAATTTTTTGCTTTTCAACTAATAGCTCATTATTTTCTGATAATAACATTGCACAAGATTCTGAAACTCCTGCAACGCCAATTTTAGATTGTACCATTTCACTAGGATTTGGTATTGAGATCTTATTTATTTCATCCGAAGTAAACGTGCTAAAAGGAATATTATTGACTTCACTAAAATCTAAATACGCTTGCTGATTTGCTTTAATATCAATAGAACCAAAATTTTTGATTGCTGAAAAATGGAATCCTTCGTTAGCTAATTTAGTTTTGAATGTTTCTTGAAAAACAGTGAAATTTAATTCTTTCGAACATCCCGAACCAACTGAAAGCACTTTTGGAATTAAAAATAAACTAGGAATTTTTGCTTCGTATATTTTGTAACTAACAGTAATAAATAATTCAAATTGCGTATAATCAATATTTTTTTCATCATAAAAAACAGTTACAAAATTAGGTGCTGTTTTTTCTAAATGCTGTGTTCCTTTATCTTTAATATCTAAAAGTAAAGCGGTTGGTTTATTGTTTACAAACAACGCCATTGTTTTAGTTATTGATAAAGAACTTTCTGTTTGCCAGTCAAATTGATTTCCAAGAGTATCTAAAGCCCAAATTTCTTGTACATCGCTAGATGTTGATATTACAGAATTTGCGCCTAAAACAGCCGAAACTTTTAAAGCAAAATTATTAGCACCTCCTTTATGCCCGCTTAATACTGATTGTACATTTAAACCTAAATCATCCACAGAAATAACCGCAGGGTCGGTGTTTTTATCTTGAATATATGGTGCAATTAAACGTACACAAATACCTAATGCGGTTACAAAACAAATACCATCTAATTTTGAAAAATTATCGGTTAAATAGTCTGAAATAGATGCAATAGTCGAAACATTCCCGTTACTAGATTGTAAGGTTGTTATGACTAATGATTTTGGAAATTCTTTCTGAATTATAAGGGCTTTTTCTAATCCTTTTTCAGTAACTGCTATAATGGCTATTTTTTTCATTTATATTTTTTCTGCTGAATGAATGCTAATTTTGTTATGCTCGTTTACTTGAATAACACTTGTATTTATCGTGTAGTTTAGTGTAGTGAGCTCTTTTATAAATATGTTGGTACTGTTTTCTTTTACAGCGTTTGTAACAAACCTTGCTTTCGGGTTTAATTGATGAATTAGATGAATTAATTCGTTTAATCGACCTCCGTGTCCGCCAATAAATACGACATCTGGAATTGGAAATTCTTGTAAGTTGAGGTTAAAAAAATCATCAATAATAATAGCGATGCCAGGAGTAGAGAAGCGTTCTGTATTTTGCTGAATTATATCTTCGCATACAGTTCGTTTTTCAAAAGCGACTATTTTTAAATGTGGAAAATGTTGTTTTGCTTCAATAGCAACCGAACCTGTACAAGCTCCAATATCCCAAAAAACAGTTTTATTTTGTAATTGTAAAGCGTTTATTGTACTCAATCGGATGGGCATTTTAGTAATCATATTTGCCCGATTAGGTAAAGGAATAAAAGCTGTATCAGCAATACCAAATGTTTTATCTTTATTTGTAATTTGTTTTAATAAAACACAATTTAAATTGTTATGTAATTTTTTAGTACAAGTTGCTAAATCAAGCGTTTCAATATGTTCTTCATTTCCATCTAAAGCCTCGCCAATGGTTATTGAATAATTATCAAAACCATATTTTAACAAACGTTTTGCAATTTCACAAGGTGTTTTTTTAGCATCTGTTAATACGCCAATTAATTCATTTTGATTGATTAAAGCTTCATCTAAAGCTGACCAATCTCTACCGTGAACAGATATCGATTTTAAAGCATTATAATTTGTTTGTGTTTTATGACACAATAATTGAATGCTGTTAAAATAAGGTGTTGCTTTTAATTTTGCGTTTGGTAATAAACGTTGTAACGTATTTCCGAAACCATAGAAAAAAGGATCTCCAGAGGTGAAAACTACAATAGTCGTATCAATTTTTTTATATTGATTGATAAGAAAATCCATTTTACCTGAAATTTCAATCCAAGTATGGTTTTTAGGTAAAAATGACCTTACCAATTCATAATGACGTTTTCCGCCAGAAAAAACGCTTGCTTTTTGAATTAATTCCAAGACATCATCATTGAATTTTGGCACAGGATGATTGCTGATTCCAATTAAATGAAAGTCGATATGTTTTTGAATTTTATTCATTTATTGATAAGATTCTTTAATAACAACATCGTTAATGTTCTTACGTTTTTCCCATTTTAAACGTTCTAATTCTGGGTTCTCATAAAATTTATCTACATGACCTAAACACAAATAACCAATTAATTGTCTGTCATTAGGCGCATTTAAAATAGTTTTCACTTTGTTCGCATTTAAAATACTAACCCAACCTAAACCCACATTTAACGCCCTTGCCATCAACCACATATTTTGAATGGCACAAACCACCGAATAAACACCTGCTTCTTTCATAGAAGTTTGCCCTAAAACAGGATGTTCACTTGGTTTGTAAAAAACCGCAATATTTAATGCCGATTCTACAATACCCTCTAATTTTAATTGTGTGTAAGCATCTGCTTTTTTACCTTCAAAAAGAGTTTTAGCTTTTTCGTTTTCTTCAAAAAAACTGTCTTTAATTTTATTTCTGATTTTTAAATCTTTAATAACCACAAATTCCCACGGTTGAGAAAATCCAACAGATGGCGCATTTACTCCAGCAAACAGAATTTTATCTAAATGTTCTTTAGATATAGGCGTATTTAAAAACCGATTTCCTCTAACATCTCTACGTGCAAGTATTATTTGCTCAAGGGTTTCAATATTTTCTGGAGTAAATTTGTTCATTATTTATGATTTAAAATAAATTGAAGCTTCAGGTAATGTAAAAGCAGCATTAACAATAGCGGCAGCAACATTACTTCCGCCTCTGTTTCCTTCTATAACTACCCAATTTGTGTTTTTTGTTTGCGACAATTGTTCTTTAGCTTCTAAAACATTTACAAAACCAACAGGCACACCAACAACTCCAACAGGTTTAAAATTGTCGTTATCTCTTATTTGATCTACAATTTCGAATAAAGCAGTTGGAGCATTTCCAACAACATATAAAGCGTTTGGATATTTTTCAATAGCTTTTCTAATTCCTGCTTGAGAACGTGTAATATTTTCTGAAGTTGCTAATAATTGCGCATCTTCATCATTTAATAAACAATGTATTTGATTTCCATATTCTTTAGTGAAAGCCTTTGTAATTCCTGCTTTAACCATAGTAACATCTGTTACAATTTCACCACCATTTTTTAAATGTTCATGCCAGTTTTCAATCGCTTCTGGAGTTGCTGAATAATGATTAAAATCTTCTAAAATTCCTGTGGTATGAATAACTCTTGTTATTGCCCATTTATCGGCAACAGTAAAAGGTAAATCTTGAATATGTTCGGTAACAATTCTAAAACTTTCTTGTTGAATTTCTTTTCCTGTATGTGGTTTTCGATTTAAGTATCCTCTAGGAGTAACTAAATAATCTTTAAAACGATATGTTTGCGAATTTCCAATCATCACCAAACAAAACATATCTACATCTTCAGGATTAAATTCGCCTAAAGTGGTAATTTTACATTCTTCTTCAGGGCGAGTTACATGCCTAATAATTGCAACAGGAGTAGAAGGAGAGCGTTTTTCTAAAAATATTTTTTGTAATCGACCTAACTGCCAATGTCTTTTTTTACTTTTCGGATTGTATAAACTCGTTACAAAATCGCCCATTGCGGCAGCCTTAATTCTTTGTTCTATTTTGTTCCAAGGAGTCATTAAATCAGATAATGAAATACAACAAAAATCGTGACCTAACGGCGCACCTAATTTACTTCCAGCAGCTAAAAAAGCAGAAACACCAGGTAAGGTTTCTAACTCAATATCATCATGATTTTCTTTAGATACAACTTCGTAAACAATCGCAGCCATTGCATAAATACTGGCATCACCAGAACCAATAACTACTACATATTTATCTTCGTTTGCTTTTTCAACAGCTTTGTGAGCTCTTGCTTCTTCTTTTCCTAGAGGCATCGAAATTAATTCGGCATCTTCTTTAAATAACGATTTTCCAAATTGAAAATAATAGTCGTACCCAATAACAACATCCGCTTTTTGCAACGCATTTTTAACAACGGGTAACATATAATCTATATCTCCAGGACCTAATCCCGCAACGGTTATTTTCATTTTTTTATTTTTTTAATAATGATAAGAGAAAAATAAGGAGTTTCTCTTTTACTAGCTATATCCCAGTTATTAGTTATAAATTGTTGGTCAGTTCCTAGGCGTTCGGCATAGGTGACGCTATGTTTTTGAGTGTCAATTACAGTGGTAATTATATCAATAACCGATATAATTTTCATTAAAACTATGGTGTCAAAATTATCAATAGCTTCTTGTAATTCTTCTTTACTCTGGATGCGAGGAATAACGGTTACTTTTTCATTTTGCAAACACAAAGGAATTTGACTTTCTGATGATAAATGCAAGTAAGAAGTAATTCCTGGAATTAAATCTATTTTTAATTGATGAGCTTTAATTTTTTCTAATAGATAAGAAAAAGAGCTGTAGGTACTAATATCACCTTCGCTTACAATAGCTATGTATAAACCATTTTTATAATCGTTTAAAATTTGTTGAAAAGTAGTTTCGTAAACCTCTTTAGCCTGAATTCTTTCTAAATCCATCTTTAGATAAAATCCGACCAATTTATTAGTCTCTAAATTGTAATTATTTAAAATAGTACGTGAATAACTCACTTTTCGACCATCTTTAAATAATGAACCAGGATAATATATTTTATCAGCTTGCTGTAAGGTTTTTAATCCTTTTAAGGTAATTAAATCCGCATCACCAGTACCTAACGAAACACCGTGTATTGTACCCGTTATCATATTCCTAAGCCTTTTTTAATTTTAGTAAATACATTACTTTTTTGCCCAACTTTTTCATCTTCTTCAAATAAAACACCTTTTACACCTAAATGATGTCCAACTTGTTCTTTACCAACTTCATCTTCTAATCCAACAATTTGTTTTCGATATTTACACAATTGGCAATTCATATTTGCTGTACCGTTGATGGTTTCATCTAAACGTTCATCAAAAGCTTTTAAAATTAATTCATCGCTACCAAAAGCATCAGTATAAATATGTTCAAAAGGAGAGGTTTCATCAAAAGTGCGAATTTGATTGTAAATACGTTCTAAAAGAATTCCTGTAAAAAAGAAAAACGGAATCGCAATAGTTCGTTTAAATTCCATTTTACTGGTTAATTCTAAACTTTTAGTAACCGTCGGATACGCCGTTCCGCTATATGCAACGGTTGTAAAACCAAAACCCATTCCTTCGCCTAACATACACGCTAATTTGTGTACATCAGAATTGGCATCAGTATCTGTAGTTCCTCGTCCAACCACCATTAAACAAACATCTTTTCTATCAATAACAGGATGTTTGCTTTCTTCTTCTAAAATTCTTTTTTGAGCCAATTCTAGTAAAAACGAATTTACACCAAGGTGTTTTCCCATTTTTATAGTTAAATCGCTATAATAACTCTGTATGGTATTCATTTCATACGGAATATCATTTTTAGCATGAGAACCTGCAAAAAGAATAATCGGCAAAGCATAAATTTCACGAATTCCTTTTTGATACATGCGTTCAATAGAAGCTTCATACACAGGATGATTGAATTCTAAAAATCCATAATCCACTTCATAATCAGTATAACGAGCCTGTAAGGCTTCAACTAATTGTTTAAAAGCATCAGTTCCTGTTTTGGTTCTGCTACCATGTCCGCAAAGTAAAATTCCTTTTTTCATTGATTTAATTTATTGGTTTTACACCTATTAAAAATACTACAGGCATTTGTAGTGGTTGTTTTTTTATATCGTTTTCTATTTCTCCTAATGTTGATGAAAGTAATACTTCATTATTTCTTGATACATTAGAAACAGCATTGATAGGAATTGTAGAATCTCCACAAATGCTTATCAATTTAGGAATTAATTTATCTAAACTTTTTAAGCCCATATACAGCGCTAATGTATTTCCTGCTTTTAGCATTTCAGCAATTCCTTTCAATTGTTCGGTTGAATAATCTGCTGTATGTGCGGTACAAATTAAAACGGCGTTTGATTTTCTTCTTTCTGTAATAGGTATGTCAACTGCGCTAGCGGCTGCTAATACAGCTGAAATCCCTGGGACAACTGTAAAAGGAAGTTTATGTTTCTTTAAAAAACGAACCTCTTCGGCAGCTCTTCCATAAATATATGGGTCGCCAGATTTTATGCGAACGACTTTATCACCTTGTTCACAATGTTTTTTCATCAATAAATTGATGTTATCTTGACGACTTTGTTGGTCTTCTTTATCGCCAAATTTTCTACCGACATAAATACGTTCCGCTTGTGTATTGATGTTTAATATTTCATCAGAAATTAAATTATCATGTAAAATAATTTCCGCAGTTTCAATCGCCTCAAAAGCTTTTAAAGTTAGTAGATTTTTATTTCCAGGACCTGCGCCAACAATCGAAATTTCAGGTAAATGTTCTCTTGTAAAAATCCATTCAGGATTAGCAAATTGATACGTGAAATTTAATAACGATTTTGATTTTGAATTATCAATTATTTTAAAACGTTCTTCTGATGTTTTAGCTGTTTCAAAAATAGGAGCAGGCATATTTAATTTGATAGCTGCATTTTCATAATATTCTTTTCTTTTCGGATGTATATCTGCACAACCATTAATAATTTCACCAAAACAATTTTGATTTAAAATAGTATCAATTAAACTAATAACATCTTTCTGATGAATTAAATTAACAGGTACATTAGGGTTTTTTAATTGCTTTTTATTGGCAAGAAATCTTCCAGGATGACGTTTCGCACCGATTAAACCCGCTAAACGTAAAATAGTTAAATTATCACCAAAATGTTGTTGTAATAATTCTTCGGCTTTAATTAATGCGTGTCCAGATGCTTTTTCAGGAACACATTTTTCAGCTTCATTTATCAGATTATTATTGTTTTGATATACCGAAGTAGAACTCACAAAAATAACTTTTGTTGATTTAGGAGTTTGTTCTATAATTTGCGCTATTTGCTTCGGATGAATTGTTTCAATATTATCAATTCTTTTAGGCGGAAAATTAATAATAAGGATGTTTGTATCTGTAATAAAAGATTCCCAATCACCAATAATATTATCGGCTTCAAGTCTTATTCTGCAAGTATGAAACGAATATTTAGCAAGTGTTTTTAGTTTTTCTACAGATGAGGTACTTCCATTAACAGTATATCCATTTTTTTGTAACTGTAAAGCAAGCGGTAAACCTAACCAGCCCAAACCTAATATTGAAACATGTTGTTTATTCATAATTATTTTAAATGTAAGTTGGTGTTTTGTAACTGAATTTTAGTGCAATATAACCAAGCTTTATTTTCTATGGAATCGAAAGTTATTTTTCCTAAAATTTCACCAAATTTATTTTTGAAACGAATACCTGTGAGTGCTGTTTCTTTTTGATGAAAATATTCTGTACTAGAAATTTTTGATTGTTGTAATTCCTTATTTTCTTTAGGAACTGCAGCAATTGTTAACTTTATGATTTCCGTTTTAGTTTTTAATTCAAGCGTATGTGTATCTGAATAATTTACTGTAATTATTTTATCAAAAGAAATAATATTTTTATCAGCCATAGCAAGTGTTACACCTTTTGGATTTTCTGATAAATATAAGAAAAGAGGATATAAATATTGATCAGAGCTAAAACCTTTAGTAATAAAACAATTTCCTAATTCAGCATCATTTTTTAACTCGAAAGGTTTTGGTTTTATAGGCGCTCTTTCGTTATTAGAAACTAGTTTATTCCATTCTTTTTTGTATAATAAATCATCTTCATTAAAAGGCTCATTATTAATATGAGCCTTTATAATTGGAGTAATTTTTTCAGGTGTTAATTCTTTATACCAAAACTCGCCAGGATACACAATACAAGTTGGAGCATCTTCACATCTACCGTTACATCTTGTTTTAATTGTATGCGTTTTATCCCAAAGATTATTGTTTCGTAAGTAAGCTCTTGCCGTTCTTGTTACTTGTTCGCTTCCTGCTTTTTGACAAGAACCTCCGTCGCAAAAGAAAAATGTATGCGTTGTATTAGCTATATCTTTTCCCATAATTTAAAAGAAATAAGTGAAACTTACTTTTGATAAAAAAGGAGTTCCTGGTGTAAAATGAATATCATCAATAGGTTGTAATTCGTTTTTTAATTGTGACGAATCATAAAAAAAAGCTTCTCTCCATGCTGTATTAAAAATATTTTCTACGGATAAACCTATTTGATATTTTGGTCTTATGTAGTTGATAACAAAATCTGCAATAAAATAACTGTCAGCAATTACAGATTCGTCTTTAATTAAAGGACGTTCTCCTAAAAAACGATAACGTAACGATGTGTTAATTCCATTTTTTAAACGCAAAGTAGCGCCACCAGTTGAAGTAAAACGAGGCGCACTAGGAATTTTATTTTCAGTTTTCGGAGTATCTAATAAAGTTCCAAAACTATAATTTAAATCGGTATCGAACCAAAAATAAGGCAATGGTTGATATCTAAAAGATGCTTCACTACCAATTCGTTTCGATCTTCCTTTATTTTCAAATTCAAATCCATCAGGACTAAAAACAAATTCAGCATCACTTTGTAAATAAAAAGTAGCAATGTTACCAACAAAGTTTTTTCCTATTTTAAATTCTGTACCAATATCGTATCCGATAGCTTTAGGTAACGGATTAATTTCTTTGTTTTTTATAGCTGCGTTTGCGTAGTTTGAATGAAAACCAGAACTTGCTTTTGCATATAATTGTAAGTTTTTAGTAGCATCATAAAACAAACTAAATTTCGGACTTATTCTAATAGAATTTGTTTTCCCTTGTTGAGAAACTGGTACTATTTCGGTTACATTAAAATCGAAATAATCAGCTCTAAGACCTGCTAAAGCAGTTAGCTTAGGAGTTATTTGAATTCTTTCTTTTAAAAATAAAGCAACGTTTGTTTCTTTAATATCAAATTCATTTATAGGATTTGACAAGGTACGTCCAATAGCATTATTTAAACCAATATTGTTATTGTTACGTTGAATTTCCCAACCAAAAGTAGTGGTGCTATTTGGTATTTGAAATATGTTTTTAGTTGAAATATTTCCTTTATAAGTATATGTTTTACGATTTTCTTGTTGATGAATCATATCACCATTAACAGGATTATTTTGATAAAAAGAAAAATTAGAAAACAAATTGTACTTATTAGAAACATAATAAAACTGATTTGTAAGCTGTGTTTTATCAGAAATATCAGAAGATAATTGCATGTTAAAATGCATTCTTTCAGTATCGCCACCTTCTTTATCGTCAATAGCTCCAAATCTATCTATTAATCCACTTTTAACAGCTCTTAAAGGTATTTGACCCGAAGCATTCCAATTACTATTAAATGTAGAAATTGATGTTCTTAATTTATGATTATCAGAAAATGCAACGGTATATTTTGTAAATGTATTTAATCTTTTAAGTCTTTGTTCACTTTCAAAAAAACTGTCATTATAAGTTCCTTCAATAGCAATGTAAGCACTTTCTTCATTCTTAGTTAAAGAATTGTTTTTATCAATAAGTGATACCATTGCCAAAGCTCTAGCAAAATCGTATTGACCATATTCTAACTTTACAAAATTACGATGTACTTTATCTTTTGATGAAAATTTAGCAGCTCCAGAAACGGCAAAATTTCCTAATGAAGTTTCATGAGGTCCTTTATAATAATCGGCAGCTTGAACAGTTTCAGGAATTAAAAAATGTAAATCTGCATAGCCTTGTCCGTGTGCGTGAGAACTTAAATTAACGCCAATATCATCAACTAAAACAGCAAAATCGGTTCCATGGTCGTTATCAAAACCTCTTAAAAATATTTGTTCGGCTTTTCCGCCACCAGCATGTTGCGCTATAAATAAACCTGGTACTGTTTTTAAAAAATCGTGAGCGCTATTTATTGGTCGTAATTGCAACGAAATTTTAGAAACCTTATGAGTACCTAATTTTTTTTCGTTTTTAGAGTTGATAATTATTTCAGAAAGTTCTATTTCTGAGTTTTTTTTGTTGTTTTGTGAGAATACAGATAATGAAAAACACATTATCCATAGACTGCATAAAATCAATTTTTGCATTTAAAAATGAGATTAAGCAGGCAAGGAAAGAAAATATAAAAAAACAATTTTCTAACTCTTTACCCGAGAGTTAATATAAATTAATGTTTAAACGGCAGGTCTCCTGACTTAACTCTATTTTATTTACCTTCCCATAGTTATAACTACAGTGGTTTTTACTAATAAAATATTGCTTGAGTCTTACAGTTGCGGGAACAGTTTTGGATTTACACCAAATTCCCTTTTAATTCTATATTCTGATGATAAAAAAAGAATAAGAAACCGAATATGCTGCAAATGTATTGTTTTTTTTGATTTAAAAGATGGAATCGAAAAGGAGTTTTTATGCAATCAGTTTCGGATAAAAAAGAAAAAAGCTTGTACATCATTACAAATCTTGATAAAAACGAATCAAGAAAAAGTATCAAAAATAAAATACCTAAGTAATGATGTAAATCGCTAATTTTTAATTGATATTAAATTTTATAACTTAAATTTATTTTGAAATTTCTTTCAGCGCCCGGGAAAAACTGATAATCATAAATGGCATCTGTAAAGTATAATTTATTGGTAATGTTATTTATATTAACACCAATTCTGACGTTATTTTTTTGATAATAAATTGCGCCATCCATTAGTAAATAAGAGGGTAGTGTATATGAATTGTCAGAATTTGTATAATTATCACTCGTATAATTACCTCCAATTCCAAAACCTAAGCCGTCTTCTAATTCATAATTAACCCATAAATTTGCTAAATGTTTAGGGGTAAAAGGTAAGGTATTTCCTGCCTTTTTAACCTGTGAATTAGCTGCTCCGTAAGCACCTAATTTAGCTTCTGTAAAAGCATAGCCAGCTTTAAGATAAACATTTTTTATAGGAGTGTATTCTAAATCAAATTCGATACCTTTGGAATCAGCTTCTCCAATTTGAAGGTATTGATTTACTTTATTTTTTTCAACAATATTGTGTTTTAAAATATAAAAGGTAGACAGGCTAATGTTTAAAGTGTTATTTCTTTCAAATTTAAGCCCTCCTTCTATTTGATATCCTTTTTCAGGATCAAAAATTTCACTGTTAGGAGCAATAGTTCTTGAAGGTTTAAAATAATTAGAATAAGAAGAAAAAATACTAATATTTTTAAGCGGCTGATACACCAAACCAGCTCTATAACTAAAAGCTGTTGAAGGAACTTCTGTTCTGTCGCCCGCTTTAATTAAGGTTCTATTTGCTTTAATTTTATCGGTAGCATATCTTCCTTTAAAAATATCGTAGCGAATACCAATTAAGGCTTTAAAATTATCAGAAATATTCGACCAGTTTTGCCAATAAAAACCACTATTAAATTCATCTCTTATCTGTACTTTTTGATCAACAGCCTCTATATGCCCTTGGTTCAGAATAGGATTTTGAACAGAAATAGTAGTGTATGTACCAGGACCAACAACGCTTCCTCTAAACGATTTTCTTTCTAAAATACTTACCGATTGACCAAACAACGATTTGTGTTTTACCTTTCCTGTTTTAAACTGATAGCTTAAATCTAATTGATTTTGAATGGTATTAGTGGTGTGGTTAAAATAAAAAGGAAACCCTCTAGTTATTGAATCTTTTGCTGCATTAAAAGACAGCCATTCTGTTGAAAGATAATTAATATCATCATCAGACCATGAAAAATTATTAGTTAATTTTAATTTTTTATTAAACTGATGTTTGTACTTAATTTGTAAGTCAAAACGTTTGTGTTTCAGATAATCTTGAGGATCGTTATATCGCGTTTTAACATCCATTGCTTTTACAATGCTTCCGTCTTTATCAACAGGAATTCCTGTGTCAGTATCATATTTATCATTATTGGCTTGGAAAGAAATATCTAAAACATCTTTCTTGGTCGGTGTATAATTAACCGCAAAAGAAGCGTTATTTGTATTGATGCCAAAATCTCTCCAACCGTCAGATTTAGAAACACCAAAATCTACTCGATATCTTAATTTCTGATCAATAGGGCCTCCCATACCTACCGACATTTCGTAAGTATTAAAAGAACCATAGGTAGTATTAAATTCAGCAGAAAAATCCGTAGTTGGTTTTTTACGAATAATATTTATAATTCCGCCTAAAGCAGCGTGTCCAAACATAACACCAGAAGGTCCTTTAAGTATTTCTATACGCTCAACATTGGCTAAATTAGTACTCGGCGCACTTGTAGAAAGATTATGACGTTCATCTCTTGTACCATCATTTAATAAAACAAAATTGTTAAAACCTCGTATTCTAAAAGTTTGAAAACCACCGTATCTGTTTATCGGGCGAACACCTGTAGCACTTTTAACAGCAGTCCCTAAATCATTGGTATTTCTAATTTTAATTAATTTAGAACTCACGCTATTGGTTGTTAATGGCGCGTCTAAATTTTTTAATTGAAGCTTGTTTAGTTCAACATATTTTTTTCTTGTACTCGAAATTTCGACCCCTTGTAATTGAACCGATAGCGGGTGTAAATAAATAATATCGGCTAATTTTTTAAATAAAATACTTGTTGATTTGTAGCCAACATATGAGATGTTAATAACATCGTTAGGGTTTCCTGTAATTTTGAAAATCCCTTTATTGTTAGAGCTTGTTCCTTTTTTAGAATTGTTATTTATAATAGAGGAAAACTCAATAGGTAGCCCGTTTTGTTTATTTAAAAGTTGAACGGATTTTGAATTTTGAGCAATCAGTAAACTGCTGCTAATTAAAAAAGAAAAAAGTAATTTGAATTTCATTGAATTTCATTTGTTCAGAAATAAAAATGAAGGGTCATAAGCCTAAAATATAGGCAGTCGAACACTTTAACTTTTATTCCCGAAAGTTTAGATTATGTTTTTGATTTAGGCAGGTATCCTGACTCAACTCAAGCAATCATTTACCTTCCCATAGTTTTGCTACAGTGGTTTTATTAATGATGCCTTTAAATAAGTTTTACAGTTGCGGGGACAGCTTTGGATTTACACCAAATTCCCTTTTAATTCTATATTCTGATGATCAAAAAGAATAAGAAACCAAAATCGGCGCGAATGTATAGTTTTTTTTTGACTTAAAAGATAGAATCTAAAATGAGTTTTTTTCTTTTTATAGCCGAAAAACGAGGTAGTATAATGATTTTAAAGCCTTTACTTTTATAGTGTTCTAAAAGCGATTTTTCTAATTTCAAACAATAGTCAAATTCTTGTAATCGCTGTGGATCTTGTTGGTAAATAGCAAACCAAGTAGGGGTAAAAAACACGGTTTTGTGGTAGTTTTTTTTATAGCAGAAATTTTTTAAATAATCAGGTATTTCTTTTTTTTCTACGGATAAATACGCCTCTAAATCTAACACCGACCGATCACAAAATTGGGCATCCGAAGTTAATAATTCTTTTTTTGTACGGGTGAAAACTAATTCTGAAAACCGATTAATATCAGCCCAAGGCATGCCGTTTCGGTTATTTTGTTGTTCCTCTGTAATTACCTTTCTTGAAACTTCATCCATACAAGAAAAGCGATTTTTTAAAAGATTAATCAAGGTTGTTTTTCCAGTTCCAGGAGCGCCAGTAATAATATATTTCTTTTGGTTTTTAGGCATATTTTACGGTAAGCAAAAACACACTAATCATCAATAAAACAAACAATATGCTTACTTTATAATTAATTTGATGTACTATTTTAATTTCTTCATGTTTAATTATTCGGTTATTAGTTCCGATAAAAGGTTTTTCAACTAATTTACCATGATAATAATTAGAGCCTCCAAATTGGCAATTTAAAATATACGCCAAAGCAGCTTCAGGGTAACCAGCATTTGGGCTACTGTGTTTTTTTCCTTCATTAAAAACAAAAGAAATTCCGCTGATTTTATTTTGCACAACTAACATTAATATTGCAGTAATTCGGGCAGGAATATAATTGACAACATCATCTAATTTTGCGGAAAATTTTCCAAACCAAAAATATCGATTACTTTTATAACCAATCATAGAATCGAAAGTATTTATCATTTTATAAGCCATTGCACCAGGAACACCGAAAATTAAAAAATAAAATAACGGAGCAATAATACCATCGCTTAAATTTTCCGACATGGTTTCAAAAGTAGCAATTCTGATTTGTTGTTCGTTTAAATTGGTGGTTTCTCGCCCAACAATCCATGATAAACGTTTTCTTCCTGCTTCTAAACCTTCATTTTTTAAGGTGTTAAAAACAGCATATCCTTCTTTAACTAACGTTTTATTTGCAAGACAATAAAATAACATCAGTACTGAAAATATGTTCGCTAAAATTTTAAAATCGGCAGCATTTAGCCATTTAATAATGAAATATGGAGCGACAAAAGAAATACTCACTAAAAAAATGGTTAAAAAAGCACCTTTTAAAAATTGATTATTTTTTTTATTAAGCCATTTTTCACCAAAAGAAATACTGTTTCCAAAAGCGACAATAAGATGCGGTAATTTTTTTGGGTCGCCAAAGATTAAATCTAACAAAAAAGCAATAATTAAAATATATATTGAATTTAAAGCCATTCTTTTAAAGCTTGAATTAAAGTGTTATTTGCCGATTTATTTTGTGTCGATAATCGAATATATTCGCCGTTTAATTTTTTAAAATTAGTAGCATCTCTAATTAAAATTTGATGTTTTTCAATTAAATGCGCTTTTAAATCACTTGCTTTTTTATCATTTAAAATTTCTACTAAAAAATAAGACGTATTACTTTTACAAACTTTTATGCCCTTTAAATTTTCAAGTTGATTTTTAAATTGCGTAGTTTCTGAAATTAATTCAGTAACATTAAATTGAAGCGTTTTATAATTGTTAAAGATAAATTCACCCGCTTTTACTGCCAATAAATTAACGCTCCAAGGCATTTTTAAATTTAAAAGTGATGCTATTAATTTATCATTAGAAATAATATAACCCAAACGTAAACCAGGAATGGTAAATGTTTTTGTCAATGAACGAACGATTATTAAATTATTAAGCTCTTTTATTAATGAAACAATTGATTTTGCACTGTTTGTAAACTCGATATAAGCTTCATCAATAACAAAAATAGTATTTGGTTTTTGTTGAAATAACAATGCTAATTCTTCGGATGAAAAAATAGCTCCCGTAGGATTATTAGGATTACAAATAAAAATAAGGTCGGCATTTGTTTGGTTTATTCTATCTCTAGAAATTAATTGATAATCTAATTTGAAAATTTTACAAGAATCCTCATATTCCGAAAAAGTAGGAGCAACAATAGCCGTTTTTTTATCAGAAAATAATTGAGCTATCAAATAAAAAGCTTCAGTTGCACCATTGGTAAATAAAAAGTTTTCGCTTTTTAAATCGAATTTTTTAGCCGCCAAAATATTTAATTCGCTTGCAGTGGGCGAGGGGTAACTTTGAATTAAAGGAATGTTTTTTGAAATATGTGAAAGTAAATTTTCTGGGCATCCTTTATAATATACGTTCGAGCTAAAATTGTGTTTAATTTCTCCTTTAATTAAATGAAGGTCATCTCCATGTCCGTTTAACATTCTTTTGTGCTGTTTTTTATGATGGCTTTCATGTCTAAATTTTCATTAATCCAATCGGCTAATTTATCAAATTGTTTAGCTTTAAAATTTTTATAATTTATAGCCTTAGCATCAGGGTATTTTATGCGTAATAATTCGGTTACTATTTCTTGATTATCAAAAATACCGTGTAAATAGGTTCCCCAGCTTTTATTTCCATCAAAATAACCTTCTTTTTTTTCTGTTTTTTTTCCGTTGATATAATTTAGATGCTTATTTTTCGGCACAATTGTTTCGCCCATATGAATTTCGTAACCTTCACAAAGTTCCTTTTTATCTTTAAAATAAAAACTGCGTTGTATGGTTTGTTTAGTTTTAGAAAGGGTGGTTTCAATATCAAATAAACCCAAACCTTTTTCCGATTTAATTTCACTTTCTACAGAAAAAGGGTCGTTAATTGTTTTGCCTAACATTTGATATCCGCCACAAATACCCAAAACAGGAACGTGTTTGTATTGTTCTTTTATAACGGTATCTAAATTATCTTTTTTTAAAGCGATTAAATCTTCAATAGTATTTTTTGTACCTGGTATAATAATTATATCAGCCTTTTTAAGTTCTTCGGAATCTCTTGTAAAATATAAATTGATAAGCGGTTCTTGTTCTAATACTTGAAAATCGGTGTAATTAGACATGTAATGAAGTCTTACTACTGCAATATTTAATTTATTATCCGTTGCCGTAGTAGCTCTTTTATTTAAAGCAACAGAATCTTCTTCTTCGATAATAATATCTGTAGCATAGGGTAAAATTCCTAATAAAGGAATATTTGTAAGTTCTTCTAACTTCTTTTTTCCTTCGATAAATAAATCAGGATCGCCTCTAAATTTATTAATTATAATACCTTTTATAAGTTTACGTTCCCAAGGTTCTAATAATTCAATGGTTCCATATACGCTACCAAATACGCCGCCTTTATCAATATCGGCAATTAAATAAACACAAGCATTTGCCGCCGCCGCCATGGGCATATTTACAATATCTCTGTGTTTTAAATTTAATTCGCTGATACTTCCTGCACCTTCTATAACAATAGGATTGTGTTTTGCAGTTAATTTTTTAAAGGCTTTTTTAGCTTCTTCAAACAGTTGTTTTTTATTATCGCCTAAAAAATATTCTTTTGCAGTTTGATTGCCAATTGGTTTTCCATGTAAAACAATTTGCGATTTATTTAAAGAAGAAGGTTTTAATAAAATCGGATTCATTTCTACAGTTGGTAAAATACCACAGGCTTCTGCTTGTACAGCTTGCGCCCTTCCAATTTCAAGATTATCGGGTGTAGAAAAACTGTTTAATGACATATTTTGTGCTTTAAAAGGTGCTGGATTATATCCTTTTTGTTTTAGCCACCTACAAATTCCTGTAGTTATCCAGCTTTTACCAACATCAGAGCCTGTGCCGACTAACATAATAGGGTGTAGGTTTTTCATTTTGTTTTTTTGAAGCACAAAAATATTGAATAAAATATAGATAGTAAGTTATTCAGTTAGTGTTTTTGTGTTTTACCGTAGAGACGCGATTTATCGCGTCTATTTAGCGGAATCTATTAATAGTGAATCTATTAAATAGTGAATTTATTATGTGAGACGCGATAAATCGTATCTGTACGGGTTGGATGCGATTTATCACGTATATTATTTATCTATAAAATTTATCCTCATTCCAATTGACGGGATTATTTTCTATATAATTCTGAATTTTATCAAACGCCTTTGAATTTCTAATAATATGGTCGTAAAACCGTGGTTGCCACGAAAAATCGGTGTGAATTTTACGTATCTCATAAGTACAACATCCTTTATACCATCTAATAATTCGTGATATATTTTGATGAAACATCGGGTTTGTGTTGCCTGTTATTCCACCTATTTTTGAGTCAGGGGGTAGAGACGCGATTAATCGCGTCTCTACGGATTGCGTCTGTACGAATGATTCGGAAATATCGGATGAAAATTTATCAATAATTAATATACCGTGCATATGATTGGGCATAATTACAAAGTTACCTAATGTAATAAACGAAAAACGATTAGGAATTTCAAGCCAATATTTTTCTGCTAATTTTCCGAGGTTATTAAAATGTAGCTCTTTATTTTTTATATCACCAAAAAAATGTTGATTTCCTGCCGTACAAATGGTTATAAAATATGCACCATTATTTCCGTAATCCCAATTTTGTAACCGTGCTGATGGTATGCGATATTTATTATTAAATTTTTCCATTTTTTATTGATGGTTTTATTGATGATAAAAATCCAATATATTGTAAAAATGCAATTATTTTTTTGAAAAAACAATTGCCATTTCAAAAAATAATAATTCACGTAGAGACGCAATTTATCGTGTCTAAACATCGTATCTAAAACATCGCGTCTATTTAACTGAATCTATTAATTTTGAATTTATTATGTGAAATTTATTATGGGAGACGCGATAAATCGCGTCTAAAATACCGTATATATTTAATCACACATTAGGCATCCATACCATTTATAAACGTTTGAATAAAATCTTTTATTTTTTCGATAATTCTGTTACCGATTGTTTCACGATGTAAAATACTCGGTTGTTTTTTTAGTGTATTTAAAACTTCGTCTTCGGTTGCCATTTTTCCTGTAAACAGATAATCGTTAATAATAATTTCTACTTTATTTTGGTGCAGTGCTTCGGTGGTACTTAATTTTTGCAATGCTTTTTTCGATTCCTCTTGCCAGTAGGTTTTAAAAACTGCTTCAATATCGGCATCATCAGAAATATTTGGCAAATTATTTTCGATAAATTGCACAATTAATTCTCGTTTACTACGCAAGGTCGATTCTCCTGCCAATAAATCTAAAATTTCTTTTTTCTGCTTGGATTTTTCTTTAGGATTTGCATCTTTTAGTTGATTTAATAGCCTCATTATATAGGTTACATTTATTTCATCTTTATGTAACAGCGAAATTTCAAAATCTATTTCATTTAAAATAGAAACCTTATTTTTTTTGCGGTCATTTTTTATTTTATCATCTAAATCTTGATATTTACTTGAAAAACTATAAAACTCTTGTTCTTCCATAGAAATTTCATCAAAAGAAAATTGCGTAAACGAATTTAAAATATTTTTAAGCCTTACAACATTTCTAAAAGCTTTTGCAAAATTTAATTCGTCTAGCTCAGTAACCAAATTACTTACATCGTCAGGAATAGGAGTGATGGCAATAAGTTTTGCGTAGGCTTCTTCAAAAAAAGCAAGCTGTTCGCTATAAGGTGCAATAGTAATGCTTTCTTTTGCCGATTGATTCGAAAACAAACGAACTGCGTCATCGGTATTTTGTTTTAAATTTCGGAAAGTAACAATATTACCCTGTGTTTTATGCTTGTCTAAAATTCTGTTGGTTCGTGAGAATGCCTGTATTAAGCCATGATATTTTAAATTTTTATCAACATATAAGGTATTTAAAGTTTTACTATCAAAGCCTGTTAAAAACATATTTACCACCAGTAAAATATCAATGTCTTTATTTCTTACCCTATCGGCGATGTTATTTTTATAGTTCAAAAAACTTTTGGCATCGTTTGCGGAATGCTTTTCTTTAAACATACTATTATAGTCGTCAATAAACTCGTCTAATTTATCACGTGCCGATTGATTTACAGGCGCAGTATCGCTTACATCTTCTTCTTCAATAGTTCCGTCAATATTTCCATCAATAACAGCTCTGGGCGGATTGGGGTTATAAGAAAATATAGTTGCTATTTTATAGCGATGTTTTCCTGCTTCTTTTTCAGCTTTAAAATAATTGTAATATTTTATTAGTGTATCAATAGAACTCACACAAAATATCGCTGTAAATTTTTTGCTGTTTGTTTTTGCGTAATGATTTTTTAAAATAAAATTCCCTACCGTTTTTATATAGGCATCACTTTCAAAAACTTCTTGGGTGTCAATTCCTTCGACTTTAATATCATCTTCGGGAGTATCCTCTTCATTTTCGGAGACCTTTTTTTTAAAGACATTATAATACTCTATCGAAAATTTTAAGACATTTTCATCACGGATAGCATCTGTAATTACATATTTATGCAAACATTCATCAAAAAGATTCACCGTAGTTTGTTTTACACTTTTTACGCTTAGGGCATTTTTTTCGAAAATTGGCGTTCCTGTAAAACCGAATAATTGATGATTAGTAAAAAAACGTACAATTGCTTTGTGAGTGTCGCCAAATTGCGAGCGATGGCACTCATCAAAAATAAAAACTATTTTTTCGTCCTTTAAAGTAGCTATCTGATTTTTAAACACAGATTTTTTAATAGCAACATTTAATTTTTGAATGGTTGTAACTATTAAAGGTCGACTATTATCTAAAAAATGTTTTACTAATGTTTTTGTATCGGCAGTACTGTCGATGCTTTCTTTGTCGAAGGCTCGAAATTCTTTAACTGTTTGGTGGTCTAAATCTTGACGGTCAACAACAAATACCACTTTTTTTACATTCGGATTATTGGTAAGTATTTGACTGGCTTTAAAAGAAGTCAATGTTTTTCCTGAACCTGTGGTGTGCCAAATATAGCCGTTTTTTTCTGAGTTTTTTACTCTGTCAATAATTGCTTCGACCGCATGAAACTGATAAGGACGCAACGCCATTAAAATACCGTCCGATTGATGCAACACAATATACTTGGTTATCATTTTGGCAATATGACAGGGCGTTAAAAAAATATCAGCAAATTTATGAAGCTGTGTAATTCGTTTATTTTTTACATCGCTCCAATAAGAAGTAAATTTATAGCTCGGCATTTTACTACCTTTAAAAGTATTGGCAAAATATTTGGTGTTCTCGCCGTTGCTAATTACAAAAAGCTGTATATAATTGAACAACGAATGATTAGAGGCAAAAGAATCTTGTTGATAACGGCATATTTGATTAAAAGCCTCCTTTAGTTCGATGCCTCTTTTTTTAAGCTCTATTTGTACCAAAGGCAAACCGTTTATTAAAATAGTAACATCGTAACGGTTTTCACGTTTGCCGTGTATTGTTACTTGGTGCGTTACTTGAAACTGATTTTTACACCAATGATTTTGATTGATAAATTCGATGTATTCTTTTTTTCCGTTGTCTTTTAGCAAATCGTATTTTAACTCTCGCAAGGTGTTTGCTTTATCAAAAATATTTCCTTTGCTAAGGTGGATTAAAATGCGTTTAAACTCGTTATCAGTAAATTGTGTATTATTATGAGTTTCTAATTGTGTTTTAAGATTATTTACTAGTTGTTCTTCGGTATTTATAACCGCTTTTTTATACCCTAAACCTATTAACTGCTGTATTAATTTGTTTTCTAATTCTTGTTCTGATTCTGTTTTCATTTATTTTTTTTCTTTTTTTGATAGCAATTTTTTTTAGCCTTTTAAATTTTTGTCAATAATTTTTTTACAAAAACCTGTCAGTTCGAGTGATTTTTTTCCTTCAAAAAAATTGTATCGAGAACTTTTTAGCATCAAAATCAATCAAAATAAAATTCTCGATACAATTTTAATTCCTTCTAGTCATTAAAATCACTCGAATTGACAAAATGGTGAAAAATCAGTATGTGAAACTGAAATAAAATCCCTTTGACGGATTCGGATTTTTTTTATTTTTTTTTGATGCCGTTTTTTTTAGCCTTTTAAACGAACATTTTTTGTAACAAGCCTTTTTTAAAGACTTTATTATTTTCTATGTTGGTATTGAGCGTTTTTATCTTGTTATCTATTTCTGATAAAAAATTAGCGATTTTTTCTTGCTCTTCTAAACAGGGGTATTTTATATTTATTTTAGAATATTCAGAAATCCAAAACCTTTTGTGTTCATCTCCTTTCGGATATTTTATTAATTGAATACTCTCATAAATAAATTTTAAATTTATTTTACTAGATTTTGGTTTTAAAATTTTCATTGCTGATGATTTAACTTTAAAATCAAAATCTACAAATTTATTAGCCATAGTAAAGTCATCAAATATAATCACTGGTAAATTTGTGAAAATATTATTGACTTCATTTGTATGACCAAGTAAAAAAGTTTTACCAGCAGTTAACACAGGTGTTTTAAAATTATTTTGATACTCTGTAGATGAAACAATATATTTTGTTGGTTGTTCATAATCTAAAACTTCTCCTAAAGTTTTCTCCTCCCATTTAGGGAAGTTATTTCCTTTGTTATCTTTAAATCTTATTTTTTGATTAAAGATTTTTTGCATCACGCCTTTTTTGTAGTTTTCTAATAAGGCTTTCTTTTTTGTTAATTGCGTTAGCTTACTATCTACGTCAGTTAAAAATGATGCGATTTTTTCTTGCTCTGAAAGTTGAGGTGAATATAATCGGCAATTTTTAATAGTCTTTAATGAAAGGTTTTTAATTGTGCTTCCTGTTAATTCAGATAAAAAATATTTTTTAATTCTTGGACTTTGAAGAATATAATAATAGTATGATACAGGGTATTTTTTTTCAATATTTATATAACTAGCACTTTTACCTAGTATTATTGATTCGTTATTGTAATAAGCTAAGTTACCTATTGTACCATTTATAGATAATAATAAAGTATTTGAATTTAAATCTCTTTTATGTTTATCAAATTCATTAGTAGAAACTTTTTTAGTGTTAGAATTTACTTTTATTTTACCATTAACTAAATTATTACCGTTTATAAAATAATATTTACCTGAGTTATTATATTTAGGAGTAGAATGAATACCATCACTAATTTTGGTTGTAATTTCTTCTAACCTTTTTTCTTCCCACGAATTATTAAACTCAGGAAATCTTAAATTAGGAATTAATTTTTTATTATCCATGGTTATTTTTTTTTATTGCGTGAGGGATAGCAGTGGAAATCCTTTTTGTGAGGCACGAACAAAAAGATTGTAACGTATAGCCCGACCCTTGGGGCACGCCCAAATTAATTGTCATTTTATTATTCATTTAAAACGGGGTTTTAATTTGCAGTTGTTTACAAAAGTCGGCAATTCGTTGGTCGGTTTCTGTAATTTGAATATCTAAGGCTTTTATTTCATCGGCAATTTGGTCAATGTCAATTTCTGGCTCTTCTTCAAAGGTATCAACATAACGAGGGATGTTTAAATTGTAATCGTTTTCGGCAATTTCTTTAAGACTCGCTTTATAACTGTATTTATCTGTAACGGTTCTGTTAGTGTAGGTATTTACGATTGTATTTATATGCTCGGGCAATAGCTTGTTATCTTTCCCTTGTTTTTCAAAATGATTACTGGCATCAATAAATAAAACGTCTTCATTTTCTTCTCTACATTTTTTGATAACTAAAATACAGGTAGGTATTCCCGTACCAAAAAAAATGTTTGCAGGTAATCCTATAACGGCATCAATATAATTACGGTCTTCAATTAAATAACGTCTTATATGTGCTTCGGAAGAACCTCTAAACAAAACTCCGTGCGGTAAAACGGTTGCCATAATTCCGTCATCACTTAAATGATGTATCATATGCTGTACAAAGGCAAAATCGGCTTTCGTTTTTGGAGCTAATTTTCCGTACTGACTAAAACGGTCGTCAGTATTAAAGGTATTACTCGCGCTCCATTTTGCAGAAAACGGCGGATTGGCAACAATAGCATCGGCTTTTAATTTTATTTTTATATGCTGAGGTTCTTCTAGGGTGTTTTCTTGCTTAATGTCAAATTGAGAATAATGTACGCCGTGCAAAATCATATTCATACGTGCTAAATTGTAAGTAGTACGGTTTAATTCCTGCCCGTAAAACATACCAATATTAGAACCGTTATTTTTATCGCCTAATTCTTTTTGCACTCTTAATAATAACGAACCACTTCCGCATGTAGGGTCGTAAACGGCTTTTATACGCTTTGTTCTTGAAGTAACAATTTTAGCTAAAATAGTACTGACTTCTTGTGGTGTATAAAATTCGCCTGCTTTTTTTCCAGCATTAGAAGCAAATTCGCCAATTAAATACTCGTAAGCATCGCCTAACAAATCGCTTTCGGTATCTTGAAGTTTAAAATCTATTTCGTTTAAATAGGTAAGTATTTTAGCGATAATCTGATTACGAGCCTTAACATTACGCCCTAATTTAGACGATGTTAAATCGAGGTCTTCAAATAAACGGACAAAATCATCTTCCGAACCGTTCCCCATGGTACTTTGTTCGATGTTATTTAAGATGCGTTCTAAATCTTCAAGAATAAAAAATTCTGTAGCTTCTTGATTTTCGTTGAGCTTGGTATTTGTGTCTGAATTATCGTCTTCTTTATTTAAGTTGTTTCCTTTTTTAGCAATTTCAGTGAATAATTCCGAAGGATTTAAAAAATAACCTAATTTTTTAATACATGCTTTTTTTACTTCATGAATAATATCGTTGTCTGCTTTTTCATCTAATTGATTGTAAATTAAATTATCAGTGACTAATATTTCATTCGCATATAATTCTAATTTTTCAGATAAATATTTAAAAAAGATAAAACCTAATATGTAGTTTCTGTAATCGTCAGCATCCATTTTACCTCTAAGTAGGTCGGCAATATCCCATAATTTTTTTTCTAGTAATTTTTGTTGCTCTTCTGACATGTAATTAATTATTGATGATTTTTTTGATGGTGCAATTTCGGAATTATTCTGGTAAATATGAGATTTATTGGGTCTAATCATCGCATTTTTATTTACGGTAATTTTTAATGTGATTTATTCTGTGATTCTTACTATGAGATTCTTACTATGTGAGACGCGATAAATCGCGTCTGTACGTGTGGTGTATTTTCGATGTGATAATCGTATAGGCGTGATTTATCGCGACTTTATTTATCGTAACAATAAATTTTGATTATTATTCTGATTTACTATGTGATTCTTACTATGTGATTCTTACTATGAGATTCTTACTATGTGAGACGCGATAAATCGCGTCTGTACGTGTGGTGTATTTTCGATGTGATAATCGTAGAGGCGTGATTTATCGCGACTTTATTTATCGTAATAATAAATTTTGATTATTATTCTGATTTATTATGAGATTCTTACTATGAGATTCTTACTATGTGAGACGCGATAAATCGCGTCTGTACGTGTGGTGTATTTTCGATGTGATAATCGTAGAGGCGTGATTTATCGCGACTTTATTTATCGTAATAATAAATTTTGATTATTATTCTGATTTATTATGTGATTCTTACTATGTGAGACGCGATAAATCGCGTCTGTACGTGTGGTGTATTTTCGATGTGATAATCGTAGAGATGCGATTTATCGCGACTTTATTTATCGTAACAATAAATTTTGATTATTATTCTGATTTATTATGTGATTCTTACTATGTGAGACGCGATAAATCGCGTCTGTACGTGTGGTGTATTTTCGATGTGATAATCGTAGAGATGCGATTTATCGCGACTTTATTTATCGTAACAATAAATTTTGATTATTATTCTGATTTACTATGTGATTCTTACTATGTGAGACGCGATAAATCGCGTCTGTACGTGTGGTGTATTTTCGATGTGGTAATCGTAGAGGCGTGATTTATCGCGACTTTATTTATCGTAACAATAAATTTTGATTATTATTCTGTGATTTATTCTGTGATTTATTCTGTGATTCTTACTATGTGAGACGCGATAAATCGCGTCTGTACGTGTGGTTTATTTTCGATGTGATAATCGTATAGGCGTGATTTATCGCGACTTTATTTATCGTAATAATAAATTTTGATTATTATTCTGATTTATTATGTGATTCTTACTATGTGAGACGCGATAAATCGCGTCTGTACTGAGGTTATTTATTAATAACAATATCGTAAAATATAATTAATATTGGTTTAAGGTATTGATAAGTAGTTGATTGTATATTGTGATTGAAAGATTTTATAAAAAATAGAATCATTAAAATTTAAAATTAAAAAATTATGGAATTGAATTTAACATTATTAAAAACAAAAAAAGAGAGTGATAAAGCAATTGAAATTACACAAACAGAAAAAACAACTTTAGACCGCAGATTACGCAACCTTGGCGAATCGTTAGATGATAAAACAGAAAGAACTACGACTGTTTTAGAAGGAATAGTAAGTGTAAAAGCAATTATTGCAGGTTTTGAGGCTGCACTAGCTGTTATTACTGATGAAAGAGAGAAAAGAAATTTAGAATTAAAAATAGAACGTGAAGAAACAAAGTTAAAATCTTTAGAAAACAAAAATGCCAATTATAGTGCGGTAAATGTTTTGGAAGACCAAATAAACCACCAACAATTAGAGGCACAAGTAGCAATATTAGCCAATGCTATCTCAGAAATTGAAACTTACAAAGAAACCTTGTTAGTTTAACTGTTAAAAAACTCAACAGTTTTAACTTGTTGGGTTTTTTTATGTCGTTTTTGTACAAATTTTTAAAAATAGATTAAAGAATTTGTACAGGTTTGTGCAAATTTTTAAAAGTAGATTTAGGAATTTGTACAAGTGTTGTACAAGTTTTTAAAAGTAGATTTAAAAATTTGTACAAAAAAACAGTAAAGTATTATATAAGATTAAAAAATTTTCGAAAAATGTTAAATATATTAAAATTATATTTTGGTTGTTCTTTTACAGCGTTTGCAAATTATGTAGGGATGTCTTACCATACACTTTATTCATTGTCTGTAAGCCGTAGAACGTATTCTTTAGATAAATTAAACAAGCTACTTGTTTTGCATGAGGCATTGGCATTAAAAACTGACGTATATGAATTGCCAGAAGTTATTAATTTATTAGGAATAGAAAGATTAAAATCAAAAGCTCCTTTAGAACGAATGTTAAAAATTGCAAATAAAGAAGTTTATAAAAAAAAACAACTTTTAGAATCGGTACAAAAAAAACGAGCAGTAATTTTACGAGGCTTACAAGCCTGTACGGTATTACTTGCAAAAAAAAAGGGAAAAGAATCAATAACTATTAATGATGCCAAATGGATAACATTACGTAAAGTACATTTAGAAAACTCATTACAAAACATACCCTATCATGAAGAATTAAAATTAATAGTAGCCCTTGTATCTTTAGAAAAAAAACGAGATATTTTACAGGAAATATTATTGTAGAGACTCGATTTATCGCGTCTAATAATTGCATTTATTTTTCAATATAATGATTAACAGCTTTATTTAATTTATGAATTATTCGTTTGCGTAAAAATTCAGGTTTTTGAATTTCAATAGCATCACCAAAGCCTAAAATTAAGCGTTCTAATTCATAATTTATTTGAACTAAAATATTAAAGATAACTCCGCCATCATCAGTATATTTAATTATTCGTTGGCTGTTATGAAAAGGTTTGGTAATAACATACGGTGCATTTATAGCATCGACCCAAAACTGAACACGTTGTGCACGGGTATTTGAAACCGTTACACCAATTACATCTTTGTAATAGGTATCGCCATTAATTTTTAAATCTTTATAGCTGTTATTTTCTGCAATGGTAATATTTAAAATTCTATCGAGAGCTAAGGTTATATTTTTTGTTTTATAAAGCGATAAAACAAACCAACGATTATTATATTCTTTTAATAACTGCGGATGTAAAGTCATTTTACTTTCTGTTAAAGCCTTAAATGATTTATAGGTAATGTGTAATACTTTTTTATTTTGAATGGCATTATAAATAGGGTCAATATATTCTAAACCTTTTAATTTTTCATTTTTTTCTAAATGAATAATAGCTTTATTTGTTTTTTGAGAAGCATACACAGAGTCTTCCAAACGTTGTAAAACACCGTCCATTTCTTTAAATAATGAAAAATCTTTAAACTGACGTAATACCTGAATTGCTTCATTCATAATTTTTACATCGGTATTTGTAATCGGAATATTTTTAATACTATAATCGGTAGTTGAATACCTATAATATTTACGTTCATATACTTCAATGGGTGCATTATATCCTAATTTATCGCTTCGCATTAATTGAATATCTGCTTGAATAGTTCGTTTACTTACGTGTACATCTTTACCTTCATATTCGTATAAGGCATCGGAACAAGCGGTAATTAAATCGACTAGTGTCCAGCGTTTCATATTGTTTCGTAAACATTCGTCAATTGTTTTATATCGGATAAGTGCATTTTTATTTGCAGCCATTTTATATAATTCTTTTTTGTGATTTATTTTTAAGAATGATTTTTGTCAACGTATTAATTTACAATGATTTTAATTCATTACTTAAATTTAGTTTTGCTTGTTTTTCATATAAATTTATAAAGGTATCGGTATTATATATAAAAGGTTTATCAATAAAATGTTGCAACACTTTTTTTCGTCCTTGTTTATATAATATGGTTGGTATTAATTTATATTCTTCTCTAATTTTTTTTGTGTAGTTTTTATATACTTCTGAAGATTTTCCTAATATTTCTAAATCAAAATCAAGTAGCCATTTGGTATCGTTGTTTATTGCTGTATGTGTTTTTGTAGCTATAATTTGATTTTTTATACCATCTAAAAAAGTATGATTATTATATAGAGAAGTATTTAATGAAAAATTTAACGGTGTCAATTCTTGCAAGGCAAAAAGTGCACTTTTTTCTTCATTATCTTTTTTATAAATACTGTAAATAATATCATGATAAAAAATTGAAAAAGCAACAATATCAGGATTTTCTAATTTTGATTTGTAAGTATCAAAAGCTTTAAAAATTTCGGTAATATGGTTTAAGTTATGATAAGTTCTATGATTTTCGGCATATCGAATAGCAATAGCACTCCATAAACTATTGATTAAATTTTGATTTTTTGTATAACTGTTAACAAGCTGATAAAATCGTTGTTTTAAGTCCATTTTATAAAATTTATATAAAAATATTCAATAAAAATAGCAAATAATATTTACTGCGCAAAAAGAATGCGCATTTGTGTGTAACATTTGCAGTGTTGTTAAGAAAAAGATATAAAAAGAATATAAATCAGTTGATTTGAATAATATCAAAATAAATAAAAAACATGAAAATTACAGGAAAAAAATTAATTGAAATGGGATTTAGTTCAGGGAAATGGTTTCCCGAAGCTATGGAATATATCAATATTAATAATTTATCAGAAGAAGAAGTAGTAGCTTATTTAGAGCAGTTTAAAGCACCTCCAACAATTCCATTATTAGAAAATCCTGTTGCTGTTAAAATAAATATAAAAGCAGAAAACGAATTGGAAGAAATTAACGTAGCAAAAGTAGTTAACACTATGGAAACCTTAGTAAAAACGCCTACTATTGTAAATGCTGTTATTATGCCAGATGCTTGTCCTACTGGCGGAACAGGAACAATTCCTGTAGGTGGTGTTGCGGTGGCTAAAAATGCTATTCATCCAGGAATGCATAGTGCAGATGTTTGTTGTTCGGTAATGCTTACAGATTTTGGAAAGATAAATCCGAAGGATGTTTTAAACGCAGCACATTCAATTACTCATTTTGGAGCAGGAGGAAGAGATAGAGATTCTCAATTTCGTTTTCCGATGGATTTATTAGCCGAGATTGAAGGAAATTCATTTTTAAATACTCAAAGAGCTATTTCAGTGGCTCGAAGTCATTTAGGAACGCAAGGAGATGGAAATCATTTTTTGTTTGTCGGGAAATCGAAAAAAACAGGAAATACTATGTTGGTAACACATCATGGAAGTAGAGGTTTTGGAGCTAATTTATATCGTAATGGAATGCAGGTTGCTGAAAAATTCAGAAAAAAATTATCACCAAAAACTTTAAAACAAAATGCGTGGATTCCTTTTGATACCAAAGAAGGTAAAGATTATTGGGAGGCGTTGCAAATCATCAGAAAATGGACGAAGTTAAATCATGAAGTATTACATAACGCAACTTTAGAAAAATTAAATATTAAAAAAGAAAACAGATTTTGGAACGAACATAATTTTGTTTTTAAAAAGGGTGATTTATTTTATCATGCAAAAGGCGCAACTCCGTTAGATGATTCTTTTATGCCCGATATTACAGGACCACGTTTAATTCCGTTAAATATGAGTGAGCCAGTTTTAATTGTATCAGGAAATACAACTGAAAATAATTTAGGATTTGCACCACACGGAGCAGGAAGAAATGTAAGTAGAACCGAACATAAAAAAAGCAAAATAGGCACAGTTCAAGAAATTTTTGATGAAGAAACAAAAGGTTTAGATGTTCGTTTTTTTTCTGATGAAATTGATATTACAGAATTGCCATCAGCATATAAAAACGCTACAACAGTACGTAAGCAAATGAAAGAGTTTGGTTTAGGCGAAGTAATTGATGAAGTATTGCCTTATGGTTGTATTATGGCGGGAAATTGGCAAAAAAATGCACCTTGGAAAAAAAGAAGACGTTAAATCATATCCCGTACAGACGCAGGTAATTTATTGATTTTTTTAATGCTTAAAAATTAAATTTGGAGGTAATAGGTTAATTATCGCATCTTTGCGATAGTTCATTATAAAAAAGGTTCTTTTTATATTATGAGATATGTAATTCAATTTTGCGTTACATAATTTATAAAATATAAAAATATGAATTGGAAAATTCAGAAATTAAATGCTGGAGAAACTATTATTTCAAAAGAACCTGGTAATTCGATGTTACCACTATTAAAATCGAAACAACCCGTAAAATTACAACCTATTAATTGGGAAGCCTGCGAAGTTGGAGATATTGTTTATTGTAAAGTTCGTGGAAACTGCTTTACACATCTTGTAAAAGGTAAAAATGATAAAAGAGGATTACAAATAGGTAATAATCGTGGTAAAATAAATGGATGGACTAAAAATGTGTATGGAAAAATAGTAGAAATACTAACAATGCCATAGGCATTATTTTAAGACAACAACAATTGATAAGGCAGTAAGATGCTTTTATATTTTATAAATAAAAAACAAAAATTAAACCTATGAACTTATTCAAATCACATAAATCGGGCGCTAAACTGCGACTTTTTAAGTTGATGTTTTAGGTATATAACTTTTAAATAATAGTAAAAGCGTCCAAAATTAATTTTTTGGACGCTTTTTTTATGGAAAATTTTATCCTGAATTTCTTCTTTTAAAATAGTCTAGTAAAAACATACATAACAAGGTATCAGTCTATTAAATAATCTGCAAAAAGTGGAGAGGGAAACTAGTGTTTAATTTTAAATCACTTGCATCTAACTAATTGATTTTTAGATAGATAATATTAATTTTTGTTTGTGTGATTCAAAAAATCATTATAAGTTTGCACCGCAATTATGCAACAAAATAAATATTGAAATAAAACTTTTAGGAATCGTTAACTAATGATTTACCAACGAGAGGTTTTAATATTAAAAAAACGAAGTACAATGTTTAAATATTCAAAAAATAAAAACATACAAAGAGAGCTAGGTTCTTTTTCTTGTTTACTTCGCGACTTTCTTCATTATAAATAATAAGCACTATTATATATATGAAAAGTCCGAAGTTTAAAAATTTCGGACTTTTTTTATGGAGTTTATTTCCTGAATTTTTTTCGAAGTTTATATTTCTATTCAAAATAGAAAACTATTAAAGAAATCAATCAAAAGTTGACTTCTAAATAAAAACATCTCAAAATTAAATAATGGGAAATAAATTAAAAGGAAAAGACCTTATAAAATTAGGCTTTCCGAAGAATAATAGTATCAATATTGCATTGGGGCAAATAAATAGATATCGTAAAAAAGAAAAGAAAGAACGTATTTTAGAAGAAGCTAAGGAGGTACTTTTATCGCCTGAAAAATTTCAAGGAAATGCAATTTGGGGAAAAGTGGTCGAAGGATTAATAAAACCTGTTGATGTAAAATTTCATCAACTAAAAAATACCCGAGCGCCTTTTTCTATTTATGGTGAAAATGAAATTGATGAGCTTGCAAAGTATCAATTATATGATGCCTTAAAATTACCGATAGCCGTTCAAGGTGCTTTAATGCCCGATGCACACGCTGGTTATGGTTTGCCTATCGGTGGAGTTTTAGCTACAGAAAATGCTGTAATTCCGTATGGCGTTGGCGTAGATATTGGTTGTAGAATGTGTTTAACGGTATATCCTGTAAAGGCTTCGTACTTAAAAGGAAAAGTATATCAGTTAGAAAATATATTATCTGAACATACTAAATTCGGAATGTATGAAACTCATAATACAAAACACGACCATGAAATATTTGAACGTTCAGAATTTCAGGATATTCCGCTTTTAAAACGCTTAAAAAATAAAGCATACAAACAATTAGGAACTTCGGGAGGAGGGAATCATTTTGTAGAATTTGGAATTGTAACAATTACAGATGAAAAAAATGAGTTCGGTTTACCACTTGGCGAATATGTTGGTTTATTAACGCATAGTGGAAGCCGTGGTTTAGGTGCAAATATCGCAAAACACTATACGTATTTAGCTACAAAGCAATGTCCATTACCAAAAAATGTGCAACATTTAGCCTGGTTAGATTTAAATACACACGATGGACAAGAATATTGGTTGGCAATGAATTTAGCTGGTGATTATGCGAAAGCGTGTCATGATAATATTCATAAACGTATCGCAAAGTTGTTAGGAGCAAAGGCGATTGCTACAATTGAAAATCATCATAATTTTGCATGGAAAGAACAAATAAATGGACAGGAATTAATTGTGCATAGAAAAGGAGCTACTCCTGCAAATAAAGGACAATTAGGAATTATTCCTGGGTCGATGACTGCGCCAGGTTATATCGTTAGAGGTTTAGGAAATAGTGAAAGTTTAAATTCGGCTTCTCATGGTGCAGGGCGTTTGTTTTCTCGTAGAAAGTGTAAAGAGAAATTTACAAAAAGCGAGGTGAAGCAACAGTTGAAAAATAATGGCGTGAGTCTTATTGGTGGCGGAGTTGATGAAGCACCGATGGCGTACAAAAATATTGAAAAAGTAATGAATAATCAACAAGAATTAGTTGAGGTGTTAGGAACATTTACACCGAAAATTGTAAGAATGGATAAATAATATGGACACAAAAATAATACAATTTACTGCTGCAAAAGGTCCTGCTGAATGTGCATGGGTAGTTGCAAAAGTATTAAAAATGTTTTTAAAAGAATTGATGCGTACTAAATGTACGTATCAAATTCTTCATAAAGAGGATGGTATTGAAAACGGTACTGTACAATCAGTAAGTATCGAAATTAAAGGAAAAGAACTTGCCGTATTTTTAAAAGATTGGTTAGGAACTATTCAATGGGTTGGAACATCTACAATTAGAAAATTTCATAAACGTAAAAATTGGTTTATTGGTTGTTACGAATTAGAGGAGTATCAGCAAAAAAAAATTATTGATACTGAAATTAAATTTCAAGCAATTAGAAGTTCAGGTGCAGGTGGACAACACGTAAACAAAGTAAGTTCTGCTATAAGAGCAAAACATATACCAAGTGGTATTCAGGTTTTGGTGATGGATAGTCGTTCACAACATCAAAATAAAAAAATAGCAATTGAACGATTAAAAGAGAAAATTAAAGAGCATAGCACAATTGAATTAAAATCTGCTGTAAAAACGGCATGGAAAAATCATTTAGATTTAGAAAGAGGAAATCCTGTGCGTATCTTTGCAGGTACTGATTTTAAAAATCAAAAAAAGAAAACATCTTTTAAATCAAAAAGAAATCAGTTAAAAATTGATTTACGAAAACAAATAGAATAATTAAAATAAGTTTTCTTTTAAAGAAATATAAATAAGAAACAAATGGGAATAGTACCAAATAACTACGTTTTTAAAGCATTAGATTCTTTTCATTACGATACAGAAGAAACTATGGAGGCTTTAAATTACGCCCTGTCTTATGATGCTGAAAATACCATGGCATTAACTTTAATGGGGCGTGTGTATAGTGAAAAATTATATGATTACACAGAAGCTATTTTATATTTTAAACAAGTATTAGCTATTAAAATTAATGCTTTTGAGGTATATGAACCTTTTATAAATGCACTATTATGGAATGAAGATATTAAAGAAGCTGAAGATTTTATAGATTTTGCTTTAACTGTAAAAGGTGCTGATAAAGCTGTTTTATATGCTAAAAAATCAGTTTTGTATGAGAAATTAAAAAAATATAAAAAGGCTTTATATTTTATTAACGAAGCAAAAGAACACACTTTTAATACGGCTTTTATGGAAATAATTATCGAACAAAAAAAACGTATTAAAGATAAGATGCCTAAAAAAAAGAAAATAAAATCTGTTAAAAAAGAAACATCAAAAATAACAAAGAAAATTATAGAAGATAAAAATGAAGCACAATCGGAATAATTAAAAAATAGTTTTAGGTATTATGAAACTAAAATAATAAGTGCTTTTTAAAAATCACATCAAATTTAATGAATAAACCAACTATAAATATTGGAGTTTTGGCGCATGTGGATGCAGGTAAAACAACTTTAACAGAACATTTTTTATATAATTCAGGAGCAATTAGAACTCTTGGAAGTGTAGATAAAGGTTCAACAAGTACTGATAGCTTAGATATTGAAAAAGAACGTGGTATTTCTATAAAAGCTGCGACCACGTCATTTGATTGGAAAGGCGTTAAAATTAATTTAATTGATACACCTGGTCACGTTGATTTTTCGAGTGAAGTAGAGCGAGCACTCTGTGTTGTTGATGCTGTTGTTTTGGTTGTTTCTGCTGTAGAAGGCGTGCAAGCCCACACCTTAAATATTTGGGACTCCTTACAAGAATTACAAATTCCGACCATTATTTTTATCAATAAAATAGATAGGCAAGGAGCCGATGCCGAAATGGTAATTACGCAATTAGAAACCGATTTAAAAGTAAAACCTGTTGTGTTATACACTTCTGAAAATGATGGTTTGCTAGAGGCGAATATTTCGGCGATTTTTAATATTTCTTCGGATGATAAAGCAGTAGTGACAACTTCAGATATCAGAGAAAAAACAATTGAACATTTAGTAGAGACGGACGAAAATTTACTAGTCTCTTTTTTAAATGATGAAAAAATAACTGATGAAACCTACTTAAAAAGCATCCGAAATTTAACTATTGATGCAAAAATTACACCTGTTTATACAGGAATTGCTAAAAATAACTTGGGTGTAACCGAATTGTTAGATGGAATTATCGCTTTTTGTCCGATATCAGAAAAAACAGAAATAGCATCATCAGAAAAAATAGCAGAAACAGCACTTTCAGCCTATGTTTTTAAGTTAGAACATCATAAGGTTTTTGGGGCAATGGCACACGTAAAAGTTTTTTCAGGCGAATTATCTTCTAAAATAACGGTGTACAATTATACTCAGAAATTAGAAACAAAAATAAATCAAACCAAGCAATTAGAACAAACAAAATATGTTGATAATATTGTTTTAAAAGCAGGCGATATTGGTGTAATTACAGGAGTTTTAGGAACAAAAGCAGGCGATGTTTTAGGAAACCCTTATAAAATACCTACACTTCCGCAATTGCATATTCCAGTGCTTACCGTTGAGGTTATTCCTGAAAAAAATGAAGATTATAATGCCTTGGCACAAGCTTTAGAGCAATTAGATAGCGAAGATCCTTCGTTAAAATTCAAATGGTTTAAAGCAGAAAAAGAATTGCAATTGCTGTTAATGGGGCAGATGCAAATTGAAATATTAGCCCATGTTTTAAAAGAACGTTTTGATATTTCGGCAACTTTTACTAACCCACAAGTGGTGTATAAAGAAACCATCAGTAAAAAAGCCGAAGGTTATATTCGTTATTGGATGCCAAAACCTTGTTGGGCAATTATGACGTTTTTAATCGAGCCTGCGCCGTTAAATTCAGGGGTTAGTTATAGTAGTATTGTTTCTCAAAATGATGTGCATATAAAATATCAAAACGAAATAGCCCGAACCATTCCAAAAGCATTGGCACAAGGAATTTTAGGTTGGGAGGTTACCGATGTAAAAATTACACTTATAAAAGGGCAAGACCATAATATACATTCTCGCCCTGGTGATTTTAATTTAGCAACTCCGATGGGGCTTATGCAAGGTTTAAAAAAGGGGGGAACGCATTTATTAGAACCAATTTTAAGTTTTGAAATAAAGGCAAATGAGACGTTATTAGGAAAAGTAGCCTCTGAATTAAGCACCCGAAGAGCTACTTTTGATACGCCACAATTTTCAGGCGATACCTTTAGTTTAAAAGGAAAAATTCCTGTAGCTACTTCCTTAGATTTTAGCATTAAATTAAATACGATATCTAGCGGGAAATTACGCTTGCGTTTGCAATTTTCTGGCTATGATGTTTGCCCTAAAAATGAAGGAACACACCGAGATTATAAAGGCGTAAATCCACTAGATGAAGCCCAATGGATTTTACATAGACGTGGTGCTTATAAAGCAGATGAACGCGTAATGTAACGCCGTAATTTATCGCATTTTTCATATTTAAAAAAGTACAAGACTACAAAGCAGTCAAATCTAAATTTAAAAAATTTAAAAGGGCTGTTTTGTTTTTAATATAAATGATTTTTTTAGGTATTGTAATCCAATTATTATCTTTAAAAATTTTAAGACTTCTCCCTAAGCTTTCTCGTGAGGTACCAATAACATTTGCCAAATCATCTCTAGTTAAATCAATACCGTTATTTTGTTCTTTATCAGGGTTGAATTTATGGTCTAGTAATATTAAAAAAATTGCTAATCGGGCATTTTGATCTTTTTGAGCTAGCAAGGCAATTGTGTTTGCTAGCACCCCAAACTCATGGCTAATATTCTTGATGAAAGCTTCTTTAAGAGTCGGGATTTTGTGGAGTAACATTCTAAAGTTTTTTTCAGAAATAAAATTAAGAACCACATCGTCTAGCGCCTGACAAGAATCCTGATAACGCTCTTCGCCTAATAAAGCGTGGTATCCTAATAAATCACCTGCTGTATAAATATAAAATATTTGATTATCGCCACTAAATCCTTTTTTAAATTTTTTAGCACGTCCTTCTTTAATTTGAAATATCCCTGTTGGAATCGCATTTTCAATAAATAAATCAGCACCTTTTTTAATATGCCAAGGCTCTAAAACAGTCGCTAATAATTGTAAATCTTCTTTTCTTAAGCCCTCAAATAAGAGATTACTTTGGAAATCAAACTGTGTAAAAAAATTTTTCATCATTAAAATATATCAATAAATGTAATAAATGTTATTTTTAAATGTAATATTTGTTACATTTGTACCTTGTTTAGTATTTTGTTTTTAGAGAGTGAATTTAAAATATATTATAATAGCGCTTGTTTTTTTTCTGATACCAGAGGTTTCGGAAGCGATGCTATTGGGTAATTTTATTCCTTGCAATACTACTGAAAATTTAAGTAATAAATGGCTTGAAGAAGAAACTGAACTAGAAAGTGTATCGGCATTATCTGAAAAAAAAACAATAGAATCAGGAAGTTCTTCTGGTGGTGCTAATACTGTTTTTATAAAACCAAAAAATCCATTTATTTTTCACGATTATTATATTCCTCTTTTTATTGATTTTGAGTTTTGTGTTTTCACCCCTAAAAATGCAAAGTATATTGAATATTGTTCGTTAAAAATTCCTTGTTAATTCAAATTTTACATTCTTCTTATTTTTTTAGACCTGTTTAAATACTTTAAAAGTTAGGCTGAATTTATTTCAGCATCGCAATAAAGTAAAAAACTGCCACAAATCAGTATGTAAAACTGAAATAAAACCCCTTTGATGGTTCTGTTTTTTACTTTTAGGGATAATTTTTTTTAGATAAAATTTAAACAGGCTCTTAACCGCTTATCTTCTTAATTTTCATAATTTTTTGAATTTCAATACTTCAACTCCTTGTAACTTCTTTTAAATCATGGTGGTTGCTGGTGGTTTTTATAAAAATACATTGATTTTCAATATAAATACACAAAAATGTCTACAAAAAAAGCCGTTTTTGATGAAGCATTTACGTTACATCAGCTCAAGCACTTTTTACCCGCACAAGCACCCTTAAAAGATTTTGTGCATCATAATACATTACACGCTTTTCAAGAGTTAGAATTTTTTAAAGCACTACGAGTTTCTTCTAATATTTTTGGTAATCGAACATTATTACCGCTATCTAATTATAGAAAAAAGTATAAAAATGGCGAAATTAACGATCAAATTATCAATGAAATAATTACCGTTAAAAAAGGTAAAAATCAAATTGATGATTGGCGTAAAAAGATGTTCAACTTGGAAGAACCTATTTTTATAAATCCAAGAATTGGACAATTAAGAGCACATTGGCAAAGCGATTACAGCATCGATATGGATGCAATGGTTCGCCCAAAATTAATTCGACTTATTAACGCCTACCTAGATCAAGGAATTGCAATTAAAGGATTTCCTAAGCAAGCAGATGGTTTACTGAACACCATTATTGAAATTCAAGAACATAGCTATGCAAAGGTTTTTAATTCAAAAAGAGCCATAAAACTTCTTTATAAAAAAGAGAAATCATTGTCGGATATACTGTGTTTAATTGTAGGTGATGAGCGCTATTATGAGCAATATTTGCTAGATCAACAATACACACATCCAGGAATATCGGGTATGGTTTGTGCCATTGAAAAAAAACCTGATGCGCTGTATGCAGCACGTCCAATTTTGTTGTTTGAATTTATTTATTTAGAATTATTACTAGAGCTTGAAGCCTTAGAATTATCGGTAAATAAAAATTTTAGACCACTAGCAATCGGTGCCGATTTTGCGCCTGAAGATATTTTTAGAGAGGTTAAAACTACTGATTACTGGGAGGTTTTAGAATTATGGCACACCTCATTTGAATTGATGTTTCACGACCAAGTTTTGGCGGGAATAAAATATTCAAAAAAGGAAGAATTAACAGCGATAAAAACACAAGCATTTTTTTGTATTGACGACAGAGAAGAGAGTATCCGAAGAAATATTGAGCTTTTATTTCCTGAATGTCAAACTTTTGGAACACCTGCTCATTTTAATATTTTAGCAAAATTTAAACCCGAAAAAGCGAAGTTTGCGACTCAGATTTGCCCTTCATCGGCATCTCCAAAGCACTTAATTAAAGAAGTAAATAGAAAAACAACATTTAAAACTGATATACATTTTAATAATAATACCCACGGTTTTTTTGTTGGATTTATAGTTTCTCAAACCGTTGGATTTTGGTCTAGCTTTAAATTATTACTTAATATTTTTAATCCGAAGAAAAGTGTAGGACAGTATAGCGCCGAAAGCGATCACATGGATTATAATTCAACCTTAATTTATGAAAATAAAAATAATTTAAAGGATAAAAAAGATGATTTAGAAGATAATTTAATTGTAGGATTTACCTTATCAGAAATGATAAAAATAGTCAAAGAAGAGCTGTTTAATACAGGGTTAACTAAAAATTTTATGCCCTTAGTTTATTTTTTTGGTCATGGCGGAAGTAGTACAAATAACCCCTATTTTGCTGGGTATAACTGTGGTGCTTGTGCAGGGCGACCAAGTACGGTAAACGCTCGGTTATTTGCTCAAATGGCAAACCGAAAAGACCTGCGAAAAGCGCTTGTAAAACAGGGTATAATAATTCCTGAAAGCACTCATTTTGTAGGGGCATATCACGATACTACCCAAGATACTTTTGACTATTTTGACCAAGAATTGATTCCTGAAATATTGGCTACAGCACATGCAAAAAATAAAGAAAAATTTGAAGCAGGGTTAGCGATGAATGCCAAAGAACGTGCGCGTCAATTTTTGTTAATTAACACAAAAAAAACACCTAAAAAAGTACATGAAATTGTTAAAAAAAGAGCCTTATCTCTTTTTGAACCTCGTCCTGAGTATAATCATTCAAACAATGCGTTGTTTATTGTGGGACATCGAAATTTAACTAGAAATTTATTTTTAGATCAGCGAGCTTTTTTAAATTCTTATGATTATAAATCGGATTCAGATGGAGCGCTTTTAGCCAATATACTAAGTGCAGGAACAGGGGTTGCAGGCGGAATAAACTTAGAATATTTTTTTTCTACTGTAGATAATGAAAAGCTTGGTGCAGGTTCAAAATTACCACAAAATGTAATGGGATTGTATTCGGTAGCCAATGGCGTAAAGGGTGATTTAAGACCTGGTTTGCCATATCAAATGATTGATGTTCATGATCCAGTACGCATTTTGACAATTGTAGAACAAAAACCAGAAATAGTACTCAAAGTACTCAAAGCAAATCCTGATACTTTTGGATGGTACGATAAAGGTTGGATGAAATTAGCGGTTTACAATCCTTTTAATAAGGAGCTTTATATTTTGGTAAATGGCAGTTTTCAAATATACCATCCGATTCAAAAGGTGGTTCCTAAAATTGAGAATTTCGAGCGATTTATTGAAAGTTCTTCTAATAATTTACCTATTCATCAATTTAATTAAGCAGCGCACAATGGAACAATTATTACCTTTATTTCTATTAATTCCTTTCTTAGGATTTATAGTAAGCCTTATCATCCCTAGTAAAAATGAAAAAGGTATTTTTTTATCAATGGCTATTCCCGCAGGGCTTCAAGTATTTTTTGGAATTGGCTTTATTTTTTATTGGCTACTTTTTAATCAAAATACGTTAAATATTAAAGAAATAACACTTTATAGTACAGGTGATTATAGCTTTTTTATTGATTTGTTATTCGATAAAGTTACCGCAACTTATTTAATGATGTCTAGTACGCTAACCTTTATGATTGCGATGTTCAGCCGAGGATATATGCATAAAGACAATGGTTTTAAGCGGTATTTTACCACCATGATTTTGTATTTCTTTGGTGTTCAGGTAATTATTTTTTCAGGAAATTTTGAAACCATGTTTATCGGTTGGGAAATTTTAGGATTGTCATCATTTTTATTAATTGCGTATTATCGAGATAGGTATTTGCCTGTTAGAAATGCCTTTAAAGTATTTTCAATGTATCGATTGGCAGACATCGGTATTTTATTAGCTATGTGGTTTATGCATCATTTATTTCATGAAAATGTAACTTTTATACAGTTGTTAAATCCTGAATTTGTGCAAAATCATATCGCTGGAAATATGGGTGTTGCTATTATGGTTTCTTTTGCGATTATGTTGGCTGCTTCAATTAAATCGGCGCAATTTCCTTTTTCATCTTGGTTGCCAAGAGCTATGGAAGGACCAACACCTTCTAGCTCTATTTTTTATGGCTCGATTGCTGTTCATATTGGTGTTTATCTGATGTTAAGAACCTATCCTTTTTGGCATCACATACCCTTTATTCAGGTTAATGTAATACTCTTAGGCTTGGTTACAACACTTGTTTCTACAACGATTGCAAGGGTTCAATTTTCAATTAAAGGTCAAATTGCTTATTCGTCTCTTGCTCAAATAGGAATTATGATGGTGGAAGTAGCATTGGGCTTTGAAACCTTAGCCTTATTACATTTAACAGGAAATGCTTTTTTACGTTCGTATCAATTATTAATTAGCCCTTCTATTGTAACATATAAATTAAGAGATCAGTTTTTTAATTATAAACAAAAGAGTTTTAAACCGATGGGTGCTTGGCAAAAAAAATTATACAACACCTTGTATGTTTTCGGGCTTAAAGAATTTCATATGGATACCTATATTTATAACTATTTGTGGTTTCCTTTTAAAAAATTAGGCGATAAATTTTCTAATTTAAATACCAAAACGGCGCTTATACTATTTGCTTCAATTGGAGGCGTAGCAGGATATATTTTATCTTTTTATGAGTATGATCACTTTATTTTTAAACAGTATTTACCCGATGTATTTGGTTTAATTGCCTTAATTTTTGTGTTGCGAGCATTTACCATTCGAAAGCATCCGTATGGCGCCTGGATTTTATTAATTCTTAACCATTTTTTAATTGCCTTAGCAATATCGTTCAATGAACATTTTGAGTATATCGAAATTGTTTTTTACCTCTCTGGTGTGGTTGTATCGGGAGTGGTAGGGCTTGTTGTTTTGTACAAATTAGCAAAGCAAGAAAAATACAGTTTAGACGATTACTACGGGCATTCTATTGAGCATAAATACAAAGCAATTATTTTTTTAATAAGCGCAATTGCCTTAGGGGGTTTTCCTATTACCACAACATTTTTAGGCGAAGATTTACTGTTTTCTCATGTGCGTATAAATCAACCTTTTTTTATGGGGATGCTTGCCATCAATTATGTAGTATCAGGTATTTCGATAATGAGAATTTACGCCAGAATATTTTTAGGACCTAACCACAAATGGTCTAATGCTGAAGCTAGAAGATCGGCTTAAAGAAATAATTAAAATAAATTTTAAATTAAAAACATATATAATGAAGACTCAAAAATTAAAACAAATTCCTGCGGATGGTTGGGCGGGTTTTAAAGAAAACTTTAAAGCCGATGCTATTTCGGGTTTTATTGTATTTCTATTGGCATTGCCGTTAAGTTTAGGAATTGCAAAAGCGGCAGATTTTCCGCCAATTATGGGATTAATTTCTGCTATTATTGGCGGTTTATTGGTTAGTTTGATTATGGGTTCTCGCTTGTCGATTAAAGGTCCTGCTGCTGGGCTTATTGTTATTATTGCAGGCTCGGTGTCTGATTTTGGTCATGGCGATGCTATTTTAGGCTGGAAACTAGCTCTTGGAGCAATGGTTGTTGCAGGTTTAGTTCAAATTATTTTTGGTGTTTTAAAGCTAGGTAAACTTGCTGATTTCTTTCCGTTGTCGGCAATTCACGGAATGCTTGCCGCTATTGGTATTATTATCATTGCAAAACAAATTCCTGTATTATTAAATGATGCGCCAGATATTTCAAAAGGAATGAGTCCTTTAAAATTACTCTGGAACATCCCTTATTTTATAAAAAACCTAGATCCTAAAGCTGCCTTAATTGGCGTGGTAAGTTTGTTAATAATGTTACTGTGGCCAGGTATAAAAAACAAAACAATTAAAATGATTCCAGCGGCATTGGTTGTATTAATTTTTGCTATTCCTGCTGAATTTTTTATGGATTTTGCCAATACAGAGCCATCATACGCCTTATTAGAGGTAGGAAGTTTATTAAATAATTTGAATATTAACGCAAGTTTTGCGGGCGTTTTTCAAACAGGAATATTTATAAAATATGTAATTATGTTTGCTTTGGTAGGAAGTTTAGAGTCGTTACTGACTGTAAAAGCAATAGATATGCTAGACCCTCACCAGCGAAAATCGGATATGAATAAAGATTTAATTGCCGTGGGTATCGGGAATACTATTGCGGCATTTTTAGGCGGAGTACCCATGATATCGGAAGTAGCACGTAGTTCAGCAAACGTAGCCAACGGCGCACAAACACGCTGGGCAAATTTTTTTCACGGTTTTTTTATTCTGATATTTTTATTAGTAGCAGCCCCAGTATTAGAAATGATTCCTAATTCAGCATTAGCAGCAATGTTAGTGGCGGTTGGTATAAAATTAACACATCCACGAGAATTTAAACATGTTTTAAAAATAGGGAAGGAGCAATTATTAATATTTATAGTAACAATAGTTGTTACTCTTGCTGAAGATTTATTAATAGGAATTGTAGCGGGTATGGTTTTAAAAATGATAATCCATTTAATTAATGGCGTACCGATAGGCTCATTTTTTAAAGCGCCTACTGTGGTGTCTAATATAGGCGATGATTATTTGGTTGAAATTGATAAATCGGCAATTTTTACGAATTATTTAGGGATTAAAAGAGTTTTAGAGGCTATCCCCGAAGGTTTAAATATTACCATAGATTTAGAAAAAACAAAACTTGTAGATCATTCTGTAATGGAAAATTTAGAACATTTTAAGCATGATTATCAGTTTAGCGGCGGAAAGGTTTACATAAAAGGATTAGAAAATCATAAGCCAATGTCAGCACATCGATTAGCGGGAAGGGTTTTATAGTTTTTTTATAGCAAAATAGACGCGATTTTTCTCGCGTCTGTTTTGCTATTTATGATGTTTCACATCGTGGTTTAATTATTATAATCTTGATTGTTGAAATGCGATAAATCGGAATATTTTATTCGCCAATTTTTCATAACTGTACATACGTGATTTATCACATTTCCCATAGAGTAAATTATTCGATGTTAAAAACGGTATTTAAACACAAATTCATGTGAACCACTGCTGTATATTGAAATATCAGTAGTCGTATATTCGTAGGCATATCCTATTTTATAATGGTCTAAAAACTTAAACAATCCGAAGAAACTAACAGATTCTTGGAGACGATGCGATACCCCAATTTCATATTTTTCTAACATACTTGTAATTACTGTAACATCAAAAGATACCGGCACTCCCGATACATAACGCATCATAAATGAAGGCGTTAATTTAGTGTTGTAAACACCATCTAAATCAAATATATAACCAGATGATAAATAAATATGAGGCTTATCTGAGACTTCTGTAATTGTGTTGCCATCTTTTTGGTATCGGCTACTCTTTAATAAGGTAGGAACAGACAAACTAGCATAGTAATTTTTGCCTTTTAAATAAGCACCCACTCCAAAATTAGGATTAAAACTACTGATATTCTTAGAAAATAATGGATCATTTATTTGTAAGGAAGCCAATTCTACATTAAAAAATGAACCCCCAGCTTTTAAGCCTAAAAATAAACTTTGATTTTCTGATAATGGTAATTTGTAAGAAAAATCTAGCGAAACAGCGGTTTCTTTTGCGATGTTAAATTTATCGTTTACAATTGAAAAACCCAATCCCATATTTTTACCTAAAACAGTAGGCGATGAAAACGACAAAGTTTGTGTTGATGGCGCATTTTCTATGCCCGTCCATTGGCTGCGAATCATTGCTGTAGCCTCTGTAGTTTCGCTACTACCCACATAAGCAGGGTTTATAATATTCATATTAAATTGATACAAGCTAAACGAAGGGTCTTGCTGCGCGATTGCCTTGCTGCTTAGCATTGCCAAGAATAGCAGGCTTATATATTTTAGAGTATTTATTTTCATTTTATATTTTTAAATATTGTTTTTCTTATTTTGAAACAACTGTATTTCAATCGCTATAAAAGGGTTTCTATAGCGATTAAAATTTTGAAAAGTTTCTAGTAATTTATATAAATCATGCCTTGAACTGGCTTGATACCTGCTTCATTTAGGTTGATAATATAGATATATGAACCAACAGGAAGCTTTGTACCAGTATCGGTTGCCGTGGCATCCCAAGTGTTTTGGTAGCCTTTTTTATAGTACACTTTTTTCCCCCATCGGTTAAATACTTTTACGGTATTATTAGGGTAGCGGTCTATATTTTGAATTACCCAAGTGTCGTTATTGGCATCTCCGTTTGGTGAAAAACCTTTTGAAGCTGTAATTCCATTTTTAATCACTTTTACAATCGGTACAAATTCTGCTTTAAATTCTTTATCAGCATCGGCGATATCGGTTCTCGTTTCCGAAGTATTATTATCGCTCCATTTTACAAATTCATAACCAGTATTAGCAATCGCTTTTACTTCGGATGTTGCTTTTCCTTCTTCAATAGTTTGGGTTAAATTTCCTGTAATTGTTCCGTTATTTCCTGCGGTGTATTTTACCGTGTAATTTTTAACGACAACTACAGTTTTCACAAATTCTGCTTTAAATTCTTTATCAGCATCGGCGATATCGGTTCTCGTTTCCGAAGTATTATTATCGCTCCATTTTACAAATTCATAACCAGTATTAGCAATCGCTTTTACTTCGGATGTTGCTTTTCCTTCTTCAATAGTTTGAGCTAAATTTCCTGTAATTGTTCCGTTATTTCCTGCGGTGTATTTTACCGTGTAATTTTTAACGACAACTACAGTTTTTACAAATTCCGCTTTAAATTCTTTATCAGCATCGGCGATATCGGTTCTCGTTTCCGAAGTATTATTATCGCTCCATTTTACAAATTCATAACCAGTATTAGCAATCGCTTTTACTTCGGATGTTGCTTTTCCTTCTTCAATAGTTTGAGCTAAATTTCCTGTAATTGTTCCGTTATTTCCTGCGGTGTATTTTACCGTGTAATTTTTAACGACAACTACAGTTTTCACAAATTCCGCTTTAAATTCTTTATCAGCATCGGCGATATCGGTTCTCGTTTCCGAAGTATTATTATCGCTCCATTTTACAAATTCATACCCTGCATCGGCAATTGCTTTTACTTCGGATGTTGCTTTTCCTTCTTCAATAGTTTGGGTTAAATTTCCTGTAATTGTTCCGTTATTTCCTGCGGTGTATTTTACCGTGTAATTTTTAACGATAACTACAGTTTTTACAAATTCTGCTTTAAATTCTTTATTAGCATCGGCGATATCGGTTCTCGTTTCCGAAGTATTATTATCGCTCCATTTTACAAATTCATAACCAGTATTAGCAATCGCTTTTACTTCGGATGTTGCTTTTCCTTCTTCAATAGTTTGGGTTAAATTTCCTGTAATTGTTCCGTTATTTCCTGCGGTGTATTTTACCGTGTAATTTTTAACGACAACTACAGTTTTCACAAATTCTGCTTTAAATTCTTTATCAGCATCGGCGATATCGGTTCTCGTTTCCGAAGTATTATTATCGCTCCATTTTACAAATTCATAACCAGTATTAGCAATCGCTTTTACTTCGGATGTTGCTTTTCCTTCTTCAATAGTTTGAGCTAAATTTCCTGTAATTGTTCCGTTATTTCCTGCGGTGTATTTTACCGTGTAATTTTTAACGACAACTACAGTTTTTACAAATTCCGCTTTAAATTCTTTATCAGCATCGGCGATATCGGTTCTCGTTTCCGAAGTATTATTATCGCTCCATTTTACAAATTCATAACCAGTATTAGCAATCGCTTTTACTTCGGATGTTGCTTTTCCTTCTTCAATAGTTTGAGCTAAATTTCCTGTAATTGTTCCGTTATTTCCTGCGGTGTATTTTACCGTGTAATTTTTAACGACAACTACAGTTTTTACAAATTCCGCTTTAAATTCTTTATCAGCATCGGCGATATCGGTTCTCGTTTCCGAAGTATTATTATCGCTCCATTTTACAAATTCATACCCTGCATCGGCAATTGCTTTTACTTCGGATGTTGCTTTTCCTTCTTCAATAGTTTGGGTTAAATTTCCTGTAATTGTTCCGTTATTTCCTGCGGTGTATTTTACCGTGTAATTTTTAACGATAACTACAGTTTTTACAAATTCTGCTTTAAATTCTTTATTAGCATCGGCGATATCGGTTCTCGTTTCCGAAGTATTATTATCGCTCCATTTTACAAATTCATACCCTGCATCGGCAATTGCTTTTACTTCGGATGTTGCTTTTCCTTCTTCAATAGTTTGAGCTAAATTTCCTGTAATTGTTCCGTTATTTCCTGCGGTGTATTTTACCGTGTAATTTTTAACGACAACTACAGTTTTTACAAATTCCGCTTTAAATTCTTTATCAGCATCGGCGATATCGGTTCTCGTTTCCGAAGTATTATTATCGCTCCATTTTACAAATTCATAACCAGTATTAGCAATCGCTTTTACTTCGGATGTTGCTTTTCCTTCTTCAATAGTTTGGGTTAAATTTCCTGTAATTGTTCCGTTATTTCCTGCGGTGTATTTTACCGTGTAATTTTTAACGACAACTACAGTTTTCACAAATTCCGCTTTAAATTCTTTATCAGCATCGGCGATATCGGTTCTCGTTTCCGAAGTATTATTATCGCTCCATTTTACAAATTCATAACCAGTATTAGCAATCGCTTTTACTTCGGATGTTGCTTTTCCTTCTTCAATAGTTTGGGTTAAATTTCCTGTAATTGTTCCGTTATTTCCTGCGGTGTATTTTACCGTGTAATTTTTAACGACAACTACAGTTTTTACAAATTCTGCTTTAAATTCTTTATCAGCATCGGCGATATCGGTTCTCGTTTCCGAAGTATTATTATCGCTCCATTTTACAAATTCATAACCAGTATTAGCAATCGCTTTTACTTCGGATGTTGCTTTTCCTTCTTCAATAGTTTGGGTTAAATTTCCTGTAATTGTTCCGTTATTTCCTGCGGTGTATTTTACCGTGTAATTTTTAACGACAACTACAGTTTTCACAAATTCCGCTTTAAATTCTTTATCAGCATCGGCGATATCGGTTCTCGTTTCCGAAGTATTATTATCGCTCCATTTTACAAATTCATATCCTGTATTAGCAATCGCTTTTACTTCGGATGTTGCTTTTCCTTCTTCAATAGTTTGGGTTAAATTTCCTGTAATTGTTCCGTTATTTCCTGCGGTGTATTTTACCGTGTAATTCCCTGTAAATTTTAAACGTATAGAAACAGGTAAATGATCGGAAGCTGTTTTGGTGTATTCATTGTTATAAAGTTCATAATGGACTTTTTCAGAACCTGACAAATAATTGTCGTTAAGCTCATTAGAAATGGTAATATGGTCAATCAGGTTAGGGAAAGACGGATATGAACGGAAACCAGCCTTACTTAAAGCTGTTGTTGTAATGGTATAATTAGTAGGGTCTTGTATAAAGGCATCATAGGTAGATGTGCTTGTGTTTACCCTTACAACTGTTTGATCGACATCGTCATTATAATCACCTAATAAAACGACATTTTTTGTCGAAAAATTAGTGTCAAGCTCTTTTTTTAGCACTTCGATATCATACTTACGCATATCATACCTGTTTTGAGCATCACTATTATTGTTTGCTCTGGCATGTAAAACGATAAAACTAAACTCTTCTGTGATGTTATTTAAAGTAACATCGGCAGTCATTAAAAAAGGCAATCGCCCACTGGCAAAAAAACTAGCTTTACTAGGATGCGGGAAATCTTGAATAGCGCTTTCATCATTTCCGTTATAATACGGATGAATTGCTTTTAATAAAGGGCTGCTATTTTTAAAATTTACAACTGATTTTTTATAGATAAAACCTAATTTTTGAGTTACTCCTGTAGTATTATTAGGATACGAAACAGCATCCGATAAAATAAAATCGTAGGCAGGTAATTCAGTTACAAGTTTTTGGAATAAAACAATATCAGCAATTTCTTGAACAGCAATTACATCGGCATCTAAACCAAGCAATACTTCCTTTACTTTTTCTTTCTGAATTTCATCTGAATTTGGATTGCCAGCTGCAGGTGAGTTGGTCTGATCTCCAAACCACTCAATATTCCAAGTAACAATATCTAAGGTTTTATCTTTAGCAATAGCGTCATTTACAGAACTTGGGTGCTCATATTGCTTGGCACAGCTTACATCACTTTTTAATCTTGGTAATACTTGTAGCGTAGCATTATATCTGCCTACCACACCTGTAATTTGGTCGCAATTTTCTGGCTGTGCTAAACCTGTAAGTTCTTTTGCATCAGCATCAATTCTTATTTGTGCTTTATTATTGTAGGCATCGGTAATTTCAATATTTGAATTTCCAAAAATCATACTCCCTGGAAGTGGAAAGCTAGGATTTAAAATTTGAACCAATTCACCAGGATGATTTGCTAATTCAGCAAGTGTAATTACCTTCGGGATTATAGGGTTTACTGCGGTTGTACTAGCTACAGCAGAAATAACATTGATTAACTGAATTTGCCCATTATGCGTGCTTTTTGTTGCTTTTACAGTAATTTGATCGCCTATTTTAAATTTTCCTTCGCCGTGAATTTTATCATCAAAAATAGCAATTCCACCAGTTTCATCTTGAATATAAGCCGATCCTGCAAACTGATCAGTAACCGTTAAAATTCCTGTTATGCTAACTATTTCGCCACTAACTTTGGTTCTTGCATCGGCTATTTTAATAATTACTTGAGGAGCTTCAACAACATCATTAAGTTGTAAACGAACAGAAACAGGAAAGTGATCAGAAGTTGTTTTTTCGTACAGATTATTGTAAAATTCATAGTGTACTTTTTCAGAACCTAATAGGTAATTATTGGTAAGTTCGTTAGAAATGGTAATATGATCAATCATGTTTTCTCTAGAGGCATAAGAGCGGAAATTTGCCTTGCTTAGAGCGCTTGTAACAATCGTATAATTGCTTGCATCTTGTACAAAAGCATCGTATGTAGTAGCATTGCCAATTACATCGTTGGCTACCACTGTTTGATCTACGTCATCATTATAATCACCTAATAAAACAATGTTTTTTGTTGGAAAATTAGCGTCAAGCTCTTTTTTGAGTGTTTCAACATCGTATTTACGCATATCGTACTTACTTTGCGCTTTGGCAGCACTGGTATTTGCCCTGGCATGTAAAACGATAAAATTAACTTCTTTTGTTTGGTTATCAATAGTAATATCGGCGGTCATTAAAAAAGGTAATCGACCACTTGCAAAAAATCTGGATTTCTTCGGATCAGGGAAATCTTGAAGTGCACTTTCATCGTTTCCGTTATAATAAGGATGAATTGCTTTTAATAAAGGCGTACTACTTTTAAGGTTTACTACTGATTTTTTATAGATAAAACCTAATTTTTGAGGCATTCCAGAAGTGCTATTAGGATACGAAACAGCGTCGGATAAAATAAAATCGTAGGCAGGTAATTCAGCAATAAGCTCTTTAAATAAATCAATATCGATAATTTCTTGAACAGCAATAATATCAGCATCTAAATTAAGCAATATTTGTTTTACTTTTTCTTTCTGAATTTCATCTGAATTTTGGTTGCCAGCAGCGGGTGATTTCTTTTCATCTCCAAACCATTCAATATTCCAAGTAACAATATCTAAGGTTTTATCTTTGGAAATTTTATCATGATCTAAGGGTGGATGCTGGTATTTTTTAGCGCAGTTTATATCGCTAGTCAATCGAGGGATTAACTGAAAATTATAATATCTTCCTACAACACCTGTAATTTCGCTACAGCTTTGAGGCTGTGCTAAACCTGTAATTCCGTTTACATCAATATCTATTCTTAAGTTGGCGGTATTGTTATTATTGTCAAATATTCTATAATTCGAATTTCCAAAAAACATATTTCCTGGGCTAGGAAATATAGGGTTTGAAATTTTTACCAATTCCGCAGGGTGAGCAGCTAATTCATTTAAGGTGATTTCCTTCGGAACTATGGGGTTTGTTGCTGCTCCATGATTTGAAATACCAACAATGTTTATTAGTTGAATCTGGCTTTTATCAGTAGCTTTAAAAGCTTGAACGGTAATTTCATCGCCTATTTTAAACTTTCCTTTTCCGTGTACATCTTTATCAAAAATTGCGATTCCACCAGTTGCATCTTGAATATAAGCCGCTCCCGCAAATTGATCGGTAACGGTTAATATTCCTTTTACCTGTATTTCATCCCCATCATTTTTAGCTCTTGCTGCTGCTATTGTAATAGTTGTTAAAGATGGTATCGGAAAAACAGTGGTGTTTTCTTTTCCAGGCGTGGGTCTTGCCTGTGTGTAGGTATCGGTATTTCTTAAGCCTCCGCTACCGTTAACAATACGTTGTAAAGAATGCCTGTCTTTATCATCTTTTGCGTTTTCGTTAACTTGAGGTTGGTTGGCGTTTAGTAGTATTAGTAAGCCTGTATCGTCATTGTCGTTGGTGTCATATACAATGGCATCTACTAAATTGTTGGTTGTTATAGGGGTACCATTATGAAATTCGCTAGCATCAGCATGATATAAAGCAATGGCATCGGCACCATTTTGAATTCCATTTTTAGCAAATTCAACTAAATTTACATTCGCCACCGTACTATTACCAATTACGAAATAACCATCAGCAGTTGTTTTATGCCCTGTTAAGTCAATAGTTTTATAACTTTTATCTTTACCACCGTTAAAGAGTACAATAGTATGATTGTCTAAAGAAGTATTTCCTGCGCCACCATCATATAATTCAATAAATTCATTGGTATCAGTCCCTTTTTGATCTACATCAATCTCATTAATCATGATTGTTATAGGCGTATTATTAGTCGTACTCTCTAAAGTTGTAGCAGATACAGTATTACTAGCAAGCGAACTGTTAGTGGCATCATCAATAGCTTTTACTGTAAAAGAGTAGGTTGTGTTGGCTGTTAATCCTGTTAGATTAAAAGTAGTGTTACTAGTGTTTCCTAAATTTACAGTTCCATTAAATATCTGGTAGTGGGATACGCCAATATTATCAGTAGCTATTTCCCATGTTAAAGTTACTTGGGTTTCTGTAATATTTGAAGCCGTTAAATTGCTAGGGGCAGCAGGTGCTTCTGTATCGGTATTTGTAGGGGGAGTAGTACTACTACCGTCAGTATTTTCTTTACCAGGCGTAGGAGTTGCTTGTGTATAGGTATTGGTATTTCTTAAACCGCCGCTACCATTAATAACACGTTGCGAAGAATGATTTTCTTTATCTTTTTTCCCGTGTTCATTAACTTGAGGTTGGTTGAGGTTTAGCAATGCCAATAAGCCAGTGTCGTCTTTATCATCGGTATCATATACAACTGCATCGACTAAATCGGTGGTTGTAACAGGCGATCCATAGCTAAATTTACTAGCATCAGCATGGTATAAAGCAATGGCATCGGCACCATTTTGAAGGCTAAATTTAGTAGGAGTGAAATTAACATTTGCCACGGTACTACTACCGATTACAAAATACCCATCGGCAGTTGTTTTATGCCCTGTTAAGTCGAAGGTTTTGTAACTTTTATCATTACCACCGTTAAATAGCACAATACTATAGCCACTTAAAGAGGTATTTCCTGTGCCTCCATCATATAATTCAATAAATTCATTGGTATCACGACCTTTTTGATCTACATCAATTTCGTTGATCATTATTGTTATAGGAGTTCTTCTTAATGTTTCTGAAACTTTAGGTGGGTAATAAGTTGTGGTTTCAGGTTCAATAAAATTAGCTGCCTTATAGTAACTCGGAATTGGAGAAAAACTATAAAAGATAGACAGCAAAAAAGCAATTAACAGAGGGGTCTTTTTTGAGTGAAAAAGGTTCATTTTGTGAAAATTTAATTTCGCGCAAAATTACAACTTGGTTTTGTGAAATTGTTGTTTTTTTAAATGATTGTTGTGTACTTATTGTCATAAGTATCTGATTTCATTCTTTTTATTAAGAAAATCGTAAATTAAACAGTTGGTTTATCTATTGTAAATCAGGTAATTAGTAACTTTAATTATTTGAGATATATTCATGATTTTAAATAAATTAACCTGTATAATACTATTTTTCTGAAGCAATTTCCCGCTTTCCGCACTCGCTCTTTTTTGAAAAAAATCAAAAAAGGAGCTCAAACAATTGCTTCAATCGGGGCTAGGCATTTGTATATAAAGAAAAAAATTTCCAAATGAATAAATATGTAAAGAAAATTCAATTACTTTTAAATAATAAGCTATTAGCTGTGAAATTTTAACCTTTAATGAAAAAAGAAGTGTATTTACAGTAAATAATTAAAATTTCATAGAATAAAGAAAAATTTAATTATTTTTAATAAATTATCTTAAATAGAGTTTTTTGTTATAAAACACAAATAAACCTCTCTATTAGAAGGGGTTATTTGTGTTTTTATGGTATTACTTTCCGATACAGAAAGTAATAAGCCTTGTTTTTAAAGGGTTTTAGAGTAGGTGAGGTGGAGTAGTGGTGTAAGATTTTTGTAGAGTAAAAAAAATATTTTTTTTATTTATAGGTGTTCCATTTTATAAAAAATAGTATTATAATTTGTTTGTATATCTATAATTTCGGTGCTTTCTAATACTGAAAATTCTTTTTTTAGTGCACGTTTTGATAAAATACCTTCATTCTGTTCTAAAAATCGAATGAGGATTGCAATTGTTTTGTTAGGCATTTCAAAATGATTATCTAAGTATTTTTTAAATTGATCATATTTTTGAAGATAACTAACTTCTTCAGGTATAATTCTGACAAGTGTATCCTCTACACAATCATATAAAAACTCAGCTTGCTTTGTAGCGTCAAAATAACGATAAAAATCAATGGTATTATTTGTGACCTTAATGTTATGATTTTCCGTTTCTTTCCATATTATGTAGTCTAATAATGGATGAGAATAAGATTCTAAAACAGTTTTGTAATCATTAATATGCTCTAAAATTGAGGCAGAAACAGGAAAAATAACTCCTTGTTGTGTAAATTTCTTTTTAGCTAAAATATGATGCATTATATAACGATGCAAGCGACCATTTCCGTCTATAAAAGGGTGTATAAATACAAAACCAAATGATATGGTTGCAGCGGCTAAAACAGCATCATAACTGTCATCTTGTAATAGTGTATTTGTATCTATTACTCCATTTAATAATTTAGGAATATCTTCTTCTTTTGCAGAAATATGATCTGGAATAGGTTCTCCTGAGCTTCTATCATGATCTCCCACAAAACCACCTTCTTTCCTTAAGCCCATTTCTATAAACCTACTGTTTTCTATAATTATTTGTTGTAAGCGCTCAAGTTCGGCAATACTTAATGAGTTTCCACCTGCTTGACCAATTGCTTTACCCCAACGCATAGCTCTATTATTGCCAGGATTTTCACCCTCTATAGTAAAAGATGCTTTAGAGTCTTTTAATAATAAAAAAGAAGAAGCGCGTTGCAATATATCTTTATGTATGCTATTTAGAATTGTATTTTTTCTGCTAGATAAATTACTATTAATATAGTTTTCTAACTTTTCAGTTTTAAAAACTAATGGACAAAAATCTACCGTTCCTGGTAGGTTATTGATTATTTTGTGCCTTGCAGATTCTTCTCCTTTTATTGTGTACTGAATATTAGCGTCAAGTAGTTGAATGTATTTACGTTTCTTTAAATCTACCGCTACATCAATTTGTTCTTGTTGAAGCCATTCGTATATAAACCAAATCTTTCGACTATATTGACCAGATGGTTCTATGTGTAGAATCTCTTTTATTTGGTCTTTTGTAATTACTTCAAATAACGCTTTAAATAATAGTAAATTAATACCTTCATATTTAATAGCAAATACCAACTGTTTGTACAATGTCTCTTCTGGCTGGTATGAAGTCGGAAATACTTTCCAATGGTCATTATTATATTTTTTGCTTTTTTTAGTTATTAGAGATAGGCTATTTGGAAAAGGTATTGGTAATTTTAAACTTTCTATTATAGCACCATAACCCACTATTTTTCCTTTTTCAGGTGTATTTCTTCCTTGAAAAAATGAAGTTTCATTTAATGGTATTATTATTTCCATACTATAAAATTATTTAAATTATAATCAAATATAATTAAAAAACATGCGCAAATTAAAAATAATGTGCGCATTAATATTTATTTTAATAAAAATGCGCGCAAAATGTAGCTTAATAAAATAAGAAATGTATAAATCACTTTTTTTGATACTAAATTTTCAATACAAGAAAACTAACCCGTTACCAAATACAATACTACTAAAGGTGATTATTAAAAGTTTTAAAATAGTTAATTTTTACGTTGAACAGCTTTTTTTGTATGATTTTAGTCTATTCATATTGATATCTTTAGTTAGCATACTCACCGAACGATCAAGAATCAAAGAAGCCTTATTTTTACTACCATAAGATTCAATAGACCATTCAGCTAATTCTTTATTAAATCGAGAAATTATTTCATTATATGTTTTTCCTTCTGTAAAATATGTTTGAGTTGTTTTTGTATTGTCAATATTCCATTTTTCAAATTCGGTAATAGCTTTCTCAATAGCAATATCCTTTTTATGACTTTCAAAATAAAAAGCAAGAATATAGGAAGCTAACTTTTGCATATCTCTAAAATTACCAAATAGTTTTTTTGATTTCAAAAAAGTATGAATTTTTTCATTCCAGATTAAACTCGGCGCATTTTCGAAATTTGCGACATCGTTCCATACATTTTCCCAATTAATAACATAGTCTTCTTTACATTCTCTTAAGGAAGGAATTTCTACTATAAACCTAGAAATTCTATCAAAAAAATCATAATCTAACTTGTTTTTTGTTAAGTTTTTAAAAGTAATGTTACTTGCCGCTATTAATCTGAAATTTGTTTTTTCGAATTGTGATGAACCTAATGGTAAATATTTTCCTGTTTGTAATACTTGAATTAATTGACGTTGTAGTGGTTTTGATAAATCTTGTATTTCATCTAAGAATAAGATACCGCCATTTTTAAAATTGGATAAAATACCATCTTTATCTTTTTCTGCACTAGTAAACGCTCCTTTTTTATATCCAAAAAGTTCTGATTTCATTAATTCTTCAGTAAAAGTACCACAGGCTAATTCTGAAAAAGGATAATTTTTGTCATACTTTTTTAAAATTAATTCTCGAACATAAGTCGATTTACCAGTTCCTCTTTCTCCTAATAACAATATAGATGCATTTGGGATATGTGAAAATAAAGTGAGTTTATTTTCCGCTTCTTTTCTCTTATAAGATCTTGTTTCGTTTAGGTTTAACTTAATTGTATTGCTTATATATTTCTTTTTTAATAATTCACTTAGAAAAATATTAGGTTTAAATTTTATTTCTTCTATATAGGTTATCTTTTTAATTTTATCAAACTGGCTTGACCACAAAGTTGTATTTATAGGTAAGTAACCCGCAGAATTTAACATTAACCAAACTACATGCATTTGCGGTGTTCCTGGAGAAATGTTTATATGTAAATCAATATTATCTTTACTATAAAAATTTTCTTTTATGAATTTTATCAGACTATCATAAATAGATTGATAATTAGTTACTCCATTAATTGAGATTTTTTTATTTTCAAATTTAGGAAGCGTTTGAGTTTCTAGTTTTATTAATTCACTGATTTTCCGATTATCTTTTAATCTTTCTTTAATTCTAATATCATTAAATTTATCTAAAACTTCTTTGTGTTTTTTTCTTTCAAAAAAAATATCTATTTCAGCTAAATTTTCATTTGATAAATTCTGATTCTGTAAATAATAGATTTTATTTATAATGATTTTTTTTTCTAATAATAATGATTCTAAAACCTTTGCAGTAACAATAAAACCATTATTAAAAGCGTCCCATGTTAAAAGTATTTGTTTGTTTTTACTTTGCATATACTTTTATATTTTTATCTAGCTCATTTAGTTTATATAGAAAATTAGGAATATTACTTATTTTAGAAGTGTTTAACAATAATACTTTTTCTGTTTTTTGTTTTTTACTTCTTCCTGTTTTAATTTCGATTATTTCACTTTCTGTATTAATAGTTTCAATTTTGATGTAATTATTTATACTATTAATTTCAGCTTTCAGTTCTATTGTTAATTGTTTTGAACTAAATTTTTGAGGTTCTTTTATTAGAAACAACAAGTTTAAATCTTTTAGTGTTGTTATTTTTTTTGAGATTTTTTTATTCTCATGATTTTCAATATGCATTAAACCTGTTAGTTTTCCTTCTTTGTTTAAATATTGATATTTATCTGTATTAATTATTTTATTTTCGTGTATGTATTCAAAAGGAAAAGTTTCTTTCCAATTCGCATATATTTTTAATAAGTCATTTTTTTGATTTGTGTTTAATTTTGTTCCAATTTCAAATCCTGTATCCATTCCATGTGCTTCAAAATTTGCTGAAAAAATATAAGCTTCATTATTGTCAATAATTAAAGATTTTGCATGAATTAAAGGGTGACAAACAATTTTAGCACCATGTTTAGCAAGTACATCTATATTATCATTAATAGTTTTTAATCTAGGTCTACAATAGATGGTTACTTTTATCCCTGCTTTCAGTTTATCTAAAATTTTATTTGATAATACATGTTTAATATCTAATCCGAAGGTAGAAATTTGTATTTCTTCTTTTGCTTTTGAAACAGCCTCAAGTAAGGTTTTTTTTAAGTTAGATATTTCGATATTAGGAGAAGTTAAAAGTATTTCAGATAAATGAGGTAGACTAAATTTATTAATTTTTTTGATTTTATCAAATTGACTAGTATTGGTTTGCTCATCAGTAGTATGTTCCCAAAAATGATATACAAAAATTTTAAATAGTTCCGTTATTTGAGTGTTAGAAAGTTTAACGGCTAATTCAGGATTTTCAAAAAATGGCTTTTCATTAAAATTACCTGTAAAAATATATCCTTTAGAGTTTTTTTTAGGATCGATTAAAATAAATTTTGCATGTAAATTACCCGCTTGCCTATGAGTAAAATTATTTTTAAATTTATCCTCCAACATTTTTTTGTACTCTTTTGTTATAAAACTATCTTCTTCATCATAAGGGTTTGATTCTAATTTAGCTTCAGCACATCCCATTACAAAAACTCTGACATCTCTTTCTTTTTTTGCTTTTAATAAAGCATCTATTATTTTGGTATCTTGAATTAAAAAAGACTGTAAGCAAATCATTTCTTCAGCACTTTCTATATCAGTAATTATTTTATGAAACAAAACACCATTTTTACCAGATTCTATTATAGATAAATTATCGTTTTCTGTACTAATCCATTTTTTATCTGTAGGAATAAAAATATTATTTAGTGCTTTTTTATTTTCAAAATTTTCTGTGTGTACTAATTCTTTCATTGCTTTTTTTTAATAATTTAAATAATCTATTGTTTCTAACTTAGTTTTTTTATAAAAATCTTCTTCTTCAAATATTTCTATTAATTGTTGCCTGTTTATACTATTTATTAGGTGATTTTTATAAAGTTCAAATTTATTTGCAATATCATTTTCAAATTGATTAAATTCTTCATCAGATAAAAAATAACGATTCACTCTTTGTTTAAGTAATGCTTCAAACCATTTTTTTGCATCCTCTAAATATTTTGGGCTTACTTTTATATTCGGTATTGTTATTGAATCAAAATCTGTTTCTATAAAACGTGGTTCTTCTATTTTAATATTTCTAATTAATGAAATATCTTGATTATTAAAATCTTTTAATAAGATGTTTTCTTTAGGAAGATAATTATTATGAAATTTATTTATTAAAATAGAAGCTATTACTTCTTGTTTGTTTTCTTTTTTATGCTTGATAAAGCCAGCTAATTCAATTTTACTGTTATTATTTTCTAATGTAATTGACAATTTTTCGTAACTACTTTCTAAAAACTCTATTTGACTTTCTATTTCATCTATGGTAAAAGCATTATTTTTAAGAGAAATAATTTTTGTATTATTTATTAATCTCTTTAATTCATTATTTATCTTCTCTATTTTGTTTGTTTCGTTATTCTTGTCTTTATCGGAAGTTAATTCCTTTATCATAACAATATTTGGCGTAAACTCATTATCATGAGCAACCCAAATTTCTAAAAGCCCATTTCTTTTATCATAAAAATCTTTAGTTTCAATAGATTGTTCACCAAAAGAGGTAAGTTCATGGAATTTTTTTTCTGTTTCATCGAATAAATCGTACTTAAAGAACGCCTCAAAGTAATTCATTGAGGTTAATCTTTCTAATAAGTTTTCACATGCTTTTATCGCTAAAGGTTGCATTAATTGATCATAGAGAACATCAGGAGTTAATATGCCTCCTTTTTCATTTGCTAATTGAAGAACAGACATAAAAGGAGATTTTGATACTTTTACTTTATAATCTGCTAATATTCTGTATTTATTTATATGTATATTTTTTGTTAATTTCATATTTTCTTTTTAATTATTTAATCTACCATCTATTTTATTTGCAATTTTTCTAAGCGCTTCTAATTGTGCATTTTTGGTTAACATGTCTTTGTTACCATAAAGGATTAGTTTAAAACGAGCACGTGTTAAAGCTACATTTAATCGATTAGGGCTATTGTAATGGGCTTTTTTAGTCGATTTTGTAAAAGATAGAAGTACCATGTCAGCTTCGTCTCCTTGGAACTTATCGACAGTACTTAGTGTTATTTCTACATTATTAATCGTAAAAATCTTATTCTCTTTAAATTTGTTAGATAGCGATCTTAACATTTTTTTTAATTCTGCTACTTGATCGTTATAAAAACTTAAAACTGCTATTTCGTAATTATTATTATCTTGTTTAGGATGATATTTCGCTTCCTCTATAAATGCCTCTAATTCAAACTTAATTTGTTCAACTTCTTTATGATTTACAATTTTTTTGCTTTTATTTCGATATTTATTAGTAATCCAAATAACTTTTTTATCATTTGGTTTATACCAATCTAAAATATTTGTTCTTTGAGATACTGTATTTGCTGTTTTTAAATTTTCATTATCATAAAAATGCTCTCTTGAAATACTTGCAATTTCATCTTCCATTCTATGTTGATAAGACAGCGTTTGAAACTTATTAGATATAACTGTATCAGCTCCTTTAAAGCCTTTGTAAATTAATTGACGTGATTGGTCTTCTGGGTCGGGATTTCCTACACCAATTTGTAATAATTCGAGTATAGAAGGCATTGCTATTCTTCTAATTTTTTCAACATCTTTTTGAAATTCATTAGGAACTAAAAACTCAAACTCTTTTTTGTATTCTGCATTAGATTTTTCATCTAAACGATATTGATACATTTGGCTTAAATTACTACCAACCAATTCTTTCCAATCTTGTTTTTTATCACTTATAAACTCAAATTTATGAGTAGAGAAATTTTTATTTTTCCCTGTATTTTTATGAAAATATTTTTGTCTATTTTTAAATGAAATAAGATCAATCTTGTTTTCAAATACATGTGCTTTTACATAAACATAATCTGAAATAATTTTTTTATGCGCTCTTGTAGGTTCACAAATTATCAGATCAACGCTATTTAGTGTTAAAATATTAATATTGTTAACCTCAAAATTTGTAGGTATTTTAAAGACTTCATAATCTGCAAAATCATTTTCATTATGATTCATTGAAAACAAGATTTTAACACTTTCTTTATCCCATCTTTTTGTAGAATACAGTTTTTGGTTTACGGTATAAGCTGCAGCTATTTTTTCTTTTACTTGTTTATCTTTAATTATTGCATCAATATTTTCATTAATAAAATACTCTTCGGTATAAGGAGATAATTGATTTACATCACCAACTAATATCCATTTTTTAGCATGCAATGCTGGAACTATAAATTCTGAAAAAGTAACCTTAGAGCTTTCATCTACAATCATAACATCAAACATTTCCTGTATACCACCTTTTTGAATATCAGGGTGCTGTAAAATTCCAATCATTGTTCCTCCAACTAAATTTGCCGATTTCAAAATAATATCATCAAAAACATTATTATCAGTATCAATATTCTCTAATAGCAATTTACCACTCTCATTAATATTTTTTGTTCTTATATTTTTAGTTATTTCTTCTTTTGTTTTTTTTATAAAAGTTTTCAATTCATAAGGTTCTACACTTTTTTTTCTTATACTAGTTATATCTGAAGCTATTCTAAGAGGAACCACCAATCCTTCACATTGTTTTTTATATTTTTTTAGTATTCGATGAATTACATTATCAACAGCCACATGGGTAGCGGAAACTAATAAAACACGTTTATTTTGTTTTATTAATTGAATAATTAATTCTATAATAGCTGTAGTTTTCCCTGAACCAGGAGGACCTTCTAGCAAAGCAAAATCTTTAGTTTTTAAGGCTTTATTTACAAATTTTTGCTGTTGATCTACACCGTCAATATCTAGGTCATTTAAAATCTCAAAATATGGTTTAGGATTATTATGTGTAACATTTTCTTCAAAATATTGTATTGCAGTATTTGATGGATCAAACAATTTTTGAAGAGGCGTATGTTCTTTTCTTGGATTATCTCTTAAAATCTTAATAGCATCTAACTGCTTCCTTAATTGAGAATCATCTTCTTTTAAATAAATAAATTCTAATTTTTCTGTAGAATTAAGAACTATAGTTTTATCTTTAACATTTATTGCCTTAATAGATGCTCTAATTTTTTTATTCTTTTTTTCATTATCACTTGGTTTTTCCGTAAAAATATCCTGATTATTTTTTTCAAATAATTCAGTTTCTACTTTTTTTGTTTCTTTATCATTTAATTTATCTAACTGAACAGTGTAAGCTATTGCTGTTTCATATTTTAAAGGAATATTTTTACCATCTAATTTTATAGCAATTGTTTTAATTTTTTTATCTGTTTTTACAATGAAAAAATTATCTTTTTCATTGTAACTGTTAACTTTTATAGCACCTTCATTGTTAACTACAATAGTCTTTAAATTATTTTTTAAAACTTGTTCTTTTATCGTTTTTTTTTCTTTACTAGATCTTATGTAATATCTTGTTTCTAATTCTTTTAAAGGAATTGTAATTGTACCATTTTCTTGAACTAGTCTTATATTTTTATTAATGTAATTAACATAGTCTGTTAATGCATATTTTACACTTTTTAAAATGTTTTTTTTTATAAAAGGCTTGTCAGTTGTTTCTACTGAATTTGCCTTAAATAAATTTGTTTGTTTAGCTCTGTCCATTATTAATTTGTTACTCCTATATCGCTAAATCTAACAAAAGCGGTTATTAATGTGTTTTCTCGTGCTACTACAGTCAAGCTTGTTAAGCCAAAGCAGTCTTTAGCTAATATGTAGCCTTGTTCAATTGCCTGATTAATATTTTCTTTAGATAATGTAAATTCTATTTTGTTTTT